>NZ_CP045434.1:1200000-1800000 GCF_009363895.1 Sphingomonas ginsengisoli An et al. 2013 | reverse complement strand
GCGGCTAGGCGGCGCGTGGCCAAGCTACGGGAAGGAGGCCAACTATCTCCACTTCGCAGCAGAGCCGGAGAACCGGCGCGACCCCATGCCCGGCATGTTCAAGCTGAACGAGGCGGTGATGTGCCGGCGCCGGGCCGCGGGCAAGGACGGGTGGAACTGGAACGTTGGGCTGGCCGCACCCACCCTGCCGCCGCGAAGCGCCGGCTGCGACTGAGTTCAGGCGGCGGCGGCAGGGTCGCTCGCATATTCCCGCCGAAGCCGCTGCTTGTCGATCTTGCCGGTGGCGGCGAGCGGCATGGCGGAAATTTCGATGACCGCGTCGGGGAGCCACCAGCCGGCGATCCGTCCTTTGAGGAGCGCCAGGAGGTCGACGGGCTCGGCACCTTCTGCCCGCTCGACGATCATCACCGGTCGCTCGCCCCAGCGGACGTGCGGACGGGCGATGACCGCGACATGCTGAACCGACGTGTCGGCCCCGACGATTGCCTCGATTTCGGCCGGGTTGATCCACTCGCCGCCTGACTTGATGAGGTCCTTGGCGCGCCCGCAGATAGTGAGATTGCCGTCGCGATCGATGGTCGCCAGGTCTCCGGTGGGGAAATAACCTTCGGCGTCGAGCGCATCATTCTCCGCGCCCAGATAGCGGTCGAGCACGCTTGGCCCGCGCACCCACAGATGCCCCTGGCCGGCGCGCTGGTCAGTCAGGGGGGTCCCGTCGGCATCGGTCAGCTTGAGGTCGAGGCCGAGCGGGGGCCGCCCCGCAGTGCCTGGAACCGCGCGCGCGAACGGCGGGGACAAAGTCCCGATTGGCGATAGTTCGGTCATCCCCCAACTGGTCTGCACGCGCGCGCCAAGCCCTCTTTCGAGCCGCTCGATCAGCGCGGCGGGGCAGCTCGACCCGCCGATAAGAATGCGTTCGAGGCTCGGCACGCTCTCGCCGCTGCGCTCGAGCTGTTCGAGCAGACCCAGCCACACCGTCGGCACGCCGACCGCCACGGTGACTTGCTCGGCGCGAATGAGGCCGGCGAGACTGGCCCCGTCGAGGTGCCGCCCCGGAAGGACCAGCTTGGTGCCGGCAGCGGGCGCCGCGAACGGAAGGCCCCAGCCATTGGCGTGGAACATCGGTACCGCCAGCAGCAGCGATTCGCGCGCGGTGAGAGCAACCGCGTCGGCCGCCAGCGCGCGCAGCGTGTGGAGGTAGTTGGAGCGATGCGTATATTCGACACCCTTGGGCGCGCCGGTCGTGCCCGACGTGAAGCACAGTCCGGCCACCGTCCGCTCGTCGAAGTCGCCCCAGGGCACCGCGACGCCGTGGTCCTCGATGAGCTTGTCGATCGTCAGCGTCCCGGCTGGCGACGTCGCGCCCTCGTCATCAAGTAGGATGAGGTGGCGCACGCTACTGCATCGCGCTTTGAGCTCCGCCCCTTGCTCGATGAGGTCGCCGGCCACCGCGAGCAGTATGTCTCCGGCTTCGTCGATCATCGCCGCCAATTGTTCGATCGTCAGGCGCGGATTGAGGGTGTGGCAGACAGACCCGATGCCCATCGCCGCATAGGTCAGCTCGACATGGTGCCGGCTGTTCCAGGCGAGCGTCGCGACCCGCGTTCCCAGGGTCACGCCCAGGCTCGCCAAGGCCCCCGACAGGAGATTGGCGCGGCGCCGTAACGCGGCATAGCCGATCCGATCGTCGGGTCCCGAGCCGCCGCCAGTGACGACCTCACGATCGCCGAACCACTTGGCCGCATGGTCGAGCAATTTGTCGACGGTGAGGGCGTAGCTTTGCATGACGACCCGACGAGAGGAGAAGGGGCGCGCCGCCGAAGCCGCGCGCCCGAGGACGAGACTAGAAGGCTTTCAGCACTTTCAGCCCATACTGCCGCGGTGCCCCCGCGAAGTAGAGGCCGCTGTTGAGCGCCGCGGGATAGTGCTGGTTGGTGAGGTTGGTCGCGTAGGCGGTGATCGTCACGCTGCCTTTGCTGAACGCGAGTTGGGCATTGAGGATGTTGCGATCCTCAAGCCGGTCACCGAAGGTTCGCGTCTCGAACAACGTGGCCCACTGCTTGCCGATATGGCCGAAGTTCACCCGCGGCGTCAGGGTCGCCCCATCGCCAAGCGCGATGTCGTACGACCCGCCGATGTTGAAGGTGAACTTGGGCGCATAGGTTTGGTCGCGTCCGCCAAGGTTGATGCAGGCGGAATTGGCCGGGCCGGTCAGCGGGTTGCAGGGCGTGACCGTGATCACGCCGCGGCGCGAATCCACTGCGAAGAACTCGCCGATGCTGCTGTGCGTGACGTTGGCGCCGACGTCGAACCGGAAGGCGCCATAATGCGCCTCCGCCTCGGCCTCGAAGCCGTAGATCTTGGTCGTGTTCGGCACGTTGATCTCGGTTCCGAACACCGGGAAGCCGGGGTTCGAGACGATCACCTGGAAGTCCTTATACTGGTTGTAGAATACCGCCACAGTCGTCCGGATGTGGCGGTTGTCGAAGCTGCTCTTCCAACCCGCTTCGTAGGAGCGAACCGTCTCCTCCTTGAAGGCGGTCGGGCCGGCCAGCGCTCCGGTCAGGCCGACCGGGACGTTCAAGCCGCCCGGCTTGAACCCCGTCGCGACGAACCCGTACAGGTAATTGTTGGCATCGGCGGTCCAGCCGAGCGACGCCTTGTAAGAGAAATTGTGCGACTTGGTCCGATCCTCGGCGACGATCGGCGCGCCGAACTGCAGGATCTGGACGTGGTTGACGCTTCGGCTGGTAGTGTAGCGGCCGCCGAGCTCGAGCTTGAGAGCCGGGGTGATCGCAAAGCCGAGCTGGCCGAAGGCTGCCAGCGAGCGGTTCGGGTTGGTGCCCTGGAGCCGATATTCGCTGGCCGCGCCGGGGGCCGACGAGCTGTCGCTGACGAACTGGTAAGGCGGCAGGAAATTATACTTGTTCCACGCCCCGAACACGCCGGCGAGGTAGGTCACCCGCGCGCTGTCAGGCGAGATCAGCGTCAGTTCCTGCGTCATCTGGCGTTCGTCGACATTGTCGAAGAAGGTCTTGTCGGCGGTCGCCGGGGTGAGGAGAGCCGTGCCGTCGAGGTCGGCGCGATACTTGGTGTTGCCCTTCGCGTAGCTGCTGACCGAGCGCAGCTGGATACCGTTCCCGAACTGGTAGTTCACCCGCAGGATCTGGCGGAAGAACTTGTCGCGCGCTTCCTGCGGCGAGTTGAGCTGAAGGTCGAAAAGGTCGCTGTAGCTGGTCAGCGCAGGCACCCCGACCGGCTGGTAATTCTGATAGGGGCTGGCGACGTAAGCGCCGAAATCAAGGTAATCGAGATCGGTCTTGGACGAGATCGTCAGCGCGCTCGACGGCTTCCACAGCAGCGATAGCCGCCCGGCAATCTGGCGCTGGTCACCATTGTTGCCGGTGTAGCGGACGCCGCCCGGCCCGGTGATATTGTAGAAGCCGTTGCGCCGCAGACCGTACAGCGCGACGCGCGCCGCAAAGGTATCGCTCACCGGCAGGTTGATCGCGCCCTGCGCGCCGAATTCGGCATAGTTGCCGATGTTGGCACTGACATAGCCATGGTTGCCGCCACCGATGATCGGATCGTTCGAATTGACGAACACCGCGCCGCCCGTGGCGTTCTGCCCGACGATGGTTCCCTGCGGGCCGCGCAACACCTGGATGTTGGCGACGTCGTAATAGGGCTCGCCCTGGAAATAGCCGGGGAAGGTCGGCGCGCCGTCGCGATAGGTGATGACGCCGGTCGCGGTCTGGGTGTTGTGCTCGCCCTTGCCGATCCCGCGGACGTTGAAATCGATGCCCTGGCCGAAATTGTTGACCACGATGCTCGGCGTCGCGAACTGCAGTGCGTCGACGGTGGCGACGCCCTTGTTCGCCAGGTCGGTGCCGGTCAGCACCGAGCCCGACAGCGGCGTGCGCTGAAGATTCTCGCTCCGGCGGCGAGCGGTGACGATAACGTCGCCGCTGTCGGGGGGCGGCGAATCGGCCTGAGCGGTGGTGCGGCCCGGATCGGCCGGCGGCGCCTGCGCCAATGCTCCGTCGGACCATGCTAGCGCGATTAGTGAAACGCCCAAGATGCTGCTGCGGATGCCCATGTGCCCCTCTCCAAAGGTTACGCCTTGCCGGCGTCTGGATCGGAAGCTGCCGCAAAATCAGCGGCGAGACAATACTAATTATCTTAAGAGTGAACGTACGTGATGCACGTTCAGAAATGAATAAGAATGCATTTTCGATAACTCAGACATTGCGCACTTTCGACATCGCCTTGTAACAAAGCGGCGACGGGAAGCGCCGACAATTTGTTTGTCAGCAAGGGTGGTCAAGCAGGCGATTATTGACCCCGAAATTCATGACACTCCTCGTCCCATCTTTGGCTGATTCCCAATGGCAAAAGGCGAATGGTTTGACTGCGACCGGAATTTTTCGCCGCCCCGACGGTTAACGCCGCACATCGTATGAAAGCCTAAGCTGGCCTATTGTAACGTTGTATTCACAACAGTTCTATGTTGGCGCGTGAAACGGGGCGACAGAGGTTGAAATCGGTTTGCACCACGCAAAGTGCTTATCACCCACCGGTGCCGTCCTCCGCCGGAGGGATGTTGAGTTTCAATTCGATGGCCTCTAAGTCAAGATCATACATCAAATATATTATTATAATTTCATGGGTGGAGGAATAAATAACTGTAATTCTAATGATTGGAGTTGTCTGCCCTACAGTGGTTTCTCAAATTCGAGATAAAAATCTGTTTGTTGGACTCGCCATTCAAACTTCGATTCCGTACATTATTCTTGTTTTGCTGCCGCGGTGGGTGCCGTGGATCTTGTTGGACAGAGGTGGTGGTGAAGCTCGCCGCGTGTTTGAGCGAAAAGCCGTGGGGACAGGTTGACGTCCCATGGCAGCATCGTGGAGCGAATGGCGTTCGGATCGGGGAGGTCGCCTTCCGCCATCCCGCGGGTGCCGAGCTGCCGGTCCTGATCAAATATCTCTACACCAGCGAGCGACTGTCGATCCAAGTT
Source organism: Sphingomonas ginsengisoli An et al. 2013 (assembly GCF_009363895.1). Classification (NCBI taxonomy): domain Bacteria; kingdom Pseudomonadati; phylum Pseudomonadota; class Alphaproteobacteria; order Sphingomonadales; family Sphingomonadaceae; genus Sphingomonas; species Sphingomonas ginsengisoli (ex An et al. 2013). The sequence continues at coordinate 1,794,979 of NZ_CP045434.1, read as the reverse complement.
CATCCTGATAACGCCCAGGCTCGCGCGGTTGGGCATCCGTGCGGCAAGGACGAGATGTGGATCGTGCTCGCGGCCGAACCGGGCGCGACGATCGGGCTCGGGCTCAAGCAGTCGTGCGAGCCGGCGCAATTCGCTTCGGCAGTGCGCGACGGAAGCGTGGTCGACCTGCTCGACTGGAAGCCGGTTGCGCGCGGCGATGTCATCTACAACCGGGCTGGAACCATTCATGCCGCGGGCGCGGGGCTGGTGCTGCTCGAAGTCCAGCAGAGCGCCGACCTCACCTATCGCCTGTTCGATTATGGCCGGCCGCGCGAACTGCATCTCGACGAGGGGTTGCGGGTCGCTTATTTCGGGCGGCATGACTCCGCGCGAGATGGCAGCGTGGCCGATCGGCGCAGCCGCATTCTCGCTGATGGTCCTTATTTCGGCGCGGCCTGGTGCGTGGGCGCATTCCCGGTGGGCCTGCCGACCACGGCGGCCTGGCAGGTCGTGGTTGTCAGCGGTTCCGTTCGCCATCAGGGCCTTACCTATCAAATCGGGCAAGCCTTATGCGCGGCGTCGCTGGAGGGCCTCGACCTGCCCGGCGACGCCGAACTCCTGCTGGCTTGGCCGGTCCAAGCGGCACTGGCCCAGGCCGCATGAGCGCATCGGGAAGGCTCGCCACTATCCTTGCGGACATCAAACAACTGGCAGCCTCCGTCTGAAAAGGTTAAGGCCCGCCATCCCGCCAATATCCGACTGATTGCTAGACTTTTTCATGCTGCAACGCCGTTCTGAATCGACCTTGCTCCAGCGCCTGAGGCAGTCGCGCATGCGCATTGCCGCCAATCCATTGTTCGTTTTGTTGGTCATCGTGCCGACGGTGCTCGCTATCCTTTACTATGGCCTGTTCGCGTCGGACGTGTACGTGTCGCAGTCGCAATTCGTCGTCCGCAGCCCCGACAAACCTTCCACCACGGGGCTCGGGGTGCTGCTCAAGTCGGTCGGTTTCTCGAGCTCGGGCGATGAGATCTTCGTCGCGCAGAAATTCGTCCAGAGCCGTGACGCGCTGAAGGCGCTCAACGAAGGCAATTACATCCGTCAGACCTACACTAGCCCGTCGATCTCGGTGTTCGACCGGTTCAATGCGCTGGGGTTCGGCAACACCTTCGAGGACCTCTACAACTATTTCCGCAAACGGGTCGGGGTCGAGCATGACACAACCTCGGCGATCACTACCCTGTCGGTGCGGGCCTACACCGCACAGGATGCGCAGAAGATCAACCGGCGCCTGCTCGAAATGTCTGAAGCGCTGGTCAATCGGCTCAACAATCGCGGGCAGGCGGACCTGCTCGGCAATGCACAGCGCGAAGCGAACGACGCCGAGGCGGCGGCGCGCAGCGCATCGCGCGCGCTGGGCGCGTTCCGTCAACGCAGCGGGATCGTCGATCCCGAGCGGCAGGCGAGCGTGCAGCTGCAATTGGTATCCAAGCTTCAGGACGAACTGATCGGCGCACGGTTGCAGCTCCAGCAGCTCGAATCCATCGCGCCGGAGAATCCGCAGATTCCGCAGCTGCGGACGCGCATCGCCGGCCTGACCCGCTCGATCGATCTCGAGGGGAGCCGAGTTGCTGGCGGACAGGGATCGCTATCGGCGGCGGCGGTGCAATATCAGCGACTGTCGCTCGACCGCGAATATGCCGACAAGCGACTGACCGCGGCGCTCGCCGCGTTGCAGCAGGCCCGCAACGATTCTCGTCAGCAGCAGGCCTATGTCGAACGGATCGTCGAACCCAATTTGCCTGACGAAGCCGAAGAGCCGCGGCGCTGGCGCGGCATCCTGTCGGTCGTCATCCTCGGTCTGGTTGCCTACGGGATCATGAGCATGCTGCTGGCCGGCGTGCGGGAGCATCGTGATTGACGCCCGCCGACCCCGTCCCGGCGCCGCAGCCGACTAGCCTCGCGCGCTCCTGGGCAATCCAGCGGCGGGTGATCTGGGCGCTGGTGCTCCGCGAGATCCCGTCCCGCTACGGACGCCATAATATCGGCTTCCTGTGGCTGTTCGTCGAGCCGATGATCTTCACCCTGGCGGTCACCGCACTATGGACCGCGACCCGCTCGGTCCACGGGTCGAGCCTGCCGATCGTTGCCTTTGCGATCACCGGCTATTCAAGTGTTCTGCTGTGGCGCAACATGCCCAACCGAGCGATCGGCGCGCTCGCGCCGAATCTCTCGCTGTTCTATCACCGCAACGTTCGGCCGATCGATATCTACCTGTCGCGCCTGCTACTCGAGGCGGCGGGAGCGACGACGTCGTTCGTCTTCCTGGTGGTGTTCTTCTGCTCGATCGGCTGGCTCGAACCGCCCGAGTACATTCTCCAGATCGTTTTCGGCTGGATCATGCTCGCTTGTTTCGGTTTCGATCTGTCGGCGTTCTTCGGTGCACTGTCCGAGCGCTTCGAGCTGGTCGCAAAGCTGTTGCAACCGACCGCTTATATTCTGTGCCCGCTGTCGGGGGCGGCATTCCTCGTCGACGCACTGCCGACCGAAGGTCAGAAGTATGTCCTCCTGCTGCCGAAGGTGCTTGGGGTAGAATATATCCGCGAAGAGTTCTTCGGCAGCCAGATCGTCGCTCATTACGACATGGGCTACATGGCGCTCTGCAATCTTGCCTTGACGCTGCTCGGGCTCGCCGAAGTAGCCAAGACCAGCCGCGAGGTCATTCCCGAATGATTGAGATGCGTGCCGTCAACAAGACCTACCCGACCCGTTCCGGACCGGCCCGGGTGCTCAAGGACGTCGATCTCACGGTCGACATGGGTGAGCGAGTCGGTATCCTCGGCCGCAACGGCGCGGGCAAATCGACCATGATCCGACTGATCAGCGGCGCCGAGCTACCGACCAGCGGGACGATCACCCGCGACATGAGCGTCTCGTGGCCGCTGGCCTTTGGCGGCGCTTTCCAGGGGGCGCTGACCGGGTGGGACAATCTGCGCTTCATCTGCCGCGTCTACGGCGTCGACTGGCGCGACAAGAAGGCCTATGTCGAGGACTTCTCAGAACTCGGCATCTACCTGCGCGAACCGGTCAAAAGCTACTCGTCGGGCATGCGGGCGCGGCTCGCCTTCGCCATTTCGATGGTGATCGAGTTCGATTGCTTCCTGATCGACGAGATCATCGCGGTCGGCGACGCGCGCTTCCACCAGAAGTGCAATCATGAGTTGTTCGACAAGCGCGGCGAGCGGGCGATGATCATCGTCTCGCACGAGCCGGGCTATATCCGCGAGCATTGCAACCGCGCCGCCGTCCTGCACCAGGGCTCGCTGGTGCATTTCGACAATGTCGACGACGCCTACGACTTCTACACGAAGGCGAGCCTGACGGCCGTCGCGGCGTGAAGCAGCTGGTGCGTCTCTGGTCGGGCGTGCATCGGCATGCCTGGTTCGCGCGCCATCGCCGCCGCTTCCGCGAGAGCGAGCCGCGCCGGCCGCGGGTCTATGTCGACGTTTCGGTGATCGCGCGCAATGACGCCCGCACGGGCATCCAGCGGGTGGTGCGTGCGCTGTGGCTCGAGTTGAGCCGTCGCCACCACCCGACCCACGATTTCGTCCCCGTCTATGCCGGTGCTCGGCACGGCTATCGTCGCGCCTGCTGGAAGGCGACGGCGGAGCGGCCGACGCTAACCGCTGAGGTCGTCAAGGCGGCGCCCGGCGATCACTTCATCGGGCTCGACCTGTCGGCGCATTACCTGCCGTCTTGTACCCGGCAGCTGGCCGACTGGCGCGCGGCGGGTCTCATGACCCACTTCGTGGTCTATGACCTGCTGCCGGTGCTCCAGCCAGACTGGTTCAATGCCGGGACCGTCGGTCACTTCACCCGCTGGCTCGACACCATCGCGGCACATGGCGACAGCTTGCTCAGCATTTCAGATGCGGTCGGGCGACAGCTCGCCGATCATTTCGATCCCGTCGCGCGGCCGCCACTCGGCCGCCTTCGGCTCAGTGGCGATCTGACCCATTCGCGGCCGACGACCGGTATTCCCGCGCTCGTCGCCGAGCAGCTGGATGCAATGGCGAGGCGCCCGACGCTGCTGATGGTCGGCACAGTCGAGCCGCGCAAAGGCTATTCGGTGGCGCTGCACGCGATGGAGAGGCTGTGGGCCGCCCCCCAGTCGAGCGCGCCCGACCTGATGATCATTGGCAAGGCGGGCTGGAAGACTGGCGCCCTGCAGCAGCAGATCCGGCAGCATGCCGAATATGGGCGCCGCCTGCATTGGCTCGAAGGGGTCAGCGACGAGGCGCTCGAGGTCGCTTACGCGCGAGCATCGGCGCTGCTGCTGGCGACCCGCAGCGAAGGCTATGGCCTGCCGCTGGCCGAGGCGTCGCGGCACCGCAAATGGGTGCTCGCGCGCGACCTGCCGGTGTTTCGCGAACAATTGCTCAGCAACGTCCGTTACTTCGGCGACGACCATCCCGAACCGCTGGCGGCGGCTATCGAACGGATCATGGCGGTCGCGGCGCAGGGCGATCCCCCGGTCCAGCATCTGCTCAGTTGGGCCGAATGCGCGGACGAGCTATTGGTCGAGATCGGAGTCGATCGGCCGGCGGTCGTCGACGAACCCATCGAGCAGGATGAGCGGCGGGTCGCCGCACGATGAGCTTCACTTCTTACGCACAGAATTTCGAAGACGTGTTGTTGTGGCGGGCGCTCGGGCATGTCGAGCACGGCCGCTATCTCGACGTCGGCGCGCAGGATCCGGAGTGGGACTCGGTCAGCATGGCCTTCTACCAACGCGGCTGGCGGGGCATCCATGTCGAACCGACCCCAGACTATGCGCGCAAGCTGCGGGAACAGCGGCCCGACGAAGAGGTCGTCGAGGCGGCGGTCTCGATGGCGCCCGGGCCCATCACGCTTCACGAAATTCCGGAAACCGGGCTTACCACGGGCGTGCGCAGCATCGCTGATGGGCATGTCCGGGCGGGGCGCAAAGCCCGCGACATCCAGGTCCCGACCGTGCGGTTGAGCGCCTTGCTCGGCCGGGCCGATCCGTTCCATTGGATGAAGATCGACGTCGAGGGGATGGAAGCCGACGTCCTCGAAAGCTGGGGCGACCATCCGGCGCGGCCGTGGCTTGCCGTCGTCGAGGCGACGCTTCCCAACTCACGCGAGCACAGCGACGGGCCGTGGCGGCACCAGCTCGAACGGCGCGGCTATCGCGAAGTGCATTTCGACGGGCTGAGCCGCTACTTCGTCCACGAGGGCAAGGCCGAGCTGGCCGAGGCATTTGCCTGCCCGCCAAACATTTTCGACGGCTTCGTTATCACCGCCAAGCATTTCGCCAACCAACGGATTTTGGAGGAGCTCGAGGCCCTAGAACGCCGCGCTGACGCTACGGCCACTGAGGTCCGTGCCAGCGAAGCGGGCCTCGTCGCCACGCGGGCCCAACTGGCGGAGACAAAGTCCCAACAATTGTCGCTAGAAGCCGAACGCGGCGAACTCCAGGCGGCCAATGCGCGGCAGAAAGAGGAGATGGCGGCGGCAGTGGCCTCTCATCGTGCTGAACAGGCCGCACTCAACGCCCAGCTGGCACAGGCCGAGGAACAATCGGCGCGACGCCACGAAGCAGTCCGCTTTCTCTCCGACCATCTCGAAACGGAGCGCGAGAACGCGGAGGCAATCGCCATAGGCCGAAACGTTGCAGCGGGAGCTGGCCAGAGAGGCGGTAACGGCGGAGCGTTATCGCAGTCAGCTCGCCACGGCCGAGGCCATGATTTCGCAGGCCCTTGCGGAGCGCGGCGGAGGCTGGCACCGGCTGCGGCGGCGGTTGGGCATCCCCGCTGCCGATCCTTTGCGTACGCTCGGCTCCGGCGACCCCGTCACCAACTTTCGTTCCCCTCACAATGCGCGAAGCGGTCGAGGATTTCGAGCTGGGGATCGAGGATCATCGTGGCGCAACTTTTTCGCTCGAATCGCTGACCATCCGACCTGCCTGAAGAAGGATTTCATGACCACCGCAATCATCACCGGCGTTACCGGACAGGACGGGGCCTATCTCGCCGAATTGCTGCTCGCCAAAGGCTATACCGTTTACGGGACCTATCGCCGGACCAGTTCGGTCAATTTCTGGCGGATGGAAGAGCTCGGCATCACCGAGCATCCGAACCTGCATCTGGTCGAGTTCGACCTGACCGACCTGTCGGGGGCGATCCGGCTGGTCCAGCAGACCGGCTGCAAGGAGATTTACAACCTCGCCGCGCAGAGCTTCGTCGGCGTCTCGTTCGAGCAGCCGATCACCACTGCCGAGATCACCGGCATCGGACCGCTTTATCTGCTCGAGGCGATCCGGATCGTCGATCCGTCGATCCGCTTCTATCAGGCGTCGACCTCGGAAATGTTCGGCAAGGTTCAGGCCGTGCCCCAGCGCGAGAACACGCCTTTCTATCCGCGCAGCCCCTACGGCGTGGCGAAGCTCTACGCCCACTGGATGACCGTCAATTATCGCGAGAGCTACGGTATCCACGGCTCGAGCGGCATCCTGTTCAACCATGAGAGCCCGTTGCGCGGCCGCGAATTCGTCACTCGCAAGATCACCGATTCGGTCGCTAAGATCCGCCTCGGCAAGCTCGACTGCCTCAGCCTCGGCAACCTCGACGCCAAGCGCGACTGGGGCTTCGCCAAGGAATATGTCGAGGGCATGTGGCGGATGTTGCAGGCCGATCAGCCCGACACGTTCGTGCTCGCCACCAACCGCACTGAGACCGTCCGCGACTTCGTGGCGATGGCGTTCAAGGCGGGCGAATTCGACATCGAGTTCCAGGGTGAGGGCGAAAGCGAGACCGCGGTCGACCGCGCGACCGGTAAGACAGTGATGCGGATCGATCCGCGCTTCTACCGCCCGGCCGAGGTTGAGTTGCTGATCGGCGACCCCGCCAAGGCGACTGAAGTGCTCGGCTGGAAGCCGCAGACCACGCTCGAGGAATTGTGCCGGATGATGGTCGAGGCCGATCTTCGCCGCAATCAGGCCGGCGCCTCCTTCTGATGCCGGACGAAGGGGTCGTCCAGCGGGGAGGCGGCGGTCGACGGATACTCGTCACCGGCCTTACCGGCTTCACCGGGCGCTACCTTCATCCGCTGCTCGCCGACGCGGGCTACGAAGTTCACGGGACGGTCCAGCGAACGGGCGAAGAGGCCGCGGTCGAAGGCGCGACACTGCATGTCGCCAATCTGTCCGACGCCGCGCGGCTGGCCGAGCTCGTCGCCGAGATCGCGCCGACCGATGTCGTCCACCTGGCTGCGATTGCCTTCGTCGGCGGTGATGCGCGGGCAATGTACGAGACCAATCTGCTCGGATCGCGCAACCTGCTCGAGGCACTGGCGGCAGCTCCCGAGCGGCCTTCGGTGGTGCTCATGGCAAGCAGCGCCAACGTCTATGGTAACGCGCCTGAAGGCGTACTCGACGAGACGATGCCGCCCGCGCCGGCGAACGATTATGGCGTTTCCAAGCTGGCGATGGAGGCCTTGGCGCGCACCTACGCCGACCGGCTGCCAATCACCCTGGTGCGCCCGTTCAATTACACCGGTCGCGGCCAGGCCGAGCATTTCCTCATCCCCAAGATCGTCGCCCACGCGCGCCGGCGCGAGCCGCGGATCGAGCTCGGCAATCTCGATGTCGCCCGCGATTTCTCGGACGTGCGAACAGTGGTCGACGCCTATGCCCGGCTGCTCGACCGGCCTGAGCTGGCGGGGCAGGTGTTCAACGTCTGCTCGGGCCGACCAGTCACCCTGCAGGAGATCGTCGACCGGGTTGCGGCAATCACTGGCGCGCGGATGGCTGTCGTGGTCAACCCCTCCTTCGTTCGCGCCAACGAGGTCCGCTCGCTGAGCGGATCTGCCACGCGGCTCGAGGCGGCGATCGGGCCGCTGCGGGCCATTCCGCTCGACGACACGCTGCGCTGGATGCTGGACGACTAGGACGGTGAAAGTCGCGCTGTGGGGCGATTCGCTCCAGCCCCATCTGACTGGGATCGGACGGTATACCCTCGAACTGCTTCGTGGCCTGCCGGACGACCCGCGGATCGAGTCGGTGGCGCTATGGGCCCGCGAACAGCTCGTGGCCGAGCCGGAAAGGCTGCTGAGTCAGAAAGGCCTGCCGCGGCCTCCCAAATATCTGCGGCGCTGGCGCCGCTGGCGCGACTGGCGCGACTGGCGGGCGCTCGAGGGTCGGCTGTTCCACGGTCCTAACTACTTCTTGCCACGCAGGGTCGAACGCGGGGTGGTCACGGTTCACGACCTGTCGGTCATCCGCTTTCCCGAAACGCATAGCGCCGAGCGCCTGCGGCACTTCGCCCGCGACCTGCTGCCTTCGCTCGAGCGCGCTGTGCACGTCATCACCGACACCGAGACCGTCCGCCAAGAGGTGATCGCCGAATTCGGCTTGGCCGCCGACAAGGTGAGCGCGGTGCACCTTGGCGTCGGGCGAAATTTCCGTCCGCGCGCCGCCGACGACCTTGCGGCCGTGCTCGCACCCTTTGGTCTCACGCCCGGCGCCTACGGCCTCAGCGTCTCGACGCTCGAACCGCGCAAGCGGATCGCCGAGCTGATCGCGGCATGGCGCCTGCTGCCGGCCGCCACCCGCGCGCGCACTCCGCTGGTGCTGGTCGGCGCCAAGGGCTGGCAGGACGAGAGCTTGCTCGCCAGCATCGAGCGCGGCGCCGCCGAAGGCTGGCTGCGGCCGCTCGGCTACGTCCCCGAGGCGGCGCTGCCCGAGCTCTACGCCGGCGCGCGCCTCTTCATTTATCCGAGCATCTACGAGGGGTTCGGACTGCCCCCACTGGAGGCGATGGCGAGCGCAGTCCCGGTAGTGGTGGCGGGCCGGTCCTGCCTTCCCGAGGTGTGTGGGGATGCGGCTTTCTACGTCGATCCGGACGACCTTGACGGATTTGCCGTGACACTTGGCCAAGCCCTCGAGGACGAGTCTCAGCGATGCCGAAATGTCACGCGCGGACTGGCCCGTGCCGCCGCGTTCCGCTGGGAGCGATGCATCTCCAAGACCGTTGACGTATATGAACAGGCGGCGCGCTGACGGCGCTGCTGTATCAGTGCGTGAAGAGTAGACGATGGAACCGACCAACCGACCGATCAGCAAGACGTCCCCGGCGCCCGACCCCGAGCGGGTGATCGCCGTCGGGCGCGAGGTGATCGAGATGGAGGCGTCGGCGCTGGCCTTGCTGGCCGAGGCCCTCGACGAGGATTTTGCTCGCGCCGTCCAGCTGGTCGCCGCCACTCGTCAACGAGTAATCGTCAGCGGCATGGGCAAGTCGGGTCATATCGGCCGCAAGATCGCCGCCACCCTCGCGTCGACCGGCACCCCGGCCCTGTTCGTCCATCCGGCCGAGGCCTCGCACGGCGACCTCGGCATGATCGCCGAAGGCGATTTGCTGCTGCTCATCTCCAACAGCGGCGCAACGCCCGAGCTCCGGGCGGTCATCGACCATGCCAAGCGGATCGATTGTCCGATCATTGCCATCGGTTCGCAAAACGCCTCGCCGACGATGCGCTCGGCGACGGTCAGGCTGCTGATCCCTGCGGTCCGCGAGGCCTGTCCGGTCAACATCGCGCCGACCACCTCGACGACCGTCATGCTGGCGCTCGGCGACGCGCTGGCGATCGCGGTGATGCGGACCCGCGGGCTGTCGCGCGAACGACTGAAGCTGCTTCATCCGGGCGGCTCGATCGGCGAGCGGCTGGCACCGGTCGAGACCATCATGCACCTTGGCGAGGCGCTGCCGCTGGTGTCCCCCGGCATGGCGATGAGCGACGTGGTGGTCGAGATTAGCGCCAAGGGCTTCGGGATCGCCGGCGTGGTGGCCGACGACCGGCTGGTCGGGGTGATCACCGACGGCGATCTTCGCCGTCACAGCCACAATCTCTTCAGCCACTCGGCGGCGGAGGTGATGAGCACCCAGCCCAAGACGGTCGGCGAGGGTACCCGCAACGAAGTCGCGCTCGAATTGCTGCAACAGCACCGGATCACCGCCATCTTCGTCACTGCACACGACGATCCGCGGCGGCCGATTGGGCTTGTCCACATTCACGACCTGGCGCGGCCGAGGCATGGCTGAGCCGACCTCGAGCCCAACCTGCGTCATCATTCCCGCCCGCTTTGCGTCGACCCGCTTTCCCGGCAAGCCACTGGCCATGCTGCGCGGCGCCGGCGGCGTGGCGCGCCCGCTGATCGAATGGAGTTGGCGGGCGGCGCACAGGGCCTTCGCGGAGTTGCCGATCTACGTCGCGACCGATGACCAACGTATCGTGGCCGAGGTGGAGCGGTTCGGTGGCCGGGCGCTGTTGACCTCGGCCGATTGCCGCAACGGGACCGAGCGCTGCGCCGAGGCTGCCGAGATATTGGGCGACCGCATCGAGGTGGTGATCAATCTGCAGGGGGACGCGCTGCTCACGCCCCCGACCATCCTGCAGGCATTGCATGAGCGCCTCCGAGGCGACGCGACGGTCGAGGTCGCCACACCCGCTATCCGCGCTGCCGACGCGACCTTGGCGCATCTGCTCGCCGAGCAAGAAGCGGGGCGCGTCGGCGGGACGACGGTGGTTACCAACGCCGCCGGCGACGCACTTTATTTTTCCAAGCATCTACTTCCGCACGGGGCCGCCCGCGCCGGATGTCCGGTCGCCCTGCATCTCGGCGTCTATGCCTATCGTCGCGAGGCGTTGCGGCGCTACTCCGCTGCACCGCCGGCGGCGGCAGAGCTTGCGGAGGGGCTCGAACAGCTCCGCTTCCTCGACCAGGGAGTGCGGGTGGCGGTGGTTGATTGTCCGCCGCCCGACCAGCTAACGGCCGAGCTTAACAACCCCGAGGATGCGGCGCCGATCGAGGCGGAGCTTGCTCGGCTTGGACTGGACTGACGACATGCTGCTGTTCGGCCGCCCGGTCACGCGTTCCCGGCCTTTCCTGATTTCGGGCCCGTGCGTGATCGAGAGCGAGGCGCTGTGCCTCGACGTGGCCGGTGAGCTGCGTCGCCTCGCCGACCGGCTCGACCTGACGGTCATCTTCAAGGCCAGCTTCGACAAGGCCAATCGCACGTCGGGCGAGTCGTTTCGTGGGCTCGGCCTCGAGCAGGGACTCGCGGTGCTCGCCAAGGTGCGGGCAGAGACCGGCCTGCCAGTGCTGACCGACGTCCACTCGGCCGAGCAGGTTGCGCCGGTGGCCGCCGTTGTCGACGTGCTCCAGACCCCAGCCTTCCTCGCTCGCCAGACCGACCTCATCGCGGCGGTCGGGGCGAGTGGCCGGGCGGCCAACATAAAGAAAGCCCAGTTCATGGCGCCCGAGCACATGGCCGCGGTGATCGGCAAGGCGCGCGCGGCCGCCGCGGCCGCTGGCCACGCCGGCGACTTCTTCGTCTGCGAGCGCGGCACGTCGTTCGGCTATCGCGACCTGGTCGTCGACATGCGCTCGCTGGTCCTGCTGCGCGAGAGCGGCTGCCCGGTGGTGTTCGACGCCACCCACAGCGTTCAGCAGCCTGGCGCGCTCGGAGATCGCTCGGGCGGTCGGCGCGAGTTCGTCGAGCCGCTCGCCCGCGCGGCGGTCGCCGTTGGGGTCGAGGGACTGTTCATGGAAACTCATCCCGATCCGGACCGGGCGCTGTCGGACGGACCCAACGCCGTGCCGCTCGATGCGCTGGGTCCTCTGCTCGAGCGCTTGTTGGCCATCGCCGAGTGCAGTCATGGGCGAGCCGGTGACGAGCGGCCCTGATCCGACGGCAGGCGACGCCGGCGCGCTGCTCCGGGTTCCGCCGTTTCCGGGCGCGCAGACGAAGGCGTTTCAGCCACTTCCGAGCGAACCATCCGAGGACGCGATCGCCGCGCTTATCGCGACGATCCGCTCGGAAGCAATCGTCGGTGACTACTGGCAGAATGAACCGGACGCGGCGGCGATCGCGACAGTCGACGCCGAGGCCGCAGCGCCGTTCTTACGGGTCGAAAACCCGTACACGGGCGAGGCGATGAGTGGGCTTGAGGCCGTAGCTCTATGCGCTTTCTGGCGTGATCTGATCCGCTCCAATCGCGACCTCGCCGGCGGTCTCGGCATTGCATTCTGGAAGCAATCGGCGCTGGCACCGTTGTTGTGGGACGGCGCACGTCCCTTGCCGTTCTGGCGCTCCTTGCCGGCAGAGCTACCCGCCGGGGCGGTCGCGGTCTGGGGTTCCAAAGCACGCGCTGAGGATCTGGCGGCGCTTGAACGACGCGCGATCCCGGTGGTCGAAGTCGAGGACGGTTTTCTGCGCTCGGCCGGGCTTGGCGCCGACTGCATCCCGCCCTTGTCGATCACCGTCGACCGGCGTGGCCCCTATTTCGACCATCGCCAACCAAGCGAACTCGAGGCCATGCTCGAAACGCACGAGATCGATCCCGCTTTGCTCGATCGCGCTGCCCGCCTGCGCGCGGCGATCGTCGCGGCGGGCCTCGGCAAATATGAGCGCGGTCGCGTGCCGCTGCCGCGCTGGGGCGGGGAGCGGCGCCATCTGCTCGTCACCGGCCAAGTCGAGGACGATCGCTCGGTCCTCACGGGGGGCCTCGGGCTGACCAACCTGGAACTCCTCGAGCGCGTTCGCGCCGACCATCCAGCCGCATTTATTCTCTACAAGTCGCACCCCGACGTCGAAGCCGGCCACCGCAAGGGCGCGATCCCCGCCGCACGCATGCGCGACCTCGCCGACCGGATCGTCACCGATCTTCCCATCGCTTCGCTGCTCGACCTTGCCGACGAGGTCCATGTGAACACTTCGCTGGCGGGGTTCGAGGCGCTGCTGCGGCAAACGCCGGTCACCACCTACGGCGTCCCCTTCTACGCGGGGTGGGGCCTGACCCGCGATCTCGGCCCGGTCCCGAGCCGCCGCAAGCGCCGCCGGACGATCGACGAACTGGTCGCCTTGGCGTTGCTGGTCTATCCGCGCTATCTTGATCCGGTCACCGGGCTCCCCTGTCCGGCCGAAGTGGTGGTCGACCGCCTCTGTACCGATTCGGCGCCCGCTACCGGGTTGCTGGTCGGCCTCAGGCGGATGCAGGGGAGACTGGTGAAAGGCTGGAGAAGGCTTGTCGCGTGATCATTGACAAGAAGCTCAAGCGCCCGCGTGCGTTCGTGTTCCTGCAAGGACCGCCCGGTCCGCTGTTCGCGCGGCTGGCCGAGGCGATGCGCGCGCGCGGCGTCCCGGTGCATCGGATCAATTTGTCGGCGGGCGATCAGTTCGACTGGCCGGGGCCGGCGGTCAATTTCCGTGGGCGCCGATCGAATTGGGCCGTATTCTTCGACCGTTTCCTGCGCGAGCATCAGATCACCGACCTGCTGCTGTTCGGTGATTGTCGACCCTACCACGTCGCAGCACGCCGGCTGGCGGCGATGCGCGGGGTCCGCACCCACGTGCTCGAGGAGGGCTATCTGCGGCCGCACTGGATGACGCTCGAGCTTGAGGGCGTGAATGCGCACAGCCCCTTGTCGCGCGATCCCGCCCGGGTGTTCGAGCAGGCCCGCAAGCTCCCGCCCGAGCAGGCCGAGGAACCGCCGATCACCGCCAGCCTGCGCCGCCGGGTGCGCGACACGGCGCGATATTACACGGCGGTCCAGGTCGGCAGCCTGCTGTTCCCCTTTTACGAGAACCACCGCCAGCACACGCCGCTGTTCGAGGGTCTCGGGTGGAGCTGGCGCTACTTCACGCGCCGCCGGCGCGACCGCGAACTGGCGCGCGGGTTGGCAGCGCTCGCCGGCAAGCGCTTCTTCCTTCATGCACTGCAACTCTCGGGCGACTATCAGATCCGCGCCCATTCGCCCTTCACCGACATGCCGTCGGCGACCTCTTACGTGCTGGAAAGTTTCGCTGCGCACGCCGCGCCCGACATGCACCTGCTGATCAAGGCGCATCCGCTCGACGGCTCGTTCTTCAATTGGCGCGGCTTTCTCAAACGCCGGGCGCGCGAACTCGCCATTAGCCATCGGGTGCATTTCATCGACGGCGGCGATATCGAGGAGCTCGCCGCCGCGGCCGAGGGCATGGTGGTCGTGAACAGCACCTCGGCGACGCTCGCTCTCGAGGCCGGGCGGCCGGTATGCGTGCTCGGCGACGCGATCTACGACATCCCCGGACTGACCTTCGGCGGCCATCTCGACGCCTTCTGGCGCGATCCGCCGCCGCCGGTGGCGGGACTCTACGAGGCCTTCCGCAAGGTACTGGTCAACGACTGTTTGGTGCGCGGCGGGCTCGCCAGCAAGTCGGCAGTCACCACGCTGGTCGAGAATATGGCGAGCCGGCTGTGTGCGCCCCAACCGATGTCAGAGCGTGTCGAGGAACGGTTCGACGATCCGGAAGTGTTCGGCCCAGGTCGGCACCCGATAATTGCTCAGCCGGACGAGTTGCGCGTCCCGCTCCGGACTGGGTGACGCCGCATAGGCCATGATGGTCTGGCGCCAGGCGGGGCCATCGAGCGGATCGAGATAGTCGGGGATGTCGCCGCCGATCTCGCGGAATACGGGAAGGTCGCTGGCGATCACGGGGGTGCCCTGGTGCAGCGCTTCGATCAGCGGCAGGCCGTAGCCTTCGACGAAACTCGGAAACAATAAGGCGCGCGCGCCTGCCAGATGATCCGCCAGCTCGCGGTCGCTGCAACGGCCAAGCTCAGTCACATAAGGTTTGAGGCTGCGCGCGCGGTCGAGCAGGTCGGCCGCCTGCTCGCTCTCCCACCCTCGCTGGCCGATGATCACTAGCCGCGGGGTTTCGTCGCCGAGCGCGCGGGCAAGGCGGTCCCAGATCTGAAGCAGCAGAAGATGGTTCTTGCGCCCCTCGACCGTCCCCACCACGACGAAGGTCGGCCGAGCTGCCACGGCGTCGTTGCGACGAGGCAGCGCGCGCAGGTCGCTGCCAAGCGGCGCGGCGACCATCGGTGGAACAGTGGCGCCGACCTCGCCCGCATAGGCGGACAGCGAGCGCAGCGTGTCCTCGCTGTTCGCGACCACTCCCGCGGCGCTGTCGAGCACTGTCCGCATCCGCAGCCGATGGCGCGCTTCCTCGCCTGGCCGGCAATATTCGGGATGGGTGATCGGGATGAGGTCATGAATGAAATAGACCGCCTTCAACCCTTCGCGCGCTATCCACGGGGCGAGGTGCGGGGTGTCGAGCCCAGTGTGGCCGACGTTCAAGTAGCGCGCGCCGCGCATCGAGCGGCCGACCAGCCAGCCGGGCGCGGTGCGGACCACCAGGCGAGCGAACGCCGAGCGGAAATCCTGCCCCGGTTGACGTAGTCGCTCGAACAAGGCCTGCGAGCTGCGCTCGTCGAGGATGCGCCGCATGTTGCCCTGCTGGACAACCGCCAGCGCATTGGCGCCGAACTGTTCAACATAGGCCAGGCAGACGCGGTCGATGCCGGTCGGCAGCCGGCCCGACCAGCGCCGCCAGATCAGCCGACTGACGTCAAGCAGCAGCAATGATCAGTTAGCTCTTACCGTGTTGAGCACGGACACGCCCGGCAGCACCGTGCTGGCGATGGTGTTGACGAAGCGCTGGAATTCGGCGGCGGGCGAGTTGGCGACATACATCACATCGCCGTCCTTCATCGCGAAGCGCTGCGCGGCGAAATAGGTCTCGGGGTTCTTGAGATCGACGCGATAAATCACCGGAACTCGGCCGGTCGCGGGAAGCGCGGAGGTGGTCAGCCCGCGCAGGCGCTCGACCGGCTCGAAGCGGAAGATGAAGACCCCGCGCGAATCGGCGCGCTGATCCTGCAAGCCGGCGGTCCGGCCGAGCGCCTGCGACAGCGTCAGGCCAGTCTGCTCGAAGCGGATTTCCTCATTCTTTCCGGCCGCGCCAAGCACGGTAAAGCTGTATGGCTGGTAGAGCAGCGTGAGGACATCGTCCTTCTGCAGGATGATGTTCTGGCGGCTGTCCTGGACCACGGCCTGGAGCGGCATGGTCGCGGTGCGATCGTCGCGCGCGAGCTGGACCGTGATGCGCTCGATCGGTTGGCGCGTGCCCCCGGCAGCGGCAATAACGTCGAGCAGCCGCTCGCCCTTGGGAGTCAGCGGCACGCGGCCCGATTGGGCGACCTCGCCGACCACCGAGACATTGGCGGTGGCATTGCGGGTGATGCGGACGATCGCCTGCGGGGCGTTGGCCTTGCCGTGCAGCCGGGCGACGATGGTCCGCTGGATCTGCTCGAGCGAGCGCCCCGCGGCCGGAACCTCGCCAGCAAACGGGACCGAAATGGTGCCATTAGGTCCGACCATCAGCTCGGGCAGCGTGCCTGGACGGCTGCCCTGAACGTCGTTGCCGATGCGCGTGCTGACCGGCGCGCCGCCGAACAGGACGGCCGGCGGAGCTTCCCAGATGGTGACCTCGACCACATCGCCGACACCGACGATGGTCCCGATCGGCCGCGCATTGCCGAAGATGTCGGAAAAGCGCTGTTGCGGCTCGACCGAAGACAGCTGCGCGGCGCTCGCAGTGGTGACTGGAATGATTTGCAGGCCCGGGATGGTCAGGTCCCGGCTCGACGCCAGCACCTCGCGCCGGGTTGGCCCGACCGCGGTCGAAATACCGAGCGACTGGCATCCCGAAAGCAGGGTCACGCCGACAAGTGCCACGGACACGGTCGTGAAGCGACGCGGGGCGGAAAGCGGGACCTTGACGGACATTGTTGATCGATGACCCAATGGATGCGGAGACGGGCGTGGCTTGCAGGCCCTTACGGCGCTCGCCATGCCACAACAAGGCCGACCCCGGGATGAACGCCGCGCTCAGTCGGGCGTGAAGGCGAGCACCGCTTCCAGCAATTCCTCGCTCGCTGCCGCGACCAGCCCAGGGCGGGGGGTCGCGGGACGGTAGGGCGAACCGTCGAGCTGGCGCACGGCACCGCCGGCTTCCTCGACCAGCAGCGTCCCCGCGGCATGGTCCCACGGAAGGGTCCGCCAATAAACGATAAGGTCGCGTGAGCCGTCGGCCAGCAGCGGATATTCGGCGCCGGCGCAGCGCCGGGTTGGATATGCCGCACCTAACCGCTGCCGCAGTGCTGCAACCCACTCCACCAGCGGGGCAGGGACAAAGGCGTCGCTGACGATCGCCGTCGCCTCGGCAATGCTTCGGACGTCCTTGCGACACCGCAATCGCGTCGCGCCGTCCCAGGCACCGGCGCCGCGCTCCGCCACCACCAGCCGCCCGGTGAGCGGATCGAGGATCCAGGCGGCGACCGGCTGGCCGTGCGCGAGCAGGCACAGCATCGTCGCGAATGGACCCTCACCGCGGGCAAAGTTGCGTGTCCCGTCGAGCGGATCGAGCAACCAGACGAGCGGTTCGCTCAACGCCGACAAAAGTTCAGGCCGCGTCGCAACGGCTTCCTCACCAATCACTATGCCGTGGGGACGAAGGTCGCGGAGCCGGCGCGAGATCGTCGCCTCGGCCAACCGATCGGTTTTGGTGACGATCTCACCGGCGGATTTTTCCCATCCGTCCACGGTTTTTCCGGGTCGAAAATCGCGAAGTAAAACGCTGTCGGCGACTTCACGAAGGATCGTCGAAACCTTGTCCAGCACCTCGATGTTCATGACGCGAAAATAACGAATAGTTTCCCGCAGTCAGTACTGTTGCCTATATGCATCGCTCGGCTCGTTTCGTAGTCAAAAGGAACTCGGCACGGGCGTTAGGAGTTTCCTGAGGGCTTCGTGGTTAGCTTGATAAAGGGTAGGGCATCCAGGGTGCTGCCGGCATTGCCGTCTTTATTTCGTCCCGGAAGACGAGTATTGTGCAGTGCACGGTGAACGACCCGCGGGGGACCTGAGCTCTACGTATTAGGCAAGTCACTGTACCGCAACGAAGAAGAATAGGGAGCAGAATGAAGTACTTAGCCACTAGCGCACTGGTTGCGCTGTCGATGCTGGGGGCGACCGCCGCCAGTGCGCAGGAATATCGCTTCCCGGCCGTCCGTGCGGACGTTCAGGTCGGCGGCGACCGCTTCTATTCGGAAGGCAACCACCACACCAAGGTCGGTGTCGGCGGTTCGGTCGGCGCGGATTTCCTGCTCGGAACCAATTTCGTCCTCGGCGCGGAGGGCACCTTCTGGTGGGCTCCCAACGAGAACATCACCCGTGACGGGCCCGGCGTGGCCTATCGCAAGTCGTTCGAGGAGTGGGGCGGTGCGGTCCGCGCCGGCGTGCTCGTCACCCCGTCGACCCTGGTCTATGCCAAGGGCGGTATCGTCGTGAACGAGCAGCGCAAGCGCTTCAACGCCGATCCGATCGCGACCCCGGGTATTCCGGTCAACACCGCTTATGGTGATTACTACAATCACTATCGCACCCGTGGCTGGACCGTGGGCGGCGGCATCGAGCAGCTGCTGACCAACAACCTCTACGTGAAGGCGGAAGGTCGTTACTCGAACTACCGCACCGACTCGTCGCGCCTCGTCGGCCTGATCGGCGTCGGCCTGCGCTTCGGTCCGAGCGCTCCGGTTGAAGTGGCTCCGCCGCCTCCGCCGCCGCCCCCGCCGCCTCCGCCGCCTCCGGCGACGCAGACCTGCCCGGACGGCTCGGTGATCCTGGCGACCGACACCTGCCCGGCGCCGCCGCCGCCGCCGCCGCCGCCTGCTCCTGAGCGTGGCTAAGGCTTCGGTCCAAGGCTGAACAAGGAAGACCCGCTTCTCTTCGGAGAGGCGGGTTTTTCTTTAAGTGAAAAGCGACCGATCGGCATCGCACAAGTCGGTCCCAGCCGTTCGTAGCGATCGGCTGCTGTATCAGGAGTGAAAGTCGGCCAAGGTCAGCGCTGCCGGCGGGGGGCGCTCAGGCGCGGCTCAACCGAAACGGGCGTTGATCGGCGCGTGGCGCCGGCGCACCGCGCCGCGGCGCAGGCGATCGGGGTAGGATGGCAGGGTGCCTAGTGCCGGCTTGCCGAACAGGAAACCCTGGACGAAGCGCACGCCCAGCAGCCGGAGGACCTCGAGTTCCTCCTCGGTTTCGACGCCCTCGGCGATGGCCTCGGTCCCGAGCCGGCGGATCAGCAACACCAGCGATTCGACGATCGCTCGCCGGCGCTGGTCGCGGTCGAGCCCGCGAATCAGCTCCATGTCGAGTTTGACCATGTCGGTCTGGAGAACCGCGAGCTGGCACATGCCGGCATGACCGGTGCTGAAGTCGTCGATCGCGACCTGGCAGCCAAGCTCGCGATAGCAGGCGACGATTCCGCGCAGGTGGGCGAGGTCGTAGCGCTCGTTCTCGGAGAATTCGAACACCAGTCGGTCGGGCGAGAGGCCCGCGTCCGCGGCGGCGCGCAGCGTCTGCTGGATGCAGCTGCGCGGGTTGCGAACGGCGTTGGGAAGGAAGTTGATCGACAATTTGGCGCCGGTCGCGGCGATGCCGGCGGCGGCGGCGTCGCGGATCGCGGTCATCCGGCAGGCCTGATCGAAGCTATGCTCCTGGTCGGCGCCGACCTGCTGCAGCACGAAGGCTGCGCTCTGCCCGTCGATCCCGCGGATCAGCGCCTCGTAGGCGAACACCCGCTCGTCCTGGAGATCGAGGATCGGGTGGAAGGCGGCGCGGGTGGGCAAGGGAAACGGCTGGCCGTCGCGGCATTCGGCGCACGAGGATCGAGCAAGGTCGAAGGCGGACGCGCGGCTGGTCATGCCTCATCTTAGGAAGCGGCAGTTAAGAAAAGCCCAAGTCGCTCAGATCAGTCGTTCGGCGTGCCAGCGAAGGTGGTCGGCCATGAAGGTCGCGATGAAATAATAGCTGTGATCGTATCCGGGCTGGCGTCGCAGCAAGAGGGCGATGCCGGCGCGCTCACAGGCCGCCTCGAGCAACTCGGGCTTGAGTTCGCGCTCGAGGAAGGGGTCGGCGGTGCCGACATCGACGAGCAACTCGGGCAGGCGGACGCCGTCCTCGATCAGCGCCACGGCGTCGTGCCCGCGCCAGCCCGCGCGGTCGTCGCCGAGGTAGCGGGAAAAAGCCTTCTCGCCCCACGGCACCTGGCTCGGGGCGACGATCGGGGCGAAGGCGGAGACGCTGCGAAAGCGGCCCGGGTGGCGCAGCGCCACCGTCAACGCGCCGTGCCCGCCCATCGAATGGCCGCTGATGCCCTGCCGAGTGAGGTCGAGCGAGAATTCGCGTGCGATCAGCTCAGGCAATTCGTCGGTGACGTAGGACCACATCGAATAATGTGGCGCCCACGGCGCCTGCGTCGCGTCGACGTAAAAGCCGGCGCCGAGGCCGATGTCCCAACCCTCCTCGTCGGCCACGCCCTCGCCCCGCGGCGAGGTGTCGGGAGCGAGGAAGGCGACGCCTAATTCGGCGCAGGCGGCGCGATATTCGCCTTTGTCGGTGACATTGGCGTGGGTGCAGGTCAGCCCCGACAGATAGGTCACCAGCGGAACCGGGCCATGCTCCGCCTGCGGCGGCAGGAACAGGCTGAACACCATGTCCGTGCGCGTCGCGGCCGAGACGTGGCGGCAGACCAGTTGCCGCCCGCCATAGGCCCGGTTCTCGCTGACTACCTCCATCAACTCTGCGGTCGATGCAGTGCGCAGAGCTTGTTGCCGTCGGGATCGCGCAAATAGGCGAGGTAAAGGCCGCCGAAGCTGCTTTCGCGCAGGCCCGGCGGATCCTCGATCGCCGTGCCGCCATTGGCGACCCCGGCCTCGTGCCAGGCATGGGCTTGCTCGGGCCCGTCGACGCCGAAGCCGATGGTCGAGCCGTTGCCGTGGGTCGCCGGAGCGCCGTTGATCGGCTGGCTGACCATGAAGATGCCGCCGTTGTTGAGGTAGATAAGGCGGCCCTTGTCGTCGATTCGCCCCGGCTTGCCGCCGGTGGCGCCAAACAGGGCATCGTAGAAGCGCTTCGACCGGTCGATGTCGTTGCTGCCGACCATCACATGACTGAACATCGTTTTTTCTCCATTGCTCAGTAAACCACCACGCTACGAATGCTTTCGCCATTGTGCATCAGCTCGAACCCGCGGTTGATCTCGTCGAGCGACAGCACGTGGGTGATCATCGGGTCGATCGAAATCTTCCCATCCATATACCAGTCGACGATCTTGGGGACGCCAGTGCGGCCTTTGACCCCGCCGAACGCGGTGCCGCGCCAGTTGCGGCCGGTGACGAGCTGGAAGGGGCGGGTGGCGATCTCCTTGCCCGCCTCGGCGACCCCGATGATCACCGACGTTCCCCACCCGCGGTGACAGCATTCGAGCGCGGTGCGCATCACCTCGGTGTTGCCGGTCGCGTCGAAGCTGTAGTCGGCGCCGCCGTCGGTCAGCTCGACCACCCTGGCGACGATCTCCTCGCGGCTCATCCCCTTGGTGTTGAGGAAGTGGGTCATGCCGAACCGACGCCCCCATTCCTCGCGGTCGGGGTTGAGGTCGATCCCGATGATCTTCGCCGCGCCGACCAGCCGCGCGCCCTGGATGACGTTGAGGCCGATGCCGCCGAGCCCGAACACCACGACATTGTCGCCCGCCTGGACCTTGGCGGTGGTGGTCACCGCACCGACCCCGGTGGTCACTCCGCAGCCGATGTAGCAGCTGGTCTTGAACGGCGCGTCCTCACGGATCTTGGCCACCGCGATCTCGGGGAGGACGGTGAAGTTCGAGAAGGTCGAGCAGCCCATGTAATGGAAGATCGGTTGGCCGCGGTAGCTGAAGCGGCTGGTGCCGTCGGGCATGACCCCCTTGCCCTGGGTCGCGCGGATCGCGGTGCACAAGTTGGTCTTGCCAGACAGGCACGACTTACACTGGCGGCATTCGGGCGTGTAAAGCGGGATGACGTGATCGCCCGGCGCGACCGAGGTCACGCCCGCGCCGACCTCGCGGACGATGCCGGCGCCTTCGTGGCCGAGGATCGAGGGGAACAGCCCTTCGCTGTCCAAGCCGTCGAGCGTGTAGGCGTCGGTATGGCAGATGCCCGTCGCCATGATCTCGACCAGCACCTCGCCAGCCTTTGGCCCCTCGAGGTCGACCTCGACGATTTCGAGCGGACGCTTGGCTTCGAAGGCGACGGCGGCACGGGTCTTCATGGGGGCGTGATCTCCTTGACCCCGCCACTGCCATGTGCGCCGCCGCGCGCCAACTCCCTACTGCAGCGCGCTGGCCGGGATCTGCACCGTCGAGGGGACGCCCACCGCCGAGCCGCGGCGGATCACATGCGGGGTCACCACGATGTAGAGCTCGGTCTTGGCGCGGGTCGAACGATCGGTGCGGAAGGCCTGGCCGACCAGCGGAATGTCGCCGAGCAGCGGGATCTTCGACTTGCTGTTGATGACGTCTTCCTGGGTCAGGCCGCCGATCACGAAGCTCTCGCCATCGTGGACGGTGGCCGAGGTCTCGGCCTCGCGCTGGCTGATCGTCGGATAGCCCTGGCTGTAGCCTGACACGCTCGAGACCACGCAGAACACGTGGCTCATCACATAGCCGTCCTCGCTGACGCGGGGGGCGATTTGGAGGGTGACGCCGACGTTGACGTATTGCACCTGCTGGCTGACGCCGTTGACGCCCGACAGGGTGATGGCGGTCAGGATCGGCAGCGCGTCGCCGGTGATAATCTTGGCGGTCGAGCCGCTCTGCGCCGAAATCCGCGGCTTTGAGACGATGCGCCCGTTGCCCTTGGCGATCTGGGCGTAGATCGCGGCCTGGAAGGACGCGCCGGTGACGTGGCCCGAGCAACTGCGATTGCCATTGCCGTCGCTGCTGCACCCCTGCGACACGCCGACCGGGATGAAGCCGCCCGAGCCGACGGTGAAGACGCCGACCTGACCGTTGGCGTTGGTGAAGTCGATTCCGATCGCCTTGGAACCACTCTCGGTCAGTTCGAGGAACTGGGTCTCGAGGATCACGCTGTCGAGCGGGACGTCGATCAAGGCGATCATCGCCTTCATCCGCGCAATGCGGTCGGGCGAGCCCTTGAGCCAGATTGCGTTCAAGCGGCGGTCGATCGCCATCGAGCTGTCGACCGACTGGCCGAGCGGATCGTCGTTGGTCCCCGGCGACTGGCTGGTCTGCGCGCTGCTGTAGCTGTTGGCGCCGGTCAGGCCCGACGAGCCGAACGCCGGCTCGCGCGGCAGGAACAGGTCGTTCGACTTGACGGTCACGCCCTCGGTCAGCAGTCCGACCACTTCGGAAACGTCGGCATATTTGAGGCGAACGAGCTCATAGCCGTCCTCGCCGGGCGGCGGCTCGCTGGCGGCGGGCAAGCCGCTGGTGGCGCCGGTCGGGATGTCGGTCTTCACCGGCCCTGCGGGGACGCCGGTCGAGACGTCGACCTCGATCACCTTGTCGCCGGTCTGCACGGCACTGACGTTCGCGCCGGGGGCGGCGGTGCCGAAGTGGAGCAGGAGGACCGAGCCCTGCTGGTCGAAATCGATGGTGCGGACCAGGCCGCGGAGCGGCGGCGACACGGCGCTGTTGCCGCGCACGGTGCTGGCAAAGCCAATGCCGGGCCGGCCGCGGTCGAGGCCTGTCGGTCCGTAGCTGTTCGTCTTGGGTTCGAAGGTCAGTTGCAGCCGGGTGTCGTTCGCCGATTCGCTGATCAGCTTGACCTCGCGCAGGACTGCCTGGACCGGCATTGGGCGCGTCTGCGCTCCGGCTTCGGTTGGCAAGGCGCAGATCAGCAACAGGGCCTGCACCGCCAGAAGGAACCGCTTCACGTCTTACTCATTCCCCACTCTAAGGGATGATCCGCGCCGCCCCTGTCAGCGGCGCGGATCCCCTTTGCCCTCAGGTCAGAAGGCGGCCGTGGTGTTCGGCGTGCCCAGACCCGTCGGGCCGTCATAGCCGACACCGGCGGTGCACTGGTAGGTGCCGCCGCAGCTGCCGTTCGAGCCCGAGGTCACATCATTGAGGCTGCTGCTCTTGCTGTACAGCTCCTGCGCCCCGTTCACGCTGTCGCCGGCGACCGCGTAGATCGCGCCGACAACCGGCGCGGCGACGCTGGTGCCGCCGAAGACCATCCAGCCGGACTTTGTGCCGCGACCGGTCGGACCGTAGACGGCGACGCCGGTGTTGGGATCGGCGACCGCCGAGACGTCCGCTTCCATGCGCGTGGCGCACAGCGGGTCATTCTGCCACGACGGCTTGGCGAAGACGGCGCTGCAGCCGCTGCCCGCACCCGACCAGGCGGTCTCGTTCCAGCCGCGCGCATTCGACGCCTTGGTCAGCGCGGTGCCACCGACAGCGGTGACGGTCGGCGCGCTCGCCGGGAACTGCACGCCGTAGCCGCTGTCACCCGAACTCACCGTGATGGCGATGCCGGGATGGTTGTAGGCGGCCGCGTAGGTGGTCGCGCCATTCTCGCCACCGCCGTAGCTGTTGGAGATGACGTTCGCGCCGAGGTTGGCGGCGGTGTTCACCGCGGCCGCAAGGTCAGCGAGGCTGGCGCTGTTGGCCTGCACCAGGATGATCTTGCAGCTGTTGCACAGGGCGCTCGCCATATCGAGGTCGAGCGCGGCTTCCTGATCCCAGCCGGTGTTGTCGCGCGGGCTGCTGGTGGTGCTGCCGCTCTGGTTGACCTTCTTGAAGCAACCGTTGGCGGTGGTGCACGGCGCCAGGCCATATTGCGCCCGGTAGACGGCCAGGTCGGCTTCAGCGTTCGAATAGCCGTAGGCGTCGACGATCGCGATGGTGCGGCCCGATCCCGTGCCAGTGATCTTGTAGGCGCTCTTGAGGTCGGCCGGGCTATAGCCGCCCGGCGTGACGAACGGCTGCGCCGCCTGATCCTTGGTTTCGATCACTTCACCGCGCGCATCGACGCGGACGTGCGAGTGGCAATAGGCCTGACCGGGAGTGGCGACATGCTCGCAAACCGCACGATGAAAGCCGTTTCCGCTCCGCTCGATCGGCGCGGCCGACGCTACGCTGGACATCCCTGCACCGGTGACCGCAACCGCAGCCACCATTCCATACTTCCATAAGGTCATGAAGTTACCTCCCGGTCGCCGCGACCCCCGTCGGGCGATGAATGGAGGCTGGCAGCGGATCGGGCGATTGCAATCGCGCCGTCACAAAGCGGGGCGATGATGAACGCCTTTTAATTTCACCGTCGACCAAGCGAATTTTTTTGCCGGCCAGCCGAGGTAATTTTTCGCTAACCACGTCTTGAACCGGACGAAATTATTCGAATCACAAGTGTCGGGCAGTCGACAGGAAGGGCGGAATGGTGGGATTTTTGAGCGGCAAGCATGCCCTGATCACGGGTGGTGGCACGGGCATCGGCGCCGCCGCGGCGCAAGCGTTGGCGGCGGAAGGGGCGCGACTGTCGCTGCTTGGCCGACGCCAGGAGCCGCTGAGCGCCGTCGCCGGCGAGACCGGCGGCCGGGCGATCGTCTGCGACGTCACCGACCCCGTGGCGCAGGCGCGCGCTTTTGCCGCGGCGCGCGAGGCGAACGGGCCGCTCGACATCGTCATCCTTAATGCGGGCATCGGCGACAGTCGGCCATTCGTGCGGACCGAGCGAAGCGAGTGGGACCGGATCATCGCCACCAACCTGACCGCGCTGTTCGACGGAGCGCAGCTCGCGCTTCCTGACCTTCTGGCGCCGGGCAAACGGTTGATCATCGTCGCCTCGGTCGCCGGGCTGAAGGGCGCGGCGATGGCGGCGCCTTATGTCGCCTCCAAGCATGGCGCGGTGGGATTAGCCCGCAGCCTCGCGCTCGAGTTCGCGCGCACCGGGCTGACGGTGAACGCCATCTGCCCGAGCTTCGTCGACACGCCGATGGTCGACGAGAGCGCCGACCGCATCGCGCGGGCGACGGGCAAGAGCGTCGACGAGGCCCGGCAACTGCTGGCGCGGACCAACGCCAACGGCCGACTGATCCGCGCCGAGGAGGTGGCACGGGCAATCCTCAACCTGTGCCATCCCGACAGCGGCGGCGTGAACGGCGCCTGCGTCACCATCGATGGCGCTACCTCCGCCTGAGCGAGAAGTGAGGCAGCGACAATTGCTGGCTTAAGCTTTTCCTAAGTTTCCCGTGCTTTTCTCTCCATTATGGAAAGATTGTTCCTGTCCGGCCCGCGCGCGCTGTTCGGTCGCAAGAGGGGAAACGCCCGCCCTGCCGAAGAGCTTCTGGCTAGCCTCTCGCACGCCACCGAGGCCAAGCCCAATCGCAAGCGCTCGGCGCGCAAGTCGCGGAGTAATCCGACAGCGTCCGCGTCGACCGACTGAACGTTCTTTTTCGAATCAAGTCGACTGCCCATAGGGTCGTTTAGCTTTTGACGAAGCCTTCGTTGATGCTGGCGAAGGCCTTCAAACCAACGCCGACCAAGGCAACAAGGCTAATGACAACCTCGGCCGGCGGGCGTCGATCCGGAGATATCATCGCAGCAAAAACGAGTGCCGCAAGAAGCATCAGAGTGCGGTCGATGAGGCGGGCCAACCAGGCCGACGCGTTGAAGCTTTTCACTTTCGTAGGAGGTGCAGTAGCGGCGTTGTCCGTTTCGCTAGATAAGATGCGCGCCCGCTCAGCCTCGTCCTCAGCGGTATGTGCGGGCGCGGACAGCAGGCCTCGAGCCTGCACGGACAGCGTCTCAGCGAGCGGCTGCTTGGAAGCCTGAGGCTCTTCCAAGTTCACGAAATTGATTCCGCACCAACGCATGCGGAATGTCGCGACCCTCGCCCGAACCATTGGCGTAAATTGAAGACCATGGCGTGTTCTGACCCTGCGTCACCACAGCAAGCTGTGCGGTGCTCAACGAACCATATTCGCGTAAGGTCAGCGCAATTAGTTCCATTTCGGATGCGTCGGCCTGGCCAAGTTCGACGGCAGCGAATGACGCGATGGTCACGGGCTCAAGACGCGTAGGTCTGAGCAGTTCAGCCAAGCGGGCGTACACCGGTCCGAATTTGTCCGCATCAGGGCGATCACCGGTCAACGGCTCGCCAGTCGACGCGAGGCACCAGCCATGCGCGATATAAATCAGCTTTTGCAATTGCAGTTGGTTGAGGCTGATACCAAAGCCGGATGCCGCCAGCACCATCTCTCGTCCAACTTCGGTCGACCATGCGGGCATCGTCTAGCTCCCTCCCCGCACGGTAACGGGTAGGAACAAAACAGAAACAGACATTAGGTCCAGAACGGTCGATTCGACGGAGCGGGTGGTTGGGAATGGCCTGGCACTCTTGCTCGTGGCTGGTCATTCACATTGATCAGCAGATAGAGATCTTGCTCACTCAAACTCGACGATGACCTGATCGACGGCGAGACTCTCGCCGGCGGCGACGGGCGTGGCTTTGACCGTGCTGCTTTTCTCGGCGCGGAGGATGTTTTCCATCTTCATCGCTTCGACCACCGCCAGCGGCTGACCAGCTTCGACCTTGTCGCCGGCCTTGACATCGAGCCGGGTGAGCAGGCCGGGCATCGGCGCGAGGAGGAAGCGGCTAAGGTCGGGTGGCACCTTCTCGATCATGTGCCGGGCAAGTTCGCCGACAAGAGGGGTCATCACCGCCACCCGGTGCGTCGCGCCGCGCGTGGTCATCTTCCACGAGCGACCGTCGCGCGCGACCAGCACGGTGCGGGTGCGGTCGCCGATCCGCGCCACCACCTTGCGCTGCCCGGGTCGGTAATCGGCGTCGAAGGCGAGGGCGGCGCCTCCGTCGACCACCACCCGGTCGAGCTCGAAATGCACGCGATGCTCGGCGCCGCCGTCGAGGCGGACGACATGGTCCTCGTTGGTCGCGACCGACTGGCCGAGTTGCCCGTCGATCAGCGCCCCGCGCCGCTCGTGCGCGGCGGCGATGAAGGCGGCGATGGCGCTCAAGTCCGCGGTCAGCTTGTCGTCGAGCGGAGCGCCGTGGAAGCCGTCGGGATATTCCTCGGCGATGAAGCCGGTGGTGATCTCCCCCGAGCGGAAGCGCGGGTGCTGCATCAGCGCGGAGAGGAAATCGACGTTGTGGCCGATGCCCTGGATGTCGAACCCGTCCAATGCCACGACCTGCGCGTCGATCGCCTGCTCGCGGGTCGGCGCCCAGGTGATCAGCTTGGCGATCATCGGATCGTAGAACATGCTGACCTCGCCGCCCTCGACCACGCCGTCGTCAACGCGGGTGACTTCGGTGGCGGTGCGTTCAGGCGTGCTCGGCCGGTAGCGCACCAGCCGCCCGGTGCTCGGCAGGAAGCCGCGATAGGGATCCTCGGCGTAGACACGGTTCTCGACCGACCAACCGTTCAGTTTCACGTCGGCCTGCGTGAACGACAGCGGCTCGCCCGCGGCGACGCGGATCATCTGCTCGACGAGGTCGAGGCCGGTGATCTCCTCGGTCACCGGATGCTCGACTTGGAGACGGGTGTTCATCTCGAGGAAGTAGAAGCTCTTGCCGCTAATGTCGGCGCCGGAGACGATCAGCTCGACCGTGCCGGCGCTGTAGTAACCGACCGCACGGGCGAGCGCGACCGCCTGCTCGCCCATCGCCTTGCGCATCTCGGGCGTGACGAAGGGGGAGGGCGCTTCCTCGACCACCTTCTGGTGGCGGCGCTGGATCGAGCATTCGCGCTCGTTCAGATAGACGATGTTGCCGTGCTGGTCGCCGAGCAGCTGGATCTCGATGTGGCGCGGGCTCTCGATGAACTTCTCGATGAACACGCGGTCGTCGCCGAAGCTGGCGAGACCCTCGCGCTTGGTCGCCTCGAAGCCCTCGCGCACGTCCTGCTCGGACCAGGCCAGCCGCATCCCCTTGCCGCCACCGCCGGCCGACGCCTTCATCATCACCGGGAAGCCGATGTCGGAAGCGATCTTCACCGCCTCGTCGGTGGTGGCGATATCGCCGAGATAGCCGGGGACGACGTTGACGCCGGCTTCCTTGGCCAGCTTCTTGGATTCGATCTTGTCGCCCATCGCGGCGATGGCGTTGGGCGGCGGTCCGATGAAGGCGATGCCCGCGTCGGCGAGCGCCTGGGCGAAACTCGTTCGCTCGGACAGGAAGCCGTAGCCCGGATGCACCGCCTCGGCGCCGGTCGCCTTACAGGCATCGATGATAAGCTCGGCCTTGAGGTAGCTCTCGCTCGCTGGGGCGGGGCCGAGCCGGACGCTCTCGTCCGCCATTTTCACGTGCGGCGCGCGGGCGTCGGCGTCCGAATAGACCGCGACGGTCTTGATGCCCATGCGCTTGGCGGTGCGGATCACCCGGCACGCGATTTCGCCGCGGTTGGCGATGAGGATTTTGGAGAACATCGTTAATCCACTGTGCGGGGGTAAAATGCGATCACGTAGCGCGTGTCCGGTGTTCGGCGAAGATAGTAGCGGCCGCGATAGCTGCGCGCGAACGGGAACCACAACTCAGCAGGATAGCAAAAAGCTATCTCATGACGCGATTCCAGAACCTTGCTGTAGTCGTCAGCTTCCTGACGAAGGATGTGTACGGTCAGCGTCTGCGGCACAGAGTGCGCGGCCAGCTTACTGGCTACAATCCTCCTTCGCTTTAACTCGCAATCTCCGGACATCGTTGCACAATGGAGAGTGCCGTCCACCACGAGATCACTCGCCGCGTGCTTTGTCGACTCGCTTACATGATCGCAGCCTTCTGGATCGCGAGTTGGAGGCAAATCAGCGCAGCCGCCAAGTAAGATCAGCGAACTAGCGAGAAGACATCTTATCACTCCGCTGCCTCGTCGAGCGGCGGCTTGTTGTGGCCGAGTAGGCGCAGCACTTCGTCGGCGGCGTCGGCGAGGTTGGTGCCCGGGCCGAAGATCGCCTGCACGCCGGCGGCCCGCAGCGCGGCATAGTCCTGCGCGGGGATGACACCGCCGGCGACGACCTTGATGTCGGCGCGGCCCATTTCCTTCAGCTCATCGATCAATTCGGGGATCAGCGTCTTATGCCCGGCGGCTAGGCTCGAGGCGCCGACGACGTCGACGTCGCTGCTGACCGCCAGTTCGGCCGCCTCGCGCGGGGTCTGGAAGAGAGGGCCGGCGACGATCTCAAAACCGAGGTCGCCGAAGGCCGAGCTGACCAGGTTGGCGCCGCGGTCGTGGCCGTCCTGGCCCATCTTTGCGACCAGCATGCGCGGCTTCCGGCCGAGCCGCTGGGCGACGCTGACCGTGCCCTGCTTGGCCTCTTCCCAGCGCCGGTCGGCGCGCTGGCCGTAGATGCCGCTGACCGGGCTCGGCTTGGTCGCATAACGGCCGAACGCGCGTTCGAGAGCGTCAGAGATTTCGCCCAGTGTGGCGCGGGCGCGGGCGGCGTCGACGGCGAGGGCCAGCAGGTTGGCGTTGGCGCGGGCACCCTCTTCAAGCGCTTGCAGCGCCGCCTGGACTGCCGCGCCATCACGCCCGGCCTTGAGCTGGGTTAGCCGCTCGATCTGGCCGGCGCGGACTTTGGCGTTATCGACCTCAAGGATGTCGAGCTCGTCCTCTTCGGGCAGCCGGTATCGGTTGACGCCCACGATCACCGTCGCGCCGGTGTCGACGTTGGCCTGACGCTGCGCGGCGGCTTCCTCGATGCGGCGCTTGGGCAGGCCTTCGGCGACCGCCTTGGTCATGCCGCCGTGCGCCTCGACCTCCTGGATCAGCGCCCACGCTTTCTCCTCGAGCTCGCGGGTCAACGCCTCGACATACCAGCTGCCACCGAGCGGGTCGGCGACCGCGGTGACACCGCTCTCCTCGGCGAGGATCAGCTGGGTGTTGCGGGCGATGCGGGCCGAGAAGTCGGTCGGCAGCGCGATTGCCTCGTCGAAGCTGTTGGTGTGGAGCGACTGGGTGCCGCCGAGCACCGCCGCCAGTGCTTCAATCGTGGTCCGGACGATGTTGTTGTACGGGTCCTGCTCGGTGAGGCTGACGCCGCTAGTCTGGCAGTGGGTGCGGAGCAGCTTAGACTTTTCGGACTTGGCGCCGAGGTCGGTCATAATCCGGCCCCACAGGGTCCGCGCCGCGCGCATCTTGGCGACCTCCATGAAGAGGTTCATGCCGATGCCCCAGAAGAAGCTCAGCCGCGGGGCGAAGGCGTCGATGTCGAGGCCCGCGGCCATCGCCGAGCGGACATATTCCATGCCGTCGGCGAGGGTGTAGGCCATCTCCTGCACCGCCGTCGCGCCGGCCTCGTGCATGTGATAGCCGCTGATCGAGATGCTGTTGAACTTGGGCATCTCCCGGCTCGTGTACGCGATGATGTCGCTGACGATCCGCATCGAGGGTTCGGGCGGGTAGATGTAGGTGTTGCGGACCGCGAACTCCTTGAGGATGTCGTTCTGGATGGTCCCGGTCAGCGCCGCGCGCTCGACCCCCTGCTCCTCACCCGCGACGATGTAGAAGGCGAGCACTGGCAGCACCGCGCCGTTCATCGTCATGCTGACGCTCATCTCGCCCAGCGGGATGCCGTCGAACAGCAGCTTCATATCCTCGACACTGTCGATCGCGACGCCGGCCTTGCCGACGTCACCGGTGACGCGCGGATGGTCGCTGTCGTAACCGCGGTGGGTGGCGAGGTCGAAGGCGACGCTCAGGCCCTTCTGCCCGGCGGCGAGGTTGCGACGATAGAAGGCGTTGGATTCTTCGGCGGTCGAGAAGCCGGCGTACTGGCGGATCGTCCACGGGCGGCCCGCGTACATCGTCGCATAGGGGCCGCGGGTGTAGGGCGCGACGCCGGGGAAACCGCTGTCGATATCGGCGGTGTCGGCGGGGCCGTAGACGTTCTTGAGCGTGATGCCTTCAGGCGTGGTGCGCCTCAGATCAGCGCCGCGCGCCTCCTTGGCGGCAAGTTGCTCCCACGCTTGGTACTTCGAGTCCGACATGGGTGAGGCCCTAACCCCTCCCAACGCGTCAAGCAAAGGTCAGAGGATGCCGCCGCCCAGCGACAGGCGGATGACACCGATGAGGAGGACGACGAGGCAGAGGTTGCGGCCCGCCTTGTTAGCGGACAGCTGCCCGAGGCCGGCGCCGATGATTGGCAACGGCAGGATCAGCCAATTGGCCCAGCCGAGGAGCGGGAAGAAAGCGATCGCGACCAGCACCAGGCTAACAAGCCCGATCAGGATGGCGGTGACGTTGAACATGGGTCGTGGCTCCTAATCGGGCAAGGCTTCGCAATGCGCGGCGCGAGCGCTGCGTAGCGAGGAGATGAGGTAGAGTGCCGCCGCTGTCCAGATGGCGGCGAAGGCGATCGCATGGGAGCGGGTGAAGGGCTCGCCATAAGCGAACACCGCCAGCAGGAATTGCAGTGTCGGCGCGACGAACTGGAGAATGCCGAGCGTCGAATAGCGCAGTCGCCGCGCCGCCGCGGTGAAGAACAGCAGGGGCAGGGTCGAAACGACGCCGGTGCCGACCAGCAGCAGCAAGACCCCGGTCGAGCCGTTGCCCCATACGGCGGTGCCGCTGCGCCCAGCGACGACCAACCAGCCGAGCGCGAGCGGCAGCAGAAGGGTGGTCTCGATCGCCAGCCCGGCGGCGGCCTCGACCGCGGCGACCTTCCGCAAGAGGCCGTAGAGCGCGAAGCTGATGCACAGCGCGACGCTGATCCAGAGGTGTTGGAGCGCGCCTGCCGCGAGCACGGCGACGCCGGCGGCGGCAATCGCTACGGCCAGCCACTGGAGGCGGGTCAGCGGCTCGCGCAGGACGAAATAGCCGAGCAGGATGTTGGCGAGCGGGTTGAGGTAATAGCCGAGGCTCGCGGCGAGGATGTGCCCGCTGTTCACCGCATAGACGTAGATGAGCCAGTTGGTCCCGATCAGCAGCGCGGTCACGCACAGTAAGCGCACCGTCCGCCGGTCGTGCAGCACGGCGCGAATGGCGCCGCCGCTCCGCATCGCCAGGGTTAGCAGCACGAGGAACAAGATCGACCAGCAGATCCGCTGGGCGACGATGGCAACCGGCGGGACGCTGGTCAGCAGCTTGAAATAGATCGGCAGCAGCCCCCACAGCCCGTAAGCGGCGAGGCCGAACGCGACCCCCGCGGAGGCGTTGGGGGGCGGGGGTGATCCGGCGGCAGGCTCCATCCGGCGCGGCTAGCGCAGCGCCAGGCGCAAGTGAAAGGATTTGTTAACCCTTTGGGCCTGCTTTGGACCAGGTCCTTGCACCGGTTCCATTCTTGCTATTCGGGAGGTCATCGTGCGTTTCCATCTCCCTCTCACTTTAGGCGCCGTCGCGCTGCTCGCCGGCTGCGCCCAGCCGGCCGCTCGCCCGGTCGGACACCCGGTCAGCCAGGTCGCTGCGCCCAAGGCCGACGCGTGGCAGGGGGTGGCGAGCCGCGCCGACATCGACCGGATCGCGCGTATCCGCCAAGCGTGGGACGAAGGGCTGAGCGAAGCGCGGGCGACCGGCAATCGCCGCGACGTGGAGGCCGAGGGTGCCTTGCTCAAGGGCGATTCCGCGCTGGCCCGGCCGGCGCCTACTCCCGGCAGCTACGAATGCCGGATGGTCCGGCTCGGTCGAACCGAGCCGCGCGGCAAGGCGTTCGAAAAGTTCAAACCCTTCTTCTGCTACGTCGAGGTCGACGGCAATCTGCTGACGATCGTCAAGCAGACCGGCAGTCAGCGACCGGCGGGTCGGCTGTGGGAAGACGACAATCCCGAGCGACTGATCTATCTGGGCAGCCTGGCATTGGGGAGTGAGGAGCAGCCCAAGGCATATGGCGACGATCCCAAGCGCGACATGGCCGGCGTGTTCGAGCGGATCGGTCCGTTCCGCTGGCGGCTGGTGATCCCATGGCCGCAAGCGCAATCGAAGCTCGACGTCTACGAGCTGACCCCGGTGGCGGACCAGCCCAAGTAGGGTCGGCGCTGGCGGCACCGGACGAGGTCCGCGCTTATCTCATCGGTGCGGCGCAGGCCGGAACGGCACTAACCTACAGCGAATTGCTCGAGCGGCTCGGCTTCGCGTTTTCGCGGCCGAAGATGCGCGCCTTGTGCAAGGTGCTGACGGTGATCGACGAGGACGCGGCCGCCGCCGGCGAGCCCGAGCTGGCAGTGCTTGTAGTGCGACAGTCGGACGGGCTGCCGGGCCAGGGCTGGTGGGTCGGCAGCTGGGAGCAGCATCGCTTTACCGGCGAATGGACCGGCCCCGCGGCGCGGGCGCTGGTCGATCGCCTGCAGCGCGCCGCGTTCCGTTACTGGCAGGCGCGCGAGGCTTAGCCGCCGCCGCGGCGCTCGATCGTCGCGCCGACCGCGCTCAGTTTCTCCTCGAGCCGCTCGTAGCCGCGGTCGAGGTGATAGACGCGTAGCACCTCAGTCTCGCCCTCGGCGGCGAGGCCGGCGAGGATCAGGCTCATCGAGGCGCGCAGGTCGGTCGCCATCACCTGGGCGCCGGTCAGTTTCTCGACCCCATGGACGATCGCCGAACGTCCGCGCACGTCGATATTGGCGCCCATCCGGCGGAGTTCGGGGACGTGCATGTAGCGGTTCTCGAAGATCGTCTCTTCGAGGAAGCTTTCACCCGGCGCGCGGCACAGCATCGCCATGAACTGCGCCTGCATGTCGGTCGCGAAGCCGGGGTAAGGCGCGGTCGACAGCGCCAGCGGCTTGAGCGGGCCGTCGGCAGTCACCTTGAGACCCTTGCCGTGAAGTTCGACCACCAGCCCGCAATGCGCCAGCGCGTTGGTGGTCGCGAGCATGTCCTCGGCGCGGGCACCGACCAGGTCGATCGAGCCGCCGGTGATCCCGGCCGCGCAGGCATAGCTGCCCGCTTCGATCCGGTCGGGCATGACGGCATAGGTGCAGCCGTGAAGCGCCTCGACCCCGTCGATGATGAGGTGCGAGGAACCGATCCCCGAGATCTGGCCGCCCATCGCCGCCAGCAGATTGCAGAGATCGACGATCTCGGGCTCGCGGGCGGCGTTGAACAGCTGGCTGCGGCCGGTCGCCAGCACCGCTGCCATCAGCGCATTTTCGGTGGCCCCGACCGACACCACCGGGAAGGTGTATTCGCCGCCGCTGATCCGGCCCGTCGGAGCGCTCGCCTTCACGAAGCCCGCCGCAATCTCGATCTCCGCGCCGAGCGCTTCGAGCGCCTTGAGGTGGAGGTCGATCGGACGGTCGCCGATCGCGCAGCCGCCGGGTAGCGACACCGTCGCTTCACCCGCGCGCGCCAGCAAGGGGCCGAGCACCAGGATCGACGCGCGCATCCGCCGCACCATGTCGTAGGGTGCGACCGTCTCGGTGATTTCCTTCGCCTGGAGCGTCATCCGCCGCCCGAATTCACCTGGCCGCATGGCGTCGACCATGGTCGAGACACCGAGCATGTTCATCAGGTGGCCGAAGCTGTCGACGTCGGCCAGTCGCGGCAGGTTGGATAGCGTTAGCTTCTCTGCGGTGAGCAAAGCGCAGGGCAGGAGGGTCAGCGCCGCGTTCTTGGCGCCGGAGATGGGAATGGCGCCTTTGAGCCGGCGGCCGCCCTGAATGAGTATCGAGTCCATGAACTCGCGTTTAGAAGTTCGCTTGGACCGCGCAAGGGAGCGACCCGCTCAGCCGCGCTTCAGGCCTTTTCGAGCGTGCACTGCAGCGGATGCTGGTTCTCGCGAGCGAAGTCGATCACCTGGCTGACCTTGGTCTCGGCGACTTCGTAGGTGAAGACGCCGCACACCGCGACGCCCTGCTGGTGAACCTGGAGCATGACCCGGGTCGCGTCCTCGATGCTCATCGAGAAGAATTGCTGGAGCACCAGCACGACGAACTCCATCGGAGTATAATCGTCGTTGAGCATCAACACCTTGTAGTTGCTCGGCTTGCGGGTGCGCGGACGGGTGCGGACGGCGACGCCGCGCTCGATCTCTTCGATGCCGTCGCCCTGCCCGGGCGCATCGTCTTCGGGACCCATGTGGTTCGGACTGATCATTGTGGCCCTAGATATGGCACGGCCCGGACCATTGCCAAGCGCCGACGGCCGCTGGACGCCCGAACCTGCGCAAAAAGCATGGCCGTCGTCCCCAAAGCAAAGCGGCCGCCCCCCGGAGGAGTGGGGGGCGGCCGGCACTTACCTGACAGGAGGAGGAGTTATCAGGCAGTGATCTCGTTGATCTTCTCGGCACTGAGCGCGGCGCGGGTCGACAGCGGCTGGAACGCCTCGCCGGCGAGCTTGACCATCGACTCGGCGAAGCGGCTGCCCTCGGCGACCATGCGGTCGAACTGGGTGCGGGCGATCTCGCTCTGCAGCTGGAAGAACTCGGTCGGCGAACCGGCCTGGGTCAGGCTGCGGACCTGCTGGGCGGTCTGCTCGAAGTTCTCGCGAGTGCGGGCAAGCGCTTCCTGGCCCAGGGTCTGGGCGCCGGCGGCGGCGATCTTGCCGGTCTCGACCAGCGCTTCGACGTTGGCGCGGGTCAGCTCGACGAGCTCACCGGCGGCCTTCTGCGAACGCTCGGCGAACTGCTGGCCACGCTCGCTGGCGTCGGCGAACAGGGTCTGGAACTTGTCGGCGCCCGGCAGGGCGGTCGAAAATTGGTTCATCCAGTTGGTCGCATCATAGTTCATGATCTGGTCCTTAGGTTCGGCCGGCGCGGACGCCGGAGCATTGGTGGCCTTGGCGGCCGAATTAATCGCCTTGCGGGCCCGCGGCTTGCGCTCGGTCCGCACCCGGCGGGCATTGACCTTCGCGACCGCAGCGACGACGGTCGGGGTGACCTCGGCCTCGTCGCCGCTGGTCTCTACGATGTCATTCGGGTTATCGGTCACGAAGGGTTCCTTGATGTTGCACTGCACAATATAGTGCGCTGCAGCGAGAATCAAGTCCTAATTCGCACCTGCAGCATTGACGAATTCGGCGGCGCCGAGCCATAGGTCCGCATGGACCAGCCACTCCGCTCGCGTCGCGGCCTTTTGATCGTCTTGTCGTCCCCGTCCGGCGCCGGAAAATCCACCATTTCGCGCCTGCTGCTTGGCGCCGATCCCGAAGTCACCATGTCGATCTCGGCGACCACCCGTCCCCCGCGGCCAGGCGAGCGCGACGACCGCGACTATCATTTCGTCGACGATGGCGAGTTCGACCGGCTGATCGACGCGGGCGAGTTCGTCGAATGGGCGCCGGTGTTCGATTATCGCTACGGCACTCCCAAGGCGCCGGTGAAAGCCGCGCTCAAGGCCGGCCGCGACATTCTGTTCGATATCGACTGGCAAGGCACCCAGCAGCTCGAAGCGGCGATGGGTGAGGATCTAGTGCGGATCTTCATTCTTCCGCCTTCGATGGACGAACTCGAACGCCGCCTGCGGAGCCGCGCGACCGATAGCAACGATGTGGTTGCCTACCGCATGGAGCGTGCCGCCAGCGAGATCAGTCACTGGCCCGAATATGATTACGTGCTGATCAACCGCGACATGGAGTCGTGCCTAGACCAGGTCCGCGCGATTGTTGTCGCCGAGCGGTTGAAGCGCCAGCGGCAGATCGGGCTCGTGCCCTTCGTCCGCGACCTCGTCGCCGCGCGCTAGTCGAGCAGGCTCAGCAGCCGCGCGGCGGCCAGGAAATCGCGTTCGCGATTGCGCAGCGCGGCGGCGGCCTCGGCATCTTCGCCCCATTGGTCGCGTTGCCAGATATCGTCGACTGTCACCGCCGCCCACGCCTCGGCAGGGCTGACTTCCTCCTCGAGCACCGCCAGTGCAGCCACCAGCGACCCGCCGATCGTCACCAGCGGCGACAGCGCTGCAAGACGGAACGGATCGAGCGCCGCAACCGCATGGCCGAGCTTGCGCACGGTATCCTCAGGTTGGGCGACGAAGGTCACCCCCGCGGTGACTGCAAAATCGATGTCGAAACGGCGGCGCGCCCACTGAAGCAGCGGGTCCCACGCGACCGTTTGGCGCTCGACCAGCGGCCGCGGCCCGTCCGCGCGGTAGGCGAACAGGTCACTCTCGGCATAGCGCGCAAGGTCGGCGGCGAAGGCGTCGCGCTGCGGAGCAATGCGGTCGATCGCGGCGTTGGCGAGCCCGGTGAGCGGCATCGCCCGCGGATCGACCTCGTCCGGACTGTCGCGCCACTCGTCGGCGATGGCGTCGGCCAAGCCCTGCGTCGGCACCAGCAGGGACGCGCGCGCCGGGGTGCGCAGCGGGCGGCCATCGAGCGTGATCCCGAAGCCGTCGGCGCCGTCCGTGACCGCGACGTCCTTCCAGAAACGCTTCACTTTGATCAGTTCCCGCGTGGCCGAACCAACCGAGGCGCCAGCAGCGCTTCCGCCAGCCCCGCCATCGCCAGCGGAATGCCGAGGAATGGCTGGCCGCCACGGGTCATGAGGTCGGTGAAGGTGATCGCCACGCCAAGGATGAAGATGAGCGCGCCGCTGATCCGCAGCGCGGCGAACAGCAGGAAGGCGCGCTTGCCGGGCTCGTCGGTCATTCGGCCGCCTGCGCGATCAGCCGGTTCATCAGGTCGTGCACCTCGGCCGGGTCGCGAGCGAGCGCGTGCGCCCCGGCGCGCTGGAGCTCGGCGCCGTCGTGGTAGCCCCACAGCGCCCCGACTGCGTGGGCACCCGCCGCGCGCGCCATGCCCATGTCCCAGCCCGTGTCGCCGATCACCACCGACTGCTCGGGCGTGGCCCCAGCCTCCATCATCGCTTCGAGCGCCATCGACGGGTCGGGCTTGCTCGGATGGCGGTCGGCGGTCTGGAGTGAGACGAAGCGGTCGAGGAGCTGGTTGGCGGTGAGGCAATGGTGCAGCCCGCGGTCGGACTTGCCGGTGGCGATAGCGAGCAGCCAGCCGTCCGCGGTCAGCGCATCGAGCAGCGGCGCAATTCCCTCGAACAGCGGCTCGGCGACGGCGCCGCGCCGGCGGAGGTCGACGAAGGCGTCGCGATAGGTCGAAGCCATCCGCTCATGCTCAATATCATCGGCATCAGGTGCCAGAAATGCCATCGCCTCGGTCAGGCTGAGGCCGATCACCCGTTGCGCTTCGACGCGCGGCGGAACGGCTCGATCGTGGGCGGCGAAGGTTTCGCTGAGCGCGGTGTGGATGCTGTGGCCGCTGTCGACCAACGTCCCGTCGCAATCGAAGATGGCGAGGCGGGTCATCGGCGCTTGGCCGCCACCGGCGCCCCGCGCGAGCGCCGCTCTCCCCGGCGCTCTTTGCGCCGGTCCTTCGCCGCCGCGCTCGCCGCGCGCTTCTTGGCTTCGGGCGTCTTCTTGGGGGTCTCGAGCGGCAGGCTGTCGCCGGCAAGCGGATCGAAGCCGAGCGTCGCCAGGCTTTCCGCGAAGTGCGCCGGCAACTCGGCCGACACGTCAATTATCCCGCCCGGCGCGTCGATCTTCAGCCGGCGGGCGTGGAGGTGAAGCTTGCGGCTGATCCCGCCGGTCAGGAACGCCTCCGCCCCCCCATATTTGGCGTCGCCGACGATCGGGTGGCCGAGATGCGCCATGTGCGCGCGCAGCTGGTGCGTACGGCCGGTCAGCGGCTGCAATTCGACCCACGCAGCGCGGTTGCCGGCGCGGTCGACCACCCGCCACTTGGTCCGCGCCGCCTGGCCATCCTCGGCGACATGCATCTTTTCGCCGCCGCTCCCCGGCTGCTTGGCGAGCGGCGCGTCGATCAGCCCCTCGTCGAGCGACGGCACGCCATTGATCAGCGCCCAATAGACTTTCCGCGCGGTGCGCCCCGAGAAGCTCTTCGAGAAGAAAGCGGCCGCCCGTGCCGAGCGCGCTACCAGCAGGACCCCGCTCGTATCCTTGTCGAGCCGATGAACCAGTTTGGGCCGGCTGTCGGGATCGTCGGTCAGTCCGTCGAGCAGCCGATCGAGGTGCTGGGTGGTCTTGGTCCCACCTTGCGTGGCGAGCCCCGGGGGTTTGTTGAGGACGAAGGCATCGGGCGTCCGCGCGATCACCATCTCGCGGACGAAGCTCTTTTCGTCCTCGGTCAGTGGATCGCGGCGCGGCTGGGGGCGGGCCGAGCGGACCGGCGCAGCCTCGGGCGGCGGCATCCGAATGCTCTGCCCGGTCTGGAGCCGGTCGCCCGGAGTCGCCTTGTTGCCGTTGAGCCGGAGCTGGCCGGTCCGCGCCCAGCGCGAGACGAGGTTGAAGCTGACTTCGGGCAGGTGCCGCTTGAACCAGCGGTCCAGGCGGATGCCGTCGTCGTCCTCGGCGACGGTGAAAGTGCGCGGCTCTTGGCTCATCGCCGCGCCCTAGCGGGTGGGAAGCGGCTTCGCAAAGCGCATGGAGGTGCGCTCGTAGCCGAGGTGCCGATAGAAGGCGTGCGCTTCGCGCAGGCGATCGTTGCTGGTGACCTCGACGATCCCGCAGCCGAGCTTGGTCAAGCGCCGTTCGGCTTCCTCGACCAGCCGGCGGCCGAGCCCCTTGCCACGCGCCGCCTCGGCCAAGACCAGCACGGTGATCCGTCCGAGCGGGGGATCGCGGTGGGGCATGCGGGTCGCATGGAACCCGCAGGCGCCGAGCAGGGTCTTGCCCTCGGCCACGACCAGTACCGGCTCGCCGGTCTTCGCCAGCGCGGTGAGGTTGCTGCGCACCCTGGCGGGCGAGATGGTGTGACCGAGCAATGCGAACAGCCCGGCGAGCTGGGCGGCGTCCGTCGCCTTAGCTTCGCGGAGAATCGGTTCCGGCGTTGCCTTGGGTGGCGCAGGCTTCCGTACCGCGGGCGGCTTATTGGGAGGAGAGGGCCGGCGCTTGGCTTCCTGGGTCGCTCCGCTCGCGCGCAAACTTTGCCGCCAGTCGGTCCGGTCGAGCCCGCGCAGATACTCCTCGATCTCCTCCGCGCTTGCCCGCAGGGCCCGCTTGCCGCGGATGCCGAACACCGCGTCGCCCGCTGCGTCTGTCAGTCCGAACATTCCGAAGCCCGGCTTGTCCGGCGTCCGCACGCGTGAGCGCTTGAGTTTGAGTCCGCGATTGCGGGCGAGTTCGGCGAGCGCGTCGGCGTCCATCATAGCGTGTCGAGCACATGCAGCACGAGGCCGACGAGACCGCCGACCAACGTGCCGTTGATCCGGATATATTGAAGGTCGCGGCCGACCGCCGCCTCGAGCCTTGCCGTGATCGTCCGTGCGTCCCAGCCGCGGATGGTCTCGCTCACCAGCTTGACGATCGAGCCGCCGTAGGTGGCGGCCATCCCGGCCACCGCGCGCCGGCCGAACTGGTTGACCGCGGTGCGGATTCGCGGGTCGCTCTCGAGGGTTCCGCCCATCGACCGGAGGACCTCGCCGAGCTTGCCGGCCAGCGCCGCGTCGGGATTGCGCGCCGAGGCGATGATCGCTGACCGGCCCTTCTGCCACAGCGTGTCGAGCCAGCTCGCGACCGAACGATTGGCGAGCAATTCTTCCTTCCAGCCCTCGACGCGGGCGCGGGTCTCCGGATCTTCCTGCAGATCGCGGGCGAGGTCGGCCAGCGCCGCCTCGATCTTCTGACGAACCGGATGCTCGGGATCGGTGCTCATCTCGATCGTCAGCTTGCGCATGCCTTCCATGATCGAGTCCGACAGTTTCTCGTCGAGGCCGGCGAGGCGAAGAACCCAGCTCGCGCGCTTCTTGACCATCTCGCGGATCAGGCTCTCGTTGGCGTCGAGCATGCGGGCGATGGCGCGGATCGCCGCCTCGAGCATCGGGACGTGGCGATCCTCGCTGATCGCCGAAGCGAGCGCGGCGCCGATCACCGCCGCGACCTCGGCCTGGCGCAGGCGCGAGGAAATGGCGGTCTTGACGATCCCACCGAGCCGCTCGTCGTCGAGCGCTTCGAAAATGTCGGCGATCAGTCGCGACGCACCCTGACGGATGCGCAGCGCCTTGCCCTCGCTCTCGATAGGCGCCTGGAGGAACCGGCCCGCCGCACCCGCCAGGTCGATGGTGCGCATCCGTCTGGCGATGACCGAGGCGGTCAGGAAGTTGTCGCGGAGGAACTGCGCCAGCGTGTCGCCGATGCGATCCTTGTTGCGCGGGATGATCGCGGTGTGCGGAATCGGCAGGCCGAGCGGGTGACGGAACAAGGCGGTTACCGCGAACCAGTCGGCCAGCCCGCCGACCATCGCGGCCTCGGCAAAGGATTTGACGTAGGAAAGCCACGGCCAGCGCGGCTCGAATATACGCGTGACGACGAACAGCGCCGCCATCACGAGCAACAGACCAGTTGCCACCACCTTCATCCCCGCGGCGCCCGGCTGGACGGGGTTGAAGCGCGCCAGGGGACGGCGGGCAGGGGGCTCGGCGCGGTGCATCACCACA
The DNA here is from genome assembly GCF_009363895.1 of Sphingomonas ginsengisoli An et al. 2013. NCBI lineage: Bacteria > Pseudomonadati > Pseudomonadota > Alphaproteobacteria > Sphingomonadales > Sphingomonadaceae > Sphingomonas > Sphingomonas ginsengisoli (ex An et al. 2013). The sequence continues at coordinate 1,752,917 of NZ_CP045434.1, read as the reverse complement.
TTAATCGCCGAGCCGCCCGTCGGTTCACTCCGCCGGCTGCGGCGCTCCGCCCTGATAGGGAATCGTGCCCTCGGGGAGCGTGTGGGCGCTGTCGCCGATCACCCGCTTGAACAGTCGCGCGATGCGGGTCTCGAGGCTGATCGCGATCGAGAAATAGCTCGGCACCAGCACCAGCGTCAGCAGTGTCGAGAACAGCAGGCCGCCGATCACCACCACGCCCATCGGCGCCCGCCAGCTCGCGTCGCCGCTGAGCGACACCGCAATCGGGATCATGCCCGCGACCATCGCGACTGTGGTCATCACGATCGGCTGGGCACGCTTGTGACCCGCCTCGATGATCGATTCGTCCTTGGGCACGCCGTGGTTCATCATCTCCACCGCGAAATCGACCAGCAGGATCGAGTTCTTGGCGACGATCCCGAACAGCATCAGGATTCCGATCAGCACTGGGAGGCTGACCGGGTTGCCGGTGACGTGAAGCGCCACCGCCGCGCCCAGCGGGGCGAGCAGAAGCGAACCCATGTTGACGAACGGGGCGAGGAACCGGCGGTAGAGCAGCACCAGCACCGCGAACACCAGCAACACGCCGCTGATTAGGGCGATGGCGAAGTAGAAGAGCAGTTCCGCCTGCCACTTCTGGTCGCCGAGACTGAGCTTGGTCACTCCATCGGGCAGGTGCTTGAGGGTCGGGAGTTCGTAGACCTTCTTGTAGGCGTCACCGCTGACCACGCCGGGGGCCAGATCGGCGCCGACGGCGATGCGACGCACCTGATTGGTCCGCTGGACCGTCGTCGGGCCAGCACCGAAGACGATTTCCGACACGGCCTTCAGTGGCACCGAGCCGCCGCTGGTGGTGGGCACCGGCAGATTCTCGAGCGTCGACAGGTCGCGGCGCTGATATTCGCTCAGCGCTACGCGGATCGGGACCTGACGATCGGCCAGGCTGAACTTGGCGCTGTTCTGATCGATGTCGCCGATGGTCGCGATGCGGATCGTGTTGCTTAGCGCTGCGGTCGTCACGCCGAGATTGGCGGCGAGGTCGAATCGCGGCTTGATCTGGATCTCGGGCCGAACGAGGTCGCCCTGCGTGCGCGGTGCGCGCAGTTCAGGGATCGTCGCCATCTCGTCGGCAATCTTGTTGGCGGTCTGCTCGAGCAGGTCGGGATTGTCGCCGCCGAGGAAGATGGTGATGTCGCGGCCGCCCGAACCGCCGTCGGGGCCGCCGCCCATCTGGCTCTGGAAGTTGACGCGAGCATCGGGGATCGCCGCGAGCTTGGGAGTCAGGTTGCGCTCGAACTGGGTCGAGGTGACCTTGCGGTCGGGCTTGAGGACGATGTTCACCGACGCCGAACCGACGCTGATCCGCTCGAACACGCGCTCGACGGAGGGATCCTGGCTGACGATGGCCGCGACCCGGTCGGCGACCTGCTCGGTTTGCTGCAGCGTCGTTCCCGGCGGCAGGTTGATGCGCGCCCGGCTGTAATCGACGTTGACCGCCGGCTGGAAGGTCATCGACAGGGTCGAGAAGAGCACTACCGTCAGCGCCAGCGCGCCGAACCCGATGCCGACCATGTAGAGCCGGTGATCGTAGATCAGCGACTTGAGCTTGTTGCCGATGGTCGGGCGGCGCTCGGCGCGATAGGCGCGCGCCTTGCTGTCGTCGATGCTCCACTTGAGTACCGACAGATAGCGATCCATCACCGCGCCAGCGGCATGCGGCTCCTCGCCGTGCGACTTCAGGAAATAAGCCGCGATCAGCGGCGTGATCATGCGGGCGACTAGCAGGCTCATTAGCACCGCGATTACGACCGTATAGCCGAAGCTCTTGAAGAACTGGCCCGAGATGCCAGGCATCAGCGCGACCGGCAGGAACACCGCGACGATCGCCATGGTTGTCGCCAGCACCGCCAGCCCGATCTCGTCGGCGGCGTCGATCGACGCCTGCCAGGCGGTTTTACCCATTCGCATGTGGCGGACGATGTTCTCGATTTCCACGATTGCGTCGTCGACCAGAACACCTGCCACCAGGCTCAGCGCGAGCAGCGACAGCCCGTTCAGGGTAATCCCCATCAGGTCCATGAACCAGAAGGCAGGGATTGCCGAGAGCGGGATCGCCAGCGCCGAAATCAGCGTCGCGCGGATGTCGCGAAGGAACAGCAGCACCACCAGCACCGCCAGCACCGCGCCCTCGATCAGGCCGTGCATCGCCGATTTATACTGGTCCTTGGTATATTGGACCTGGTTGACGATCTCGCGGAACTTGATGCGCGGATTCTCCGCCTCGATCTTGTGCAATTCCTTCCAGGCATTGTCGTAGACGGTGACTTCCGACGAGCCGCGGGCGCGACTGACGTTGAAGCTGATCACCTGCCGGCCGTTCATCTTGGCCATCGAGCGCTGCTCGGAATAGCTATCCTTGACCTGACCCAGATCGGCCAGCCGAACCATCCGCCCGCCGCCGACCGCGACCATCGATTGCGACAGCGCGTAAGCGTCCTTGGCGTTGCCAAGCACGCGGACCGATTGTTCGGACCCGGCCACTTCGGCGCGTCCACCGGTGGCGTTGATATTGGTCTGCCGCAGCTGCTGGTTGACCTGTGCGGCGGTGATGCCCTGCGCCTGGAGCGCGGCGGGATCGAGGATGACCTTGATCTCGCGGTCGACCCCGCCTTCGCGGCTCACCGCAGCGACGCCCTCGACCGACAGCAAGCGCCGGCTGACATTATTGTCGATGTACCAGCTGAGCTGCTCGAGGCTCATGTCGTTGGTTTCGGCGGCGGCGAACAGGATCGGGTCGCCCGAAGTGTCGACGCGCTGCACCTGCGGTTCGAGGATGCCGTCGGGCAGGTCGCTGCGGATTTGCGAGATGGCGTTGCGCATGTCCTCGACCGCACGGTCGATCGGAGTTCCGATCACGAATTGGACGGAAGTCTGGCTGCTGCCCTCGCGGACGGTGGAGTTGATCTCGTCGACTCCGTTCACGCCGCGAAGCGCGGCTTCGACCTTCTGGGTGACCTGATTCTCCATCTCCGACGGAGCGGCGCCCGGCTGCGAGATCGAGACGAAGGCGATCGGGAAGTCGACGTCCGGGTTGTTGTTCACCTCCATCCGGCTGAAGGCGACCAGGCCGGCCAGCAGCAGCCCGATGAACAGCACGATCGGCGGCACCGGGTTGCGGATGCACCAGGCGGAAATATTGCGGAAACTCATCGGTCCGTCCTTTGAGCCTGAGGCTTAGCGAGCCGCCGCCTGGCGGCGCGGGCTGACCTTCTGGCCGGGGTTGAGGAACGGCCCGGCCGAGAGGACCACGGCTTCGCTGCCGTCCAGGCCCTGCGCCACGGTGACGCCGGCATCGTTGACGTCGCCGAGCTTGATCGCGCGCCGTTCGACTTCGTTCTTGGCATTGACGATGTAGACGTAGTTGCCGTCGGCGTCGGACAGCACCGCGCTTTGCGGCAGCACCGGCGCGGTGGTCGCGCCGGCGGCGACGCGCGCATCGGCGAACCCACCCGGGCGAATGTCGGTCGAGTAGGGGATCGCGATCCTTACTTCGCCAAGGCGGCTGGTGGGGTCGATCACTGGCGCAACCTGCCAGACGCTGCCGCTGACACCGCGCTGCGCCCCGATTGGCGTAACCGTCGCGGGGAGGCCGACTCGGATGGCGGCGAGATCCTGCTGGCTGACCTGCGCGCGCATCTCCATCTCGCCGCCCTTGGCGATCCGGAACAGGCTCTGGCTGCCGGCGCCGATTACCTGGCCGACCTCGAGATTGCGCTGGAGGACCAGGCCGCTCGTCGGCGCCTTGATGTCGAGCAGGCCGATGCCCGCGCGGGTCGCGCCGAGCTGCGCCTGCGAGACGCGGATTTGCGCGCGCGCCTGATCGAGCGTCGCGCGGCGGCTCTCGAGCTCTGCCTTGGAGATGAAGCCGCGGTTCACCAGCGCGGCGGCGCGGTCGTAATTGGCTTGTGCCAGCTCGGCCGAAGCGCGCGCGCTATCGACCGCGGCGGACAATTGCGCCGCCGTCTGGGTCTGCACCGAGCGATCGACGGTCGCCAGCGTCTGCCCGGCATTCACCCAGCTGCCCGCATCGACCAGAACCGCGGTGACCCGGCCGCCGCTGCCCGCGGCACCGACCGGTTGGTCGCGGCGAGCCGCGATCGCGCCCGTGGCGGAGATGACGCGCCCGACTTGGCTGCGGCCCGGGACGACCACGGTTACGGTCGGGATTTGCCCGCCCTTGCCGTTGGCAGCGGTGCCGGCTGCGGTCGAACCCTGCGGCGTTGCTTTGCGCGAATCGCTCATCAGCAGATAGGCGAGCAGCAACACCGCCACCGCGACAATCGCGCCCACCGCCAGATTGCGGTTACGCCGCGAGCGGTCGACCACGACCAGCGTGTCCGAGCGATCGAGCCTGGTCTCGCGATTCATGTCCAACGTCTTTCTTCCTGTGCCGTGTGGCAATTGCACCGAGCAAAGCTGTATTACTTCAGTAAAGCAGTCAGGGCAACAGGCCTCGATGATGTCGGTGCAGCAATGATTCTTCGATGAACGGTGGCACCAGTGTTGCCAACCGTCGTTTCGCTTGGGCAGATGGACGACGGCGCGGCGCACGGTCCGCGGCCTTGATGAAGGAGCGACAATGATCGGAGATCATGGGATCATCGGGACCATCGTGATCGGCCTCCTGGCCGGCGCGATCGCCAAGTTATTGATGCCGGGGAAAGATCCTGGCGGATGCCTGATCACCATCCTGCTCGGCATCGCCGGCGCGCTGCTGGCCAAATTCCTCGGCCAGATCCTCGGTCTTTATCGCCCCGACCAGAATGCCGGTTTCGTCGCCGCGGTCGTCGGTGCGTTCATCATCCTGTTCCTCTATCGCCTGATCGCCGGCCGCCGCCGCCTCTAGGGGCAAGGCTTGTTCATCTTCCCTCCATTCGGGGCGCGGCACAACCGAGCCGTATCCCGCTGGAGAAATGAAATGATGCGCACCGCCTGCCTGATTTTGGCCCTGAGCTTCGTCAGTGCGAGTGCGCCGGCGGCCGCGCAATCGGCGTCGGCGGTCGCTCTCGGAGGGACCCGCCTCGACATCGCCGCCACCGGTGAGGTGTCGCGGGTGCCCGATGTGGCGATCATCACCACCGGTGTCGTCACCCGCGCCGTCAATGCGTCCGATGCGCTGGCGCAGAATGCCGCGCGAGTCGAGCGCGTCCGCGCGGCAGTTCGCCGCGCTGGGGTGGCCGAGCGCGACGTCCAGACCAGCTCGGTCAATCTCAATCCTGACTACGTCTATGCCGAGGGCCAGCCGCCGCGCCTGACCGGCTATCAGGCGAGCAACCAGCTGAGCGTGCGCTTCCGCGATATCCGCACCTCGGGCGCGATCATCGACGCGCTGGTGGCGCAAGGTGCCAACCAGATCAGCGGGCCTAATCTCACCATCGACAAGCCCGAGGCTGCGCTAGACGAGGCTCGGACCAAGGCGCTCGCGGTCGGTCGCGCTCGCGCTGCGCTCTACGCGCGCTCGCTTGGGATGCAGGTGATCCGGCTGGTTTCGGTCAGTGAGGGCGGCGCAGCGCCGGTGGGGCCGGTGCCGATGGCGATGATGCGGACCGCCCGCGCCGCCGACACCGAGATCGTGCCGGGCGAGCAGCAGCTATCGGTGACGCTGCAGATGAGTTTTGAATTGCGCTAGCCGCGCGGGCGAATGCGGCGCGCGACGATCACCCCGCCGAGTACGAAATTGGCGCCAAGTAGCGCGATCAGCAGATTGGGTAGCGAGAAACCGGTGGGGTCGACCCGCGTCCCGAACAGCGGCGCGAGCAGCAACGCGCCTAGCGCTGCTCCGACCATGCCGAGCCCGATCAGCAGGATGATGCTGCGCGGTCGGTCGAACGCTCCGATCACGCTGGCAAGCCAGCCGATAGCAGCACCGCCGACGAGAATAAGCGTCCAGGTCCAGGGCATCGGCGGGGCCTAAACGCAAGAAGGCCGCGCTTCAATGACGAAGCGCGGCCCTCGAACTGGTGACGTTCGCTGTTAGCGGACGCTGCCGCGGCGAACCAGGTTCACGATCGCAAGCAGGACGATGGCGCCCAGCAGCGAGTACAGGAAGCTGGTCACGGTGATGCCGTGGTTGAGGTCGGCACCGCCGCCGAGCAGGAAGCCGGCAATCGCCGCGCCGATGATGCCGACGATGACGTTGAGGATGATGCCCTGCTGACCATCGGTCCGCATGACGAGGCTGGCGAGCCAACCGCAGATGCCGCCGACGACGAGCCAGATAATGATACCCATTTGCGTTCCCTCCTGTGTCATCCGCTATGTTTGCGGACCTTACGGGCACAAGACGCACCTACATGCTTCTTGTTCCGCCCCAGCAACAGCCGGGACAGGGAACGGTTCCGTAACGAACGCGCTACGTCAATAGCGCTGTTGGCGTTCGTAGACCGATCGGTAGTGCTGGATGCGGGTTACGCGCAGTCCCGGCATCCCGCTGCGGTCGACCGCGCGCTGCCAGCTGGCGAACTCCTCGAGGCTGAGGCTGTAGCGCTGACAGACCTCGTCCACCGTCAGCAGCCCCCCGGCCACCGCGGCGACGACCTCGGCCTTGCGCCGCACCACCCAGCGGGTCGTGCCGGCCGGCGGAAGCTTGTCCAGCGTCAGCGGCTCGCCGAGCGGGCCGATCACCTGATGCGGACGGAACTTCTGATTCTCTAACATTACTTCCTCAATGTCCGCTCTGGTGGACCTGCCGTAGGTTTACCCGCCATTGATTGAAAGATTGCTGAAACCGGCTGGTAAACGACATGGTTACTCCTGTTTGGCAGCTTGACGACGAAGCGCTGGTACCGCCGCGAACGCGCCAACCCACTCGACCGCGACAGGACGATCGCAATCGCGTCCCGCCAGAAAGCGCACCAGCGTGGCTTGCTCTTCCGGCGCCAGCGGCAACGCCGGCACGAAGGCCGTAGGCACGTGGCTCAATGGGTGGCGTCCCTGCTGCACATGGGCTGGGCCTAGCGGACGAGGGTGAACTTCGCGTAAAGAAGCGCCGCTCATGACCGTGGATTTTGCTCTCAACCGGCCCGCCGCGGCGGCTCGCATCGTCGTCGCCATGTCGGGCGGGGTCGACAGTTCGGTGGTCGCCGCGCTCGCCGCCCGCACTGGCGCGGAAGTGATCGGGGTAACGCTTCAGCTCTACGATCATGGCGAGGCGGTGAAGCGCAGCGGCAGTTGCTGTGCGGGGCAGGACATCTACGATGCCGCGCAGGTCTGCGAGGCGCTCGGCATCGCCCATTACGTGCTTGACTATGAGAGCCGTTTCCGCAGCGGGGTGATCGACCGCTTCGCCGATGACTATGCCCGCGGCCGCACTCCCGTACCCTGCTCACTGTGCAATCAGGGAGTGAAGTTCACCGACCTCGTCACCTTCGCGCGCGAACTTGGCGCCGACTGCCTGGCGACCGGCCATTACGTCCGGCGGGTGGTCGAGGCGGGCCGGGTTGAACTTCATCGCGGGCGGGATCCGCGGCGCGACCAGAGTTACTTCCTCTACGGCACCACCCGCGACCAGCTCGATTTCCTCCGCTTTCCGCTCGGCGACTTGCCCAAGGACGCCGTCCGCACCCTCGCTGCCGAGATTGGCCTCGCGGTCGCCGGCAAGCCCGACAGCCAGGACATCTGTTTCGTGCCCGACGGCAATTATGCCGGTCTGGTGAAGCGGCTCAGGCCAGAGACCGCCGCGCCGGGGGAGATCGTCGATCTCGCCGGGCGCGTGCTCGGCACGCATTCGGGCGTCATCCACTTCACCGTCGGGCAGCGGCGCGGGATCGAAATCGGCGGGCAGGCCGAGCCGCTTTACGTCATTCGCATCGAGCCTGAGACGCGCCGCCTCGTCGTCGGGCCGCGTGCCGCACTTGCCGTTCGCGAAGCTCGGGTCGAGCAGCTCAACTGGCTGGGCGAGGAACAGCGGGACGTCCAGGTTAAGGTCCGCTCACTGGCGTCGCCGGTGCCAGCCCGGCTCGCGGCCGACGCGGTGCATTTCTTGGCACCTGAATATGGCGTCGCGCCCGGTCAGTCGGCGGTGTTCTACGACGGCGACCGCATGCTCGGCGGCGGGGTGATCGCCAAGACGGTGGCCGCCGGTCTCGAGTTGGCCGCAGCCGACTGACAATGATCGGTTGACCCGTCGGCGGTGCAAAGCGTTGAGCGGTCATGGCTGATGCTCGTCCACGCCGGGGTCCGCATAGCGCGGGGGTGCTGCTCTATCGCATCGGCCCGCCGCTTGAGGTGCTGCTGGTGAAGCCCGGCGGCCCTTATTGGCGACACAAGGACATCGGCGCCTGGATGATCCCCAAGGGCATGATCGAGGCTGGGGAGAGCCCGCTCGACGCGGCGGTGCGCGAATTCGGCGAGGAAACCGGAATGATCATCGGCGCTCCGCCCTGGCCACTCAGCACCGTCCGCCAGGCAGGCGGCAAGCTTGTCGAGGCATTCGCGGCGGAGGGAGAGTTCGATCCCGCCGCCCTGACCAGCATCGAGTTCGAGATGGAGTGGCCGCCACGATCGGGTCAGCTCGAACGTTTCCCTGAGGTTGTCGAGGCGCGCTGGTTCGACATCGCCGGTGCACGCGAAGCCATGCTCAAGAGCCAGTTGCCGTTGCTCGACGCCCTCGTAGCCGCGCTGGCCGGCTAGAGCTGGAAGCTGCCCTCGATCACCGTCCAGCAGCGGCCCGACAGAAGCACACGGTCGCCGGCAAGCTCGCAGTCGAGCAGGCCGCCGCGCGGGCCGACCTGCGCGGCGCTGAAGCGGGTCCGCCCGAGCCGCGCCGACCAGTAAGGCACCAGCGCCGCATGCGCCGACCCCGTGACCGGATCCTCGTCGATCCCGTGATAAGCCGCGAATACCCGGCTCCCGACGTCGGTCTCGACGCCCGGCGCGGTGACCATCACCAACGCGTCGATCGCGGCCAGCGCGGTGAAGTCGGGCCGCACCGCGCGCACCGCTGCCTCATTCTCGAGGACGACGATGATCGCGCCATTGCCGCCGCTGCCGCGCTGCACCGGGCCGGTGACACCGAGCGCCGCCAGCGCCTCGGGTGCGGTGGCCTCGACGACGGTCGAGGCCGGTAGGCTCAGCCGCAGCAGGTCTTCATGCCGCTCGACAGTCAGCACGCCCGAGCGGGTCCGGAACCGCACCCGCTCGCCGGTCAGCAGGATGTGTCCCGAAGCGAGCGTAGCGTGGCCGCACATGTCGACTTCGACCGTCGGGGTGAACCAGCGGAGGTGATAGTCGGCGTCCTCGCCATCGAGCGGCACCGCAAAGGCGGTCTCGCTGAGATTATTCTCGGCCGCGATCGCCTGAAGCTGCGCGTCGGGCAGCCATTGCTCGAGCGGCATCACCGCGGCGGGATTGCCAGTCAGCGGGGTCGGCGCGAAGGCATCGACCTGGAAGAAGGGCAGAATCATCGGCGTTCCGTCAGATGATGCGGCAGCATGCCTTCGCGATCGATATGCCCCTCGGGGTCGAAGTGCATCAGAATCTCTGTTCCAGGGAAACGCTGCTGCAGTTTCTCCTCGATCGAATCGAGTTTGTCATGGGCCTCACGGACGGTCCAATCCTCGGGCACCCAGACGTGGAACTGGATGAAATCATGCATGCCCGCGGTACGGGTTCGAACGTCGTGAATGCCCTTGAGCTCGGGATATTCGGCGCAGGCGCCCAGAAAGGCCTCGCGCTTATCGAGCGGCCATTCGGCGTCCATCAGTTGGTTGACGCTCTCGCCCGCGGCGTGCCACGCGCCCCACAGCAGCCACAGCCCAATCCCGATCCCGAACACCGCATCTGCGCCGCTGATGCTGAGCCACTGGTCGAGCACCAAAGCGACGATCACCGCGCCGTTGAGCACGAAGTCGGACTTGTAATGCAGATTGTCGGTCTGGATCGCGACCGAGCCGGTCCGGCTGATCACGCGCTTCTGATAGGCGAGCAGCAGCGCGGTCGCGGCCATCGCGAGGATCGACACCCCCACGCCCAGCTCGGCATTTTCGGTCGGCGCCCCTTCGAGCAGCCGCTGCACCGCGCGCCAGCCGATGCCGATCGCGCTGACTGAAATCAGGACCACCTGTGCGAGCGCCACCAGCGCCTCGGCCTTGCCATGTCCGAAGCGATGATCGTGGTCGGCCGGAATCGCTGCGATCCGCACCCCGGCCAGCGTCACCAAACTAGCGATAAGGTCGAGCGCGGTGTCGGCAAGGCTGCCGAGCATCGCGGTCGAATCGGTCGCGATCGCCGCCCAGCCCTTGGCCACCAGCAGGAGGCTCGCCATGCCGACGCTGGCGAGCGCGGCGCGGGTCGACAGCTTGGCGCGCTCCTCGCCCGTAACCCTCATGGGAAAAGCAGCCCTTCGTCCCAGCCGCCGTCGGCGCGGCGGGTGAACAGACGGCGGTGATGCAAGCGGAACTCGCCGTCTTCCCAAAATTCGATCCGCTCGGGAACGAGGCGAAAGCCCGACCAGTGTGGGGGCCGTTCGACCGGGCCATCGCCGAAGCGTTCCTTCACCTGCTCGACCCGATCGAGAAAAGTCGCGCGGCTGGCCAGCGGTCGCGACTGGTCGCTCGCCCAAGCGCCGATCCGGCTGGTGCGCGAGCGGCTCGCGAAATAGGCGTCGGCTTCCGCCTCGCTAACCGGCTCGAGCTGGCCTTCGGCGCGGACCTGTTTGCGCAACGATTTCCAGTGGATGCACAGCGCGGCGTGGCGATTGGCGGCGATCTCCTCGCCCTTGCGGCTCTCGAGATTGGTGAAGAAGCCGAACCCTTGCGGCCCGTGCAGCCGCATCAACACCATCCGGACCGACGGCCGTCCGTCGGGGGTGGCCGTCGCCAGCGCCATCGCGTCGGGATCGTTGGGTTCATGGGTCTGAGCCTCGGCGAACCATTGCTCGAACAGGGCGAAGGGGTCGTCGGCCATGGCCTGGGGCTCTAAGCCGCGACCCCACCGCAGGCAAGCAAGGCGAACCACCTAGCGCGCCGGTGTGGTTTGCGCCTAAGACACCGCCCCATGGACCTCTACGCACGGCTTGGGATCAAGCGCGGCGCCACCGACGCCGAGATCAAGAAGGCCTATCGCAGCCTCGCCAAGCAGCTTCATCCTGACGCCAACAAGGACAATCCCAAGGCGGCCGAGCGCTTCAGCCAGGTGACCGCCGCCTACGATCTGCTGTCCGACAAGGACAAGCGCGCCCGCTACGACCGCGGTGAGCTCGATGAGGATGGCAATCCCAAGATGCCATTCGGCGGCGGCTTCAGCGGCGCTGGTGCGGGCTACACCGGACCGAGCCCCGGCAGCGGCGGCTTTGAAGGGTTCAGCGACGCCGACGGGGTCGACTTGTCGGACCTGTTCGAGGGGATCTTCAATCGTGGGGGCGGGGGCGGTCGACCCGGAGCCGGCGGCGGGTTCGGCGGGTTCGGTCGCCGGTCCCAGCCGCAAAAGGGCAATGACGTTGCCTACCGATTGACCGTGCCGTTCACCGATGCTGCCACGCTGACCGCCCAGCGGGTCACTCTACGCGACGGCAAGGCGATCGACCTCAAGCTTCCGCCCGGGGTCGAAGACGGCACCAAGATTCGCATCGCGGGCCGTGGCGAGCCCGGCACGGCGGGCAATGGCGACGCGCTCATCACGATCGTCGTCGAGCCGCATCGCTTCTTTTCGCGGGATGGCGACGATGTCCGTCTGACCTTGCCGGTCTCACTTAACGAGGCCGTGCTCGGCGCCAAGGTCAAGGTGCCCACGCCCGACGGGCCGGTGATGCTCACCGTTCCCAAGGGCGCGTCTTCGGGCAAGGTGCTGCGGATCAAGAGCCGTGGCTTCTCGAGCAAGAGCGGCAAGCGCGGTGACCAACTGGTGACGCTGAGTGTCGACCTCCCCGCCGGTGATGCCGCGCTCGAGCGCTTTGCCGCCGATTGGACCGGCGGCGGCAACCCGCGGGCGGCCTTGGGCGTCTAGCCCACCGACGTGCTCGGCCTATCTCCCCAATCGCCCGAAGCGCGGCGCAAGCGCCTCGCCGAGCTGCAGGCCCGTTTCGGCAGCAAGGTGGTCGATCGGCTCAAGCCGGGCCAGCGGCCGTTCGAGATCGCCAAGCGCGTGCTGGTCGGGGTTTACAGCGACGGGTTCATCCACGCCGGCAACCTTGCTTACCTATCGCTGGTCGCGATGTTCCCCTTCTTCATCAGTGCCGCCGCACTCGCCCATCTGCTCGGGCGCAGCGAAGACGCGATGCACACGGTCAACTTCGTCCTGCTCCAGGTCCCGCCCGACATTCGCAAATTGCTGGTCGCCCCGGTCCAGGAAGTGCTCACCGCGCGCACCGGGCCATTGTTGTGGTTCGGCGGGATCGTCGGGCTGTGGACCGCGGCGAGCTTCATCGAGACGCTACGCGACATCCTGCGCCGCGCCTATGGAGTGAAATATAGCGCGCCCTTCTGGGAATATCGGCTGATGTCGATCGGCTTCATTCTCGCGTCGGTGCTTCTGCTGATGACGGCCTTCGCCGCCTCGGTGGCACTCAGCTCGGTCGAGGCGCTGATCATCCACGTCTTCCCGCGCCTGGCGCCGCTGACCAGTTCTTTCCCCATCTACAAATTGATCCCTGCGGTGGCGCTCTACATCGCCATCTACATCGTCTTCGTGGTGCTGACCCCGCGCCGCTACCGCCGCATCGAGTGCCGTAAATGGCCGGGCGCGGTTTTGGTGACGAGCTGGTGGCTGCTGACCGCCGAACTGCTGCCGCAGGCGATGCGGCTGGCCGGCGGTTATAGCCTGACCTACGGTAGCCTTGCCGGGGTGATGATCGCGCTCCTGTTCTTCTTCGTCATCGGCCTTGGCGTGGTGATGGGGGCCGAGCTCAACGCGGCACTGGCCGAAACCGAAGCGGTCGCGCTAGAGGGCGAACAATATTCGGGGCCGTACGCCGGCCAATTGCCGGTGGAAGCCCCGAATGCCGGACCCGAGCCGCTCGCAGCGCTCGCGGATAAGGTGGTGAAGACGGACAACAGGGACGAGCCTTCGACATGACGGGATTGATGCAGGGCAAGCGCGGGCTGATCATGGGCCTCGCCAACGACCGTTCGCTGGCCTGGGGCATTGCCCGCCAGCTCGCCGACCAAGGCGCCGAGATGGCCTTCTCCTATCAGGGCGATGCGCTGGAAAAGCGGGTCAGGCCGCTCGCCGAGCAGCTCGGGCACGAGCCGTTTCTGCTCGACTGCGACGTCAGCGACATGGCCGCGCTCGACCGCACCTTCGCCGAGCTTGAGCAAAAGTGGGGGACGATTGACTTCCTGGTCCACGCGATCGGCTTTTCGGACAAGAATGAGCTGCGCGGCCGGTTCGTCGACACGACCCTCGACAATTTCCTGCTGACCATGAACATCTCGGTCTACAGCTTCGTCGCCGTCGCCCAGCGCGCCGCCCGGCTGATGCCAAATGGCGGATCGCTGCTGACGCTGACCTACTACGGCGCCGAGAAAGTCATCCCGCACTACAACGTCATGGGCGTCGCCAAGGCGGGGCTCGAGACCGCGACCAAATATCTCGCCGCCGACCTCGGCAAGGAGAACATCCGGGTCAACGCGATCTCGGCCGGACCGATCAAGACGCTCGCGGCGAGCGGGATCGGCGACTTCCGCTACATTTTGAAATGGAACGAGCTCAACAGCCCGCTGCGTCGCAATGTCACCATCGAGGACGTCGGCGGGGCCGGGCTCTATCTGCTGAGCGACCTGTCGAGCGGCGTGACGGGTGAAGTCCACCACGTTGACGCGGGCTACAACGTGATCGGTATGAAGGCCGAGGACGCGCCGGACATCGCAACGGTCTGACGGCTGCCGGCGAGGCCGCTCTCGGCCGACCGCGTGCCTCGATAATTCTCCAAACGGCCGCCGTATTGTGACAAATAAGTCGCAGTTCGCTTACTTCCTGCGCCTTTTTCGGCATTTCCAATTGTAACGTTGCCGATTCTGGTGAGGCTTTGACTCATCGGAATCGTCTCGCTTGCTCGGAGAAATCATTTGACCCTTTCGGCCCGCCAGCTGCTGTTCTCCTCAATATCGGTAGTCGCGACCCTCGCAGCCGCGCCCGCGTTCGCCCAGACCGCCAGTCCGCAGAGCACCAGCGACCGCTGCCCCGACGGGTCTATTCCGGCCCCCGGCGTGTCCTGCCCCCCGGGCGGCACCGACAGCCAAGGCGCCGGAACTGCTCCGGCGACGAGCACTGTCACCAGGCCGCCGGAAAATGGTACAGTCGCCAACGACGACGTGGTCGTCACCGGCTCGCGCATCGCACGGCGGGGCATCGAGACGGCCTCGCCGATCGAAGTGATCGATTCCAAACAACTCGACGCCCGCGGCTACCAGACCGTGGCGCAGGCGCTCAATGAACTGCCGACCTTCGGCGTCCCGGGCGCTTCGCCGGTTGGTGCGAGTCAGTCGGGCTTTGGCGCCGGGCAAAGCTTCGTCGACTTCCTCGGCCTCGGCTCGCAACGCACCCTGACGCTGGTCAACGGCCGCCGCTTCGTGTCGTCAAACACGTCATCGATCTTCGGTCCCACGGGCGCCGGCGGCAGCCAGGTCGACCTGAACGTCATTCCGACCAAGCTGATCGATCGGGTTGAGACAGTCGCCGCCATCGGCGCGCCGATCTATGGTTCGGATGCGATCGCGGGTACCATCAACATCATCCTCAAGAAGAACTATCAGGGCCTCGACATCGACGCGCAGTCGGGCATTTCGCAGCGCGGCGACGCCCCAGATTATCGCATCCGCTTCCTGGCCGGTCAGAACTTCGGGAACGGCCGCGGCAACATCACAGTGGCGGGCGAGTATAACGTCTCGAAAGGGTTGCTCGCTACCGACCGCGGGGTGACGGCGCTCGACAACCGCTTCGACCAGTCGCGCAGCGGCACCGGTCCGCAGGTAATCTACAACGACTTCCGCATCACCTCGGTCGATCCCAACGGCGCGCCCGTGGTCGGCGGGGGACCGTTCGGGCTCGACTTCCCGCTAAGCCCGCAAGTCGCCACGCTCGTTGGCGGCGACTTCAACGTCCGCAACGCGGCCGGCCAGTCGGTGCGCTTCGACAGCAATGGTAACCTCATCCCGATCGACTTCGGCGGCGTGATCGGCCCGGACGACGGCTTCAACGTCTTTACCAGCGGCGGCAACGGCTTTTCGTTGCAGTCAGTGTCGAATCTGCTGACCGACCTCAAGCGCTACAACATCAACACCGAGCTGTCGTATCAGCTGACCGACAACATTCGCTTGTTCGGCGAGGGTTGGTACAGCGTCAGCAAGGGCAAGAACCTTGCCGCGCAGCCGGTTTACAATACTGGCCTATTCGATGCCGCGGGCACCCGCGACGGCAACCTCATCATTCCGCTCAGCAACCCGTTTCTGTCGGCGGCGGCCCGGACGGCAATCGCCAACTCGATCGCCAACAATGAGTTTTCGGATCAGAACCTCGGCATCGTCGACAATCAGGACTATTTCTACCTGAGCCGGGCCAGCACCGACCTGTCGTCGGGCGTGTCGGTCGGCAAGAGTCAGGTGTTTCGCGTGGTCGGCGGCATCGATGGCGACCTGCACGTCCTCGCCGCCAAGCCGTGGAAGTTCGAGGCGTTCGCTAACTACGGCCGGGCGACGGTGAACAGCCGCAATCCCGAACTCAACCAGCAGAATTTCCTCAACGCGCTCAACTCGACGGTCGACGCCAATGGCAACATCGTCTGCGCGCCCTACGCCAACTCGCCGGTTGCTACGATCAGCGGGACCTGCGTGCCGTTCAATCCATTCGGCCAGCAGAACAGCCAGGCGGTCAAGGATTACATCACCACCATCGCCACCCCGCGCAACCTCAACAAGCAGCTCGACTTCGTGGCGTCGATCTCGGGTGGGCTGTTCTCGTTGCCCGGCGGCGACCTCGGCTTCGCGGCCGGGTTCGAACATCGCCAGGAAAGCTCGAGCTTCGATCCGGGCGTCTTCTATTACGGTTCGGGTACGGGCGATTCGTCGCAGCGCGGCAGTTACGGCCGCTCGGTGCCGATCGATCCGGTATTCGGTAAGTATCACACCAACGAGATCTTCGGAGAGCTCAAGGCCGACATCATCTCGCCGGCCAACCACGTTCCGGGCGTCTACGCCCTGACGGTACAGACGGCCGGCCGCTACATCTGGAACTCGCTCGCGGGCAGCGATCCGACCTACACCGGCCAGATCCGCTATGCCCCCATCCGGGATATCGCCTTCCGCGGCGCCTACACCCGCGCGGTGCGTGCGCCTTCGGTGACCGAAGCGTTTAACCCGCGGTCGAGCGCGTTTGGTTTTGCAACCGACGTCTGCGACCAGACCCTGCGCAACCAGGGCCCGGATCCGACGACCCGCGCCGCCAACTGCACCGCCGCCGGGCTGCCGGCGAACTTCCGCTCGCTGTCCAACCAGCGGTCGTTCCCGACTTTCACCTTCGGCAACCCCGACCTGACCAACGAAAAGTCGGATAGCATCACGGCCGGCGCGGTGATCACCCCGCGCTTCCTGCCGGGGTTCAACGCCACGGTGGACTATGTCAGCGTCAAGCTGAAGAATGCCATCAGCCAGTTCTCCAACAGTCAGGTGGTGGCAGCCTGCTACGACTCGACGACCTATCCCAATAATCCGTTCTGCGCCCTGCTCAGCCGAGACGCGAGTGGCCAGCTTAACAGCGTCGGGACGAGCTACTTCAACTCGGCGCAGCTGCGTTACAAGGGCGTGATCGCCAGCATCGACTATCGCCGCCCGACGCCCTTCCTGGGGGCGGGCAGCCGGGTCGGGGTCAATGTGAGCTACCAGTATCTCGATACGCTGACCAACCAGGCCAATGCCGGCGACGCGCCGACCATCATCGACGATTCGGTCGGCTACAGCCGCCACAAGGGTATCCTCGGGCTAAGCTACGACACCCGAGCATTTAGCGGCCAACTGCAGTTCAATTACGTCGGCAAGGCTAAGATCGATCCGAATGCGAGCGCCGATTTCTACTCGGTTTCGACGGTGCGACCGTTCATCTTCACGAACCTGTCGCTGGCCTACAATGTCGGGACGCGCTTCACCTTCCGGGGCAGTGTCGACAACCTGTTCGACGTCAAGCCGCCCTATCCGTACCCGGCGAGCGGGGGCACTTCGACCTACTTCCAAGGCATCCTGGGCCGCTACTATCGCGTCGGCGCGGCGGTGCACTTCTAGGATTTGCGGGGATCAGCGGGGGCTTCGGCCGACTGCTGATCCCTCTCAAACGAGACCAACTGGGGCGGGGCCGCGCGGGCCCGCCCCTTTTTAGTGGTACTCGTGGCCCGTCAGGATTTGGGCGCGGTCGCCGAACGGCAACGATCCGAGCAATATTTCACCTGCTCCCAGTCGCGCGCCCATTTCTTGCGCCAGGCGAACGGTCGCTGGCAGGCGGCGCAGACCTTGGTCGGCAAGTCGCCCTTGCGAACCATCTTCGTCATCAGCCGGCAAAGGGGTCCCGGACCAGAATGGTGTCGTCGCGCTCGGGGCTGGTCGAGACCAGCGCGACCGGGCAGCGGATCAGCTCCTCAACCCGTCGGATGTATTTGATCGCCTGGGCGGGTAGTTCGGCCCAGCTGCGGGCGCCGGCGGTGCTCTCGCTCCAGCCGGGGATGTCTTCATAGACCGGCTCGACCCGCGCCTGGTCGGCAGCGTGGGGCGGCAGATAGCTGAAGTCGCGCCCGTCGATCCGGTAGCCAGTGCAGATGCGGATGGTGTCGAGTCCGTCGAGCACGTCCAACTTGGTCAAGGCGACGCCGGTGATCCCGCTCACCGCCACTGCCTGGCGGACCAGCACGCTGTCGAACCAGCCGCAGCGACGGCGGCGGCCGGTGACCGTTCCGAATTCGCGGCCGCGCTCGCCGATGCGCTCGCCAACCTCGTCGTGGAGTTCGGTCGGGAAGGGTCCGGCGCCGACGCGGGTGGTGTAGGCCTTGACGATGCCGAGGACGAACCCCGCCGCCGACGGTCCCGTCCCGCTGCCGCTGCCGGTAGTCCCGGCGACGGTGTTGGACGAGGTGACGAACGGGTAGGTGCCGTGGTCGACGTCGAGGAGCACCCCCTGCGCGCCCTCGAACAGGATACGGCGGCCGCGGCCGCGTGCTTCGTCGAGGTCGACCCACACCGGGCGGGCGAAGGGCAGCACGAAGTCGGCGATCTCGGCGAGGTCGGCCTTGAGCTGGGCGCGGTCGACCGGCGGCTGCCCGAAGCCGGCGCGCAGCGCGTCATGATGCGCGCACAGGCGATCGAGCAAAGGATCGAGCTCACCGAGGTGGGCGAGGTCGCAGACCCGGATCGCACGGCGGCCGACCTTGTCCTCATAGGCGGGCCCGATCCCGCGGCGGGTCGTGCCGATTTTCGAGGCCCCGCTGGCATCCTCGCGCAGCGCGTCGAGATCGCGGTGGATCGGCAGGATCAGCGGGCAGGTCTCGGCCAGGCGGAGAATGTCGGGGGTGACCGCCACGCCCTGCGCGCGGATCCGCTCGACCTCGTCGCGCAGCGCCCATGGATCGAGCACGACGCCATTGCCGATGATCGACGGGGTGCCGCGAACGATGCCCGAAGGAAGCAGCGACAATTTGTAGACGTTGCCGCCGACGACCAGGGTGTGGCCGGCGTTATGGCCGCCCTGGAAGCGCACCACGAGGTCGGCGCGGCTGGCGAGCCAGTCGACGATCTTGCCCTTGCCCTCGTCGCCCCACTGCCCGCCGATGACGGTGACGTTGCCCACGCGCCGGTCCTTCCAAACTGCCGATGATGGATGGCAAGGCGCCTAGGCGAGCGCGCGCGGAAGGTCCAGTTTCTGGCGATGCTCTAAAGGATATGGCGGTTGGCTAGAACGCCAGCGACACCGTCCACAGGATCGCGCTCCAGCTGACGACCATGAGGGCGATCAGCACGGTGCCGCGGGTGCGCAGCGCATAGCGGTCGTCTTCGGGCGCATAGGCTTCGACCTGCGCGGCAAGTTCCTGCAGGCGGGTGATGTCGAAACCGTCGTCGGTGGCGGCCGGCTTGGCAGCGGGGCTGCGCAGCAGCGCGGCGCTGACTGCGGCGGCGGGAATGCTCAGCTCAAATTCGCAGCCGTAGAAACGTCCGCTGTGCCAGGCGACGCTGGCCGCGGTTGGGCCGCGCTCGGGCAGGTCGACGAACAGCGTCTCGCCGGGCGCCAGCCGCTCGGCGGTTTCGATCAGCAAGCCGGTCGGGGAGAGATCGTGAATCGTCACCTCGACGCCCCGGTCGGCAAGGGTCGCACCGAGCCGCAGCGCGCGCCGCGAAGCGTAGCGGCGGTTCTCATTCCCGAGTGGCAGCGCGGTTTGTACGGCGGTCGACATCAAGAGGCCTCGTCCCTGTTGCGCCGACCGTGCCGTGAACAAGTTAACAGATGGTCAAGCACGCCGCGGCGGCGGACCGGGAAATCGGTCAACGGAAGTGAGGCGGGCGCGCGAACGTGCTAGCGTCGCGCAACTCGCCGACAGGAGCCGCCATGCCGACCGCCGCCCCCATGCCCGCCCTGTTCATCGGCCACGGCAGCCCGATGAATACGCTCGAGCAGAACGACTTCACCAGGGCGTGGGCCGGCATGGGGCGCGATCTGCCGCGGCCGCGCGCGGTCCTGGTGGTATCGGCGCACTGGTACATCGGGGCGACCGCGGTGACCGCGATGGCGCGGCCGCGGACGATCCACGATTTCTATGGCTTTCCGCCGGCGCTCAACGCGTTCGACTATCCCGCGCCCGGCCTGCCCGAGCTGGCGGCGGAGGTGGCCGAAGAGGTCAAGCCGACCTGGGTCGGGCTCGACCAGGACCAGTGGGGCCTCGACCACGGGACGTGGAGCGTGCTCGCCCACCTCTATCCCAAGGCCGACATCCCGGTCGTCCAGCTGTCGATCAACGCGCTCAAGCCGCTCGACTATCATGTCGAGTTGGGCGCCAAGCTGGCGGCCCTTCGCGAGCGCGGCGTGATGATCCTGGCGAGCGGCAATGTGGTCCACAATCTGCGCGAGGTGCAGTGGCGCGAGCCCGACACTGCGTTCGACTGGAATCGGCGGTTCGACGAGGCGGCCGAGCAGCAGCTGCGCGACGATCCCGGCGCGGTGCTGAAGCTGGTCGACCATCCCGATTACGCCCGGGCGGTGCCGACCCCCGACCATTTCGTGCCGCTGCTCTACACCGCCGGCCTTGCCGCCGCGGCGGGCGAGGGCGCCCGCGCGCTCGTCCACGGCTACGCGATGGGCTCGCTGTCGATGACCTGCTTCGGGGTGGGCGTGGTCGACGAATGCCCGGTCGACGCCGATGGCGCGGCCGGCATCCCTGCGAGCGTACCGGCAGGCCAAAGTAACATCTGACGCTGACGATCGGCAGAATTACAAAGTTTCCTTGGTGCGGCCCTTACCCGGGGTCCGAGCGCTTGATGGAATTCGCGAGATTTCCGCCATCGGCAAGTCCCGACGCCGAAGTTTCCATGTTTCCCTGCTGTGACCCTTTGCCCCTTCGGCGCGATCACCTCGCGATCGCGCGATGCCTGCTCGATTGTCAAAGACGTGGGCGAACCGCTGCTGTAGGCAAGCAGGTCAAATCCTATTGTTCAAGAGATGAGTGAATGTCCGCTATGGGTGGAAAGCGGACATTCGGAAGAGCGGCGCCCAATGGAGGAAAGCAGAGTTAGGAACAAAGCCCATCTCCACTTCGCTATGAGCTATGTCGACAATGTGACCATGTCGTTCCAAGCCACGGTAGACCCCTAAGTTCTCGGCTCCCGAGAGACATGGTGCTTCCCCGCTCCGAAAAGAGCCTATGCACGCGCTCATCATTGAAAACGAACCCGCGATTGCCTTCACAATCGAAACCATACTGTCGGATCTTGGATTCGACAGTTTCGACGTGGCTCAGTCCAGCGAGGCCGCAATGGCCTTTGCCGTGAAGACCTGCCCGCAATTGATCACGGCCGATGTCGAACTGGAAACAGGGACGGGTATCGACGCCGTGAACGTCATATGCTCGGGCCCGGATATTCCAGTGGTCTTCATCACGGGGACCCCCGACGAAGTGCGGAGCAAGATGCCGCTCTATCCGCTTGTAGTAAAACCATTCCGCCTAGAGACGCTGGTAAAGGCGGTCGAAACAGCGATGGCTCACCCCGTCTAGGCGAGCCGAAATCCGGGACGGGCATCCGAGGTCCGGCGTCACTTGGGCGCGACGACCGAAACCCTCGTTCCTGGGTTTCTGTCACTGGTCGAGACGGTCGCGCCAAGCTGCTTTGCCAGCGCATCGACAATCCCGCTTCCGAGGCCCGGCTTGCCTTGGCCTTCGCCCGCTTCGAGCCCGACGCCGTCATCGTCGACGTTGAGGATCCAGCCGTCGCCCGCCCTCGCGTAATCGACCGTGATCGCACCCTTCTGGTCGGCTCCGGGAAAGGCATGCTTGAGCGCATTGATGACGAGTTCGGTGACGATCAGTCCGAGACTGACTGAAACGTTCGCGGCCGTTTCGCTGTCGTCGGCGGTGGCGGTAAGGCGGACGCGTTGCGAATCGTCAATCATCGAGGCGCCGATGCTGGAACACAGTTCCTTCAGATAGTCGCGCAGCTTCACCTGGTCATCGCTCGAAATCGCCAGCTGCCTCTGGAGGGTCGCGACTGACATGACGCGATTGTGCGCGCTGTAGAGGTGGTTGCGGGTTTCGTCCGATTGCACACGGCGAGCGCTTTGCATGAGCACGCTAGCGATGATCTGAAGGCTGTTCGCGACCCGGTGCTGCAATTCTCGCAGCAGCACTTCCTTGTCCCTTACCAACGCGTCCTTGATCCGTGCGGCGAGCCGTGACGCGGTGACGTCGGTCACAGTCATTGCAATTAGCGGAAGATGGCCATCGCCAAGGTCGATCCTCTGGGCGTTGACAATGACGCAGGCCTTGTCGCGACCGTCACGGACCAGTTCCATCTCATATGCATCGACGCCGGCGCTCCCGAGCAGGGTCGCCTGGAGCAAGGACTGTAACTGGGGCACTGCCCACTCACCCGCACCGACCTTCGCGAGGCTCAGACCCTCGATCGTAAGGGGGTCGATATCGAAATCGCGGCAAAAGGACACGCTGGCGCTGACGACCTTGAAATGATCGTCCAGCAGGAGGAGCGGCGCTCTGGATGTGCCGACCAAGGCAAGGGCAAGGCTCGCAGCAGGTTCGAAGCGTAGAGGCGTAATCAATTCCATGGCCAAGGCCTTCGGAAACCGGAGCCTTCGCGGAATGCGATTTGACCGGCAGCAACGCCGTGCGTCAGGCTCCGACTGAGTCGAAACCAATACGCGGAAACAACAGCTTACACCTTATGCGGGCAAAGCTTGCAGGAAATCGTTCGGAGTGTGCCTTCACCACCCCGAATGTCCGCAATGGGTGGAAGGCAGACGTTCAGGACTGTTGCGTGTCCTCGGCAACCGCTAGCAATCCTGCGGTCAATTCTGCGACTCTATCTGCTCGGCGGAGGCGGTGCCTTCGCTCTCCGAAACCTTGGACCCACAAAGATGCGGTCAACAATCCGCCAAACGCGATACCCGCGATACCGCTTAAGGTGAGTGGTATTAGGAATGGAGAGACCAGAACAAAGGCCGTGCCAGCGGCAGCGATGGTGAATGTCATCACCTCCGCCGTTCGGTCAGGAACGAAGAAGGGGTCGCGCGCCTCGGGTGAGAACGGGTTAACCTTGGCCACGCGCCCAGGATGCGGAAGATGTTCAATGTCCGCAATGGGTCGAAAGCGGACATTCGCTCAGAATGTGAGCGGCACCACCTCGCGCACCCCGTCGAGCGCGCAGAGTTGCTTGACGACCGGCGCCGGCACCGGCTCGTCGACCGCGACCAGGGCGACGGCTTCGCCGCCCGCGGCGCGGCGGCCGAGGTTGAAGGTGGCGATGTTGAGGCCGGCGGACCCCAGCGTCGTACCGAGCTTGCCGATGAAGCCGGGGGCGTCACTGTTGACGATGTAGAGCATCGCTCCCGCCAGCTCGGCTTCGACCGGTACGCCGAAGATGTCGACGAGCCGCGGGCCGCTGTTGCCGAACAGGGTGCCGGCGACGGTCCGCTCGCCGCTGTCGGTGCCGACGGTGACCCGGACGAGGGTGTGATAATCGCCCTCGCGTTCGTGGCGCACCTCGCGCACGTCAAGCCCGCGCTCCTTCGCGAGGAAAGGCGCGTTAACCATGTTCACCGTCTGGCTGTAGGTGCCCATCAGGCCGGCGAGAACCGCGCCGGTGATCGGCTTCTGATTCAATTCGGCGGCAGCGCCCTCGACTTCGATCGCGACGCTGCGGACAGTGTCGCCGAGTACTTGGCCGACCAGCCGGCCGAGCTTCTCGGCGAGCGCCATGTAGGGCTTGAGGCGCGGCGCTTCCTCAGCGCTGAGGCTCGGCATGTTGATGGCGTTGGTGACCCCGCCGGCAAGCAGGAAGTCGCTCATCTGCTCGGCGACCTGGATGGCGACGTTGACCTGCGCTTCGCTGGTCGAGGCGCCGAGGTGCGGGGTGGAGACGAAGCCGGGGGTGCCGAACAACGGCGAGGCGGTGGCGGGCTCGGTCTCGAAGACGTCGAGGGCGGCTCCGGCGACCTGGCCACTGTCGAGCGCTTCCTTAAGCGCGGCCTCGTCGATCAGCCCGCCGCGCGCGCAGTTGATGATGCGGACGCCGGGCTTGGACTTCGCCAAGTTATCGCGGCTGAGGATGTTGCGGGTCTGGTCGGTCAGCGGGGTGTGGAGCGTGATGAAGTCGGCGCGGCGGAGTAGCTCGTCGAGCTCGACCTTTTCCACGCCCATTTCGAGCGCGCGCTCGGGGGTGAGGAAGGGGTCGAAGGCGACCACCTTCATCTTGAGGCCGAGCGCGCGGCTGGCGACAATCGAGCCGATGTTGCCCGCGCCGATCAGGCCCAAGGTCTTGGCGGTCAGCTCGACCCCCATGAAGCGGTTCTTTTCCCACTTGCCCTGCTGGGTCGAGGCGTCGGCCTCGGGCAGCTGGCGGGCGAGCGCGAACATCAAGGCGATGGCGTGTTCGGCGGTGGTGATCGAATTGCCGAAGGGGGTGTTCATCACCACCACGCCGCGCGAGGTGGCGGCGGGGATGTCGACATTGTCGACTCCGATGCCGGCGCGTCCGACGACCTTGAGATTGGTCGCCGCCTCGAGGATTTTGGATGTGACCTTGGTCGAGGAGCGGATGGCGAGCCCGTCATAGTCGCCGACGATCGCGGCGAGCTCGTCGGGGGTCTTGCCGGTGATCTCGTCGACCTGAATGCCGCGCTCGCGGAAGATGGCGGCGGCCTTGGGGTCCATCTTGTCGGAGATGAGGACTTTGGGTTGGGTCATTAGGTGATCCCTGAGGCTGTGCTCCCGCGCAGGCGAGAGCCAAGTTTGATGTGAAGCTACTGGGCTCCCGCCTTCGCGGGAGTACGCAAGTCAGGCGGCCGTCTCGGCCCACGCCCAGTCGAGCCAGGGGCCGAGCGCTTCGATGTCGGCGGTGTCGACCGTCGCGCCGCACCAGATGCGCAGGCCCGGCGGGGCGTCGCGGTAGCCGGCAATGTCGTAGGCGGCGTCGTGCTGCTCGAGCAGCGCAGCCATCGCCTTGATCCGCGCCTCGTCGGCGCCGTCGAGAGTCAGGCAGACGCTGGTCTTCGAGCGGCTGGCCGGGTTGGCGGCGAGGTGGTGCAGCCAGTCGCGCTGTTCGACGATGCGATCGAGCGCGGCGGCGTTGGCGTCCGAGCGCGCGATCATGCCCTTGAGGCCGCCGACGCTCTTGGCCCATTCGAGGCTGAAGATTGCGTCCTCGACCGCGAGCATCGAGGGGGTGTTGATCGTCTCGCCCTTGAAGATGCCTTCGGTCAGCTTGCCCTTGCTCATCAACCGGAACAGCTTGGGAAGCGGCCAGGCGGGAACGTAGGTCTCGAGCCGCTCGACCGCGCGCGGGCCGAGGATCAGGACCCCGTGCGCGCCTTCGCCGCCGAGCACCTTCTGCCACGAGAAGGTGGCGACATCGATCCGGTCCCACGGCAGGTCGTAGGCGAACACCGCGCTGGTCGCGTCGGCGAAGCTGAGGCCTTCGCGATCGGCGGCGATCCACTCGCCATCAGGCACGCGGACGCCGCTGGTGGTGCCGTTCCAGGTGAATAGGACGTCGGTCGACCAGTCGACCTGGCCGAGGTCGGGCAGCTGGCCGTAGTCGGCGCGGATGACGGTCGGATCGAGCCGCAACTGCTTGACCGCGTCGGTGACCCAACCCTCGCCGAAGCTTTCCCAGGCGAGCGTGGTCACGCCGCGCGCACCGAGCATGGTCCACATCGCCATTTCAAACGCGCCGGTGTCGGAGCCCGGGACGATGCCGATCCGGTGGCTGTCGGGGAGCTGCAAAAGCTCGCGCATCAGGTCGATGCAATAGCCGAGGCGCTGCTTGCCGAGCTTGCTGCGGTGCGAGCGGCCGAGGCTGTGAACAGCGAGTTTGTCAGGGTTCCAGCCGGGCGGCTTGGCGCACGGTCCAGAGGAGAAAAACGGACGCGCGGGACGCACGTCGGGTAGCGGGGTCGTCATATCCAAACTCTCCTTGCAGAGAGCACGCGCCGCGTTGGGACGGCGTGGCCCGTGGACGGCTGTAGCGGCCAGCGATGGGGGCGCAACCCCAATCATGCGAATCGGCAGTGAGCTGTGGACAAGTCGGCGGATGAAACCGCTACCCGGAACGAAGATCAGCAATAATCTTCGCTTCGTCGCTTTAGCGTCGCGGCTCGTCCCAAGGCAGGGATCGAAAGGTTGAATTGCTTAACCATCCCCGGTCTTTTCTCTCCAGCGACGTACCCGGAGGGGCAATTCGGGCGCGTGGCGACGGGGCTGGGGAGTTCCCGAAGCACTGGTATGCAGCAACGGTCTGCGCCTCGATTGGCGTGGGCCGCTACTGCGAAGACGTGGAGCGAACGAGCCGATGGCGCATGCCCTGACCCTGACGAACGGACTGCTGCGCAGCCGCGATCTGTTCGTCCACGACGGGGCCCGCCTGCGCCGTATCCGCCTTTCATCGCCTTTCCAGATCCTGCTGCTCGCCGTCGCCGCCCTGCTGGTCGGCTGGTCGGCGTTCGCGACCGCGCGGATGCTGCGCGCCGAGCCGACAGTCGTGGCGTCGGCCGCGCCGGCGGTGCCGCCGGTCATGGAGCAGCGCACCCGCCTGATCGAACAGCGCCAGGCCGTGATCGAGGCGCTGCTGCTCGGCAACAAGGTTGACCCGGCGCTGCTCGCCGCGGTCTCCCGCGATGCCGCGCCGGCGGTCAAGGATCGCCTCGCCAAGCTTGAAACGCTGCAGGCCGAGCAGGCCGCGCTCGTCGCGAAGGCACTCGACGTCCGCTACCAGGTCACCGCCGGCGAGCTGAAGAAGCTTGGCCTGACCCCGGCCCGGGTCGGGGCCGAGGGCCGCGGCGGTCCACTCGATGCGCTGCGTGGCGGGGCCGATCCGACCTTCAAGGCACTGTTTACCAGCTGGAAGCGGCTCGACACGCTGCAGGACGGCGTGTTCGCGGTGCCGAGTGACAAGCCGGTCAAGACGGCCGCTTTCACCTCGAGCTACGGCGTCCGCTCCGATCCGTTCCAGGGCCGCGCCGCGATGCACGCCGGGATCGACCTCGCCGGCCCGATCGGGACCCCGATCTACGCCACCGCCGACGGCACCGTCGAAACCGCCGGCTGGAACAACGGCGGCTACGGCAACCTCATCAAGATCGACCACGGCCGCGGGATCGAGACCCGCTACGGCCACTTGAGCCAGGTGCTGGTGCACGACGGCCAGCGCGTTCACCGCGGCGACCTCATCGCCAAGATGGGCTCGACCGGCCGCTCGACCGGCAGCCACCTCCACTACGAGGTCCGGATCGATGGCCGCGCGGTCAACCCGATCCCCTTCATGAAGTCGACCGATTACATCATGGCGCTGCGCAGCAACGGCGGCGGCGGCGCGTCGATGGATCAGGTCGCGATGGGCGGCCCGGCCACCAGCCGCGCCAAATAAGCTTGCCGGGAGCGGACCTGCTCCCCATCTTTCGCTCGTGACCAGCCTCACCCTCACTCCGTCCGCGGCCAAGCGCGTCGCCTGGATCGCCGAGCGCCAGGGCAAGCCGGCGGTGCTGCGCCTGTCGGTCGACGGCGGCGGCTGCGCTGGCTTCTCCTATAAGTTCGGACTGGCCGAGGGGCAGGACGCCGACGACACGGTCGCCGAGACCGACGGCGTCAAGCTGGTCGTTGATAGTGTCAGCCTCGGCCTGCTCGATGGGAGCGAGGTCGATTTCATCGAGGACCTCGGTGGGTCGGCGTTCAAGGTCCTGAACCCCAACGCGGCAAGCGGCTGTGGATGCGGGAGCAGCTTCAGTATCTAGTGCCGTCACCCTGAACTTGTTTCAGGGGTCCAACTCGTCAGCCCCGGTGCGCGCGGCGACATGGGTGCTGAAACAAGTTCAGCATGACGGTCACGCCGCACGCCGCTAAGCCTCCCCCATGAAAATCGCGACGTTCAACATCAACGGGATCCGCGCGCGGCTGCCGCGGCTGGTCGAATGGCTGGAGCGCGAGCAACCCGACGTCGCCTGCCTCCAGGAACTCAAATGCGCCGATGAGGCGCTGCCGGTCGCGGACATCGAGGCCGCCGGCTACGGCGCGGTTTGGCACGGCCAGAAGGGGTTCAACGGGGTCGCCATCCTGGCCAAGGGCGCGACGCCGGACCTGCGCCGCGTCGGCCTGCCGGGCGATCCCGACGACAGCCACAGCCGCTATATCGAGGCCGAGGTCGGCGGTGTGACGGTCGCCTCCATCTACCTCCCCAACGGCAATCCGATCGGGACCGAGAAATTTGAGTATAAGCTGCGCTGGATGGAGCGGCTGCGCGAGCATGCGGCAACGCTGCTGGCGAGCGAGCAAGCGGTGGTGCTGGCGGGCGATTACAATGTCGTCGCCGAGGACCGCGACGTGTGGTCGGCCGAGCGGATGGCGCATGATGCCCTTCTCCAGCCCGACACGCGGGCCGCCTGGCGCAAGCTGCTGTTCCAAGGCTGGACCGACGCTCTGCGCGCGCTTCACCCCCGCGACGACAAATTGTGGACCTTCTGGGATTACACCGCGGGCTGCTGGCAGCGCGACGCAGGGTTCCGGATCGACCATCTGCTGCTCAGTCCGGCGGCGACGGACCGGCTGCTTGCGGCGGGGGTCGATCGCTGGGTCCGCGGCGAGGAGAAGGCCAGCGACCATGCGCCGACCTGGGTTGTGCTGGACTAGCGGTCAGAACCCTAACGGATCGCCCGGCTGCGCAGCAGGCGGGGCGCAAGGCTGATCGCCGCGAGCAGCGGGAAGCGGCGCTGCCACGGCTTCAGTTCAATCTCGGTCCCGGCGTGGCGATTGATCTTCCACGCGATATAGTCGGCGCCGCCGGCGAAAGTCGCGCTGGCCTTGGCGAGGCGGAGGACCGACAGCGCCTTGCCTTCGATCCGGCGCCGGCGCCAGCTGGCGTGGCGACGCCGGCGCTCGGCACGGGCGGCGGCCAGGGCGGGGGCGGTGAAGCGCTCGTAACGCGCTCGGCCGGCGTCGACCACCGAGCCGCCCTTGGTCTTCTTCTCGGCGCGCAGCTCCGCCGAATAGGTCAGCGCGAAGGCGCCGCGCCACAGGTCGAGCGACGGCTGGTCGTTGGGCAATTCGGCGAGCGCCGCGCTGAGCAAGGTCGGCGCGGCGCGGGCGACGGCGGCGATGGCGCGGCCTGCGGCGGCGACGTCCGACGACCAGACCAGCCGCGACGGCTGGGCGAAGCGCGCCCACACCGAAGGGTTGCGCGTCTCGGGGCCGTTCAAGCGGTGGAAGTCGGCTTCGCTGAGCACCGCATATTTGGCGGTGAGCCCGTCATGTTCGAAGGGGAAGACGTTGGGCGGGATCAGCCGATTGGCGGTCGCCAACCAGCGCCGGTCGTAGGCGGCGCGATAGTCGGACACGATCAGGTAGAAATCGAGCATCAGCCCGTCGAGTTGGCTCTCCCGCAGACACGACCCGTAGAACAGCACCGCGCGGGATGCCCTGCCGTGTCTCGCGGCGATCGCGGCGGCCATGGCGGCGACGCGCGGGTCGACCGGCTGTTCGAGCTCGGCCCGAACCAGTTCGACCAACTGGCTCATGGGATCAGGCGGCGAGCCGGACGAAGGCGAGCGGCTGCGCCCGGGTGAGATGGATGGGCCGGTCGGTCCGCGCCTCGAAGGTCTCGCCGTCGAGGATCACGCTCGAGCGATCGCCCGAGATCTGGATTTCGTCGGCCTGCTCGACATGCACCCCGCTGAGCTTGCCCTTGACCAAGGTGCTCGACAGCATCGCGAAGATGCCGCGCAGCATCGAGACGGGGCGCTGCTCGATCGCCAGCAGCTTGAGCCGGCCCGCGCCCTCGGTGCGGATGCCGGTGCCGAGCAGCAATTTCTCGAGCGTGGTCACGGCAAGCAGTGCGAAGCGCCCGCTGATCTTGCCGTCGCGCGATACCAGCACCTGCAGCGGGGTGGGCTCGGGGGGCAAAAACTTGGCCTTGAGCCCAAACAACCCGCGGAGGATCACAGCGGCGGCGGCGAGGCCGTGGCTGACCCCGTTCGGTAGCCCGAGCGGGTAGATGCGGTTGCGGCAGTAGAGCATCGTGTCGGCGAGCCCCGCTCCGCCGAGGAACATGCCGATCACCGGGCTCTGCTCGCCCGCGCCGCAGCGCAGCGCGATGAGCTCGCGGTCGACGACATGACCGGCAAGGTCGTGCCGCGCGATCTCGAGCAGCTTGCCGAGCGCGACGACCGGATCACCGTGCGCGCCGAGGTCGAGCGCGATCAGGTTGGTCTTGCCGTTGGGAAGCACCGCCACCGGCGGGACGTCGCTGCCGAAGTGGCCGCCGTTGTGAAGCTCGGTCAGCGCGGCCTGGACGGTACCGTCGCCCCCATTGATCACCAAAAGGGCCGGGCGGACTCGGGCGATGGTCTTCATCGCCTCGCCGATCTGGCTGGCCTGCTCGACCTCGTAATGGAAAATGTCGGGATGCTCGGCGCAGAAGGCGCGGATGCGCGGCAGCTTGCTGAGGTTACCCGTCGATTTCGGGTTGGACAGGAGGGCGATGCGAACGGCCATGCTCACCCTCGCGCCGTGCTGGCGGAGGGAGTCACCGGACCCCGGATGAGGGGCTGCCGTGAAGCCGGAGTACCCGTAACCTGTCGCCTCATGAATAAGCTGACATTCAGACGCGGCCGGGAATAGCCCCAGCCTCACATTGCGGTTATGGCGCGGCTTTGCGGCCAAATGATGGTGTCAGGCAGTCTTTTTCCCGTGCGCAGCCGATGTCCCTGATCGATCGCTACATTTCCCGCTCGGTGGCGGTGCCGCTGTTCGGCACGCTGCTGCTGGCGGCGATGCTGCTCGTGCTCGACAAGATGCTGCGCCTGTTCGACTTCGTCGTGAACGCTGGCGGTCCGGTCAGCGTGGTGTGGCGCATGCTCGCCAACCTGCTGCCCGAATATTTCGCGCTAGGCATTCCGATCGGACTGATGCTCGGCATCCTGCTCGCCTTTCGCAAGCTCGCGACCAGCAGCGAATTGGACGCTTTGCGCGGGATCGGCGCCGGCTTCGGGCGGCTGCTGCGGGTGCCTTACGCCTACGCAGTGGCGCTGATGCTGCTCAACCTGTTCATCGTCGGCTGGCTGCAGCCATGGACGCATTATGGCTATGAGCGGCTGCGCTTCGACCTGCGTTCGGGCGCGCTGGGGGCCAGCCTCAAGGTTGGCGAATTCAACACGCTGTCGCGGCGACTGACGCTGCGGATCGATTCGTCCGAGCGCAACGGCACCCAGCTCCACGGCATTTTTGTCCAGGTCGACGACAAGAAGGGCAACAATGTCGTCGCCACCGCCGAGCAGGGCCGCTTCCTCAGCACTGACGACCCCGACACCATTCTGTTCCGGCTCGAGCGCGGCAAGCTTATCCAGGACAATCCGAAGTTCATCACGCCGCGAACACTCGCCTTCAACACCTACGATCTGCCGATCGCGTTGCCGCGGGTGGACACTTTCCGCGCCCGCGGCGCCGACCAGACCACGGCGATCGAAGAGAAGACGCTGCCCGAGCTTGCGCAGGCCGCTTATGGCGGCGGGGCCACCGGCCAGGCCAATCTTGTCGCCCGGGCCAACCTCCAATTCCGGCTGGTCGAGGTGATCATGATGCTGTTGCTGCCGCTGCTGGCGGTATCCTTGGCGGTCCCGCCCAAGCGCAGCAGCAGCTCGCTCGGCATCTTCGTCGGGATCGTGATTGTGGTCTCCTATCACAAGATCAACCAATATGCGCAGGGCGCCGGCGGTCGCGGACACGTGCCTCCCGAGATCGCGCTGTGGATCCCGTTCGTGCTGTTCGCGGTGCTGATCTTGTGGATGTACCGGACGCTGTCGAGCAAACCGGGCGGCCAGCCGATCGGCGCGCTCGAGCGCGGCTTCGCCAAGATCGCCGCGTCCGTACGTCGACTGCTGCCGCAATTCGGGCGTGAGACCGAGGCCGCCGCATGATCAACTTCAACTTCTTCCCGTCGAAGCGGCTGGCGTTCTATACCGGAAAGCTGTTCCTCACCCGCGGGATCGCGGTGCTGTTCAGCCTGAGCCTCGTACTGATGATGCTCAACCTGCTGAGCGAAAGCGGCAAGATCCTCGCGGTGCCGGGCAACACCAATGCCGACGTGTGGCATTATGTCGCGCTGCGGTTGCCGCAGATCGTCGCCTTCGCTTTCCCTTTCTCCTTCCTGCTCGGCACGCTGATCGTGTTCGTGGCCTTGAACCAGAACAGCGAAGTGATCGCGATGAAGGCGGCGGGAATGTCGGCGCACCAGGTGATCGCGCCGCTGATCCTGGTCAGCCTGATACTTGCCGGGATTTCGTTCGCCTTCAACGAGATGGTGGTGACCAAGGCGACCGCCGAATTGTCGGCGTGGGACGGCAACGACTATAAGCCGCTTCCGCCCGAGAGCCTGGTCACCAGCAATGTCTGGGTCACCAACGGCGACGACATGGTCCGCGCCGACCTGGTGATCGGCCACGGCGCCGCGACCCGGCTGCAGGGGGTCAGGCTCTACGACCGGCAGGGTAACAGCATCGCCCGCATCATCACCGCCGGCCGCGCGGTCCAGGTCCCCGGCGCGTGGGAGCTGCAGAACGTCACGATCTACGATTCTGCGCAGAGCCTGGTGCGCAAACTACCTGCGTTGCGCGAGTTGGTGGGAGTCGAGCCGGGACGCTTTACCTTGGCTAAGGTCGATCCCGAGACGCGCGGCATCGGCGCGCTCCAGGACAATATCGCCGAGCTTCGCGCCGCCGGACGCCAGACCGACGCGGTCGAGACCGGGCTGTGGCACAAGATCAGCGAGCCGCTGTCGACCGTGCTGATGCCGCTGCTTGCGGCGGTGGCGGCGTTTGGGCTGGCGCGCTCGGGCCAGGTGCTGGCGCGTGCGGCGATCGGCATGGCGCTGGGCTTCGCTTACTTCGTCGCCGACAATTTCGCGCTGGCGATGGGCAATGTCGGCGCCTACCCGCCGCTGCTCGCCGCATGGGCGCCCTTCTTCCTGTTCCTATTGATCGGTGAGACCGTGCTGGTCCGCTCCGAGGAGTAACGATGCTTCTGATGTTCCTGGCCGCCGCAGCGGCACCCGCGCTGATGCCTGTCAACGACACCCCCTATGGCTGGCAGATCGGCCGCCGCACCGCGCCCAAGACTTTGGTCGAATATGGCGCGCTTAATTGCCCGCATTGCGCCGCCTTCAACCAGGAGGCGGGGCCCAAGATCATGGCCGCGGTCAAGGCCGGGCGGGTGCGGTTCGAATATCGCCCGTTCCAGATCTTCCCCAATGACCCGGCGGCGACGCTGATCGCGCGCTGCGTCCCGCTCAGCCGGCGGTTCCAGTTCGTCGATGCCTATTACAAGAGCGGCCGCGAGATCGTCGCCAAGCTGCAGGCCGCCGACCAGTCGGCGCTCGACGCCGCCGGGCAGAAGGGGGACGCCGAACTCAACCGGCTGCTGGTCAAGGTTACGGACGTGAAGCCGTTGGCGGCTCGCTTCGGGCTGATCGGGGCGGCGGTCGATCGCTGCGTCAGCGATCCCAAGGGCATCGCCTGGCTGGAGCGCAGCCTCAAGGCGGCGCAGGACGCTGGCGTGACCGGCACGCCGACCTTCTTCCTCAACGGAGAGCGGATTCAGTTTAGCAGCTTCGACGACGTCGCCGACAAGCTGAAGTAAGCGGCGGCGCTAGCGCTGACGCATGGTCGAGCGGGCGAGCCGCGCGACCAGCGGCATCAGGCCGCGATGATTGGTGACATGATAGGCGCTGCCGTCGTCGAGCGCGGCCGCCAGCCGGCGGTGCGCCTCGCCAAGGTTGTGATAGGGCACGCCCGGCAGCAGGTGATGGAGGGCGTGATAGCGCAGCCCCACAGGAGCCCAGATCGCGGGCAGGGTCGCGGGCGGGGGCACATTGACGCTGTCGAGATATTGCGCGGTGACGCTCATCGGCTCGCCGTCATTCTCCCACAAATGCGCGACCAGGGTGCGGACCTGGTTCAAGAACATTACGCCGCTCATCACGCCGAGCACGATCAGGAAGGCCCGCAACGGGATGATTCCGGTCGCGGCCAGCGCGATCAGCAACAGCGCCCAGACGGCGGAGGCGATCTCGAGCCGAGCCCACAGCCGCGCGAAGTCACCCTCGGGGCGCTTGCGGCGGAATTGCGGGTTGATCTGCAGTCCCGAGAAGCGGGCCACGACGTGGTCGCGCAGGCGCGGCGACAGCAACGACAGCGGCGCCAGCATGCCGAAGCGAATCAGCATTCCCACCGGGGCGAGCGCGGCGACGATCAGGAACACCGGCAGCGTCCACGGCTTCATCAGCGCTAGCGGCAGATATTCGGGGTCGTTGGCGGTACCGTAATAGGTCTTGGCGTGGTGCTGGTTGTGGACGCCCTCGTAGAGGAAGGACGGGGCCAATAGCGGCACGCCGACCAGCGCGTTCCAGCCGAGGCGGAAGCCCGGCAGCTGGCTGTGCTTGATGTGGCTGACCTCGTGGATGAAGCTTCCCGCGCGATAGAGCGCCAGCACCGCAACTAACCCGCTCGCCCACGCCAGCCAGCCATGCAAGAGCAGCGCACCCGCCAGCGCCACATAGCCGAGCAGCGCCGAGCCGATGAGGTCGGCCCAATAGATGCGGGCATCGGGCGTGTTGAGGTCGCGGGTCAGGCTGGCGGCGGCCTTCAGCATCGCCTTGTCGTCGGCCGGGGCCGCCGGGCGCACGGCCGCGTCCGCGCCGGACGCGCGATTCAAACCGCCAGAACTGAGGGTTACCTGATTCATCGAATTTCCCGGGTCCGTGGGCAACGGACTTAGCCACAGATAGTGGCCGGGATGTGGCGCGACAATGAATGGCGCGATTAAGGGCGGCCCGGCGCCAGCGAAAAGGGCTCCGAAGCGGGTGCTCCGGAGCCCTTGTCCGTGGTGGGCGGCTCCCTTCTCGAAGCCGCCGGCCCTTAGCCGCGCTCGGGTGCGGGCGGCGGCGGCGGCGGCGGGGGCGGCGGCGCCGGACAGGCGTCGGTCGCCAGGATTACCGACCCGTCGGGGCAGGTCTGCGTCGCCGGCGCCGCGGGAGGTGGCGGAGGCGGCGGGGGCGGCGGCGCTGCCGCGATCACCACCGGCGGCGGCGGAGCGAAGTTGACGATGCCCTGCAGGCCGAAGGTGCGCGGCGGGTTGAAGTTGGCATAATCGCCGATCACCGCCGCATTGGCGTTGGAGCGGCGATAGATGTGCGCCTCGTTCAGCAGGTTGCGCGACCACAGGTTGAGCGTGCCCTTGACGCCCGGCGCGAGCGGAATGTCGGCCAGCGCGATGCTGCCGTTCACCACGAAGCTCTTGTCGGTCAGCACGTTCTCGGCCTGGAAGCTGTACTGCCGACCGGCGTAATTGCCGTCGAGGTGCACGCGCAGCTTGGCGCCGAGGTAGTCGTTCGCGTTGAGCGGCACCTCGATGTCGCCGAACACCGAGCCGGCATGGCGCGGGGTATAGACGGTGAAGACCTGGGTGATGACCCCGAAGTTCGGACCCGCCAGCGGGTTCGGCGTCGGCGGCACGCTGATCTTGGTGTAGGCGTAGGAGGCACCCAGCGTCAGGCCGGTGATCGGACGGACGGTGAGGTCGGCCTCGATGCCCCTGATCTTCGACGTCCCCGGCGCGTTGACCGTTTCCTCGGTGTGAAGGTTGTAGGTCGGGCTGACCGCGCCGCTCGGCAGGAACTGCGTCGTATCGACGAAATCGAAGTCGATCTGCGTGTTCTTGCGATGCATCAGGTAGGCGGCGAGATTGAGGCGCACATGATGGTCGAGGAAGTCGGTCTTGGCGCCGAGTTCGTACGACTTGACCGATTCCGGATTGAACTGGCGGAAGGTGCCCGAGCGGGCGTTGGCGCCGCCGGCGCGGAAGCCCGAGGCATATTTGGCGTAGAGATTGATGCCCGGCGCCGCGTCGAGGGCGACGATCGCGAGCGGATCGAAGCGGCCGTTCTTGTAGTGCAGCTGATAGGGGACGGCGACGCCGTTGATGATCGTCAGCGCGCCGTCGCGCTTGTCATGGCTGTAGCGGCCGCCCGCGGTGATGTGGAGTATGTCGAACCCGGCGGGGGTGAAGGTCGCCTGGCCGAACACGCCGTAGCTCTTGCCGATCGCGGCGCTGTTGCGCTGGAGGAACCAGTAGCGGCGATCCCAGCCCTGGTTGCTCGAGGTGATCGGCCCATTGGGGTTGGGCGGAAACTGGTTGACGAACGTGTAGGCGGTGCCGTCGACGTTCCACTGCTCGGGATTCGGGGTCGCCGCCAGCTCCGAGACGTGCTCGTTGAAGTAATTGGCGCCGAGCACATAGTCGAGCTGCGGGACGCTGCCGACGATCTGGAATTCCTGGCTGAACTGGTGCTGGTTGAGCTCGGACAGGCTGTAGCGGCCGAACTGCCCGTTGGGCGCGAAGGCGCTGCGGTGAGCGCCGGCCGAGCCGTCCCACTGCACCGTGTTGACGCCGCGCCACGAGGTGATCGAGCGCAGCTCGAGCGCCGGCGACAGCTTGTAGCGGATGGTGCCCGAGAAGCCGTGGGTCTTGTCGACGCTCGGCTGCTGGATCACGCCTAGGTCGGCGGTGTCCTGGCGGTTGTCGCCACTGACGTGCACGAGGGGCGACAGCGGCGCGATGCAGCTCGAGCAGGCAGCCGGCGCGGGGCCGGAGACCGTGCCGGGCGTGGCCAGCACATATTTGTTGGTGGTGGTGTTGAGGACGTAGACGCCGACCGTCCGGCCAAGCGGATTATAGTCGATGAGCTGGCTATAGAAGGGCGTATTCTCGTCCTTGGCCTGGTCGTAGGCGACGTCGATGGTCAGCCCGTCGACCGGCTTCCAGCGCGCGGCGACGCGGCCGCCGACGCGATTGTACTGGTTCCAGCCGGCCTGGCCCGAGGCGGGGTTCTTGGTCGTCGGATCCTGGTGCTGATAGACGGCATCGACTTTGACCGAGAAATTGTCGAACGCCGGCAGGTTGAGGTGAAGCTCGCCCTCGCGCCCGCCATAGTTACCGACGCCGGCCATCACCCGCCCGCCGAACACGCCGGTCGGGGCGGCGGTGACGATGCTGAGCGCACCGCCTTCGGTGTTGCGACCGAAGAGGGTGCCCTGGGGACCGCGCAGCACCTCGATCCGCTCGACGTCGAACAGCGCCGCGTTGAGGCCCTGCGAGCGGCCGAGATAAACGCCGTCGAGATAGATGCCGACGCCCGGCTCGCGCGCGGTCTGGTTCTGGTCGAACGGGACGATGCCACGAATGCCGATGGTCAGCGCCGACTGGCGCGCCTCGAAGGTGGCGACGCGCAAGGACGGGACCGAGCCGTCGGCGAGGTTGATCAGGCTCTGGACGTGCCGCTGCTGGATCGCCTTGGGGTCGACCACGCTGATCGAGATCGGCGTCTTCTGAAGATTAGTCTCGCGGCGGGTGGCGGTGACCACGATGTCGCCAAGGCCGCTGCTGTTGCCGCCCGGCGCCGCGGCGGTGGTCGCGATCGAGCCGGGAGCGTCGGTGGTGACCGCGGTCGGATTAGGAGTGTCGGACTGCGCCGGCTGGCCTGGCGTGGTGGTCGCGTCGGTCGCCGGTGCGACGGTGCCCGGCGGCGGGGTGACCGGCTGGGTCTGCGCCAGCGCAGGGACAGCGACGCCGGCCAGCAGCAGCGCAATCGCGGAATGACGAAGGACGGCCGGCGAATTGCCGCCGGCCCGAGCGATGTTCGACATGATTTCGAGTTCCTTGAGCCCCCACCACTTCGCGGCGGTTGCAAGCTCTCTAGAAACGAGTCGCGTCAGAAATGTTGCAGTTGCGCGAAGGACAAGAGAATCGAACTTGCGTCATGCAAGTAATTGTTCTGCAACAATCAAGTCACCCAGTCAGTCTTACTTTGCCTGTCACAGAAATTTCATGCTGCAGAAGCGCAAGTGACTTGGCGGCTTGCTTGAAGCCCGGGCCATGGCCATGTCCGATGCAGCCACCGACAGGGGTGACGACCCGGCGCTCCTGCGCTTTGCCGACCTGTCGCTCGACCCTACGCGCTTCAAGGCGTGGCGGAACGGGCGGACCATCCTGCTCAGCGCGCTGCAGGTGCAATTGCTGTCGCTGATGATGGCGCGACCGACCCATGTCTTCAGCCGCGACGAGCTTGAGCAATTGCTGTGGCAGGGGCGAACGCTCGAGATGGCCAATCTGCGGA
The DNA here is from genome assembly GCF_009363895.1 of Sphingomonas ginsengisoli An et al. 2013. NCBI lineage: Bacteria > Pseudomonadati > Pseudomonadota > Alphaproteobacteria > Sphingomonadales > Sphingomonadaceae > Sphingomonas > Sphingomonas ginsengisoli (ex An et al. 2013). Next base: position 1,715,019 of record NZ_CP045434.1, on the reverse strand, counting down.
CCTGCTTCCGACGGCTGCGGCAGGCGCTCAACGCCCCCGGCGAGCGCGAGCTCATCGGCAACGTCCGTCAGCAAGGTTACGTTTTGTACGGCGACGCCGCCGCGCTCTAGGCGGCCCGCCCCGCGCCCGCTAGCAGGGGGGGATGAGCCTCGCCATTCGCCCGGTCACGACCGCCGCCGACCGCCGCCGCTTCGTCGATCTCCTGTGGGACGTCTATCGCGACGACCCCCATTGGGTCCCGCCCCTCAAGGATGAGGAGCTGGGGCTGATCGACCCCAGGAAGAACCCCTGGTTCGAGCATGCCGAGGCGGCGCTGTGGACGGCGGAGCGGGACGGCAAGGTCGTCGCCCGGATCAGCGCGCAGGTCGACCAGCTGGTTCTCGAGCATATGGGCGCTGGGACCGGCCAGATCGGCATGTACGAAGCGCTTGAGGAAGAAGCGGGCGCCCAGCTTCTCGTCACCGCCGAGCAATGGCTTCGCGACAAGGGCATGACCCGCGCGCTGGGACCGATCAGCCTGTCGATCTGGGACCAGCCGGGATTGTTGGTCGAGGGCTATGACGAGGCGCCGACCGCGATGATGGGCCACCATCGCCGCGAGTATAAAGGTTGGTGGGAAGCCGCCGGCTACGCCAAGGCCAAGGACCTTTACACCTACGAGCTCGACATCCGGATCAGCTATCCGCCGCTGCTCGACCGGCTGATCGAGAGCGGCAATCGCAACCCGCGGATCCGGCTGCGGCCGGTCGACAAGAGCCGCTTCGACGAGGAAGCCGCGCTGATCCTCGGGCTGCTCAACGATGCCTGGTCGGACAATTGGGGGTTCGTCCCGCTGACCCCGGCCGAGATCGCCTACGCCGGCAAGAAATTGAAGCCGATCATCTTCGAGGATCTGGTGGTGGTGGCCGAGGTCGACGGTGTGCCCAAGGCCTTCATGATCACCATCCCCGACATCAACGAACTGATCCGCGACCTCGACGGCAAGCTGTTCCCGTTCAATTGGGCCAAGCTGCTATGGCGCCTGCGCAAGCCGCGTGTCCAGCGGATGCGGGTGCCGCTGATGGGGGTCACCAAGGATCTGCAGGGCAGCCGCCAGGCTGGGCAGCTAGCCTTCATGATGATCGAGCATTGCCGCAAGGCGAGCGTCAACAAATATGGCGCGACCCATGGCGAATTCGGCTGGGTGCTCGAGGACAATCAGGGCATGATCTCGATCGCCCAGTTGCCCGGCGCCTGGGTCAACAAGATCTACCGGATCTACGAAAAGGCGCTGTAGGATTGGCGGTCAGGCTGCCTGGCCGTGATCCTGCTGCGGCGGATTGCGGCCGAGCGCGGTAACCACCGCTTGGGCGAGGCCGCTGACGGTGAACGGCTTGCGTAGCAATTCGTAGCCGACCAAATCCTCGCTCTCGCCTTCGCCGACGTAACCGGTGACAAACAGGATGGCGGTCTGCGGCCGGCGCGCCTTCAATTCGCGAACCAGCTCGGGGCCGGTCATCTCGGGCATGATCACGTCGGAGATGACGAGGTCGAACGGCTGGCTCTCGAACAATCGAATCGCTTCCGCGCCGCTGTCGCAGGCGACCGGCTGGTAATCGAGGTCCTCAAGCGCACCGACGGTCGCGGCGCGGACCCGGGGATCGTCCTCGACCAGCAGGATGCGTGCGCCGGGCACGCTGGGATCGGCAGAATCGCGCTGGTTCATCGCGGGGTGCATCCTCACCTCGGCCGACGCGCCGGCTGCCCGCGGCAGGAGGAGCGCGACGGTCGTGCCCACGCCAACTACAGAATCGATCGTCACCTCGCCGCCCGACTGGTGCGCGAAGCCGAAGATCTGGGACAGGCCTAGGCCCGTACCCTTGCCAACTTCCTTCGTCGTGAAGAACGGCTCGAACGCGCGCTCGATCACCTCGGGGGTCATGCCGCAGCCGGTGTCGGTGACCGCGAAGCGGACATAGTCGCCCGCGTCCAACTCGCCGACCTCGCCCGCGGCGAGCGCGACATTGCGCGTACTGATGGTGAGGTCGCCGACCCCGTCCATCGCGTCGCGACCGTTGACCGCCAGGTTGAGGATCGCATTTTCCAGCTGGTGCGGGTCGACGAAGACGGGCCAGCCGTCGGCCGCGGCGTCGACTTTGACCCGGATCCGCTCGCCCAAAGTGCGGTCGAGCAGGTCAGACATGCCGCCAACGAGATCGCCCGCTTCGACCCGGGCGGGGAGCAAGGGCTCGGCGCGGGCGAAGGACAGCAGGCGGCGGGTCAGCGCCGCGGCCCGCGTCGCGCCCTCCATCGCGTTGGTGAGGTGAAGCTGGACCTCGCTGCGGGGACCGTTCAGCCGCCGCCGCGCAAGGTCGAGCCCGCCGACCACCACCGCGAGCATGTTGTTGAAGTCGTGCGCGATGCCGCCGGTGAGCTGCCCCACCGCTTCCATCTTCTGGACTTGGCGAAGCTGCGCCTCGGCCGCCTCGCGCTCCTCGGCCTCGGCTTTCAGCGCTTGATAGGCTTCGCTCAGCTCGACCGTGCGCAGGGCGACCGCTTCCTCGAGCGTGTCGGCCTCGCGCCGCGCGCGGAGGTTCTCGCGCCACGTCTGCAGCGCCAGCAGCCCCAGCGTGATCGCCATGATCCCGCCGAAGATGCCGAGCCACGACAGATAGTCGGTCAGCCGGTCGGCGCGGCCCGAGAAGATCTGCGTCTGCCGCATCGAGGCGCGCAGGACACCGCGCTCGGCGCTGGCGATCTCGGCCAGCTTGGCGCGGAGTTCGGGGCCGGTCGCCGAACGGCTGGCGGCATAATAGAGGGGAACGCCGCCCTGTTCCTGCTTGGCGCTGGCAGCCTTGGCGGCGGCGCCCAGTTCGAGGCCGCGCTCATTGTAGAGCGCTTCCAACTCGGTCACCCGAATACGCTGCTCGGGATCGCGTTTGACGAGGCCGTGGAGCTGATCGAGCTGGTAGCCGGCGAGGCGCCACTGATCGGCGTAGATCGCGCCCGTGCCTTGTGGCGAGGTGTCTTCGTCGAGCACGAAGCGGCCGAGCGCCGCTTCCGACCGCGACAGCGTCGCGTCGAGCGAGCGGACGAGCAAGGTCACGTCGTAGGCATGGCGCTCGCCGGCCAGCGCGAAGTCGCGGGCCTGGTTGGCGAGTGTCACCAGCAGCACCATGCCGAGCAGGATCAGCGTTGCGATCAACGCTCCTGCCGCGACACCGCCCCGCCGCCAGTCGAAGCCATTCCCCTCAGGCGTCATGCATCAGACTCTAGGCGGCCCGACTCGCGCGCGCTACCCCTCCGTTCAGCCGGGTGCTGGTAAAGTCGAACGATGCGGATCATTTGCCTTGTCTTTATAGCGCTTTTTGCCGCGCCGGCGCTGGCTGCCGACCCGGTCGTGCAGACCCCGGCGGAAGCGCTCGCGGCCGACGCGGCAAGCTATGCGACCGCGCACGGGGTCACGCCCGACGAGGCCGAGCGCCGGCTGCGGCTGCAATTGGCGAGCGTCGGCGCGGCCGAGCATCTGCGTACGCAATTCGCCGACCGCCTCGGGGGGCTGTTCGTCGAGCATCGGCCTGAGTGGCGCCTGGTCGTCCTGCTGACTGGCGATGTCCCGTCGACCCGGCTGCTGCTGCCGTCGGGCGGGATGCAGGTGCCGGTTGAGTTGCGCGGCGGGGCAGGCGCGACCCGCGCGGCCGTGCTGGCGGCGCTCGACGCCCACCGGCGAGAACTCGCGACGGCGGTCCCCGGGGTGCGCGGCATGGGTGCCGACCCGCGGACCGGCACGCTGTTGGTCTTTCAGCGGGCGGCGGATTCACTCGCCCCGGTCGCCGACAGCGAGGCGCGGCTGACTGCGATTGCCGGGGTGCCGGTGCGGATCCGCCTGATCAGCGGGACCATCGCCAATGCCTCGGCCACCGGGGGCGGACGAGTGGTCGGGCCTTCGGGCGGACATAATTACATCTGCACCACGGGCTTCGTGGTGACCGCGGGCAACAACCGCGGGATCACTACCGCGGCGCATTGCCCCGACCAGTTGAGCTATCGCGGGCCCGACGGCGAGGAGCGTCTGCTGACCATGGTCGGCAGCTGGGGCGCGGGCGCGCGCGACGTCCAGGTGATGGCCGGGAGCGGCGGCGGTCCGGCGCTGTTCTTCGCCGATACTGCCAAGACGATCGCGCGGCCGGTGACCGGCTGGCTGACCCGCCCGATGACCCGCGCCGGCGACTGGGTGTGCAAGCGTGGCGAATTGTCAGGGGCCAGCTGCGCCGAAATCGAACTGACCGACTTCGCCCCGCCCGGCGAATTGTGCGGCGGGCTCTGCTCGGCAAGCTGGGTGACGGTGAGCGGCCCCGTCTGCAGCAAGGGCGATAGCGGCGCGCCGGTTTACATCGGGACGACGGCCCTGGGCTTGCTCAAGGGCGGGGCCTTCGTCGAGAACGATGGCTGCGCCTTTTATTATTACATGAGCCTCGACTATCTGCCGGGCGAGTGGCGGGTGGTGCGTAGCGAGGTGCCCGATTTATCGAAGTCGTCTGCGGCGCGTGGCGGGACGACGCCGTAGGAATCATCAGCGCGACGGCGCGGCTTTCGGTGCGGTGCAACCACTGTCGGCGTCGGAGGGCCGCTTGCAACGCGGTTCGGCGGGCGCGGCCTCTGCCGGCGGGCTGGGGGCGGTCTGGACGAACACCATCGGCGGCGGCGGGGCCATTACCACACCGGTCACCTCTGCGGTGATCTTGAAGGTGATCACGGTCAAGACCGCTGCGAGGCCAAGGCTGACGACCTTCCAGCGGGTCGGCGGCGGTTCGGCATGGATCTCCGCCATGTAGGCGTGATGCGGCTGCCAGCTCGGCCGATGGGGAGGGTAGCCATGGTCGTCGCCGCTTGGCGGAGTGGTAAAGACCGGCCGCGAATGGCGAGCCCGGCGCTGATGATCGTAGGCCGCGCGCTCGTCGGGATCGCCGAGACAGGCATAGGCCTCGTTGATCGCGGTCGCTTTGCGCGCCGCTTCGTCGGTCCTGTTCACGTCGGGGTGATAGAGCCGCATGAGCTTGCGGTAGGCGAGCCGGATGTCCGCTCCCTCGGCGCCCGGATCGACCCCGAGGATCGTGTAATAGTCGGCAGCGGCCTCCACCTCCGTGCTGATAACGGTCATCGCCTGCGCATTCAACGCCGACGGCTGGCCGTCTCGAATTACCCAATAATGGTTACATTGCGGTCAGTTGCGGAACGGGAGGCAGCGGCGAGAGGTTCACGTGTGACCGCCCAAGAGGACCCTCTCCATGACCGATCGCCCCGTTCCGCCGACCACCACCGATGCCGGCATTCCCGTCCAGAGCGACGAGCATTCGCTGAGCCTTGGTCGCGACGGGCCGCTGGTCCTCAACGACCATTACCTCATCGAGCAGATGGCCAACTTCAACCGCGAGCGGATCCCCGAGCGGCAGCCCCACGCCAAGGGCTCGGGCGCCTTCGGTCACTATGAGACCACCGCCGACGTCTCGAAATACACCAAGGCCAAGATCTTCCAGCCGGGCGCGAAGAGCGAGGCGGCGGCTCGCTTCTCGACCGTTGCGGGCGAACGCGGCAGTCCCGACACCTGGCGCGACCCGCGCGGCTTCTCGGTCAAACTCTACACCGAGGACGGCAATTTCGACATGGTCGGCAACAACACGCCGGTCTTCTTCATCCGCGATCCGCTCAAGTTCCAGCACTTCATCCGCAGCCAGAAGCGCCGCGCCGACAACGGCCTGCGCGACCATGACATGCAGTGGGATTTTTGGACGCTGAGCCCCGAAAGCGCGCACCAGGTCACCTACCTCATGGGCGACCGCGGCATTCCCAAGAACTGGCGCGAGATGAACGGCTACGGCAGCCACACCTACATGCTGATCAACGAGGCCGGCGAAAAATTCTGGGTCAAGTTCCATTGGCTGACCGACGTCGGCACCGAGAGCGGCGATGGCTATCTCGACCAGGACGAGGCCGACCGGCTGGCGGGTGTGGATGGCGACTATCACCGCCGCGACCTGTTCGAGCATGTCGCCAAGGGCGAATATCCCAGCTGGACGCTCAAGTGGCAGGTCATGCCGTTCGAAGAGGCCAAGACCTACCGCTTCAACCCGTTCGACCTGACGAAAGTCTGGCCGCACGGCGACTATCCGCTGATCGAGGTGGGCAAGCTCACGCTCACCACCAACCCGGTCGACTGGGACACGCAGATTGAGCAGCTGGCGTTCGAGCCCAACAACATGGTGCCCGGCGTCGGCCTGTCCCCCGACAAGATGCTGCTCGCGCGCGGTTTCGCTTATGCCGACGCGCACCGCCATCGGCTTGGCGTCAACTACAAGCAGATTCCGGTCAACGCGCCCAAGACCGAGGTCCACAGCTACTCGCGCGGCGGCGCGATGCGGGTCGTGAACGCGGTCGACCCGGTCTATGCGCCCAACAGCTATGGCGGTCCCGCGGCGCAGCCGCAGGTCGGCGGCGAGGCGACCTGGTACGCCGACGGCGAGATGGTCCGCAAGGCCTATACGCTGCGCGAGGACGATGATGATTTCAGTCAGCCGCGCGCGCTCATCCGCAACGTGATGGACGATGCGCAGCGCGAGCGGCTGGTCCAGAACATCGCCGGCCACCTTGCGGACGGCGTCAGCGAACCGATCCTCCAGCGCGCCTTCGATTACTGGCGCAAGATCGACGAGGAGACCGGGCGCAAGGTCGAGCAGGCCGTGCGCGACCTGCTCGGCGGCAAGTCGCAGGAAGCAGGCATGGCCTCGGCCGAAGCGATCCGCGAACCCGAGATGGCAAAATGATCCGGCGGCGCGGCGGGCAAGTGGGTCCGTCGCGCCGCACTCACCGGCCAACCCGTCGCGACCGCCCGATCGCGGGTTGCGGGGTCGCGTGGCGACGGTAAAGCCTTGACCGGTGAGTGCATCCATCGTGATCGGGGCCGCGCCGGGGGGTGCCGAGGTCACCGTCGACATCGAGGAATTGTTGGCCACCCGCTTGCTCGTCCAGGGCAACAGCGGGTCGGGAAAGTCGCACCTGCTGCGCCGCCTGCTCGAAGAGAGCGCGGGGCTGGTGCAGCAGATCGTGATCGATCCCGAAGGCGACTTCGTCACGCTGGCCGAGCCGTTCGGTCACATCGTCGTCGATGGCGCGGCGCTCGGCGACGCCGAGGTCGCGCGGGTGGCGGCGCGGGTGCGCGAGCATCGTGCGTCGGTGGTGCTCGCGCTCGACGGGCTCGAGATTGACGGCCAGATGAAATGCGCCGCGCGCTTCCTGTCGGCGTTGTTCGATGCCCCCCGCGAGTGGTGGTATCCGGCGATGGTGGTGGTCGATGAGGCGCAATTGTTCGCGCCTGCCGCCGCCGGCGAAGTCAGCGACGATGCCCGGCGGGTGTCGCTGGCGGCGATGACCAATCTGATGTGCCGCGGCCGCAAGCGCGGGCTGGCCGGAGTGATTGCCACCCAGCGGCTTGCCAAGCTTGCCAAGAATGTCGCGGCGGAAGCCTCCAACTTCCTGATGGGCCGGACCTTCCTCGACATCGACATGGCGCGGGCGGCCGACCTGCTCGGCATGGAAAGACGCCAGGCCGAGCAGATTCGCGACCTCGACCGGGGCCACTTCCTCGGGCTGGGCCCGGCGATCAGCCGGCGGCCGGTGGCGGTGCGGATTGGCCAGGTACGGACCGCGACCCGCGGCGGCGGCCACGCGCTGACCCCATTGCCGGAACTCGCAAAGGCCGACCTTGAGGCGCTGTTGATGGTCGAGGAGAGCGAGCCCGCCTTGCCCCTGCCGCCGCGCGACCCGGCACCGGCACCGGTCTCGGCTGAGGCATTGATCGAGCGCATCGCGGACCAAGGCGTGCCCGAAGCAACCATCGCGGACGCCGCTTCGTCCCCCGTCGATTTCGGTCCGGCGTTGGCGGCGATCCTGGCCGAGATGGCCGCCGATGAGGGCAGCACCTTCCAGCCGCTGCCGTCGCTCTACCAGGACTTCTCGGTGCGGGCGCGAATGCGTGGGCTGACCGGGCGCGAGCTCGACCTCGATTCTTTCCGGCGGCGGTTCGCCATGGCCGCGGCGGGAATTGCCGACCCGGGCGACGACGCGTGGCGGCCGGTGCTGTCCTCGGCTCGGGACGTGCCCGACGACCTGCTCGGCCCCTATCTCTTAATCGCCTGCGCCGCCCAGCAGGGGGAGCCCGGTCCCGACGATGCCGCGCTGGCGCGGATTTATGGGACCAGCTCGCCCGGCCGCATTCGCCGGCTAGTCGAGCATCTCGAGAAGCTCGGCCTGATCGTGTTGCGGACCGACTTCGGCGGGCGGCGCTCGATCGGCGTGCCGGCCCTCGGGCTCAGCACCGCACCGACGGCCGCCTAGCCGGCGGCGAGCAGCGCCAGCAGCGCGAAAGTGGCGAGCCAGTGCTCGCCGGCATAGTCGCCTTGGAGGTGCGGCCAGGCGGCGGCGAGATGCTCGACGGCGGCGCTGCGAAGCGTGGCCGCTAGTGCCGGCCCGACCGTCCCCGCCAGCCTCCGCTGACACCAGGCTCGGCTGAGGTTGAGCCCGTCGAGATGGGCGATCTTGCCGTCGGAACGGTCGCTGACCGTGGCGGGAGTGAAGAGCGTTTCCGGCGCGCGCTCCCCGGCGCGGGGGAGGAAAGCGGCGAACCACCAGTCGAACCGGTCGGGGCAGCAGCGCGCCATCGCCAGCGCTTCGATCCACGCCGGGGACAGGAAATCGTCGCCGCTGGGCTCCCACGCCTGGCAGTCGCGGTCGCCGCCGAACCACGCCCAGGTCCGCTCGGCGATGGCTTGCGCAAGCGAAGGATCGAACTCGACGGCCCATTCGTGCGCCAGGACCAAGGCGAAGGCAGTGTTGAAATGGGTGCCGGTGCGGATCGGATAGGTCAGCACTGCAAGGTAGCCGCGCAGCCGCTCGGCGAAGGCGCGGGCGAGCGGCTCAAGCGCGGCGGCCCAAGCCCGATCGGAGTGACGAGCAGCCTCGCCGTGCAGGGCGAGCAGCCACGCCCAGCCATAGGGCCGCTCAAACCCGCCCGACAGAGGGCGCTCGAGATAGGCCAGCTCACCAGCGACCTTGGCGGCGGAGAAGCTCGCGTCGGCCAACTCGGCGATCGAGCCGGCTTCGGGCAGCGCGGGATGGAGGCGCCGCAGCGTGAGCAGCGTCCACCAGCCGTGAACGCAGCTGTGCCAGTCGAAGCTGCCGAAAAAGATCGGGTGAAGCGCGCGCGGCGGCTGCGCGTCCGCGTCGCTCAGCAGGACGTGGTCGAGCTTGTGCGGATATTCGCGCGTGACATGCCCCAGCGCGATGCGCACCATCTGCCCGGCAGTGGCGGTTGTCAGTTCGATCATCGGAACGCCACCCAGTAAATGAGCAATGTGTTGAAAAGCAGCAGCGGAACCGCGGTCGCCACCTGCGCGCGGATCACGCCGTAGCGGTCCTTGAGGTCGAGCAGGGCCGCCGGCACCAAATTGAAATTGGCGGCCATCGGGGTCAGCAGCGTCCCACAGAAGCCGGCCAGCATCCCTACCGCGCCGATCACCGCCGGCGAGCCGTGATATTGCTGGATCAGCAGCGGGACACCGATCCCGGCGGCCAGCACCGGAAAGGCGGCGAAGGCGTTGCCCATCACCATCGTGAACAGCGCCATGCCGAAGGCGTAGACGAGGACAGTGACGAAGATGCTGCCGTCCGGGATGACCGCGCGCGCTGTGTCGCCGACGACCGTTCCGACGCCGGCCGCGGCGAAGACGGCGCCGAGCGCGGCGAGCATCTGCGGAAGGACCAGCGCCCAGCCGATCGAGTCGACTAGCCGGCGACCTTCCTGCAACGGGGCGCTGGCGGGCGGACGCAGCCAAGCGAACAGCACGTGCAGCGCGAGCAGCGCCCCGAGGATCAGGAGGGCATAGGTCTCGCGCTTGGGCTCGAACAATCCGAGCGTTCCGAGCGGCGTGTAGGCGACGGCCAGCGTCCCGACGAGCGCGACTGCCGGGATGATCAGGGCCGGCAGAAACAAGCGGTTGCCGAGTTTCGCGGACCACGTTTCGCGCTCGGTCGTGGACGTCGTCGCGGGGCGGCCTTTGCCGAGCAGGTTGAAGCCGCCGATCCCGGCCAAGCCAAGCACCAGAAGGCCGTTGCCGAAGTCGCCGAGCCGGTCCCCGGCGAGCAGGCTCAGCGCCATCAGTCCCCAGAAGGCCGCATTGGCCAGGCGGCGGGGGTTTTGCCGGTCGAGCGCGCTCAGCACGGCGAAGCCGGCGAACATCACGCCGACCACGGCGTAGAGCATCGTCATGCTGATCATCGCCGCGCTCCACCCAGCCGGCGGTCGAGCCACAGCATTCGTCCGCCGTGGATGAGGCACGCAGCGACCGCGCTTGGGATTGCCCACACCGCCAGCTCGAACGGCGCCAACGTATAGCCGTCGGCCGCCAGCGTCTGCTGGATGAGCACGATCGAGCCGATCGCGATGAAGATGTCCTCGCCGAAGAACAGTCCGACGTTGTCGGTCGCCGCGGCCATGCTCTTGACCCGCTCGGCGACCGCGGGATCGAGCGGTCCCCATTGCTGCTCGGCTGCCGCCAGCGCCATCGGCGCGACGAGCGGACGCACCGTCTGCGCCTGGCCGGCGGTCGACATCAGCCCGACCGCGGCGGTGACCTGGCGATAGACCAGGTAGAGCGCGAGGAGGCGGCCCGTGGTGGCGCCTTGCATCGAACGGATCAGCGCCGTTGCGCGCTCCTGCAGCCCGTAGCGCTCGAGCAGGCCGATCACCGGCAGCACGATCCACACCACCGCGATGATCCGGTTGTCGTTGAATGCCTTGCCGAAGGTCGACACCACCGCCACTGGGTCGAGCCCGGCGAGCAGCCCGGTGGCGAGCGCGGCGGCCGTCACCACCAGCATCGGGTTCCATCGCAACGCGAAGCCGGCGACGACGAGCAGGATGCCGAGCAGCGGCCAATAGTTCATTCGGGCTCTCCCCAGCCGGCGCCGCCCGGCGTCTCGATGATGAAGCGGTCGCCGGGCGCCATCTCGGCGTGACCGGTGGCGGTCAGCTCTTCGACGGTGCCGTCGGCGCGCTCGACCCAATTGCGTCCGGGCGCGGCGTCGCCGCCGCCGGCGAGGCCTCGCGGAGCGATCCGCCGGCGGTTGGCAAGGATATTGGCGCGCATCGGCTCGAGAAAGGTCATTTCGCGGATGACCCCGTCGCCGCCCCGGTGTCGTCCGTCGCCGCCCGAACCGCGGCGGATGGCGAAGCGCTCGAGCCGCACCGGCAGCCGGCTCTCGAGGATCTCGGGATCGGTCAGCCGGCTGTTGGTCATGTGGGTCTGCACCGCCGCCGTCCCGTCATGGTCGGGCCCCGCGCCCGACCCGCCGCAGATCGTCTCATAATATTGGTGGCGCGCGTTGCCGAAGGTGAAGTTGTTCATCGTCCCCTGGCTCGGCGCCAACCGGCCGGTCGCGGCGAACAGCGCGTCGGTGACGACCTGGCTGGTCTCGACATTGCCGGCGACCACCGCGGCCGGAAAGTCAGGCGCCAGCATCGAGCCTTGGGGAACGACCAGGGTCACCGGTGCGAGGCAGCCGTCGTTCAAGGGAATGTCGTCGTCGATGAGCGTTCGCACGACATAAAGCGCAGCGGCGCGGGCGATTGCGCGCGGGGCGTTGAAATTATCGGGCCGCTGGGCGCTGGTGCCGGTGAAGTCGAAAGTGGCGGCGCGCCGTTCGCGGTCGACACGGATAGCGACCTTGACCTCCGCGCCATTGTCCATCGGGTAGGCGAAGGCGCCATCGTCGAGCCGCCCGAGCAGCTGCCGCACCGATTCCTCGGCATTGGCGAGCACGTGACCCATGAAGGCCGCGACGACTTCAGCCCCGTGCTCGTCCGCCGCGGCGCGAAGCAGCGCCTCGCCCCGGCTGCAGGCGGCTAGCTGAGCCTTGAGATCGGCGAGGGTGCGATCGGGCCGCCGCGCCGGAAACGCGCCGGCGGTCAGCAACGCGACCGTTTCCGCCTCGCATAGGCGGCCCTCGTCGACCAGCAGCACATTGTCGATCAGCACGCCCTCGTCAGCGATGTTGCGGCTGTCGGGAGGCATCGAGCCGGGGGCGATCCCGCCAACGTCGGCATGATGGCCGCGCGCGGCGACGAAGGCGGACGGGTTGTCGTCGCCGGTCAGGAAGACCGGAACGATCACCGTGATGTCGGGCAGGTGGGTGCCCCCGCGATAGGGGTCGTTGAGCATGTAGGCGTCGCCGCGCCGGATGCCGCGCGCGTCGGCTCCGCCGCCGCGCCGCGCGATGATCGTCTTGATGCTCTCGCCCATGCTGCCGAGGTGGACCGGGATGTGCGGGGCGTTGGCGATCAGGGCACCGGCAGCGTCGAAGATCGCGCAGCTGAAATCGAGCCGCTCCTTGATGTTGATCGAGGTCGCGGTCGACTGGAGCGCGACGCCCATCTCCTCGGCGATCGCCATGAACAGCTTGTTGAAGATTTCGAGCCGGATCGGGTCGACCGAAGTGCCGCCCGCGCGGGCGCGCTCGAGCGGCACCGCGCGCGTCAGCACCAGCGTGCCGTCGCTTGCCCGGTCGGCGCGCCAGCCGGCTTCGACCACGGTGGTCGAAGCGGCGTCGATGATCAGGGCGGGGCCGGCGATGCGCTGGTCCGCGGACAGTTCGTCACGGCGATAGCAGGGCCAGGTCCCGTCGCCGCTCGGTACCGCCCCGTTACCGGCCGCGGCGCTAGCCACCGCCGATTCCGCGCCCAGCTCCCGGGCCTCGGCGATCAGCGTCTCGACGATCACCGGCCCCTCTTCGTCGGAATAGCCGAAGCGCTGCCGATGCAGCCGGTGAAAATCGCGGCGGAGCGCCGTCGCCTCGCCCAGCGGAAGTTCTAGCGGAAAATCGCTGCCCTCGAGCCGGAGCCGTGCGCGATGCTCAATCACCATGGCGGTCGCGGCCACACCCTGCAAATGCAGGTGTTGGCGGGCCTCGTTCCCAAGAGCGTCGATCGCCGCCTGGAAGTCGCTGCCGAGCGGCTGGCGCCAGCTGCGCTCGCGGATCGCCTTTCGGGCCGCAAGGCCGATGCCGAACGCCGACAGCACCCCGGCGAGCGGGTGGATCAGGATGCGCGCGATGCCCAGCCGGTCGGCCACCGCGCAGGCATGCTGCCCGCCCGCGCCGCCGAAGCAGGCCAGCGTATAGCGCGACACGTCGTGCCCGCGCGCGGTGGAAATCTTGCGGATCGCCGCGGCCATATGCTCGACCGCGATGGTGATGAAGCCAGCGGCCACCTCGTCCGCGTCCGGCGTGCCGAGGCCGACGGCGCGAACCGCGGCGGTAACCTCGGCAAGCCGCGCTGCGGCCGCCGCGCGGTCGAGCGGCTGGTCGCCGGCTGGACCGAACACCGCGGGGAATTGGTCTGGGACGATCCGGCCGAGCAGGAGGTTGCAGTCGGTCACCGTCAGCGGGCCGCCGTTGCGGTAGCAGGCCGGCCCCGGGTCCGCGCCCGCCGACTCCGGGCCGACGCGGAAGCGCTGGCCGTCGAACCGGCAGATCGAGCCGCCGCCCGCCGCGACCGTGTTGATCTGCATCATCGGCGCGCGGACGCGCACCCCGGCGACCAGGCTCTCCTCGGCGAGCTCATATTGCCCGGCGTAGTGCGAGACGTCGGTCGAGGTCCCGCCCATGTCGAAGCCGATCAGCCGCTCGTTGCCGTGCGGCGCCGAGGCGGCGACCATCCCGACCACCCCGCCCGCCGGCCCCGACAGTATCGCGTCCTTGCCGCGAAATGCCTGGGCCGCGGTGAGTCCGCCGTTCGATTGCATGAAGCTGAGCTCGGTATCTGCCGGCAGCCCCGCCGCCACCCGGTCGACGTAGCGCCGCAGCACCGGCGACAGATAAGCGTCGGCGACGGTGGTGTCGCCGCGGCTGACGAGCTTGATCAGCGGGGCGACTTCATGGCTGGCCGACACCTGCGCGAAGCCGAGGTCGCGGGCGATGTCTGCCAGGCGCGCTTCGTGCGCGGGAAAGGCCCAGCCGTGCATCAGCAGGATGGCCAGGCTGTCGAAGCCGTCGTCGCGCAGCCGCTCCAGCGCAATCCGCGCCGCCGCCTCGTCCAGCGGCCACAGGATTTCACCCGACGCGCCGACCCGCTCGTCGACCTCGACCACCGCGCTGTGGAGCAGATCGGGCAGGATGATGTGCCGTGCGAAAATCTCGGGCCGAGCCTGGGTGCCGATCCGCAGCGCATCGGCGAAGCCGCGGGTGGTGACCAGCGCCGTCCGCTCGCCCTTGCGCTCAAGCAGCGCATTGGTCGCGACGGTGGTGCCCATCCGCACCCCGGCGACCGCGCCGCCGCTGTCCGCCAACACCTGGCGGATCGCTTCCAGCGCGGCGTCGGGATAATGGCGTGGATTTTCGGACAGGAGCTTGAGCACCCGCTGCTCACCGTCCGAGCTGGTCGCGATCACGTCGGTGAAGGTGCCACCACGGTCGATGGCGAAGGACCAGCTGCGGCTCACCTGTGCCGCTAGAGCAGAGCCGGGCGCGGGGCTCAACCGTGCGACACCAGTTCGCCGATTTCCCGAGCGATGTTTTTCTACCGATAGGGAAGCCCGTTCGGCTTTTCGTGCGTTTGGATGTTCTTCGGTACCGGTGGGCCAATTTTCAAAGGTTTCTTAGCCATGAGCAAATCCGATGCTCTGCCCGTGTCGCGGCGCGGCGTGCTGGTCAGCGGCGCGGCCTCTGCCGCGGTGGTGACGACGCCAGGGATGGAGGCGATCGCCCGCCCGTTACCGGGGCCGGCGCCGACGACCATGCCGGTGTCGTTCGAGGTCAACGGCCGGCCCGAGCAGCTCAACCTCGACACCCGCACCACGTTGCTCGACGCCCTGCGCGAGCACCTCCACCTGACCGGTACCAAGAAGGGCTGCGACCACGGCCAGTGCGGCGCCTGCACGGTGCTGCTCAACGGCCAGCGGATCAACAGCTGCCTGAGCCTCGCGGTCCAGCATCAGGGCGACAAGGTGACCACGATCGAAGGCCTCGGCAGCCCCGACCGGCTGCATCCGATGCAGGCCGCCTTCGTCAAGCACGACGGCTACCAGTGCGGCTATTGCACGCCCGGCCAGATCTGCTCGGCGGTCGCGGTGCTCGACGAGATCAAGCGCGGGATCCCGAGCTATGTGCAGGCCGATCCAGCCGATGCTCCGAAGCTCAGCAATATGGAGCTGCGCGAGCGGATGAGCGGCAACATCTGCCGCTGCGGCGCTTATTCGAACATCGCCGAGGCGATCGCCGAAGTGGCGGGAGCGACGGCATGAAGGCGTTTTCGTACGAGCGCGCCGCCGACCCGGTGCAGGCCGCGCGGCTGGTGGCCGAACGGCCCGGCGCCAAGTTCCTCGCCGGCGGCACCAACCTGCTCGACCTGATGAAGCTCGAGATCGAGACTCCGACCCATCTGGTCGACGTCCAGGACCTCCACCTCGACAAGATCGAGGAGACTCGCGACGGCGGCCTGCGCATCGGCGCGCTGGTCAGCAACACCGATCTCGCCGCCGACCGCCGCGTTCGCCGCAATTATGCGGTGCTGACCAAGGCGATCGTCGCCGGTGCCTCGGGCCAATTGCGCAACAAGGCGACGACCGCGGGCAATCTGCTCCAGCGCACGCGCTGCCCCTATTTCTACGACCCCAACATGCCGTGCAACAAGCGGCGGCCGGGGTCGGGCTGTGCCGCGCTTGGCGGCTATTCGCGTCAGCTCGCGATCATCGGGTCTAGCGACCAGTGCATCGCGACCCATCCGTCCGACATGGCGGTGGCGATGCGCGTGCTCGACGCGAGCGTCGAAACGGTAAGGCCCGACGGCGCGGTTCGCGCCATCCCGATCGCCGATTTTCATCGTCTCCCGGGCGACACGCCGCACCTCGAAACCGCGCTCGAGCCGAGCGAGTTGATCACCGCGGTGACGCTGCCGCGACCGCTCGGCGGGCGGCATTATTACGAGAAGGTTCGCGACCGTTCGTCCTACGCGTTCGCGGTGCTGTCGGTCGCCGCGGTCATCGGGCGCGACGGGCGGGGCCGGGTCGCGCTCGGTGGGGTCGCACCCAAGCCGTGGCGGGTCGAGGCGGCGGAGGGCGCGATGCCCGATGGTGCGAAAGCGGTTACTGCACGGCTGCTGTCCGGCGCGCGGCCGACCGCCGACAATGCTTTCAAACTGCCGCTGGCCGAGCGAACGCTGGCCGCGGTACTGAGTCAGGCGAGGGCGTCATGAAGTTCACCGAGGCCGCCGGCGCCAACCCGATCGACCGGATGACGGTGGTCGGCCGCGCCCACAATCGCATCGATGGACCGCTCAAGACGAGCGGCCGCGCGCCCTATGCCTATGAGCACAACGACGTCGGCCATCTTGCTTACGCCTACCCGGTCGCCGCCGGCATCGCCCATGGGCAGATCGTCTCGATCGACTCCGGCGCCGCTCGGCGCGCATCGGGCGTGCTGGCGGTGGTCACCGCGCTCGACGTCGGCAAGCTCGGCAAGGGCAATTTCAACACGGTGAAGCTGTTCGGCGGACGAGAGGTCGACCATTATCAACAGGCCGTCGCGGTGGTCGTCGCCGAGACATTCGAGCAGGCGCGCGCCGCAGCCGCGCTGGTCCATGTCGACTATAATCGCGGCAAGGGACGCTTCGATCTCGACGCGGAGCTCAAGCATGCGCCGCTCAAGAGCGGGGAGGATGGCGCGGCCTCGCCGGTCAAGCGGGTCGGCGAGTTCGAGCAGGCGTTCGCCGCCGCGCCGGTCCAGCTCGACCAGGTCTACACGACCCCCGACCACAGCCATGCGATGATGGAGCCGCATGCGACCATCGCCCGCTGGGACGGCGACAAGCTGACGGTCTGGACGTCCAACCAGATGATCGACTGGGGCCGCAGCGATCTCGCCAAGACTCTCGGCATTCCCAAGGACATGATCCGCTTCCTCTCTCCCTACGTGGGCGGCGGGTTTGGCGGCAAGCTGTTCCTCCGCGCCGACACGGTGCTGGCGGCGCTGGGGGCGAAGGCGGCCAAGCGGCCCGTCAAGCTGGCCCTGCCGCGGCCGATGATTGCCAACAACACCACCCATCGCCCGGCGACCCGCCAGCGGATCCGGATCGGAGCAGCGCGCGACGGGACGATCACCGCAATCGCCCATGAGAGCGGGTCGGGCGACCAGCCCGACGGCCAGCCCGAGACGGCGGTCAATCAGACCGAGCTGCTCTACGCCGGGGCCAACCGGATGACGGCGATGCGGCTGGCGGTGCTCGACCTGCCCGAGGGCAATGCGATGCGCGCGCCGGGCGAGGCGCCCGGGCTGATGGCGCTCGAGATCGCGATCGACGAGATGGCCGAGAAGCTTGGGCTCGACCCGATCGAGTTCCGCGCGCGCAACGACACCCAGGTCGATCCCGCCAAACCCGAGCGACGCTTCTCCGAGCGCCAACTCGTCCGCTGCCTGCGCGAAGGCGCGCAGCGGTTCGGCTGGGCGCAGCGCAATTCGCGGCCAGGGCAGGTCCGCGACGGCCGCTGGCTGACCGGCCTCGGCGTCGCCGCTGCCTTCCGCAATCATATCAACATGGCGTCGGCGGCGCGTGTCCGGCTGGGCCACGACGGGCTGGTCACGGTCGAGACCGACATGACCGACATCGGCACCGGCAGCTACACGATCATCGCGCAGACCGCCGCCGAGATGATGGGCGTGCCGCTCGAGGGCGTGGTGGTCAAACTAGGCGATTCCTCCTTCCCCGTGTCCGCCGGGTCGGGCGGCCAGTTCGGCGCCGCCAACGCGACTGCCGGGGTCTATGCCGCTTGCGTCAAACTGCGCGAAGCTGCCGCTCAGCGGCTCGGGCTCGACCCCGCCACGGCGACCTTCGCCGGCGGAAAGGTGCAGGGCGGCGGACGTGCGCTCGCGCTGCGCGACGCCGCCGCTAAGGGCGAGCTGGTGGCCGAGGACAAGATCGAGTTCGGCGAGCTCGACAAGAGCCACCAGATGTCGACCTTCGGCGCCCACTTCGTCGAAGTCGGTGTCGATGCCTATACCGGCGTCACCCGGGTCCGGCGGATGCTCGCAGTGTGCGCCGCGGGGCGCATCCTCAACCCCACGTCGGCGCGCAGCCAGGTGATCGGCGCGATGACCATGGGGCTCGGCGCGGCGCTGATGGAGGAATTGGCGGTCGACAAGCGCTTCGGGCTGTTCGTCAATCACGACCTCGCCGGCTACGAGGTGCCGGTGCACGCCGACGTCCCGCACCAGGAAGTTGTCTTCCTCGACGAGGCCGACCCACTCGCCAATCCGATGAAGGCCAAGGGGGTCGGCGAGCTCGGGCTGTGCGGCGTCGGCGCCGCCATCGCCAACGCCGTATACAATGCGACCGGAGTTCGGGTGCGCGACTATCCGATCACGCTCGACAAGCATCTCGGCCGGCTGCCGCCCCTTGCCTGACACCCTGCCTTGGCGGTCGCCGGCGCCCCCACTTCCACGACGAAGCGACCCAGCGGCCACCGCGATCGAGGTGTTGAATCTGCTCGCCGACGGGCGCCGTCGCGGGCTGCGCGGAGTCCTCGCAACCATCACCAACCTTACCGGCAGCGGCGCCCGCGCGATCGGCACGCACATGGCGGTGCTGGCCAACGGCGACTGCGCCGGCTCCTTTTCGAGCGGTTGCGTCGAGGCAGCGATTGTCGCCGAGGCGCTGGCGGTGCTGACCGAGGGTCAGGCGCGCACAGTGCGGTTCGGGCAGGGTTCGCCCTACCTCGACCTTAAGCTGCCCTGCGGCGGCGGAATGGACGTTTTGTTCCTGCCCGACCCCGACATGGCCGTGATCGACACCGCGCTCGCCCAGCTCGCGCGGCGCGAGCCGGTGAGCCTCGCGCTTGGCCATTCGGGCAGGATCGCCCTCGGGCCTGTCGCGGTCGAGCAATGGGGCGACGCTCTTCGGGTGGCGCGCACGCCGCCGCTCCGGCTTATCCTGCTCGGCCATGGGGCTGAGATGCTGACGTCGCTGCGCCTCGCGCGAAGCCTGCGCCTGGCGGTCGAACTGTTTTCGCCGGACGAAGAGGTCGTCGCAGCGGGCAAGGCAGAAGGGGCGAAGGCGACGTTGCTCGGTTCGGCCGCCAGCCCGCCCGAACTCGACGGAGATTGTTGGACCGCCTTCCTGTTCCTGTTCCACGATCACGACTGGGAGCCGCCGCTGCTGGCGAAGGCGCTGGCCAGCGATGCCCTGTGGATCGGAGCGATGGGCAGTCCGCGCACGCACGTCGCCCGCCAAACCGCCCTTGCCGGTCTCGGGCTCGCCGGCGAGGCCATCGCCCGGGTGCACGGCCCGGTCGGCGTTATCCCGAGCGCACGCGATCCGACGACGTTGGCGCTGTCGGCGCTGGCGGAGATCGTGGGCGCCTATGCGGCGGCGACGCAGTGATCCCGCTCGAGCGCTGCGGCGCTGTGCTGCTTTGCGCGGGCTTGTCGCGGCGCTTCGGAGCGGACAACAAGTTGCTGATGCCCCTCGATGGGAAACCGTTGGTCACCTATGGCGCCGATCTCTGCGCGGTGGCGCCGTTCGCCAGCCGTTACGCGGTGGTCGCGCCGGCTGACATTGCGCTGCGCGACATGCTGAGCGGAGCCGGCCTGACACTGGTCGACAATTCTGACCCCGCGACCGGCCGCAACCGCTCGCTGCGGATCGGTCTCGCCGCCGCTCTTACTGAGGGGGTCGAGGGGGTATTGGTGCTGCTCGGCGACATGCCCCACGTCACGCTTGGGCACCTTGAGGCGCTCGCACGTGCGGCCGAGCCGGATACCGCTGCGATCAGCCACGACGGTGACGCCGCCATGCCGCCGACCCTCATTCCGGCGGCGATTGCGCGCGCTGTGCTTGGCGAGCCCGACCGCCCGGTGCGAACGCTGTTGGGAGAGCCCGCGCTGGTTCACGCGGATCCCGCGTTGCTTGCCGATTACGATACGCCCAACCGCTTTGAGCGCGCCCCATGATCGCGTTGCCGCAACGCTCTACCGCCACCGATCCGATGATCGACAGCTTCGGACGGCGGATCACCTACGTCCGGCTGTCGGTGACCGACCGCTGCGACCTGCGCTGCCGCTATTGCATGGCCGAGGACATGCAGTTCCTGCCGAAGCAGGAGATCCTCAGTTTCGATGAGATCGCGGCGCTCACCGACGTCCTGATCGCGCGCGGGGTCAAGCGGATCCGGCTGACTGGCGGCGAGCCGTTGGTGCGGCGGGACATCTCCGATCTTTGCGCGCGGCTCGGCAAGCGGCTGGACCACGGGCTCGACGAACTGACCATGACGACCAACGGCACCCAGCTCGCCCGCTTCGCTCCAGCGCTGCGGGCTGCCGGCATTCGCCGAATTAATGTCAGCCTCGACAGCCGTGACGCAGCGCGCTTTCGCCAGATCACGCGCCGTGGCGACCTTGCCCAGGTGCTCGGCGGGATCGAGGCCGCGGCCGCCGCTGGCCTCGCGATAAAAATCAACATGGTCGCCCTGAAGGGCGTCAACGACGACGAGATCGAGGACATGCTGCGCTGGTGCGCGGGGCAGGGCCATACGCTCACCCTGATCGAGACGATGCCGCTTGGTGACGTCGAGGCCGATCGTGCCGAGCATTACCTCCCACTCGACGAAGTCCGCCGCACACTCGAACGACGCTTGACGCTGGTGCCCTCGCCGCACCGAACCGGCGGCCCGGCGCGCTATTTCGACGTTCCCGAACTCGGCACGACGCTCGGCCTGATCACACCGCTCACCAACAATTTCTGCGACGGCTGCAACCGCATTCGCATTACCGCCACCGGGACCGTGTTCGGCTGCCTCGGCCAGGACCAGAAGGTCGAGCTGCGCACGCTGCTGCGGACGGGCGGGCCGGCGGCAGTGCACGGTGCGCTAGACGAATTGCTGGCGGGCAAGCCTCGCGGCCACGACTTCCGCATCGCCGCGCCGCGCCCAGCGATCGCACGGCATATGAACGTCACCGGCGGCTGACCGCAGGCCACTGCCGGGCCGCGCTTGCGAGCACCAGTTTACTTTGACATCATCGCACGAGTCTTGCCGGTGATAAAACGCATGCGCGGCCGGCCGAGTTCTTTTCAGGGGACAGGGCGATGACACCCGAACTCACCATCGCCGTCGACGGGCTCGGCTTTCCCGAAAGCCCGGTCGCAATGACTGACGGGACGTTGCTGTTCGTCGACATCAAGGCGCAGACCCTGTTGCGGACCCACGCCGGAGGCGGCGTCGACACGGTCGCCAGCCTCCCTGGTGGCCCCAACGGCGTCGCGATCGGGCCCGATGGCGCGGCCTACGTCTGCAACAATGGCGGGGTCTACAGTTGGCAGGACCTGCCCGGGATCGGTACCGTGCCCCAGTCGCCGCCGCCGCCCTCCTATGCCGGCGGTTCGGTCCAGCGGGTCGACCTCAAGACCGGCGCGGTGACCACCCTTTACGAGCAATTTGACGGGGCTCGCCTGCTCGCCCCCGACGACCTCGTCTTCGATTCGAGCGGCGGCTTCTGGTTCACCGATTCAGGCCTGCAGCTGCTCGACGGCACCAAGCATGGCGCGCTCTATTACGGCACCGCCGATGGCCAGCCGCTGCGCAAGGCGGCGACGATCCCGATGGCGAACGGCGTCGGCCTCTCCCCCGACGGCAAGACCGTCTATGTCTCGGACACGATGCAGGGGCGGTTGTGGGCGCTCGACATCGTCGGCCCGGGTCAGGTAGCGCCCGGCCAGCTGCCGGTGATGCCCGGCCGCGTCATCTGCACGCTTCCCGGCTTCCAGTGGCTCGACAGTCTCAAGGTCGAGGCCGGCGGCAACATCTGCGTCGGGACGATCTTCAACGGCGGCATCAGCGTGTTCGGCCCCGACGGCAGCGTCGACCACATTCCCGTGCCCGCGGTGTTCACCACCAACCTCTGCTTCGGCGGGCTCGACTTGACGGACGTTTGGATTACCGCGTCGAGCCAGAACCGCATCTACCACACCGTCTGGCCGCGGCCCGGCCTCAAGCTGGCATTCCAGGCGTGAGCGCAGGGGCGGCGACCGCGCGGCCAGCGCTCGATCCTGCGCCGCCGATCGCCGAGCAGTTGGTCGACGCACTCGCCCGTCCCGACGGCAGCCCCGCGCTGCGGCCAGTGCACGCGACCGGCAATGGCGCGACCGGGTCTTTTCTTCCGTCGCCTGTCGCGCAGAGTTTCTGCCGGGCGCCGCACTTTCGAGCCGGGTGCGCGCCCGTTCCGGCCACCGTCCGCTTCTCCAACGGGTCGGGCAGCGCGACCCGCCACGACGGCTGGTCCGACGTCCGCGGGATGGCGACGCGCTTCCATCTTGCCGACGGCAGCGCCACCGATCTCATCGCGATGACCTTGCGCGAGTTCTTCGCGCCTGACGCCGAATCCTTTCTCGCCTTCGCCATCGCTGCGAAGCCCGAACCGTGCCGGCGCGAACCGTGGTGGCGCAAGTTTTCGGACCTGCTGCACATCCTCCAGCCGTCGCCCGATCCCTATCCGGGCGAGACGATCCGCCCCGACGAGGGCGCGATCTCCTTCGCCAATCAGCATCGTTATGCGCAGCTCGCCGTGTTCGACGCAGCGGCGATCGGCGCGCCGGTCAGCTACGCGCGCGCCGCCTACCACGCGGTCCACACGTTCGTCGTCACCGCGCCCGACGAAGTGCGCCGCTGGGTGCGGTTCAGCTGGGTGCCGACCATCGGCGTGCTCGACACCGATCCCGCCCAGCCTCCGGTCGACAACTATCTCGAACAGGATCTACGCGATCGGATCGCGGCCGAGCCTGTCCATTTCAACCTGATGATGGTGCTGGGCGAGGTCGGGGACGCGTTCGACGATCCCACGCGGCCGTGGCCACCCCACCGTCGCCGGATCATCATGGGGACGTTGACCCTCGATACCATCCTTAACGACGCGGCCTGCGAGAAATTGAATTTCAATCCGTGGCTGCTGCCCGATGGCATCGAACCCTCGGGCGATCCGGTGCTGGCGGTCCGGCGCGACGCCTATCTCATCTCCGGCCGCCGCCGCGGCGCCGACCTTTGTCCTTTCGCCTCGGGCGACACGCATGTCGGCTAAGCCAGGTTTCCTCGACCGCTTTGTCGATTCGATGCCGGATCGCTGGTGGTTCAAATGGCTCTCGACCTATGTCGTCGTGCCGTACTGGGTGTGGCGCGAGCCCAAGGTGCCGCTGCCGGGTGGGCCTCGTCCCTCGCTGCAACCGAGTGAAAGCCTGCAGCGGATGATGAATCTCGTCATGCCGCTCAAGGATACGTCGCCGGTTGGGCGTGCTCGCGCAGCCATCGCCATCGCCCAGAACGTCGACGAGATTTTCGCGGGGCTCGACAATGTCGGGACGGTTCACTTCGCCCGCTTTGTCCTGATCGGCGACAACATCTGCATGATCTCGGTCTATGACGGCGATTTCAGCAACTATATTCGCGACTTCATCGCCACCGTCGGGAGCGTGTTCGACGCAGTGATCGCGCTGGTCGACGGCGGCGACGCGCTGCGGCCGACCGCGCACCATGTCGAAGCCTTCATCGAATGGGTCCGCGAGCACGACCTGTTCCAGGCTCCCGATTTCCCGACCGACCTGTTCGCGCTGCAGGATGCGGCCAACGGGGTTTCGCCCGACAGTCCGCCGCATCCGCTGCGTTCGCTGTCGCGGGCGCTGGTACTGCAGATGCGCTCCAACCCCGATCTCTCGCTCGGTGGCGGTTATCGGGCCTATCCCGGCGTGTCCGCCGCCCAGGTCCGCGGCGCCTTCGGAGTGGGCTGGTGAGCGCCGGGCTCGCACCTCGCGACATTCAGGGCAATGTCCTGCGCGGCTATCGCAGCAACCTTCGCTTCGTCCGCCACCTCATGCTCGAGGTGACCGACCGAGCCGCCGCGCGGCAGTTTCTCAAGGTCGCGGCCGAGGGCGGCAGCGAGGCGGTGCCGGCGATCACCACCGATGAGCCGTGGACCACGCCGCCGCCTTATTGCTTCAATCTCGCGGTCACCTTCCCCGGACTGCAGGCGCTCGGCACGCCCGCCGCATCGCTTGCCAGCTTTCCGCTGGAATTTGCGCAGGGCATGGCAGGCCGAGCCGCGCTGCTGTCGGACACCGGTGCGGGCGCCCCGGCCAACTGGCCCGCACCGTTCGACCAGCCCGAGCGCATCCACCTCGTCGCGACCGTCTACGCTCCCGACGACGTCGCGACGCTCGACGCGGTCGAGGCCCAGGTCGCCTGGGCATTTACCGTGCTCGGCGCGCGCGACGGGGCGGGTTTTCCCGAGAACCGGGTGCATTTCGGCTATGTCGACAGCATCTCGCAGCCGCGCTTCCGGCAGCATCCGAAACAGCCCACGATCGAGCCGATCGATCCCTTGGGCACGGTGCTGCTCGGCTACCCCACGCGCCTTGAAGGCCTGTTGTTCCGGGTGCCCGAACCGGCCGCGCTCGGCTTCAACGGCACCTTCAACGCCTTCCGTATTCTCCAGCAGGACGTTGTCGGCTTCGAGGCCTATCTCGACCGCGCGGCGGCCGAGCTGCTCGAGCGACTGCCGGGCGACAAGCTGTGCGCAATCCTCGCTCCCGGCGATGCCAAAAAAATCTTGGACGTCCTGTTCGGCCCTGCCGAGCGGCCGCAGACTCCGCCGCGCGACGACCGCTTCCTCGCGCTCCGCGAAATTGTCGCCGCGCAGTGGTGCGGCCGCTGGCGCAACGGCGATCCGCTCGCTTCCTGCCCTGACGTGCCCGATCCGACCAAGTCGCTGACGAATTTCGACTATGGCGCGTCCTCGACCTGCCCCGCGGGCTCGCACCTCCGGCGGGTCAATCCGCGCGGCGGGGCGATGGTCCAGCGCGTCGCCAACTACACCCGGCGGCTGGTACGGCGGGGAATGCCCTACGGCCCGCCCTACGACCCGGCAAAGCCCGACACGATCGAGCGTGGACTCCTCGGCAACTTTATCGGCGCCAATATCGCCGCCCAGTTTGAGGCGATCATGTGCGACTGGCTCAACCTGGGGCTGCAAGATCCCGACATAACGCGGTCCAACGATCCGCTGCTCGGCGCGAACCAGCCGGAGACGAGCTGGTTCGACCTCCGCTTGAAGGATGGATCGAAGCTTCGCCTGCGGGGCTTCCCGCGGTTCGTCTTCGCTCGTGGCGGTGCCTACACCTTCATTCCCAGCATGGCCGCGCTCCGCTACCTCGCCGGCTTGCGCGACTAGGCGCTCAGCTTGGCAGCGCTGCGAGCGCGGTTTCGACCCGGTCGAGCAGGGGCGACGCCCCCGACGCTTCGATCAGCCGCTTGGCCTCGCGTAGATGCCGCTCGGCAAGCGCGGGGCGCCGCTTCAATTGGTACAGCAGCCCCAGCACCATCTCGGCGCGACCGGCATTATGCCCCTCGGGGTCCATCTGCGGGTTGGCGCGGACCTGCGCGATGAGTTGCTCGATCCGTCCCGCTCCACGCAGGAACACGCCGGCCAGGCTCCGGCCGTTCCGCAGCAGCACCCCGACCGAAGCACCGCCTTTGCCCGATAGGATCGCGAGATAGACCTCGCACAGATAGAGCCGCCCCCAGTCGGCCGCGATGCGGAAACCCTCGGCTTCGTAGCGGGCAATCCGGCCCTCGATGTGAGCGAGGCCGGCGCCGATCTGACCCGCCATGACCTGCGCCACGCCGAGCATCAACTCGGGCCCGGCCTCGAACATCGTCCAGCCATTTCGTCGACACAGCGCGAGATGCTCTTCAACCTGCTCGGTCGCGCCGGGCTCGCCAAGCGGCACGATCGCCCCGCACCGCGCGGCCGAGGCGATGATCTGCTCGAACCGGGCGCGCGACACCTCCATCGCGCGCTCGGCGAGTGCGAGCGCCTGCGCATAATCGTCGGCGATACTGGCGATCAGCGCGCGCATGGCGGTGCCGTAACCGAGCGCACGAGGGTCGTTGCGGTCGGTGCCGCTCGCCACCAGCCGGTCCGCGGTCGCGGCCGCGCGCTCGACCTGGCCCCGGCAGACCTGGTCCCAGCCGATGCTCGCAAGATAGAAATTGTCGAGATAGGCGTCGTTGATCGCGGCGAGGTTGCGCGCCGCCTCGGCGCTGACCGCGTCAAACGCCGCCACTGTCATAGGCGCGCAGTAGGTCGACACCGACAGTTCGCTGACGAGGGCGTAGGCAGTGGCACCGCGATCGCCGAGGCGCTCGGCCATTGCCGACAGCCGCTGCTGCACCGCCAGCGCGTCGCGATAGCGCGCGTTGCCGACGAGACAGGCGGCATAATGGTGGAGGAAGAGCGCGTGATGGCGGTCGTCGCCGATCGCCTCGAGCAGCGGTGCCACGCGATCGGCAAGCGCCAGCATCGGCAGCACCGACAGCGACAAATTGAGGCATAGCGCGGTGTTGGCGAGCAGAACCGCGACGGCGTTCAGGTCGGCGCAGCGGGGATTGGCTTCGTAGAGCGCGAGCGCGGAGGCGAAATAGGTCGCCGCTTCGTCGTGCGAGAAGGTGCCGAGGCTCTTGGCGCCGGCCAGCGCGAGATAGGTGAAGGCCAGGTCGTCGCGCTCGGTCCGCGAATAATGCTGGGCGAGCAGTTCGGCCGCTTCGGTCAGCCGCCCCTGGCTGCGCTGTTCGAGCGCCTGGGCGACGGCGAGGTGAAGCGCGCGCCGATCGGGCGGCAGCAAGCTCTGATAGACGCAGTCGCGCATCAGCGCATGCTTGAAAACCCACGCGCCGCCGTCGCCTGCGCGCTCGATGAACTCCTGTTGCCGCAGTCGCTCGATCGCCTCGTCGATGTCGACCACGTCGGGGCGGGCCAGCGCCAGTAGCGCCACATCGAACCGGCGGCCGATGACTGCCGCCGCCTGCACCAGCCCGCGGTCGGCCGGGGCCAACCGGTCGAGCCTCGCCGCCAACAAGCCCAGCAGGCTCGTCGGCAGCGCACTCTCGCTGACCGCGTCGTCGAAGATCGCCGCGCCCGCCGAAACCCGCACCGCGCCCTGGTCGAGCAGGAAGCTGAGGATTTCCTCGCTGAAGAGCGGATTGCCCCCGGCTCGCTCGACGATCTGCCGGATGAGCGGTTCGGGCAAGTCGGAGACACCCAACCGGCTGCGCGCGACTTGCGAAATGTCTGCGCTCGCGAGCGGTGCGAGGCGAAGCGTGCTTACCCCCGGCTCCCCCCGCCACGACGGCGCATATTCGGGCCGCCGCGCGTGAACCACCAGCAGGTTGGCGAGGCCGCTGTCGGTCACGATCCGCGCCAGCACTTCCTCCGACGCGCTGTCGATCCAGTGGATGTCCTCGAGGGTCAGGATGACCAGGCGAGTCTGGCATAAAGCCCTCAGCAGCGCGAGCAGGAGGTCGCGCGTCCGCAAGCCAATCAGCACGACCTCTAGCCCTGCCAGCGAGGCCGCCGGTGGCGCCAGGCCGAGCAGGTTAAGCAGTAGGCCCAGATTCTCTTGGCTTTGCAGCGCGAGCGCGCGCAGGCCGGCCTCGAGCTTCTTGGCGATAAGTTCGGGCTCGTCCTCTGGCTGCAACTGGAACGCCCCCCGCGCGACCTCGAGGAAGGGCAGGAACGGAATCTGCTTGCTGTCCGCCGCGCAATGGCCCTGCAGCACGACCGCG
Organism: Sphingomonas ginsengisoli An et al. 2013; assembly: GCF_009363895.1. NCBI lineage: Bacteria > Pseudomonadati > Pseudomonadota > Alphaproteobacteria > Sphingomonadales > Sphingomonadaceae > Sphingomonas > Sphingomonas ginsengisoli (ex An et al. 2013). The sequence continues at coordinate 1,687,339 of NZ_CP045434.1, read as the reverse complement.
CCGGTTTCGTCCGCCAGTTTGAGGAATTCGAAGATCAGCCGCGTCTTGCCGAGGCCAGGCTCGGCGACCAGGTCGACCACCCGCGTCCCGCCGCGCGCCGCCCCGAGCGCCGAGCGGAGCTTGGCCAGGTCGGCGTCGCGGCCCGCCAGCGGACTTAATCCACGGCCGAGCGAGCGATCGAAGCGGCTCGCATTCTCGTTGACCGAGACCAGCCGCCACAGCTTCTGCGGCAGCGCCACGCCCTTGATCGTCGCTTCGCTGTGGAATTCGACCGCGACTTGCCACTCGATCATCCCGCGCGTCGCTTCGCAGATCAGGCAGCCACCCGGGGGTGCCTGACTTTCGATTCGTGATGCCAAGTTAACCGAATTGCCGATGGTGGTGAGCGTCCCGCTCTCGCTGTCGACCGCCGCGATCGCCGCCAGCCCTGTGCTGATCCCGACCCGCATCTGAGGTCTAAGGCCGTATTTCTCACTGATCGGATTGGGGCCGTCGAACGCCCGCTGCACCGCCATCGCCGCGCGGCAGGCCTGGAGCGCGGGATTCTCCGACGCCTCGGATAGGCCGAACACGGCCATGACGCTGTCACCGCCGAAGGCATGGACCCGTCCGTCATGCTCGCGGACCGCATTGGCAAGGCTGGCGTAGACCGCCTGGACGAACGCCAACGAGCGTTCCTCGTCGAGCTTCTCCATGGTCGCCGTGTAACCGACCATATCGGCGAACAGCACCGACACATGGCGGCGCTCGCCTGCGCTGGTGGCGGGCGTTGTTGCAGCAAGGCCTTCGGTCGCCCCGTCCATCACTTCAGCAAATTGCTCCCGAGCAGGTCGAGCAAGCACTGCAACAAGGGTGATCGGCCACGCAATCAACCCAAATTCAACGGCGGGATACCATAGGAAACCGCCTCGGCCCATCGCCGATCGTGGGCGGCGGCGCGCGCGTCATCGGGCGCTACTCGTCTGTCCCGGTTGACCGACGCGCTCCGCTCGTGGCAATCGACCCTCGCATCGTCGGGCCCGCGCCCGGCGGCGGCCGCCAGGCATGCGGGTGTAGCTCAATGGTAGAGCAGAAGCCTTCCAAACCTCCCGGCTCGATTCGCGGCTAATCCCGGCGAACTATTCGCCCCGGTTTTCTCTCACAGATTGTTCGTGGACCTTCGCGCCCGTTCGCTGGAAATGGGGTATGTCGTGCCCCATGTCTGTGCCCCAAGTCGCAAGGACAGCCGATGCCGAAAGTTTCGTGGAACGCGTTCATCAATGCCGGTCACCCGGATGCCAGCCTGCTCGGCAACATGCTTTCGCCGCGCACCCCCACGCCCTTCGATAAGAATATGCGCGAGCTACCCTCGCCGTTCGCCGCGCTCTGCAAGGAACTCGGCACGATCATCAAGGGGGATTGGGCGGCGAAGAAGGGCGGGCTGAAGTCGCCATGCGTCTTCTTGGTCGCGGACCCGGCAGATGTCGCGTTGGTCCATGCCGCCATTGGCTTACGCAGTCGCCAGTCTGTAACCGGCAAACCTTGGCGAACCGCCTACACACTGGATTTTAGCGACCGCGAGGTTGGGCCGCTGCTTCGTAAGCAGGGCTATAATGTCTAAGTGAGTAGGCCGTGAAGGCGGACTAGCTCGGCACGGCAGGCGGCGACATTGGCCGCGTAACTGGCCAGAGCGAATATCCGCCCTTTCTCGAACAGGCTGGGTTTAAGCCCTGTCTAGACCTCGACGGTGGTTGAGCGCGGGCGGGATAAGTCGGATCGTCAGCGTTACCTAGCGTTAGGCATCGCTTTGCAGGCTAAGTCCAGAACATGCTCGTCGCTGGTGTCTGGAACAGCAAACTTCCAATCGAGGGGCGTCGCGCTGGTGCCGTTCGTTCCATCACGAAAGTAACCAGTGGTCTGCATGATCCGGTAGCGACGTGCACCGCAGTCCCATTCATAGAGGGCGATGAGTCGCGAGATATTCGTCGGCTTAGCCGTAATCTCAAGGTCGCGTCTGACCCACCCACTTCGTCCGGTCGCGGTGTTGGTTATAGAATCAAGGTCTAGATAGGTGGCCATCTGGGAGTCGCGACCAGTCTCCATCCAGTTCCGCGCTGACGCTGGCGAGGCGACGTAGACCAAGCCGATGCTTGTCGCTGCTAATAGGATGCTCTTGCGCACAGGTGTCTCCGCCTTAGAATTTGCGCGGTAGCGTCTTCGCGGTCGCGCAAGCGCCATTGTCGGCGGTAAGGGTCTGTTCCGGGATTTTGTCAGGAAATCTAACGGAGCCCATCTTCACGGTTCGCGAAACTGCTCCGGTCGCTCGATTAATTTCCCAATGATCCGTCGTGTATAGACCACTTGAGATATCGGTGTTTTGAGCAACTACCGCATTGGCCTTAAAAACTACATTCGGCAGCTTGGTGGTGTAGCCGGTCGGGCTTGTGTAGGAGAGGGATTGCGTCTCCTCGTCGAACGTAACCGAGAAGTCGCGCGATTTGCCGTTCTCACCGGGAAATGTGCAAGTGAGATAGACCGGCTTGGCCAGAGCGGGCGAACCGATCATCGTTGCCGCCAGCATAAGAAACACTTTTTTCATCACGCACACCCCCCTCTTGAAGGGCGCAACATGTTTGAAAGTCTAACTCAGAGCAAGCCTTCTAATCGGGCCAACTTGGCAAGACATGCCGCCGTGTTTTTACCTTCGCGACGCCGCATCCATCTCTTCTGAGAAAACGAAGGCAATCATCGCTGCGGCGGGCACCACTTGGCCTCCCCATGGCAGCCTCTTACCATTCAAGGCCGCTCCCATGAACACGGTAGTTCGCCCTGAGGGGCATTGGGGTGTGTAACTAGTCTGTTGATTTTGCATCTCGAAAGCGAAGCGGTCGGAGGTGTCGCTCAGGCGCTCATGCGCAGTAAAGCGCACGATTCGGGAGTTTGCGCCAGTGTTCTCAACCACCACATTCGTCAGCCGTTTGCGCTGCGCGCCAGTGTCGAGAAGCTCGCGCATGGTCTTACCGCCTAATACGAGACCTTCGCCATCTGGGCTAACCAAGCAACCATTCATGACTGGATCAGGGGTCTTGGCCCTCTGAGTAATGCGAGCCGATGGAGCTAGAGCTAGACTCATGGCGGCTGCAAACATTTTTGTCTCCAATGGCAAAGGCTACGAGGTGCACCTTGGTCCTAGGCGGAGACTAACACAACGGACCTTCCCAAATGGGCTACAAAGCTCGTAGTTGCTCTAGCTCGGCGCGGCAGGCGGCGACATTGGCGGCGTAACCGGCCTTGCCTTCACGGGCGGCGATCATCGCTTCGACCTTGGCGATGCGCTCGGCAATCTGCTCGGGGGTCATCCAAAGTAAGCCTTGCCCACGAGGGTGAGGATGCTGGCCACAATGGCAATCACCATCGACATGATGGCCTGCGTGCGAATCTGCTGGCGGCGCTCGGTGGCTTGCTCGGCTTCGTGCGCGGCCTTCCACGCGGCATCGGCCTGCATGTGGTTGTTCACCTTGTGCTCGAACTTCTTGTAGCCTTCGACCATCGGCGAACGCTCGGCGCGGAGCGACGCAAGGTCTTGCTCGGTAGCTGTGACACGGCGAGCGACATCGCCAACTTCGACGCGGAGCGCTTTGACGTCCTCGCTGGTGCCGGTCACCGTCGCCTTGATCTCTCCGAGCAGGAAGTTGCTGGTGTCCTTCTCCATTACATCGCCCCTATCGAGAGGCCGAACAGGTTCAGGGTGAAGTCGCGGTAACCGGTGGCAGTTTCCGGAGCGATGAGGCCGATGAGCGTCATCACGAAGAGGATGAGTGAGAGCAGCGCATGCAGATACGGGGTGTTGGGTTTCGCCCAATCAACCACGCGCTGCCACTTCGCCCACAGGTTCGAGAGGGACTGAGTAATCACACTAGTATTTAGGGTGCGGCTTACTCGTTCCCGCCGTCGTCGCCCTCGCCGAACAATTGGGTTCGAGCTTCCGAGCGCGCGTCCTTGATGGCGCTCTTGATGGCGGTGCGCCGGTCCTCGGCGGACTGGTCCTTCCAATCGGCGGCGCTGGTCTCTTCCTCGATGTATTGTCGAGTGAGCTTGCCAGCGAGCGCCTGATAGCTGTCCCATTCCTTGTCGTTGAGCTTGCGCTTCTCACCCCCAAAGGTGCCGCGACGCTGAAGGCGACCGATGCCCGCACCGCTATCGCGGATCGCTTCAACATCGGGGTCGATGGTCGCGTTGCTGGTCCGGATCGGGCTGGCGATATCCGGCCCTAGCGTTTCCTTGGTGACGCGCGGGTCGCCCATGACGTCGCGCGTGGGGTTCTGGTCCTTGCTCAAGCCGGGGATGCGGTTCTTGATGGCGTCGAGTTGCCCTTCCGCGAAACTGTCTTCGCTGGTGGTGCGCTGCACGGGGTCGAGGACATTGGCGGTCTGCGACACAATGGCGGGCACGGCCACGCCAGCAATGCGCTGCTGAATGATGCGCACGGCCTGTTGAGGATTGCCACTACCGGCAGCATCGACTGCCGAGAAGACATCGCTGATGCCGGTGAGGAACGACTTGTTCTCAAGGTTCGAGACCATGCCGCCGATGAGTAGCGCCGTGGTCTTGTCGCGCTGCGCCTCGGTCATTCCCGACTGCTTGTCCGCAAGGTCGGCAGCTACGCCGAGAATGGACGCGAACGGGTCAAGGCGCTGGTAACTGTAGTATCTGTCCCCGACCTTGAGCGAGTAGGGTTGCCAGCCTTCGGCGACGAGCAACGATTTCTGCTGCGGATCGGCGGGGCCATTGCCGGTAATGAATCCATCTTCGACGCCCTTGTAAGCGGCCATGGCAAGGCCGGTGCCGAACATCACCTTAGCGACCGCCACGTCGCGGCGGGCTCCGCCAGCGGCAAGCTCCTTCCACACGCTCGGCATGGTGACGGCGAGCGGCGAGTGTTCGACCGAGTATTTGAAGATGTTCGCCGGAGTGCGGATGAAGGGCAGGAACAGCTTGAGGGCGGGGCTCTCGTTCACCAAGCGCTGCAAGTTCGTCCCGAGCTTGCCCGTAAGCTGGCGCTGGAAGGTGAGGTAACGGCCATAGTCACCGGCCTGAGCAAGCATCTTCTGAGTGGGGTTGGCGATGAGTTCGGCGATGCGCGTCTTGGCGGCGGCTCCGCGCAGACCTTCGCCGCGCGCAATGCGCACGGCCTGCGCATTCATCTCCATGCGGCGAGCCATGCTCTTGAAGAACTCGTCTTCGACTTCGAGCGCGGCCAGCGGGGCGCGGACGATCTTTCCCTTCGTGCCCGAAATGGCTTGGTGGCGCGCGGCTTCGATCTTGGAGAACTCGTCTAGGCGTTCGCCAGTGCGGAGATAGCGGGACACGGCTTCCGCGCCGTCCTTTGCGCCTTGGAGTAGGCCGAATGCGCGGGCACCGACTTCGCTGAAAAGAACCCTGTCGGTGCTGCGGCCAAGGACTTTGTTCACGCCGCCGCGAACGGCACCGATACCAGCAGCGATGCCGTGCTCGATGGGCGCGGTCAGAGCCGTGATGGTGTTGCCGACAATGTTCGCCATGTGGGTCTGGGGACCAGACAGCATGCCCGCGTAGTAGAGTTCGACTGCCTTATCGAGGCGGGTCGGCTTCCATGCCTCAGCCGCCGCGCGGTTGAAGTCGCCGGGATTATCCGCCCGGTCGAGTAGGTCTTGAGCGATCTTTTTGAGGTCGGTTTCCTTGCCCGCAACAGCGGCGCGCAACACTTCCTCGCGCACCGAACCGCTATTGGCAGAGATACGGAAGGCACTCAGAGCGCGGCCAGCCTCGGCGGTCGCTCCGGTGACCTGCTCTTGAATCGCGGCATGGCGAATAAGTGCGCGCTGGAATGCGGCAAGGTCTTCGGCTCCGCCGTTGTCCTTCGCCACACGGGCCAGAAGCTGGAGCTCCTCCGCCGACTTGGCCAAAATGTTGCGTGCAGCATAGGCTTGCTCGGCGTTGAGTGCCTGACCTTCGCGACGGTTGAGAAGATCGTCGGCGGTCATGCCAAGGTCTTCGGCCAGCGCCTGCGTTTCTTCGTGCGAGATGACGCCACGGCGCGCACCGTCGAAGCCGAAGGTATCTTCGGCCTTCTTCAGCGCATGCGTGATATCATCGACGGATTCGATGTGGTCGAGATTGATGTTGGCAATCTTGTCCTTGGCGGCAGCGGAGCCGTTCGGAACGAAGTCAGCCGGGTTGGCGGCTTCGGCCTTGGCGGCGGTCTCCCCGGCGTCGCGCGAGAAGCTCGTCCCCAAGAGCGGCACTTCCTTGGTCGGGCCAGCCGCGCCCGCTGGGGTTGGCGTCATGTCCTGAATGAGTTCGTCCTTGGGGCTCTCATCCGCCATTGCTCGACGCACATTGCTTTCGATGGGGGCAGCATCGACTGCGGCGGGCGCGACTTCTGCGCCGGTTGCGGCGTGCGCGACATCGTCGGCGTAGGCTCGACCACCAAGGCCACCAAAGTCGGCACCTTCGCGCACTGTTCGAATGGCGGGCGCAATGACGCCACGGCCAACGGCTTCACCCGCGACACCAAGCGCGGCACCGGCTGCGGCACCTTCGAGGCGGTGACCTTCACCGGCTTCGCTGGCTCCGTAGAGCGACGACATAGAGACATCGACCGCGCCTTGAACGGTAGCGGGATTGAGTGCGGGGAGCGCAGCCTTTGCAGCCGCACCACCAGCGATTGCACCAGCGATGCCGCCACCGATTGCACCGGTCCATGACGCGACCGGGTGAGCGTCGAATGCCTGCTGTTCCCAAGCATTGCCTTCATTGCCTGTAAGGAAGACTGGGGCACCAGCGGTTGCCGCATTGGCCCAGTTACCAATAAGGGCACCGGTTCCTGACTGAGAGAAGTTGTTCGACTCCTGCTCGCCATCACCAAGCTGAACCTGCTTGCCCACATAGGCGCGGTTCTCGTTCGGGTGCGTCTTCACCCAGCGAAGGTTGGCATCCCAAATCTTCGGCCCGCCCTGTAGCCCGCCATAGGTGGGATAGCGGGCGTTGAACTGCGCTTGGGCTTGGTCGAACGGGACGCCAGCGTGCAGCATCCCATTGATGAGCGCTTCCGCGCCGTGGTCGATCTCTTGAACCTTGGTGCTGCCCGTGGGGGCAATGACTTTCTGCTCGGGCGCGCTGAACTCAATCGGCACCGTGGTGGGATGGTCGATCTGCTCGTTGGCTGCGGCCTTGGGCGTCGGCGGCGGAGCCGGTGTCGAGTTGTCCGGAGCGCTGGTGTCGGGATGGCTGACAATCTCAAGGTCATGCTCGGCATTGCTGCCGGTGGCGATGGGAGCGCCGCCCCAACCGGGAAGCTGAAGGTGGACATGGTCGCCCTCGAAGATGGCGCGACCACCCGGCCACTGCGCAGCAATCTGCGAAGCGCGGCGGTGAAGGTCGCCCCAGCTTAGGCCGGAGTTCCCCGGCGTGAGGTCCATCGCATCGCCAGTCAGGTGCTTGCTGTGCGGCTTGCCACCAATGGCGGCATTGTAGCCAACTTCGCGAACGCCACTGGCAATGTGCACGCCCCAATCCTGAACCGTCTTGATAGGGTCGATATCGGGGTGGCTTTGCTGCGGCTCCGGCGCGGGGGTGCTGTGAGTTGTCGGCGTGCTGACAATCTCAAAGTCAGAATCGTCTAACTTGGGAGCCGGTTCTGGTTTCGAAGCAGGCTCGGCCTGCGGGGATGATACGATCTCGAAGTCGTCGTCGCTAAAGTCCATGACTTACTTATTGCGGAACCCACTGGCCGCCCCGACGAACATACATCTTCCCGTTCTGCTTATTGCGGGCGACCGTTCCCTCGGGGATTGAACCACCAGCGGCGGGCGCGGCACCACCATGGTGGTGACCCTTGCCCTGATAGCTGGCGCTGCCACGCGTGGTCGCGGCCTGAATGTCCTGACCGCGAACGGTGTTGCCCTCGGTGGCCTGATTGTGACGAACACTTTCGTCGGCTCGACCAGCGGAAGTGTCGGCGTTCTGCTGCGCAATGCCAACGCGCTGCTGACCCTGACCCTCGGTGACCTGATTGTGGCGACCGGTCTCATCAACGCGCTGCTGTCCCTGACCTTCCGTCACGACATTGTGACGGCCAGTTTCATCGACGCGCTGCTGGTTGATGTGACCCTGATACTGCTGATTGGCCGACATGCCGCGCTGTTGAAGCTGCGCCACAACCTCGGGCGAGTAGGTGGTGGGCAAGTCGTCCATCCAATCGACCGGATATCCAAGGCGCGAATACTCATTGCGGACATCGGCCCGCACTGCGTCGTAGCCTGCCTGATCTCGAACCGAGCCGAGCTTCTGCATGGCATAGTTGTTGAGGCTCTGGAGGTTCTTCACGTCACCAGTGGTGATGCGCGTGTTGCGCGTCTGTAGAAGGGCGATGTCCTTGGGGTTGGCACCCGCCGCAATCGCTGCCTTCACAGCCGGATCGTTGCCATTCGAGGCGACTAGGTAAGCGCCCGCCGCGTGCTCCTCATCTTCGGCTTTCTGGTCCTTGTGCATCTGCATCGCGAGTTCGGGATTGATTGAGTAGAGTTCCTTCCACGCGTTGTGGTCGCCAGTCTGCGCGGCCTGCACCAGCTTGGCGGTGCGAGCCTGCTTGAACTGCTGATTGAACGACTGGAAAAAGGCGTTCGCCGACTGCGCCGGGGCGTCGGTGTTAAGCTGCACATTCTGTGAGACAGTGGGGAAGTCTGACATACTCTCCTTTAGTAGCGACCGATGATCGAGCCGCCGATATTACCCATCGTATTCGAGATCGATTGCACCATTGAGTTGGTCGCGTTGGCACGAGTGTAGGCGTTGTTGGCTGCGGCGTTGGCTTGGTTCTGATAAGCCGTAGCGGCATTGTTCATTGCGCCTGTGACGCCAGCGCCCATGGTGTTCGCGTCGCCAGCGATTGCCGAAGCTGCACCGCGACCTTGCTCGGCCACGCCAGTGACGTTTCCAAGGTAGGTCTGGTAATAGCTGTCGGCCATGTTGCGCGCGTAGTTGTCGAGCGCCTTCGCAGTCGCGCCACTATTGCCGAGACCGCGCATGTAGGCGTTTTCGTTAATGCCCCTGAGGCCCTCTTTATATTGAAACTCGTAACCCGGAGTCGAACGGATGATGTCCGTCATCGACGGCGTGGTGTTCATGCGGCTCGCGCCGTCGCTGATGCCATTGGCGGTGGGCACGGTGACATCCGGCGTGGTGGTCGAAGTCGTCGGCGTTGCGGTGGTGGCCGGAGCAGTCCCGCCAATCGTGAAGGGCGAGAGGTCGCGGCGCGAGCCATCCTGCGCGTAGTGATACTGGCCAAACTGGACGATATCGCCGTGGAAGGGCATGCCGCTCGAAGTGTTCTGGATAGCCATCCAGTTGGCGTAAGCGTCGGGGTTGCCGCGCACATAAGCTGCCCAATCGACGCTGCCGTTGGGCGCAGTCGGGGCAGGGGCCACCGTCTGCACCGGCTGTGACAGGGTCGAAGTAAGAGCCTGAAGGGCCGAGACAGGCTGAGCCGTCTGGACCGGCGTGGCGTAAGAGCTAACCTTCGGCGCGTTGTAACTCGCGTCCGGGTTGTCGAACGCACTGATGCCGGGTTCGCTAAGGTAGCGTGCGCTGCCGTAAGCCGGGATCATACTAGCTGACCCCCGACATTAAGGCCCATGCGACGGAGCATGCCGATAGTATCGGGATTTACACCGGCACCGGCTCCCGTGGTTGCGGTCGCGCCGGTCGGCGTGGTTGCGGTCGGCGTTGCGGCGGGCTGCATGGCGTTCATTGAAGCAGTCTTCAACGAGGTCGGAGATTGCAGGCCGAGCAAGTCCATGACGCGCTGCTGAGCAACTGTGCCACTATCCATCCACGGCGTAAGATTCTTCACTGCTTCGGCGTGGTTGTCCTTCCAAAGCTGCTGCTCTTGGTTCGCGATCTGAAGCTGACTGTCGGTCGCCTGCTGCTGTGCGGCAGCGGCGGTATTCGCTGCCTTCGTGGTGGCATGGCTTGAGATCGCCGCACCAGCGATGGACCCAAGTCCTGCAACGGCTGCGCCGATTGCTATCTGGGGCATGATGTCACCTGATTGTTCATTGTTTGATATTTATCGCGAAAGCCCCTCCACTCGCTTCGTCTGGTCAGGAATAGCTCTACTTCTCCCAACAGGGGACTGAAGGCTCGACCTTGGCTGATTCCACCTACTTTGCGGGCGAAATATCGCGCCCGAATGTTAGTGATTGCGGGCTCTGCCCAAACCGCAGCCGCACCTTGATTAAAGAACATTTCATGCAGAACGGCGGTGGCAAACCGTAGCGCTTCGAGACCGCGAGTTTGCGGCAATGCGCCAACGTGAAACTCCCAAACTCCCCCGTCATCCATCGTCGCTGTCTTCTCCAGAAAGATGCCAATCGTTTCTGCTTCATCGTGGAAGAAGCGAAAGCGGTCGGCGTATTCGGGATCGAAACAGGCGGAGTAATCGAGTGTCGCCTCGAACCCCGCAGGAACTGAAAGCGCGAAGATAGTGGAGTGATTGGCTAGGTTGTTCGCCACGCGGGCGTCGGTGGCGACGATCAAGCGGACCAACCGCCTTCGATGTCGATAGCCGCCAGTTCCTCGGCGGTGGTGGCCGCATCAATGGCGTTCTTGAGCGCGGTCGCCGTGTCGTGGACGCTGCTCACACCGGCCATTACGGTAAGGCCGAACTGCATCGCCTGCGTGGCATCGAGCGGCACAACGCTGTTGTCGGCCATGGTGAAGTTAACGCTGAACGGCTGACCCAACGCCTGCGCCGCCATCGCTCCAGTTACGATGCCGGTGATCTTGCCACGGCTGTCGAGGTCGGATTGCGCGGTGCCCCACGGGGTGACCATGCCACCGTTTTCATGCTCGAACTTGAGCGCTGCGACGCGGTCAATGGCGCGCTCTTTAAGCGTGGCTAGCGGGACTTCCCAATCGGTGCCGTTCCAGACTTCATCCGGGACAGGCATGCGGGTGCGTTCCTGCGCGCCTTCGCACGGCGCTTCTTCCGCATAGACGAACTGCGTTTCGACAACGGTTGAGCCGTCCTTTTTCGTGACGGGCGCGGTGACTTCAAAGACCCTCATTAGCTGCCGTCTCCCTTTACGGTGACGGAGCCGTAGAGATTGGCGACCGATGTGGTTCGACCCGCCGAGATGTAGCAGACCACCCGGAACTTCTGCGTCGAGCCCGCCGTCAATCCGGTCTGCACGGTATCGAACGAGACATTGCCGGGGTCATTAATCCACGAGGGCTCGGTGACCGTGCCTTCGTTGTAGCGAAGGAACGCCGGGTTACTGGCAACATAGGCGTTCACGTCCGCCCATGCCGAGCCGTTCCACCACTGCGCCTTGGCGCTAAGCGTCTGCGTTGCCCCACCCGTCACACCAGTGAGGGTGTGATCGAACGCCACCGAAACGCGCGCCTGAGTTACGCTCGAACCAAGCGTAACGGTTAGTTCGTCTGAAATGAGATTGGGCGATGTCGAGACCGTCGCGTTGACGGTGGTGAGCGAAGTGTCGGTGTTGTTGGTGCCACCGGTCGCACCGGTCGGTGCCGTAGGCGGTGCCGCTGCAATCGTCTTCGAGACAGTGACGTCGTAAGGGCGCGCGACGCCAAGGGTCGCTGTAACGCGAAGCGCTCCGGTTACCGTCGTCATGGCGCTCACCGTCACCAGACCGCGCGTGCCGGTGGTATTGCCAACGGTCGCGGTAACGCCACCAGTCGAGGTGGACACCGCCCACGTCGCCTGTTCGGTGACATCAACGCCGCTCTTAATCAGACGGTATTGCGTGTCCTTGGGAAGCTGACCGGCCTGCGCCGTGGTGCCGTTGCTTTCGAAACCAATCGAGATTGCCCCCGCACCAGTGATGGCCGAAGTGACGTCGGCGGCAAACTCGTTGCCGGGGCCGGGGCTAAAGTTCGGGAACGCGGTCTGCGCCGAACCGGCAGAGCAAAGCATTGGCTCGATGATACCAATCGAACCCGCGCCAGCAGTGCCGGTGTTGTAGAGATAGGCTTCGAACCAAGCCGAGTAGGCGTTCGCGGGAACGGTGGTAAAAACGCCGATGCGGGTCAGCACATTGTCGGTGGTGCCGCTTCCAATGGTGACGCTCGAAAGCGGCGCACCCGATGCGTCCAAGTAGCTCAGGTTATAGTTCCAAGTGCCGGTCGCGCCGACGACATCGACTTGAGTCTTGAGACCGGCGAAGATGCGCTCACCGGGGCGCACAGGAATGCGCGCGCCGGGGTTCATGTAGTCGGTGCCGACGCTGAACACTTGGGTCGCCGCGCCGAAGACGCCGACGCCTTGAATGAGGCGCACGCCGCTAGTGGTGAGCGCGCTAAGCGTTACCGAGATTGCGTTCGGATTGTAGAGAATGCCGTAACCGCTCGTGCCATTTTCGGCGAGCGAGAACCGCACACGGTTGCCGTCACCGACTGCGGTATTGAATGCAGTGACATCGGCGTTGTCTGCCGGTCGGCCCGTGCCAGTCACGCCAGACCAAGTTGCAGTTGTGGCCGCGACTGCCGCTTCGGCACGTGCCGTCGTAGCCGTCGTCTGCGCGGCCTGAATCAAGCCAAGCTGCGTGCCGAGGTCGGTGTAGCCCTTTTCGATTTGAGCGAACGCCGAGTTGATCCAGCTTTGAAAGTTGGATTGCGGCTTGCCGTTGTTCTGCGTGATTGGATTGGTGCCCAGTCGGGGCAGGCGAAACGAAGGCATCAGTTCGGACGCGCCTCATTCGCCCATGCTCCCGAGATGCGTAGCGGCGCATCGACCACGCACGAGAACTCGACCACGCGCACCGGAGCCTTGGCCGCACCCAGTCGCCAGAAATCGACGATATCGGTGAGGGCGCTGCTCACCTTGGTGCGATAGGCGGACCACGCACGGAGACCGTCGCGGAAGCGCATGCGAATGCTAATCGGCTGATTGCTGCCGACATGGACGGACACGTTGTCGTTGCGCTGGCGACCATGGTGGAAGGCGACCGCGCCGCTGACAGAGCGCTCGAAGATGATGCCGTCGTCGGTGTTGAGCGCCGGGTCGAGGACAAAGACTTTGCCGCTCGTGCTGTCACCGCAAAGCACATTGGTTCCGTAGGTGCACGAAACTTGCGGACGCCAGCCGATGCCCGTGGTGGAATACTCGGCCCACTCCGCCGTTAGTGTGTCGAGGCAGAAGGTGCCAACGCCGGGGATGTTGAGTGCGTAAATGGCATGGCCATCGAAGGTGTAGCTGAACGCGGTGAGGGGGCCGGTCCGCTTGCGGATGCGCTCTTCGATGCCGGAGTTAGAGACTCGTTCCGGATCGCCAGCAACGCGATAGACAATGCCATCGTCGCCGACCACGAACATCGAGTTGTCTAGCGGCAACAGCGTCTCTGCCGCCATTGCGCCACGATCCCACTCGCGCCCGGTGGCACGCACGAGGATGATGTCGGGGTCGAAGGTCGGTTGCCAAACTTCCATTGAGTTGGCTCCGAAGAAATAGACTTCGCTGCGCATGGTGCGCACGCCAATCAAACCATCGGGCATGGACTCGGCGGTCGCGAAGTGAAGCGGGTCAATGGTGTCGTCGCCGGGTTCGATCCAATACCAAGTGCCATCGGAGCACGCGATGATGAGGTAGCTATTGAGGCTCGCAATACCGACCGGAACGCGGCTCTCGGGAATCGAAACCGGCGTCCAAACGCCGTTGAAGAGATAGAGGTTACCGGCGCTCAACGTCGCGATGCAGAAGTTGGTGGCGGCAAACTGAACCTGCTTGCCGTCATTGGCGAGCGAAGCGATTAGCGTCACGCCCGACTGGTCGAAACTGTAGATTTTGTCCGCAACCACCGCGACCGGCTTGTTGAACAATAGACCGGATGTGTAGCTGAGACCGCGCACAGCGGTGCCGCTCGCAATGGTCTGATAGAGACGAAGGCCGGGGCGCTGAATGCGCGCAGTGGAGTCTTCCGCCGCGCCGCTTACATCGCGCTCGACGACCATGTTCTTAAGGGTGACTTCGGGCTGGAAAGACTGGTCGCGCGAGAAGCTGCCAACCCCGAGCGGGATGGCGACCATCTTACCAGAAGCTCCCGCGCTCGACGAACTCGGCGTTTTCCGACCACTGGAACACCAGCGCCTCTTCGAAGCGCATCGCAGACTGCGTGGTTTCTGGCGTCGGCTGCTGACCGTAAGTTGCGGCAAGCCGGATCGCGATTGCGCAGGCTAGTCCGTCTTCGTCGCGTGCAGACAGTGGCGCATAATCAGTAAGCTGGAGCCCGTTGATTTCGCACCACTTACGAACGCGGCCATCCCAAATGTAATCGCGGACATAACCGCCGCTTACTGCCGTGCTGACTTCCGAGAAGAGGCATAGATCGACGGGCGGACGCGCACGGCCAAAATCGACATCGAAGCAAACTTCACCGTAGCTTTCATCCGCTCCGACATAGGGCAAGGTCTGAGGCAGAATGACGGTTACAGTGCCGTCGTGGACGACGCGTTCGAACTCGCCAGCATAGTAGGGCGAGGAGTTGGGAATGACATCGTCACAGCGACCGAACGCGCCACCGTTGATGAGCCGTTGGTAGTAAGAGCGGAGGGAGCCGAGTGCGCGGTCGGTATCGACGGTTTCGGGAGTGGCTCCCGCGCCCAGCACGCCAATCTTTTCAAGGGCGAGAATGGCGATTTGCTGACAAGTTGAACTCATCATCTATTTAACGAGAAAGGGCGGCATCCTCTCGGATACCGCCCCTCATCTCTCGCTTTGTGCGAGCCGAACTTAGTCGGCCAGCGAAGCGTGGTAGATGCCCACAACGCCCGCCGCAGCGCCGTTGTAAGCCAGCTTAGCGGCAGCATCGACCATGACGATAGCAACGCCGTTCACCTGCCCGTAGGAGTAGGTGTCGGTGCGAGCTTCCGGCAGCATGCTGACGGCCTTACCAAGCGCCGAAGCGCCGCACAGGAATGCGTTGCCGACTACGGTGCCCGACGCACCAACGCCACCCAGATTGCCCAAGGTGGGAATCGGCACGACCGTGATTCCGTTTACGAAAAGGCACCCATCAGTGAAGAAAGGATTCTTCGACGGATCACGCGGGCGACCGTCAAGGTTGGCCTGCTTGAGGTCAGCCTGAAGGTCACGGAAGCCGGGAAGATCGCAGAACAGAACATAGTTTTCTTGGAAATCTTCAGCCGAAGTCGAGAGCGGCATGATCGACGGCTTGTTGACGCTTGCCTCAGTCATCTGAGCCTTACGCTTCGCAACGCCAAGGATGGCGACGGAGAGCTTGTCAGCAGCGGTGATGGTCAGGAGCGTGGCCGACATGTCGTTGGTTGCACCACCAGCCGGAGCCGTGGTGGCCAAGGCACGCGACTTGCTGTTGGCGGTGTCGGCGAAGACAGTGCGGTCGGCGTTGTTGTCGAGGTGCAAGTCCTTCTGAGCTTCAGTGGCCGAGCCATAAAGCACAGTGGTGTCTTCAACAGTCTGGTCGTTACCAGCGGCGTCCGAATAGGAGCCACGGATGATGACCGACTGGAGGGCGTCGGTGAACATGTTGCGCTCACGGCGAGCCGACCAATCCTTGAGGCCGGGGCGACCAGCGTCGAGAAGCTGAATCTCGCTCTGATAGGCATCGGCTTCATGCACTGCGACCGAGTTACCGGCGTAGGCGGTGCGGATAGCGAATGACCAGTTGCGCTGCTTTTCCTCGTTACCACGAAGGATGGTCGAGCCGTTGATGCCCGCACCGGTGAGCTTGGGAACCATCGGCAGATGGATTAGCGCACCCTTCTCCTTCGAGAGTTTCTTGTTGACGCGGATAAGCGCGTCATTGCCGTCGCCCATGAACTTGAGGAAGCCAGACTGGCGGTAATAATCGGTAGTAAAGTTTGCTTCCCAGACTTGCTTCTGCTGGGTCAGCGATAGGGTAGAGTTAGCCACTTAAGACGTCTCACTTATTCTTAAGCATGCGCTCGTAAAGCTCCTCTTTCGTCAGGACATTTGTGGACGGAGCGACTGCTCCACTTGCACCAGCCAAACTGCGAGTTGCCGTCGCCGCGACATGCGGTTGGTTTGCAGTGGCGGTCACAGACGCGGACACTGCGGTGCTCTGTTCGGCAGCCAAGCGGGCTTTGAATGCGGCGGGATCGCGCCGGTATTCTTCCCATTCAGCAGCTTCTTGAGCGTGACGGTTTTTTTCTTCTCGAATCGCAGCGATGGGATCGGTGGCGGCGAGCATTTGGCGCGCCCAGTTCTCGTCACCGAGAGAGGCCGCGTAATCCATGCATTCGTTGACGACTTCCTGCGGGTAGTTCGGCATCACTGACTGCAAGTTGGCGGTCAGATTTGCTAACTCTGCGCGGGTTCGTTCCGCTTGTTCCTGTTCACGCAGTTCATTGAAACGCTGCTCAGCTTCACGCTTCGCTTCATCAATGAGATGCTGCTTGAACTCGTCTGGATTCTCGAAAAGGTTCGGTTCGACAGTCTGGGATTTCTGCGCTTCTTCGAGTTCACGAATGCGCTCTTCCAACTTGGCTGCGCGCTCGGCTTCGGCTTGTGCCTTCTGCCTTGCTGCATGCAACGCTGGCTTCGGAACCCAGTTAGCCGGAGGCGGCGTGGGTGCGGGTTCAGCGGTAGTCTCTGCGACCGTTTCAGTAGGTTCAGCTACCGTCTCAGTCGGTGCTTCCTCAGTAGTTTCTACCGGTGCTTCGACCACTTCCGTGGCAGGAGTTTCGGCGGTTACTTCTTCAGTCGCTTCAGCGTTGGGCTCGTCATTGCTGCCGAGCAGGTAATCCAAGAACTTATCGTCCATTCAACCTTTCTTCGAAGGCCATATCGTTGCCCTCTTACGTCACGCCCGACTTTGAAATGACGGCGGCTCATTCTCATTGCTTGCGGTTCAATGAGGACCGGAACGCCCGTTTGCGTCGGCGGCACGCGAGCGGACGATCAATCCGCTCGGAACTATTTAGTTTGGAAAGCCAGATGCGCCGGGTTGTGGCATCATTGGATGCGGCGGTCGCAGTTCCGGTGCACTCTGCTGATGCATCATCGGGTGCTGCGGCGCTGACATGACCAAGGCAGTTTCGACCTTGGTGTAATCGGCTTCCGCATTCAGCTTGTTGGCGTGGGCCAAATCCTTCTGCGCCTCGGCCTGCACGCGAAGATGCTCAAGCTGCTGCTGCATCTGCTGCATCTGCTGCTGCATTTGCTGCATCGGCGCAGCCTGTTCCTGCATGCGAGCCATGCCCGCGTCGTAGCGCTCAAGCTGGCGCGTCCTATCCACCGTGAGGAACAACTCCATCACGAGACGGAACTGCGGATCGGTAATCGAAAGCTGCATGCCCTCGGCGTATTTGAGGATTTGCTCGTTAGCTTCCTGCTGCAAGCTGACCGTGTCGGGGACGCTATCAAGGATGATGTCTACGTCCATGGTGGCCAGCGCCTTCTCAAGGACAGGCACTGCCTTCATGGCAGGAGCGCCAGTGGTGGGGTCCATGACTGGAGCGCCTTGCGCGTCTGTCTGGGGCACCATGTTGACGCCCACCGGCACGTTGATTTCGAGATAGTCCGCAGCGCGAGCTTCGCCCGTCGTGCGAATCCACTGCTTGGTCGTCATAAACTGCTTGGCACCGAACCAGAGATGACGGTTCATTCGCTCTTCGAGCTTCTCAAGGTGAAGGAACGCGCGCGACCATTCGGTCAAACCGGCGTTCTGGAGAATCTGGCGAGCGCGTCCGCTATCCTGTCCACGCATTGCGCTTAGCACGGTTGAGCTTGGGGTGCGGCGGTCGAAGTCGGCTTCCGTCTTGGCTAGAAGCTGCGCCTGACCAGCGGCGATGTCGGGCACCGAGACCATGTCGGTTCCCCACGGGAGCACACCATCGGCCTTCTTCGCCTCGGCCTGCGCGGTCTTTTTGTCCTTGGCGTTCAATCCCTGTTCGGTGATGCGAATGCGGTGGTTCTGCGCTTCATTCAGAAGCACGCCACGGCGAGCATTGTATTCATCCTGTAGCGGTCGAAGCGCCATGATGGGGCCGAACCGCTCGCGCGTGTCGGGATTGATTTCGAACGATGCGGCGAGGATCGGGCAGATGCGATTGCCGTCATCATCCATAAACGGCGAAATGCCGAAGTCGATGAAGCCACCAGCGCAGTAGGTGACCTTATGCCACTGACCATCGGTGTGCTTGAAATAGAGTTCGACGATGCGAACTTTCTGGTCTTTCTTGTCCAACCAAAGCTGCTGATTTGCCTCGTCCATCCAGCCGGGAAGGGTGGCAAAGCAACCGTCAAACATCTCGGCCTTCTCGGGGTAGAGGCGCTTGGCTTCACCGCGATGGAGCATCATTGAAATGCCCATGAAGGACGCGTCGGAGTAATCCTGTTCCTTGCTCGTCGGGTCGTAGAAGAAGTCACTCCACGGGACGTGGCGAACGGCAATGCGGTCGGTGCCAGTGTAGGCACCTTCGCCCACAATGATCGCGCACGAACCGTAGATGAAGTAATCCTTCGAGAGCTTCATCTTGACGCTGCGCGTATCGGCGCGGTCGTTCAGGTAGCGCAGCACCTTGGTGGCGATGTCGGCGGAATCTTGCTGACTGGGGTCGCGCGCTTCGCACTTCGGGTCTGACTGTGCAGCGTCATAAACGCCGAGCACGCCATTGATGGCGCAATCGATCTTGTTGGTGTAGATGATTGGCTGATTGCGCTCGCGCCAAATCTTCTCAACGGCGGCAGGAATCTGCTCGTTGAAAAAGTAGCCAGCCTCAATGCGGCGCTCGATGTTGAACTTCGAAGTTCCGGATTCGGCGGTGGTGTAATAGTGGCGAGCTTCGACTTCGCTAATCGGGGGCTCGGGCTCATCTACAACGATTTCGAGTTCGCCGACTTCGGCGTCATTTTGAGGTTGATTAATCACGCAGTATTTAGAGAGATTGCGCTCAGATCAGATGATGAAGAAGGTTTCTGATGCGTGCTTCTCGCCGCGCTTGGCTTCACCGTAGCCGACCGACTCCCAGTCGAACTCTTCCTCATCGTCGGGGACTGATCCGGGGAACAACTTATTGATGACGCGACCAATCATGGAGTCGGCATCGACTTGGTCATCGTGGCGACCATTAGGGAACACTCGATACTCATCAAGCGCACGGTCACCAACGGCTCCCTCGGGCAGATAGATGCGAGCCTGATGCGCAAGGTTGATGTAGCTCTGTGCCTTCGCGATCTTGTTATTACCGTGCGGGGTGATGGGATGAGTGGGCACAAAGAGCCCGGTCTCACGCATGGCGTTTTCGAAGAAGCCTCGGACCGTCTTCCAGTTGTTATCGTCCTCGGGGAAGAACGCGATGGGCTTCCACTTCTGGATCATCGCCATTGCACCAACCGGCGACACCGTGGTCTTGCCCTTCGTGGTCTTCGCCCCAACGGCTTCGAACATGTCGCAGTTTTCGCGGAAGCTATCGACGAGCCACAGGTTGCGGTCGGCGCAATAACCCCACATACGGAAGACGTTGAAGTCGCCGTCCTTGGTTCCGGTCGCGTGGTCACTGGTCATGTAAAAGTTGCAGCCCTTGGGCCAACCTTCGACCGACTTGTTGCCGACTTTCTTGTAGAGTTTGAAGCGCTTAAAGAGCGTCGTATCAATGACACCTTGCTCGCGGGGTGTCGGACGCTGCTGGTGCTGGCCCGCCCAGTCCACCGGACCAAGCTGCTCCTTTTCGCCCGCGACCCGCTCGGCGTTCATAAACTCGGGGAAGAGTAGCTCGCCATCCTTGGTGCGCGGATCGACCCAACCAAGCGCAGTCGGCTCGTGCGGTTCGCCGAGTTCATACTCGTGCGGCATGCAAAGGTGAGTGTAACCGAGCTTGTTCTCGTGGCTCAGAATGTAGCCGGAGACATCTTCCTCGTGGAAGCGCTGCATAACGACAGCCGTGCGTGGCTTGCGGCGGTCATGGAAGCGTGACGGCAGTGATGCCTTGAAGGTCTGCACGGTTGCAGAGCGTTCGACATCGCTCCAACTGGCGTCGAACGAATGAGGGTCGTCGATGATGACCGTGTCACCACGCGCACCGGTCAGGCTCGTCATGGCGCGAATCTTGCGATAGCCGCCCGACGAGTTTTCGAAGTTAGTCTTCTCGTTCTGGTCGGCCTTTAGCTGGATCGGCCAGCGAGCCTGATACCAGTCAGACTTCACCAGTTCGCGCATCTGACGGCTATGCGTCTGCGACAAATCCATTGAGTATGACGCACTCAGAAAGCGATGGGTCGGTTGCCATGTCCAAACCCAAGCAGGCCAAAGCACACTTAGGATTGTGGACTTCGCGAAACCCGGAGGCATGTTGACTAACAGCTTCTCAATGCGGTCTTCACTCAAAGCTTGAAGGTGGTCGCAGATGACATCGACATGCCAGCCGTGGATGTAAGGGTCGCCCGCCACATGTTCCCATGCGTCGCGGACGAACAGCTTGAAGCTGCGCTCAAGTGCCTTGCGTTCGAGCGCTAGAAAGTCGCTCGGGCTCACTCGTTGTTTGCGTCTTCTTCAGTCTCTTGAAGGATCGCAATCATCGCCGCCTTCTTCGCCGGGTCGATGTTGCGAGTGTTGTATTCGAGGGTGTCGGTCGAACGACGCGCTTCCATCTGCCGCGCCGTGCCCAACCCATACTTGTAGGTCAGTTCGAGCAACTGGAGCATTTCCTTGACGGTCATCTCCTTGGTGTTCTTGAGCAAGCGATTGTGTAGCCGAAGCGCAGGCGGAATGTTCTTTGCCATCTTGGCATCGAACAGTTCGCCAAGGTGCGACTGAAGCATCTTGAGATCGCGCTCGACGCCCGTGACGCCGTGGGGATTGCCGCTCTGACCGGGCTTGAAACTGGTCGCGTTTCCCTGCCGCTTGATGGGCGTGACGTTGCTGGAATCCATGGCCATATTTATGCGGCCTTACCCCGACCCTGAACTCCCCAGCGATAGACCGAACCGGGCGCGCCGCCGCTCGCCGCAAGACCGATGCCGAACTTGTGCTTAGACATGGCGGTCGAGCCGATGCCGTTCACCGAGTTCTGGACATAGCGCTCGACAAGGATGGGATCAGTCGCGAACCAATCGTAGCTGAAGTAGGTGCCTGCCACGCCGTTGACCTTACCCGCGAACAAGACGCTAGGTCGGGTCTGGCCGGGGAACGGTGCACCGAAACCGAAGCTCGACACATCGCGGACGGTGCTGCGCATGTCCTGTCGCGTCGCGCCGTCATTCTTGATCCAGACCAATGAGTCCGGACCTTGGTCAGAGTGACCGCAGTAAAGCAGTTCACCACTGAAACCGGGAACATACTCAAGCTGACCAGCCCAAAACTGCCGATTGTCAGCAGTCCCTAGCGTGTCGATCAAGCCGGAAATAGTGCGCGTCCAAGTGTCGCCACCATCGGTGGTCACCCACATGCCACCGTAGCGATAGACGGGTGTCTGGCGAGTGACGGTGATCGCGCTCGTGCCGAGCGTTCCGCCGTTCGGTGCGGTGAACTGGAACCCGCCCCACTGGATAGTCGCACCCGCGCCACCAAGCTGCGTGCCGTTGTTCTGGAGCTTGATGTAAGTGTCGTATTCGGGGTGCCGCGTAAGCGTCCATGCGGTCGAGGTGCCGCCCACTACATAGACACCGTTTTGCGCAGTGCTGGTCTGAAGGCGCAGAACCACGAGGTCGCCAAGCTGCGTCTGATAGCCGTCAACGACTGGGAACGCGGTGCCGCCCGACAGCGCCAAGTTGGCGGTTGCAGCAACCGTCGCTACGGTCGGCGGCTGAACGGTATAGTAGCAGGCGAAAACGCCGGGGCGCTGCTTGTCAGCCGTCACATTGAAGCGCGGCGTGTAATAAGCGTTGTTCCAACCACTGACTGCATTCACACCGTCGAGCTTGACGGTGTTCCACGTCGCAGCGCCGTCCTTGGTGTAATAGGCGGTGCCGTTGTTGGCGGGCGTGATGATGATGTTGGTCTTGTTTGAGACCGCGACACAGCCACCGGGGCGACCGCCATTCGACTGTTCGGCCAGCACCGCAGCCGGGAACTTCGTGCTATCGAACTGTGTGAAGGTCTCGCCCGCGTCCGTGCTGTAGCCGTTGATGGTCGCACCCTGACCGACCAGCCCGACGAGATAGTTCGCGTCATCAATGGCCTGATCGACGCCGTAGCCGATGGTCACCGTGCCGACATCGCGCGGCGCTCCGCCAACAGTGGGATAGGTGAAGTTGTTCGTCCATTTGTCGAGGTTCTTGAGCTTCCAAATCGGCTTATCCCAGCAGTTGACGAACGGTGCAGAAATCGTCGCGAACGTGTTGATGCGGGTAACGATTAGCTCTTCGTTACCTTGCGACTGGTCGTGCCAAAGGATGCTCCCGCCCACGGTCGGAGTGGTGGTGTTCGAAACGCCGACGCCATCGGTGCACCAAATCTTGTTGGCGATTGTCCGGTCGAATTTGATATTCGCGAAGTAGCGACCCTTGTCGGTGTTCGAAATCCAAGCGATCTCACCGTCACCGCGCGTAGAGCTAACGTTGGTCCAAGTCGCAGCGCCGTCACGGCTGATGCACATGCCGCCGTTCTCGTTCCCGCCAATGATGAGGTTCGAGTTGTTGGGATCGATGTCGAACTGGTCGATGCCGCTAATGCCGCATGCATAGCTCGTCACTGTGGTCGTGCCCGACGCAACCTTGAACAGGTCATTAGTCGGCGGTCCACCATTGTCGCGGAACGAGGTCAGCCACACGTCGCCGTTGTTGATACGGATGCAGCTTGTCTTGAGCGGCGTCGAAGCAATCAGGCTGAACGAGCCGGTGATGCCAGTGGTGCTGCGATACAGACCCGAACCCGGCACGTGAATGTAAACATTCGTCGGGGTGGTGTGGTCGAATCGGACGAGGTAGCGACCGGGCGCACCGTTGTTGTCCATCATAATGGCGCGCGGAAGACCGCTTACACGGCTCCAACTCGTGCCACCATTTTGAGTGTAGAAAACGCCTTCCTTGGTCGTGTCTTCGGTCGAGCCGCTTGGTCCGCGATAGGTGCCGTAAACGATGATGTCCGGATTGGTCGGATGAATGTCGCTGGCGAAGCTCGCAAAGCGACGCTGCGCGCCCGTGTTGCCGTAGCCATACTTCTGGCCGAGCGAGGTGCAGACGCGGAAAGTGACGCCCTTATCGTCGCTGATAAAGCTGTAGCTCTGCCACGACAAAAAGATGCGGTTGGGGTTGCTGCGAGAGATGCGCAAAGCTGCGCAACCGCTGTCGCCCATGCTGTTGTTGTTGGGCGTGACGTAGCCGCTCGGCATACTCGTCGGCGTGATGAGAAGACGCCACTGCGAGGCAAGCGGACTGAGTTCGCGAATGTAGCACATCGCGACATCGGTGCCGTGCACGGCATAGCTGCCGTCTTGGGCTTGGTCCCAACTGGTGACGAAGCCACCAGCGCCCAACGGCATAGTGTTGATTTTGAATCCGCCGCACGGCGATCCGTCGAGGTTATGCATTACATGGTCACCGTGCCGCTGGGTTGAGTGTAGGCGAACGCCGTCGCCCCGAAGTTGACTGTGAGTTGGTTTTCGTTGCGGGTGCCGACGTGCACGAAGCATTCGGCCATGGTGCCGCCCTGCATGGTCAAGCCGGTCGAAAGGTTCGTGAAATCGGTGCCGCCGCGCCACGTGCCGTTGACACCGATCCACATCGTCGCGTTGCCGCTCGAAGGGCGACGGACGCGCACCATGACGACATCGTTGAGCACAAGTTCGGAGAAGCCCAACCCCGGCGTTGGGTAATTGTAGCCACCCTGAAACCCGTAGTTGCCGTATTGGGAGAACGAGGCAGTGACGCCAGTCGGATCGTTACCGGAAGCCGAACCGGGTGACGGAATATTCGTGGAGTTGATGCCGTAGGCTGCGGTCGCCAAACCGAGCAGCGAGTCGCAGTGATTGTCGGCGGCAAGGCCGGTAACCTTGACCTCGAAATACACGTCGGTGCTGGGTAGAACTTGGTTGAGAGAACGCACGCCCTGATAGGTGCCGTTCGATCCTGAACCGTGCATCGTGAGCCCGTCTGTGCTGACGAAAACGGTGCTCTTCTTGTCGTTCGTGTTCAGCTTCTGCGGCTGAACCTCGTAAACGTCAGTAATGTTGATCGTGACAATCTGAGGCGTTGAAACATTGCCGCCTGTATCGGTCGCAGTGACCTTAAACGTGTAGCTCTTATGCGGCCCTTCGTAATCGGGCAGCGCGTTACCAGCGAGGCGGATGATGTTGCCGTTGTAAAGTTCAACCAGCGTGGCATCGCCATAGGTGGTGTCGAGCGCCCAAGTGACCGGCTCGCTTGCCGTAAGGGTGAAGGCGACCGGGCTGTTCTCGGGGAACGAAGCGGTCGAGGCACTAGTGATCGTCGGCGCGGTAATGTCGCCATGCTTGATGATCGTCGTCCACGGCGAAGCCTTGGTCGCGGCGGCATTTTCCAAGCGCGCGCGGAAGAAGGTTTCGTTCGGGCTGACGCGCGTGCCAAGGCCGGGGAAAACCCAGTTGTTGCCGGTCGCTGTGGGATTGCTGAGAACGACGGCCTGCGAGAACAGCGTCGTCGAGAAGTCGATGACGGTTGAAGCTTCGAGCCGAAGACTGTCGCCAACGGTTGCCGTCGCCGGAACAAGAAAGACCGGTTCGGGCGGATAAGTCGCTACGCTGTCAAACGACATATCGGGCGCGTAGTAAGTGTTATCCACGGTGAGCGTGGGCGTGTTGCCCGACGTGACGGCAACCGAGATCGTCGTGGCCTTGGGTGTGTTGGTCGCGCCAGCGAGTGTTTCGGTAAGCGTTACCGTGGGCGAACCCGAGGAGTTGAACTTACCAGTGACGGTCGTGCCGGAGACGGTCAGCGTGGTGCCGTCGCTTGAAGTTGCGGTGACTGTCGAACCGGCAGTCTTGCCCGAGATGGTTGCGCTGTAGGTCGCTCCCATCGCAACGCTGGTGGGGGACAAGCTAAGGGTGGCGAGCGTCACCGCAGCGACGGCGACCGTAACGCTGATGTTGGTCGCCAGCGGAGTGTTGGTTGCACCGGCCAGCGTTTCAGTAAGCGTGACCGTTTTCGTGCCCGCGCTGGCGAAGGTTCCGCTGAGCGTCGTTCCACTGACAGTTAGGGTGGTGCCGTCGCTCGCGGTGGCGGTAATCGTCGAGCCAGATGTCTTGCCCGAGATGGTTGTCGAATAGAGCGCGCCAGCGGTGGCGCTAGTCGCCGCCAAGGTGAGCGCTGATAGCGTAGTGGTGGCAGGACTTGTGGTGGCCGAAACAAGCTCAAAGCCGGTGCCGTCCTGCTTGACCGCCAACACCTTGCCGCCGTTGCCGGGAAGCGAAAGCGCAGCGATGCTGGTCAGCAACAGGCTAAGCGACTGCTTGGCGTCTAGGGCCGTCTGGAGCCCCGTGACGGAGCTAATGGCGTGAGTGTGGCTTAGCGCCGCCTTCCCATCGAGTGCCGATTGCAGGCCGGTGACATCCGAAATCAGATGCGAGTGGTTGAGCGTCGCCTTGTTGGCGAGCGCGGTGTTGATCGAGTTGACGGCGGCGGTGAGGTCGCTCTGGTGAACGAGGTTGGCCGTGGCGGTGCCGATAGGCGCGAACAGGCCGAGAGCCTCGCCGTAGGTCAGGAGACCAGCGAGACCCTTGTCACTTCCCGTTACCTGCGAGAGAGGGCGCGAATTGAACGGGATCAACGCGACACCGTGAACGGCACGCCGTTATCGTCAGTGAAAATAGTTTTGCCGTCGCTGTCGGCGAGGAAGACCACGCTGTCGGGCAACACGGAGGAGTAGGTGCCGGTCCACCGCTTGCGCGGAACCGACTTCATGGCGCGAGTTCTAGACACACCATATTTATCGCGAGCGACCATGGAGGGCCGAATGAGCCGAGTAAGAGCGACCGGACCCTCAATCGTCCGCATTGGGGTGGAGCCCGAGCGTTACCGCGCGCTTCGCCAGTCAGAGCGTGACCAAATCCTCTACCATCTCGACCGCGTGCTAGGCGGTGAGGCAAGTGCCGTGACGGAATGGGAGCGCGCTGCACTTAAGATCGATGTTGTTCCTTGGAAGAGCAAGATGAAGTCTTAGATATTGACTAGGTTGAGCTTTGTTATACTGATGTTTATTGTTCGCTATATTGCGAGAAGTTGTTCGTCTGAGTAAGTAGGCGCTCGCCCGAAAGGACGAACGACTAAGTGACGACTTCAACTCTTGACCAGATGATCGGCGAACTTGTTCGCACAGCTATCGACGATGTCGTGGCCGTGGCGCGCGCCCAATGGGAGGACGAGTTCCTCACCATCGACGAGGTCTGCGAGTGGCTGAAGATGTCCAAGGTTTCGCTGCACGATCTGCGCAACAATCCGCGCAAAGGTTGGCCGCGTCCGGTGGGCTTCACGACCTCGCCACGGTGGCGGCGATCGGAACTCCTCGAATGGTCCGAGCGACCAGAAAACCGGATGGGCAGATGAAACACCGCATGCGCTTCACCCCGTGCCACGACCCCGACTGCGAGAGTTGCCAAGTGACCAAGATGTGGCTGCTCGAAGAGATTCGCGAGCGGCGCATCTCCGAACCCTGTGAGGCAACCCGAGGCGAGGTCTGCATCGACCCCGAGTGCATCGCTTGCGATCTCTTGCGCCAGCTTGGAGGCGAGGAATGACTATCGACTTTGACAAGGTTTGTGCGGCGATGGTGCACGGCCACGGACCAGACCGATTATGGCGGTCGGTTCGCTGGAGTGTCTATCTCGGGGAAACAGGCGGATTGTTGGTGTGCCGATTCAATCCGGCTAGCGGGTGCTTCAGTGAAATATCATTCGAACCCTTGCCCGCCGACGCGCCAAAGACTGTGCGAGGTATTGTTGAGGCGTGGAATCATTGGATTGAGGCGCGACGTTGACAACACCGTTGATGCGATAGATCGGTGCAAAATCCATAACACGGAGGTTGCACCGGTGTCGCTCAAATCACTGCTCGCATTGGCCGACGATAAGCTCGAAGAAATCTTCAACCGTAAGCCCCACGATCCTTCCAAGGACCGTAAGCGGGTGACCAAAATGATCGACCGCACCGAGCGCCAGTTCGCCAGCGTCGATCCAGTTCGGGGACGGAAAAACTTCACTGTTGCGAACAACACCGTGAAGTTCACCCCCGGCTTTGCCGTTGGGGGTAAGAGCGAGCACTACGTGCCGAGCGAGCGCTTCCCCGAGTATCTCAAGCATTTCCGCAGCGCGGTCGAGGGAGGCGAACTCGACGACGCCATTGGCGCTGGCGAAGCGGCTCCAGTGAAGCGTCGGGCTCGACGGTCGAAGGCGTCGGCCTAAATAATCACTCAACCACGAGGGCGCGCTCTGCGCGCACTGGAGACCCCCGGTATAGTTGCCGGGGGTCTTTTCTTTTGTGGTCGCACGATGCAGACCCGCAAATGACAGTAGGGGGTTTACTTGAAACTACCAATCGTTGTGTTCGCATCGGCGGCACTTGCGTTTTCGACACCCGCGCTAGCGGAGCACGACTATCTGTTCGTAGCCCTGACCGGCGATAACGCGTCGGGTATTTTCCTTGATTTGGAAACCATCCAGAAGACGCCGACGAGGAAGGATGTTTGGACGCTGATCGTCAACCTCGCGCCCGAGGCACAGCTACCTGACCATGTCTCCTACGCCATGCGCCGCTACACATACGATTGCGACGCCCGAACTACCGACATGACTTACGCCGCCCTCTTCACAAGTCGCGGCGAGTCAATTCGGCAAGGTCCGACTGCGACCGGCCCGCGTCCAATCGTTCCCTCAACCATCAGCGAAACGATGGCAAACCTGTTGTGCAAGGGCGAGGTGCCGACATTCGAGCATGTCGCGACCATTGAGGAAGCGCGGACCATGGCGCGCAAGATCGCGGGGCTCAACCGAGAGCCCAAATGAGAAGCACCTTTTTTGGGGTGAGCAACTATGCAAGGAATTCTCTTTGATACCGGAGGCGGCGTCAAAACTGAGTTCAAATCGTGGGATGAGGTTTCCGCATGGATCGCGCAAGAGCGTAAGAATTGGCTCTGGCTCTTACAGAGTAGCTATGATTTTATCAGGAACTCTGCCGTCAATAATAACGCCGTATGGGATGAATTCGAAAATCAGGTTTTGACTGCACGAGGGCAAGGAACGCCGATTGTGGCGCTTCAACCCATCGCAGCAACCTACTTACCTAACAGGCTGCTGACATCGTCCAGCGAAAACGGTTCGTTGGTGTTAGATATCTTCGAGAAGCACGGCGCTAACACAGCGGGCTTCGCATGGGCTTTTCTGCGGGGCGAAGTCGGAGGAGCACAGGCCATTCGTCCCGAGTTGGCGCTGGGTATGTTCCTCGCGATCTTTCCGGACATGCGCGGCATTCCCGAAATGCGAACTGCGCTTCAGAAGGAACGAGCAAATTTCAAGGCTGGCCTGAGCGATGCAACACGTCGCGCTGAAACGGCACAGGTCGAGCGTCAGAGAGCTTACGAGCGACTTCTCAGATTGAGCGCGAGGAAAGCAATCAGACGATATGTCGGTAAACTCGCACAGTGGCGTGCACAAAATCACAGAATGGCGCTCGCAGGCACGAAGGCTATTGATTCAATCATCTCGACCGAAGCAGCTTTTACGGAGAAGATGCGCCTAAAGGCTCCTGTTGATTACTGGCGGCGCAAGGCGGACCAACATAGCACGCGAGAGGCCAAGGCCGTCAGCCGCTTGCAGTTGTTCTTCCCGCTGGCGGTCCTTTCGATCATCGTAGGCTTTTGGATCGGCGGCAGTATCATTCTTGAGCACGCGGGCGACGCTAACAAAAACGCTCCTGTGGCGCTCTATGTCGTTGTGTCTGGTGCACTCGCTTTTTTGTCCACGATGGTCTTCTGGCTCGGGCGCATTCTGACAAAGCTCTACCTGAGCGAGCATCACTTGAGAAACGACGCGAACGAGCGCGCGATCATGACCGAGACTTACTTGTCGCTGACCAGCGAGGCGGCAGCATCCGACGAGGACCGGCAGATCATCCTCAATGCGCTGTTCCGCAATACCTCGGACGGCATCGTTAAGGAGGACGGGCCGAGTGACCTCAATCTAGCAGGGTTCATTTCCAAACTTGGCGTCAAATAGTTTTCCCATGCCACACCGGGGAGTTGAACCCTTGCTGCGAGCGTTTGTCAGAGCCAATCGAGCAAGAACCGGCTATGATTGGACGGGTCATTGAACAACGGGTGGCTTTGAAGCCAAAATGTTGCATCCTCCACCCATGCAAACACTGACCCAGCTTCTGACCTCGAACGCTTATGTGATTGCGTTCGTCAACTTCACCGCCGTGCTGGCCGGTCTGTGGTTGATATACAGAGTGATGAGGGCTCTGCTGCGATTCATTGTAGGCGCTTATCGAACCTCGATTCCGAGAGCCCTCGCGCGCGTGAGGGAAGTTCGCGTGGTGCAAGCAAAGATCGGCTCGACTGACGCTGTCTTCTTCGCGGCCCGCATAAGTCGGTCAGTGCTCTTGTCCTTTCTCTTTGCGGCCACAGCGCTGGGCTTGCTCGCGATGGCTCAGTCAACGTCGTCGGTTGAGCACAGCAGCGAGGTTGCTCGGCAAGGGCTAGCGGCGGTAGCTCTGTTCTACGCAATCGCCGCTGCCGCCTGTTTCGAGCATGCGATGAGTTTTTCACTTAGGGTGTTGGCGATCCGAGAAGCGGTTCATTCTCAACCACGAGACTAGCGTGCATTATTCGAACATTGAATTGATGATAGTGCTGAGTAGGCGCACCGTATCTTCGAGCGTTTCAACACGCTCAATGAGGCGATCATGCTGAGCCGCCAACGCAATGTAGCGCAACTCAGTTGAGGAACATGCGTCGAGGAACTCCTTGGTGCGATCCGGGGAAAAGCTCATCGGCGCACCATCCGGACAATGCGCATTACCAGCGGTTCCATCAGCAGACCGATGATGAAGACGAAGATGATGTCCTTCATGCTCGGCCCACCATGCGGTTGGCCTTACGGAGCAATAGACGGACACGGCGGAGTTCACGGTCGCAGAACAATCGTGCCGACGATGTAAGCGCCGCACGCTTCTGATCGCGCAACGATTGCACCGCCGCTTGAAGCGACTGGCGCATCTCGACAAAGCTATCATGGGCGGAGACAGTCTGGGGCTCGTCAGCTTCAACTTGGCGCACGACATCGGGATCGATCGGCGCAGCAGTGGCGTTGAGGTATGGGATAAAATGGTCATTCATAACGATATTTAGAACATCATCATCGACGCTTGTGGCATTATTCAAATGCAAGTTCGGATCATTTTGAGAGGTCTTCCCCGCTACCCACCCCCAAAAAATCGGCGACGGTTTTCGTGCAGATTGGCATAAGGGGGGAGGGGGGTCTCAGTGTCACCATGGGGTCGCCCAAGCTCCCCTCAGAGACGGTCGAAGCGCGCGGCCTGCACTGAATAGCAGACGGTGCGCACAATATGCCTGCTCCGTTGCCTGCTCGGAATCGCTGGAGAAGGCTCCGGAATGATCGCCGGGGGATTGCTTGGCCGACGTCTTAGGACAGTCAGGCTTAGGCCATTGTGTCGAATGCGTTGCAATCACAACGGTTTAGCCATTTCGGGGCATGATTGTGGGGCATAAAGCGCCCGAAATCGGCTGGTCAGAGGCTCCGGAACGCTGCCGGTATATTGCATGAGTAGCACACCTGCTCTGAGTCTTCGCGATGTTTTCCGTTTTTTTGACGTTGACGGGACACAATGTCCCCGTTAGGGGTTTGCGGCATAGGGTGACACAGTGTCCCCTAATGGAGTTGCTGCAATGACCCAGCCGAATGCTTTCACCGACCGTTACCTCGCCTCTTGCGATGCGCACGATCTGGAAATCCTCGTCGAACCGTCCACCGACTTCGACTCATCGTTCGTGGCATTCGACACCGACGAATCCGAGCTAATCCAAATCAACGGTTGGCTCTGGACCTTTGAACGCATCTGAAGCTTTGCGCGAAGTGGGGACACTGTGTCCCCACCATTGTTAGGAACTGTGTTATGGATCGTCTGTCTGTTTACGATAAGGTCACCGCTTCGATTGTGCACCAGCTCGAACAGGGCATTGCGCCTTGGGCGAAGCCGTGGGGCAAGCTTGGCGGTTCCCCATCGCTTCCCATCAATGCCAAGTCGGGTCGCTGCTACAGTGGCGTCAACGTCCTAATGCTTTGGGGCACGGCGCTCGACTCGGGTTTCCAGTCGAATGCTTGGCTCACTTTCAAGCAAGCCCAAGACCTTGGCGGCATGGTGCGCAAAGGCTCCAAGGGCACGATGATTGTTTACGCCGACCGTTTCGTTCCCGCTAAAGAGAAGGCGCGCGCGGAGCGTGACGGAGACGAAGCGCATGCCGTTCCGTTTCTCAAGTCGAGCTATGTCTTTGCACTAGAGCAGATTGACGGCTTGCCCCTAGATATCATGCCCGATGTCGAGCCCTTGCCCCAGCACGTCCAGCATGACGGCGCTCTGACTGTCATCAACGGGTCTGGCGTTGCGGTTCGCCATGGCGGAGATCGCGCCTTTTATTCGCCTTCCTCTGACTTCGTCCAAATGCCGGTGCCGCAATCGTTCAAAGACTTCAAAGACGGCATGACGCTCGACTACGTCCGCACTTGCATGCATGAACTCGTTCACTCGACCGGCCATGGTTCGCGGCTTGCGCGCCAGTTTGGCAAGCGGTTCGGTGACTCCGCTTATGCGCGCGAAGAGCTTGTGGCGGAGTTGGGCTCGGCATTCCTTTGCGCTGCACTGGGGATCGAGCCGACGCTTCGTCATGCCGATTATCTCGGTTCATGGCTCAAAGTTTTGAAAGCCGACAACAAGGCGATTTTCAGCGCCGCAAGCGCCGCTAGCAAAGCGTCTGATTGGCTCTTGAGCCGCGCCGTGGCGGTTCGCGAAGCCGCTTAATCCGGTTCCCCATGGCGGAGCCTTGCCCGTCATGGGGACACTCTGTCACTAGGAAGTTTCCCATGCAATATCTGTTTAAGACTCAACTGAAAGAGCAGAAAGCGCTTATCCGTTCCTGCATGCTCGACGGTGTCGGCATTGAAGGTTTGGACGACATGCCCGCATTTCGCTTCGTGCCGCCCGCAGAGACGGCGCGCTTTAAGGAAGGGCAATCTGCCTATGCGAAGCCTTCGCGCCGTTCCTATGCCGCGCACAAGTGCCGCAATCGCGGTTGCGCTTGCCACAAGTCAAAATGGTATCGGCATGCGCCCATGACCCTTGCGGGCGACTATCTCGTTCCGATGGCTGGGGATGATTGCGACCTAAGCGATGCGCGCAAGGCTTACCACAATGGCGAGCCGCAACCGCTTAGGGATTGGCACCTAGAGGCCGCTACAGAGCGTGCGGAGCGTTGGGCGGCGATTGATGCGGCGGAAGCCGTGGCATCGCTGGCGCGCGCTCTGGGGCGCTTTGCGGGGATGTCGGCGGATGATCGGCGCGCGGCTTTGCGCAAAGAGGAAGTGTGGGACATGCAAGCCGCTTGGGAAGCCGTCATTGCGGTTGCGGAGATCGCCAAGGCCGTTGCAGCGCTTCCAACGCCAGTCATGCCGGTCGAGCCCGTGGCGGTTGTGCGGCTCCCGAGCGTGCTGGATCGGTGGCGCGGAGCGCGCACGATTGAGGAACCCAAGCGACCGGTTAGTTCGCCAGATCGGCCAAGCATTGACGATTCAGAGCGGTCGCCCCATAGTGTCACTATGTCACCCGTCGAGTTCCGCAACATCCGCCTAAGCATCAACATGACGCAAGAGGAACTTGCGCAATGGGGCGGCGTCACCGTTCGTTCTATCAAGCGCTGGGAAGCTGGGGCGCAACCCGTGCCGCGCATCTGGGATCATGGTCTGCGGGGACTGTTGCGGAGCAAGGTCGCCGCATAGTCGCGGGTCAAATCGCTAGTAATGTCGAGCGGGGCAGGGACTGGTTCTCTGCCCCGTTTGCGTCGGGTCTTGCGCAGCCCCGTTGTTAGGTTAGCGTTAAGGCGCAACGAGGGGAGTTCGGCGTGAGCATTTACAACAGGGGGAACATCAGGGTGGATCGCGACTTCGCTCGGTTCGGGTCGAAGAGCTACGCCATCAACAAGATCAACACAGTTGATGTGCGGCGTCAGCCTCCCCGGCGAGGGTGGGGTTACGTCGCGCTGGCGTTCGCGGTGCTCCTCTTCCTCGGTAACTCTGCGCCGGGGAATCGGAACTCGACCGTGAGCATCATTGCCCTTGTGTTGTTCGTAATCAGCTTGGCAATCTTCCTCACGGCGAAGGCCAGCTATCGCCTGTTCCTAATGACATCGAGCAATGCCGTCCAAGCCTACGAGAGCAAGGATGAGGGTGAGGTCATTGAATTGCGCGACGCCATTGAGGGCGCGATGGTCGGGCGGTGATACTGCTCGCCTTCATCGCAGCCTTCTCGGCGACTGCTGAGAGCGCACCTCGATGCGACCGATATAACGGGCGGACTTTCGACGGGCGGATCATGGAGCTTCGCTTGCGGCGCAGCACTCCAACGTCGTGGAGTGCTGAGGATGTCGTGTGCGACCGCATGTTCTTCCCGGCGAGGCTCAGCAAGACGCTAGACCCTAAGCTAGCTCGCCGGATTAGTGCCGCCGTGAATAGCAAACATGGTGACGACTACATCACGCTCGATGCGCGGGTGCACATCGACCTCGATGCTGACCACTCTGGCGGCATTCTCACCGTAATGGAATTGGCCCGATGAAGCTCGGCGTCTGGTTACGCCTAGCCATTGTCCTCACTGGTTTGTGGCTAGTGATTGCTCCCGTCTGGATGTCGGCATCGGAGCGGGAGAAACAGTTCACGACCGCTTTCGACCTCTACAAAGCTTGCAGTCAAAACGCTTGGGAGCCGTATGATGCAAAGCGGATCGCGGGGTGCGAGAACGACAAGCAGATTCTCCTAAAGAGCGCCACCGACGCGCCATTATACGTGGAAGCGCTCGGGGTGTGCGCCGTGCTGGCCGTTATGGTCTGGTTACTCGGTCTAATCGCTTATGGGTTAGTGCGGTGGATTCTGCGCGGGCGCGAAGTCTAACGGCACTTATCGAGGCGCTCGCATTCATTTTGCAGTCGCTCGATTGCCAGATCACTGCGCTGCTTTTGCGTCAGCGTTCCCGGCGGATCGTCAGTCGATGCGCGCAGCGCATAAGAGTCGCAATCGCCCCAATGCCCTTGCTCACATTGCGCGAACGCCGCCCGATACCGCTCAGACTCGCGAATGTCGGGGGGCTTCCGATTCAAGTCTAGCAAGAGCAACAAGCCACAGGCGGCGAAAATGGCCACGAGCCCGATTTCTCGTCGGTCGAGCTTCACGGCTGTCCCTCGTAGTCGATCCGCGAAAGCCATTCGCTCAGCTTTGGCGCAACTTTATGCTCCGGCCCCAGATTGTGGCACCAAATGTCGCGGCGACCACCGGCAGCGCATATCCAAACGCAACCGTCCTCGTCCGGACCCTCGATGTCGAAGAGCGCTTCTTGTTCGAGATCGTCCTCGGGTTCGGGCACGGTCTTTCTCCAGCTAGATGATGGCTTCCCACGTGCTGACCGACTTTGACAAGCACTGATGCCAGTCATGGTCGGCTACGCCTTTCCCGTAATCCACTTTAACCACCACAAAAGCGGTGGATAACCTACTGGACGGCGCTCGGGGGTCGGCTATCACTGATGGGGCCGGTCGAGATCGTGGTCTCTCAACGAAGCGGAAGGTTGGAACCACTTCGTTCCAACGGCCTCGACCGGCGACCCCTCTTGTGGCGAGCAATCGCCACTTGAGCAATAGGCCGTGTAACATGGCCTTGGCAGGGGCAAGGTGGGGCGGCGGTCGCGAGGCTGTCGCCCCATTTTGCTAGCTCCGCAACCTTGCTTCTCCGCAGCCTGAAATTGCCACGAGCGGCATTGCCGCAAATGAGGTTGTCGGGCAGGTTGCATTGATGGCTATGCGATTGACTTCCACTGCAATCATCAGCGCAAGCGGGCTTACAGTGGCTCTACTGGTAAGTTCCTGCTCGGCAAAGCCGAAGCTACCCGCTGACTTGGCACGCTCTTGCTATGCCGTTCGGCTCCCGAATGGAGACTCAGTTGAGTCCACCATTCACGCCAATGTCGGCGACATACTTGAATCCACGCTCAGCAACGAAAAAGCGAAATCGGAAGTCGAGAAAACGGGTAACGATACTATCTTCCGTGCGGAAGTAGTAGATGATCTTACCAAGGCTACGCACAGCTTCGCATTGCAGTTTGCTCCAGCGGGCGACGCTCCCGGTTTCGTGGGAGGCGGCGCGCTCAATTCACATTGCGGACCTGAGAAAGCGCTCGTCGTTAGGGGCGTCATGGACGGAAACGAGCTTAACGCGCTTCAACTCTCGGCCCTTGTGGGCACCTTAGTTTCGGCGAGTAAATGGCGCACCGAGGCGCAATCCCTTTCTGAGAAAGAAACAGTATCACCCAAGCAGGATGAGGCACCCGCACCAGCCCCCGTTCCAGAGCTAGCGACCGAGGCAAGTTCGACCCCGGTCAAAGAGGCAAGCGACCATCCCACCTGCTTGAGGAAATGGATTTATTCGCCCAACAACTTTGACACGAGTGTGGGGATTGGCCTCGAACTTAATCAGAACGGTAAGTTCGTCGCACAGTTCAGCGATTACGACCGCCAAAACGGTGAGTGGTCTGTGAACGGAAGAGTTTCAGACGGAGACAAAATCATCCTCGATGACTTTGGCACCATACATGATTGCCAAGCGACATCTGCTACGCTCGATTTGCAGGATGGCCGCACCTTTAAGCTCAAGCCTTTAGTCGGAGACGCGTCATCCTACTGGCAGAAGCACGGCTGGACGCCAGAGTAAGCATTCTTCATGCAAAGAGACGTTGGCGCTCAGCTATCGCTGATCGCATTCGCAGAGCCATCTGCTCACTGGCGCTCGCATCTGTCTCGCTCATTTGAGCTTCGCTCGAAACTCAATCCGTTTCATCTTTCGAGAACATAGCTTTATATTCCCCCTGTGAATGACACAGCAATATTGCATCAATCACAAGGGGAACATTGTTCTTCATCTTTCGGAGTTTCTAACCTTCTGTCACTGCCGCGTCCTCTGTGGAGGAGGGTCGCTTGGTCTGCGCTTCAACCCTAATCGCGTCTATATTCCGGCTATCCCAACTCGTTTGCTTCGAGGGTCTGTGACTGGTGTCGTGTCTCGAAGGTGCGGAAGGAAATTGTGGCCCTAACGGTGTCCACGGGAGCCAATGACAGAAAGTCTCCTAGTGGGTGCATGATCGCGCGGAAGTCTCACCGCGTCATGCTCAAGTAGCTGTGCCTGCCCCGTTGGGCTTCAAGTCCGGTTTGGCTTCACATGTCCAAGGGTCGGAGCGGGCTTAATCGCTTATCCAACAGAGTGTCTGTTGGGCCTTGGGAGGTCCGGTGCGAGCTTCCGTCTCGACTGCTATCCCGTCTTCTTCCGGGGTAAGCTTGGTAGCGCGTTGAAGTGGCAACTGCTGTTCGTTGCCCGCGCGGAAGAACATGGCTCCAGCGAATATGTTCAACCATACTACGGCAGCGGTTGGGGCTGCATTATTTAACTGGCCATGGTGACCGGCAAGAGACCGATGATCACGCCGGTCACGATAACGCCAACCGTCACGCCGGTCGGCCCCGACGCCGAGGCTGGTAATGCTTCTTGGGATTGTCGGTCCAACTGCCCCGGTAGATGACGTTATCGACATGGTGGCGCTTGATGCCGAGGGTAGACGCAATCGCCTTGGGGTTCAGGCCGCGCCGCCGCAGTTCGAGGATGTCGTTGGC
Source organism: Sphingomonas ginsengisoli An et al. 2013 (assembly GCF_009363895.1). NCBI lineage: Bacteria > Pseudomonadati > Pseudomonadota > Alphaproteobacteria > Sphingomonadales > Sphingomonadaceae > Sphingomonas > Sphingomonas ginsengisoli (ex An et al. 2013). The sequence continues at coordinate 1,650,452 of NZ_CP045434.1, read as the reverse complement.
GGTGGCGATGCTCATCACCGTGCGGCTCGTCTTGCGCGCATTCTCCAACCGGGTGACGAAGTGGCAGTTGCTCGGTTCGTAATCGCCGTCGTTGTCGATGCGGTCGATCTGGAGTTCCGGCGTCCACCCATTGGCGAGCGCCCAATCATAGAAGGCTTCCTTGTCGTCACGCCATTCCTGACAGACCGTGATGCCGCGCTCGCCGTAGCGGGAGTAGCCTTCGGAACCTTCGACGTAGCAGCGCTTGAGCATGTTGCGCCGCGCCATGAGAAGGGTTTCGCGCTCAGCCGGGGATGCCCCGGTTGGCCGACGCTTCAAGCAACCGCACGACTTCCGCTTGTGGAGCGCCGAGGCGGTGGCCAAGGTGGTCGAACCGCAATCGCAAAGGCAGAGCCAGTTCGGTCGGCCTTGCTTGTCCCGCGATGGTAGTTGAACAACAGCAACCAGTTTGCCGTAACGCTTGCCCGTCAAATCTTTAGTGCGAGCAGCAGTAATTCTAGTGTAGTATGTCATAGTGCGCGAACCTCCATTTTAAGTCGCGCATCTATTTAGTCTGGCAGTAATGATGGCCGGTCAGGCTATAAATAAGAGTGCCGAGGGTTCCTCCATCTCCCTCGCTTCAATCTCCCAAGTGATTGAACAGGTGGGGCGGTTTGAAGGTCATTCGCCGCCCCACCACCACCTTTGCTACGCAGCGATGTCGAGCATCAGACCTTGAGCGTGAGCAATGCGCGCGCACGCGATCTTGAAGTATTCAGGGTCGCGCTCGATCCCGACGAAATCAAAGCCTTCTTGGAGCGCAGCGATACCGGTCGAGCCACTGCCCATGAACGGATCGAGGACCACGCCACCCTGCGGCGTCACCAGACGGCAAAGGTAAGCCATGAGCGCCACGGGCTTAACGGTCGGATGGACGTTCGCCCGAGGCGCGTTCATCGCGCGGCCCTTCGTCGGCTTGCCCGACATCCCGCCACCGGTCTGCAAGAACACGGAGTCGCGCTTGGCCAGATGTCCAAGCCCCTCGTCGCGCTCCCGGTTCGAGGGCTTGGCGCAATAGAAGTAGTTCGCCCACGGCTCGTCGAGACCGTCGTGGATCGTGTTGGCGGGCCAGCGACCCTCGGCGGTGCGGCTAGCCTCGATGTTCAGACCACCGACGCCGTGCTTCATCACATTAGCGGTGCAGCTTCCCCGGAACGACTTGCGCGCCATCACGATGGGCTCGTGGCTCGGCTTCAACGCCGTCCCCCAACCAGCAGATTGCTGAGCTTCCGACGTGGTGAGTTCGAGGTAATGCTGCTCGCGCTCGTGCCGGTCACCAGTCGTGCCCCGGAACATGTTACCAGCTTGGGCATAGCCGGGAGTGCCAGCCAACGGCGTCGGCTCGTAGTTGTCGCCCATGGCGGCACGGCGCTGGTTGATAGGACCAGCACCACCAGTGGTGAGCTTCGCCTCGATGGCCTTGCCAAGGTCGTGGTTCTTCGGGAACCCGGACGCATACAACCACATCAACTGGTCGCGGATTTCGAAGTCGGCGTCCTCAACCTGCACCGCGAGGCGATGGTAGGTCCGCGATCCACCGAAGGCCAACAGGTGGGCACCCGGCAACAGCGTGTCGCGCACCAGCGACCACAGCGCCGCTTGCGGCACATCGTAGTCCCAGTTCTTGCCCATGAGGGCGAGGCCATAGGGCGGATCAGTCACGCAAGCGTGGATGTCGGAGAGGTGGGGGAGAATGTCGGTGCTGTCGCCGCAGTAGAGAGTGGCGCGCCCGACGCGGACGAAGTTATTAGGGCTTTCCTGCACGCGATATTTAGTGAGGTCGGTAAGCTTGAGCATGGGCGATCCTCTCGAACACCCAGACCAAATCTCATCGACTCGCGATTTCGCCGATACTACTTTGTTGTTTCGTCAATCATCCTAGAGGGTTAGCTGTCTCACGATGCTTGATGTGCTTGGACTGCTGAAATACCTACGACGGTGTGGTTACAAGTGGTCACGGGCGACGCTTTATCGCCGCATTGCTGACGACAAGTTCCCCAAACCGGTGGAGTTTCGATGGCCGCGCGCTTACTGGAAACAGGAAGCAGTGGACCTTTGGATAACGAACGACATGATCCGCTATCTGTCGGTCGGTAACCCGCCTTTTGAATGACGCATCGGGGCTGGCTCTACTAAATAAGTGATAGGCGCAGGCAGACTCCTGAATGCTGGCATTGCGCGCGGCGGCTCCGTCAGGCGGATAAGACCCCACACAACGAGGGCACCGGGTTTTCATGTTCCCGGTGCCCTCACTCGTTTCAGGCTGCGAGCTTCAACTGGTCGAGCGCCTTGGCCTTCACTGCATCCAAGTATGCATTCCAAGCCGCGCCCGCTTTCTTGCGCGCGCCATACATCCACAGTGGATCGAGCGCGACGGCACTATAGTGCTTGTCCTTCGTCGAGCCGGGGCGATGGTTGAGCATCGCTTTCTGCACATGGTCCGGGAAGAGCGGATCGTCGTCCGCGTCGAGTTGGTTTTCGAACCAAGTGGTCGCCGTGTCCCGGAAGTTGTGCGGCGTCCAAAAGTCGAGGTTGCGCGTCTTGTCGGCAAAGTGCTCCACATTGAAGGTTCCGTTGAACCCATCGGCGCGCGCAATCTCCTCCATCATGGGGCGCAACTCCTCGTCCACAAAGCCCGCCTTGCGGCGAAGGTGCCCCGGCCAGATGTTGCCCGCGCCTTCTGTGTCCCCGAGCAGCGCCTTCATGGAGTCAGTGAGTGGCACCATCAGCGCCGTAAAGTTCTTCGTCTTGGGTAGGAGTAGCCCGCGCTCTCCGACATTTTCCTTCTTGGCGTCGAGGATGTTGCCGATGCGGCAGACCGAGCGGAGCAGGAACTCGATGGCGTTCGCCCGTGGACCAGCAAGCCGGTCGAGCGCTTGGAACAGCCAGATTAGTTCTTGCTCGTTGAGCGGACGCGGCGGACGGCGCGTCAGCGAAACATCGATCTTCTTCTTGAGGCCCGTCATGGGCGAGACTTCGATGTAGCCTTGACCCGCCACCCAGTTGAAGAACCGGGCGAGCACCTTGTGCAGGTTGTTGGCCGACGTTCCGGTCTCGCCGCGCGCCTTGGCCGCTTTGAGTTCAAGGTCGAGCAGCGCCACGCAATCCCGCTTGGCAATGCTGGTCACCGGGCGCGCGCCCCACTGGGGCTCGATGCTGCGCCAGTAGTGAGTCCACTTCTCCTTGCTCGAAACCTTATGCTTCCCCTCGGTCTCCATGTAGTCGAGGAACTTCTCCGCGACCGAGTTGGGGCATGGGCCGGTTTGTGCCCCAACCACTGCCTTGGCGGTCGCCAGATGCTCGGCACCGCCGTTGTCGCGAGCGTCGGCGTCGATGGCGAGCGCCTTGCGCTTCGCCTCGCTAAGCGTCCACTCACTGACCGGGCCAATGATTTTGCGCACCGACTTGCGGTCGATCACGGTGCGGCAAACATACTTCGAGCGCGCCTTGCCCGAGCGGTCGGCGGTGGCTTCCACGCGCACCCACAGAGGGGAACCGGGCTCGACCGCCTTCTCGTAGCGCTTGCCAGTCACTTCCATATCCGCGATACGCGCGGCGCTCAGCTTCACAGGCGAGTTCTTTGACATCCTCTGTTCCCTTCGTTCGCGGACATTCGTCCAAGTTCGCCCGCGTTCGGAGCTTTTCTGCCCCAACTTTATGCCCCAACTGCCTTATAGATCGGCAACATGGGGCACGGGAAACGGAAAGAAACAGGGGATTTCAGCGACTTAATGTGGCGAGTGCGGGTGTAGCTCAATGGTAGAGCAGAAGCCTTCCAAGCTTACGACGAGGGTTCGATTCCCTTCACCCGCTCCAGCCGATCAGTGACCTGCCGGGGGCAGGTCACAGGCTGGAGCGCAGCTCGGCTTGCCGAGCCGGCGTAGCGCGGGCCTAGCGCCACCGCATCCCCACCCACACCGTCCGCGGTGTCGCTCGCTCACGCACCCCGTCACCGCTGATCCCCGCCAGCACGGTCTCGTTGAGCAGGTTCTCCGCGCGCGCGGTCAGCGTGACGTGTCGCCCTACCGGCAAGCCGCCGCTCACCCCCAGCACCGTGGCGCCTTTCAGCCGCTCGGTGTTGAGGTCGTCCTCATATTGTGCCCCGGTCCGGGTGAGGGTGAGCGCGGCGAAGCGGTCGCGGTCGCTCCAGCCCAGGCTTGCATTGGCCGCCACCTGCGGGGTCTGGGCCGGTCGCAGCCCGCCCAGCACCGCGTCGACCACCCGGGCGTCGGTCAGGCTGGCCGACAGCCGCGCCCGCCATGGGCCGGCCTGCCAGCCGCCGGCCAGCTCGACCCCGCGGCTGCGGATCGCGGGCAAATTCTGCCGCTGGCGATAGGCCCCGCCCGCCGCGATGAAGCCGACCTGGGGGAAGGTGCCGGGTCCGTTCGCCAGCGTGACGTTTGCAATGGGGTCGAGCAGGCGGTTGGCGAACAGCGTCGCGCTCGCCGACCAGCCGCGCTGTGACCAAGCCAGCGCCGCCTCGGCGCCGCGGAGAAGCTCGGGCTTGAGCGCGGCGTTGGCGGCGGTGGCGTCGCTGCCGGCGCGGAACGGGCGGAACAGCTCGTTGAGGGTCGGCAGGCGCCAGCCGAGGTAGGCGGCGCTGCTTAGCGTCCAGCCCCGGCCGAGCGCCAGCGCGCCCGCGGCCCGTGCGGTCGGGCGCCAGCCATGGCGACCGGCTAACCGCAGATCCTGGCTGAGCAGCCCGGTGGCGAGCAGCCGCTCCTGGTAGAAGCCGCCGTCGATCCACCAGCGATCGACCCGGCCCGCGAGGCTGAGGTCGAGCGCGCCAAACGTGGTGCTCGCCTCGCCGAACAGGCCGGCGGTGCCGCTGCGGCCGCCCGAGCGGCGATCGCGCGTCGGGGTCAGCGCGGCAGTATAGCTGCCATATTCGCGCGACTGGCCGGCCATCAGCCGCAAGTCGCTGCCGACGCGCAGTTCTACCCCAGACAGCAAGCGCGGGCGAAGCTCGGCGCTGCCACCATAAGAATGCGACGGCACCGAATATTGGAGCGCTGCGGGGGTGGCGACGGTGCGGCCTGCGCTAACCGCCGCCGAACCGTTCTCGAAACCGCGCCACTGGCCATAGCCAACCAATACGAAGGGCAGCGCCCCGCGCCCAACTAGCCGCAGTGAAGCATCGGCGCCGCGCGAGAGGTTGGCGCTAAAGTCGACCCCGCGGTCGCGCCGATCGGTAAAGCCCGACAGGTTGGCCTGCAGTTCCGCCCCGCCGACAGGCACGAGATAGCGGAGCCGCCCGGCGGCGTTGCGATAGGGGGCAGCGCGGTCGGCCGGACCTCGGTCGGCGGCGACTACGGGCGTGAATCCATCGCCGCGCGCGCCGCTGGCCGACAGGACGAGCCGCCCGCCGCCCACTGCCGCTCCGGCGCCCACCGAGCCTTGCAGCGATCCGCGACTTCCGCCTTCGAGCTCGGCCCGGACGCCCTCGTCGGCGCGGCTGGTGAGGTCGATCACGCCCGCCAGCGCGCCCGGCCCGGCGGTGACGCCGCCGCCGCCGCGGGTGATCCGCACTTCGGCCAGCCCGGCGGGGTCGAAAGCCGGCCACGGCGCCCAGCCGCCGAACGGATCGGTCTGTGGCACGCCGTCGAGGATCAGCAGCGTCCGGCTGGCCGCATTGCCGCCGAGCGCGCGCAGGGTGATTCCCTGGCTGGTCGGATTGGCCGACCGCGAGTCCGAGCGACGGAACAGCTGCACTCCGGCTTCGGCGGTGAGCAGCTGGTCGAGACCGCTGACCGGGGTCTGCGCCAGTTCGGCCGGGCCGATCACCGTCGGCCGCAGTAGCCGTTCGCCACGACTGGCGGCGAGCGAGCGGCCGGTCACGACGATCTCGGGCGGGGCGGGGGCGGGCGCCTCGACGGCAGCTTGCAACATCGGCGCGCTCTAGGCCGGAACGCTTGACGCGCCCAGCGATTGAATCGGGAGAGCAACGTTTACGAGCAGGAGCCGTCCATGGCCGCACGCCCCGCCTGGCGCGGACAGATCAAGCTGGCGCTGGTCTCGATCCCGGTCGAAATCTACTCGGCGACCAAGTCGGGTGCGGCGATCGCCTTCCACCAGATTCACGAGCCGAGCGGCAAGCGGATCAAATATGAGAAGGTTGTGCCCGGCATCGGCCCGGTCAGCACCGACGACATCGTCAAGGGCTACGAGGTCTCCAAGGGCGAATATGTCCTGCTCGAGCCCGAGGAGATCGAGAGCGTCAAGCTCGAAAGTCGCAAGACGCTCGACCTCGTCCAGTTCGTCGATGTTGGCGACGTCGACGCCATCTATTACGATAAGCCCTATTTCGTGGTCCCGGCCGACGACCTCGCCGAGGAAGCGTACATCGTTGTCCGCGACGCGCTTCGAGCCGCGCGCAAGATCGGCATCGGCCAGCTCGCCATGCGCGGGCAGGAATATGTGGTGGCGCTGAAGCCGTGCGGACGCGGGATGCTGCTGGAAACGCTGCGCTACGCCGACGAGGTCAACAAGGCGGCAAGCTACTTCCGCGAGATCGAGGATGCCAAGCCCGATCCCGACCTGCTCGACTTAGCGGCGACGCTGATCGAGAAGAAGAGCGGCGACTTCGACCCGCAGGAATTCCACAACCGTTATGTCGATGCGCTGAAGGGCCTCATCGAGCAGAAGCGCAAGAGCAAGGGCGAGCTGGTCATCCAGGACCCCGAGGACGGCAAGGCACCCAAGAGCAATGTCATCGACCTGATGGCGGCGCTGAAGAAGAGCCTCGGCGACGACGCTAGGAACGACAATGCCGCGCCGGTGCGGAAACCGGCGGCGAAGAAGCCGCCAGCGAAGAAGGCCGCGCCAACGCCGAAAAAAGCAGCGGCCGGCGGGCGGAAGCGCTAGCCAGCCATGGCGCGCGCGTCCCGCCCCAAGGGTCTCACCATCGAGACCTACAACGCTAAGCGCGACTTCCAGAAGACCGCCGAGCCCAAGGGCCGCAAGCGCAAGGGCACGGGCGACAGCTTCGTCGTCCAGAAGCATGACGCGACCCGCCTGCACTGGGATTTCCGGCTCGAACTCGACGGCGTGCTCAAGAGCTGGGCGGTGCCGCGCGGCCCCAGCCTCGACCCCAAGACCACCCGGCTGGCGATGCGGACCGAGGATCACCCGCTCGATTACGGCAGCTTCGAGGGGATCATCCCCAAGGGCGAATATGGCGGCGGCACGGTGATGCTGTGGGACCGCGGCCGCTGGATCCCGCACCCCGACAAGGACCCGCGCAAGACGCTCGAGGAAGGGCATCTCCATTTCACCCTCGAGGGCGAGCGGATGCAGGGCGAGTGGGTCATGTTCCGCCTCAAGGGCAAGCCCGGCGAGAAGGGCGAGGCGTGGATGCTCAAGAAGGTCACCGACGCCTTCGCCAAGCCCGAGGAAGGCGATGCGCTGGTCGACGACTGCCTTACCAGCGTGACGACGGAGCGGACGATGGCCGAGATCGCGGCGGGCGCCGACGTATGGGAATCGAACAAAGGCGGCAAGAAGGGCGGCCGCACCACGCGCAAGGTGGTCGCCCCGCCCAAGTTCATGCACCCGCAACTGGCGACGCTGGTCGACGAGGTCCCGACCGGCAACGAGTGGCTCCACGAATATAAATATGACGGTTATCGGCTGTTGCTCAGCGTCGGTGATGGCGCGGCGCTGGCGTGGACGCGCAACGGCAAGGACTGGAGCGACTATTTCGCCCCGCTGGTGAAGGCCGCCGCCGCGCTGCCGCCCGGCTGCCTGCTCGACGGCGAAGCGGTCGCGCTCGACGAGGCGGGCAAGCCCAGCTTCCAATTGCTCCAGGCGACCCTCAAGCCGAAGGCAGGCGCGCCACCGCCCGACCTGGCCTATTACGCCTTCGACCTGCTGGTCGATCGCGGCGAGGACATTCGCGCGCTCCCCAACCTCGAGCGCAAGGAGCGGCTGGCGGCGCTACTCAAGGGCGTCGGCGGGCCGCTCATCTACGGCGACCACGTGATCGGCCGCGGCGAGAAATTGTTCGCGGCGATCTGCAAGGACGGCGGCGAGGGGATCATCTCCAAGCGCGCTGACGCGCCCTATCGCGGCACCCGCAGCAAGGCATGGCTCAAGATCAAGTGCATCCAGCGGCAGGAATTCGTGATCGTTGGCTGGCAGGCGAGCGACAAGCGCCGCGGCTTCCGCTCGCTCCACCTCGCCGTCCGCGAGGGCGAGGCGCTGCGCTACGTCGGCAAGGTCGGGACCGGCTTCGACACCAGGATGATCGAAGAACTGTCGGCGACCATGGCCCCGCTCGAGCGCGACGAGCCCGCGCTCGAGGTGCCCAAGGCGATGCGGCGGGGCTCGACCTGGCTCGAACCCAGGCTGGTCGCCGAGGTCGCCTTCACCGAATTCACCGCCGACGGCGTACTCCGCCATCCGAGCTTCATCGCGCTCCGCTCGGACAAGACGGCGAGCGAGGTCGTGCGCGAGACCCCGGTGAAGCTGCCGCAAACGTCCAAGCGCAAAGGCAAGGCCGCCGGCCTCGCCACCTACGACAGCCTCGGCGTCCGCCTGACCTCACCCGAGCGCGTGGTCTTCCCCGGCGACGAGCTCACCAAGGGCGACCTTGCCAATTACTATGCCGCGGTGGCCGAACTGCTCCTGATCGACCTGCGCGACCGGCCGATGACGCTGATCCGCTGTCCGCAGGGGCGGGCCAAGCATTGCTTCTTCCAGAAGCATGACAGCGGGACGATGGGCGAGCACGTCCACCATGTGCCCGTCACCGAGAGCAAGGGCGAAACTCAGGACTATCTCTATGTTTCCGACGCGCTCGGGCTGCTCGAATGCGTCCAGATGAACACCATCGAGTTCCACGGCTGGGGCAGCCGGATCGATCCGCTAGAAATGCCCGACCGGCTGGTGTTCGACCTCGATCCCGATGAAGGCCTCGGCTTCGACGCGGTCAAGTCGGGTGCCTTGCGCCTACGCGCATTGCTCGGCGACCTCGGACTCGAAACCTTCCCGATGCTGTCGGGGGGCAAGGGCATCCACGTCGTCGCACCGCTCGACCAGACCCGCGACTGGCCCGCGGTGAAGAGCTTCGCTGACCGCTTCAGCCGCGCGATCGCCGAGGCCGAGCCCGAATTGTTCACCGCCAACATCCGCAAGGTCCAGCGCAAGGGCCGGATCTTCATCGACTGGCTACGCAACCAGCGCGGCGCGACCGCGGTGATGCCTTATTCGGCCCGCGCCCGCGAAGGCGCGCCGGTCGCGGTGCCGGTCGCGTGGGAGGAACTGGACGGGATCGCAGCCGCCAACCTCTACTCGATCCGCGACGCCGCCGAACTCATCGAGCGCGCCGACAGCAAGGCACTGGCCGGCTGGGGCCGGGCGAAGCAACAACTACCGGATTTCTAGGCGCCCGCGAAGCGGTCCGTCGCCCGGATCAGCCCGTCGAGCACCCCCGGCTCGCTGTACAGATGCCCGCCATCGGGCACGATCTGTAGCTCGGCCTCGGGCCAGGCGCGGTGCAGCTGCCAGGCGGCGACGGGCGGGGTGCAGCTGTCGTGGCGGCCCTGGACGATGATGCAGGGGATGTGGCGGATCTTCTCGACGCCGCGCAGCAACTGCCCTTCCTCGAGCCAGCCGCCGTGGCGCATGTAATGGTTCTCGATCCGCGCCACCGCGATCGCCTTTTTCGGCTCGGCGAAGTCGTCGAGCGTCTCGGGGCTGGGGAGGAGGGTGACGGTGACGCCTTCCCAGATGCTCCACGCCTTGGCGGCCTCGAGCTGTAGTTCCTCGTTGTCACCGGTCAGCCGGCGATGATAGGCTTCAACCATGTCATGGCGCTCGTCCGCCGGGATTGGCGCGACGAAATCCTCCCACCCGTCGGGGTAGATGTTGGAGGCGCCGCCCTCGCGATACAGCCAGTCGACCTCGCTCTGGTCGAACAGGAACACGCCGCGCAGGACCAACTCGGTGACACGCTCGGGGTGCGCCTCAGCGTAGGCGAGCGACAGGGTCGAGCCCCAGCTACCGCCGAACACCTGCCACTTCTCGCAGCCCATGACTTCGGTCCGCAGCCGCTCAATATCGGCGACGAGGTGCTGCGTGGTATTGGCCTTCAGGCTGGCGAACGGGGTCGAGCGCCCGCACCCGCGCTGGTCGAACACGAGAATATGATAGCGCGCCGGGTCGAACTGGCGGCGGTGGGCGGGGCTGGCGCCGCCGCCGGGTCCACCATGAAGGAACACCACCGGCTTGCCGGTCGGGTTGCCGCACTTCTCCCAGTAGAGTTCGTGGCCGTCACCAACGGCGAGCATGCCGGTCGCATAAGGTTCGATGGGCGGATAGAGCGTGCGGCGATCGGTCATGGGAAGGCGAATAGCCGAGACAAGCCCCGCCTCCAATAAGTGTCACCGCAAAGACACACCTTAGCGGCAGCGACATTCCACGGTTCGCTTTTTACGCAACCACGGACCCCGTTCGCGCTTTTCGGTCACCTTCCCAACGCGCAAACCCACACAGAAGGGGACATTCATGAAGCGCATCCTACTGGCGACCGCACTCGGTGCGGCGTTCCTGGCCAGCCCGGCCGCAGCCCGCGACGGCAGCCCTTATGTCGGCGTCGAAGGCGGCGTCCTGTTCGCGAAGAAGGTGCACGCCGACACGTTCGTCGACTACACCACGACGCAGACCCCGGTCACCAACCCGCTCTACGTCGGCCCGGCCGACGTCACCTACAACAACGCTTATTCGGTCAAGAACAAGCGCGGGATCGATGCCGACGCCATCGTCGGTTACGATTTCGGCATGTTCCGCCTCGAAGGTGAGCTTGGCTACAAGCGCACTCGGACCAAGAGCATCACGGTCGATCCGGCGTTCATCTCGGGCCTCAACACCGCGTTGAACCTCCCGGCCACCGCCGGCGATCCGGTCGTTCCGGGCAACCCCGCCCTGACTGCCGGCAGCTTCAGCCTCAACGAGCGCACCCGCGTCCTCTCGGGCATGGTCAACGGCCTGTTCGATTTCGGCAGCGACAACGTCAACTTCTACGTTGGCGGCGGCGCCGGCCGCGCGCGCGTCAAGTTCGCGGGCATCAAGGATTCGGCGTGGGCCTTCCAAGGCATCGCCGGCGTCCGCTTCGCGCTCAGCGACAGCATCGATCTGGGTCTGAAGTATCGCTACTTCCGCACCGGTCGCCTGAATATCGTCGACGACTCGACCGTCGCGCTGGCCGGTAACGCCGACGCGACCACGGTTACGGTCAACGGCGTCGCGACGCCGATCACGCGGACCACCAATGCGGTCGTGACGACGGACTTCAACAACCGCTTCGTCAGCCACTCGCTGCTCGCCTCGTTGATCTTCAACTTCGGCGCGCCGCGCGAAGCGGCTCCGCCGCCGCCGCCGCCGCCGCCGCCGCCGCCCCCGCCGCCCCCGGCGCCGGCGACGCAGACCTGCCCCGACGGATCGGTGATCCTGGCGACCGACACCTGCCCGGTGCCGCCGCCGCCGCCGCCCCCGCCGGCCCCCGCTCCCGAGCGTGGCTAAGGCTTAGGCTCAGGCATGAAGGAAAGAGGGTCGCTCCAGCCGGAGCGGCCCTTTTTCTTGACTCCGCGGCGTTCATCGGCTTGAGGGTCGGCACACCGGCGGGGCCCCAAGCCTCGCCGTTTGTCATGGGGAAATTGGCAGCGCCCTCGAAAAGGCTGCCTGGCCCGGGGTACCTCGTACGGCCCCCTGACGAACGAAAGGATAGTTTTATGCGCCATCGTGTTGGCGGACGTAAGCTGCAGCGCACCTCGGCCCACCGGACCGCTCTGTTCCGGAACATGTCGGCCGCGCTGATCAAGCACGAGCAGATCACCACCACCCTCGCCAAGGCGAAGGAGCTGCGGCCCTACGTCGAGAAGCTGGTCACGCTCGCCAAGAAGGGCGGCCTCAGCAACCGTCGCCTGGCGCACAGCCGCCTGCTCGACGACGCCCAGCTGACCAAGCTGTTCGACGTGCTGGCCGAGCGCTACGCCGGTCGCAGCGGCGGCTACACCCGCGTGGTCAAGGCCGGCAGCCGCTTCTCGGACGCCGCGCCGATGGCGATCATCGAATTCGTCGACCGCGACGTCTCGGCCAAGGGCCAGGACTCGGGTCCGGTGATGATCGACGACGAGGACGAGCAGCAGGCCGCCTAAGCGGTCGCTTCATCCGGCAGACAAGAGGCCGTCCGCGTCGCGGGCGGCCTTTTTCTTTGCGTGGTGAGTGAGGTCAGGCCGCCTTGGCGGTGTCGGCAAGCTCGGCCGCGTCGAACGGCAGGTTGGCACCCAGCTCGCTAAGCTTCGCCAGATACAACAGCCCGAAATGCCGATGGCGATCGCGTGCCTGATGCGTGACGGACCGGCGGGACGCGGCGAGTTCCTCGACCGCCCGGCGCCAGTAATAGCGGATGTCCGCTTCCATTGCCTTGCCCCTCCCCAGTGGCGCAGTTCAAACCGCGACATGAGGACGGAAGCCCGCCGTCACCCGAGTCGCGGGCGGCAGGATACGTCAACCTTATCCACAAGAGGAGTCCGCTGGCGCGGACCGCCGCGTTACTTGACCAGCTCGACCTGCTCGAACTCGAGCTCGACCGGGGTCGCGCGACCGAAGATCGACACACCGACCTTGACCCGGCCGCGGTCGAAATCGAGTTCCTCCACCACGCCGTTGAAGCTGGCGAAGGGCCCGTCAAGCACCTTGACCGCATCGCCGATTTCATAATCGACGCTGATCTTCTGCTTGGGCGCGGCGGCGGCGGCCTCCTCCTTGGTGTTGAGGATGCGCGCGGCCTCGGCCTCGCTGATCGCCTGCGGCTTGCCGTTGGGGCCGAGGAAGCCGGTCACCTTGGGGGTGTTCTTGACCAAGTGATAGACGTCGTCGTTCATGCCCAGCTTGGCGAGGACATAACCGGGGAAGAACTTGCGGTCGCTGGTCACCTTCTTGCCGCGGCGGATCTCGGTCACCTTCTCGGTCGGGACCTCGACCGACTCGACAAGCTGCTCGAGCCCGAGCCGCTTGGCGTCGGCCAGGATCGACTCGCGAACCTTGTTCTCGAAGCCGGAATAAGCGTGGATGATGTACCAGCGGGACATGGGAAAACCTTGTAGTCGGTGAGGGGCTCAGCCGAGCAGGCTGAGCAGCTTCTGAACGATGATGGCGAAGACGCTGTCGACCCCGAAGAAGAAGATGGCGAGGATCGAGGTCATGATGAAGACCATGACCGCGGTCATCCAAGTCTCCTTGCCGGTCGGCCACACCACCTTGCGGGCTTCGGCCCGGACCTGGCGGGCGAATTCTCCGGGGGTCGTCTTGGCCACGGGGTAGATCACCTCTTCGGAACAGAAAAACGAGGTCCGCGGACACCCCGCCGGACCTCGATACGAGCCGCGATGTAGCGCGTGTGGGCGAGCGGTTCAAGTTGGCCAGGAACCGAAGTTGATGGAGCGGTCAGCTCCGCGTCGGATCGGTTGCACGGCGCATCAGCACCCCGCTCCAGAAATCGCGGACGACCGAACTGCGTTTGAATCCAGTCGCTCCGCCGTAATCGCCGGCACCCCACGATTGGACGAGCGCACGCAGTCGCTGGTCCATTCGGCCATTGGTGTAAGTTGCGGCGCGGCGCTCCATCCGCTCGGCCAGCCGATCGTACATGGCGATGACGTCGGTTCCGGGGCGGCCCTCTTCGGCTGTGATCTGCTCGGCGATACGTGCTCGGCTGCGCGCGCTGAGCGCCATCCAGCGATCCTGGTCACCGTAATGCTTCAGCCGTTCCGCCATCCGAACGATGAGCGGTCGATCAACCTTGACGCCATAAGTGTTGTTGGCGTGCTGGCGATAGTCGAGCAGTTCCGCATCGACGAACACGACCCGTCCCAGCAGCAACGCCAAGAAAAAGTACCACTGGTCGTGCGCCAGGATGACGTTGCCTTCATTCTGGTCGATGCTGTCGTCCCACAGCCGGTCGAACCGCCGCAAGTCGGCGCGGAATATCTGGAGCAGTCCGTTGACGGCCTTGAACGGCGGGATTGGCTGCTGAGCCAGCTCGGCCCGCTCGAAAGCAGGGTCGTGGAGGAAACGCCGGGCTGTTTCGTTGAAAGCCCAGGCATTATGGTAGGCGAGCATAACCGCTGGATTGGCAAACGCTTGGGCCATCCGCTCGAGCTTGTCGGCGCGCCAGATATCGTCCTGGTCACAAAAGGCGATGAGCTCTCCTGAACATGCCTGCGCGGCCTGGCGGAAATTCAACCGGTAGCCGAGCGGACGCTCGTTCCGAAGCACGCGGACGGGGAAGGGCGCGGTGGCAGCGAAGGCCTCGACCTGCGCCACCGTGTCGTCCGTCGAGCCATCGTCCGACACGATGAGCTCGAGCGGACGAAGCGTCTGTGCGGCAAGGCTGTCGAGCTGCTCGCGGAGGTGCCGCCCGCCGTTGTAGGTCGCGAGCGCAACGGAGATGCTCGGCGCTTCAGCCGCCAACGCCATGCTCCGCGCACAATTCGGCGAGGTAGGAGCCCGGCTCGGGAGCGGTGCCAGCCCGCTTCACGATCCGGGAGTGCCACATGTGGATGGCATGGGTGTCCGGTGTGAGATGGCGCTCGACCTCGGCCCGCGGCCCGAACAGGATCTCAGCCTCGAAATAATCGATCGGATAGAACACCGGCTTGGCCTGCGCCTGCGCCGCAAACCCCATCTTCTTGGCGAGGTAAGTGATCAGGCCCGGCCCCGCGACACCCCATGGCAAATCTTCCAGTTCGACATCGCCGCGCAGCCGCTGCCAGTAATATTCGAGCTTGCGACGCGGACCGAAGAAGGGCGGGCACCAGTTCCGTTCGGGAATGTCGCGAAGCACCTTCAGCATCGGCGATTCCGCCGGCATCTTGAGCACCGCGCCATTGATCGACCCCTCGCGCTCCCAACCGAACACATGCGGCTCGGCGAAGTCGAACGGCTTGAGAAAGATGAGGTCGAGGTCGACCCAATAGCCGAGCTCCTTCGCCAGCAGCTCATAGCGAAAGAAGTCCGAGCCGAGGGCCTTGAACTTGCCGGCGAAATGCTTGGTCCGCTTGGGGTCGCTCATCACTTCGTTGGCGTCGCGCAGATCGACTCCGGCGGGCACACCGCGAAGCTGCTCGGGCTCGTAGGAGTAGAGCGTATATTCGTGTCCCAGCGCCTGCGCCGACTTGATACTGAGCTGCTCGAGATAGCCGAGCTCGGACCCGAACCAGAGGGAATTGAATCTTTCCAGCAAACCGTCGGCCTTTGATCAGGGGGTTTCAGGGCGCCAAGTCACCTGCGCCTTCGTCTACGTTGGTCGTAGGAAACGGTAAAGCGGAGCAAGGCGACGGGCCTCGGCGACCGTCAGGTGATTATGGTCGAGATAGAGCGGGACGTCGTCGCGCGACACGGGGCAAGCGGGCTTGCACATCATGCTCGCCGGCCAGACGAACGTCACGCCCGGGGTCGCGGCGAATTGCCGGAAGAAGTCGAGAATGACGCGGTGCCGCTGCGCATAGCTGGCGTTCTGGTCGATCGGCTGGGCCAGGCCGAAGCCGGCGACATACATCCGGTGGGGAACGTTGAACGTGGGTTCGGGGTAGGGACCGACGATGACTACCCGCTTGCCCGCAGCAGTCAGCGTCGCAACCAGATTGCGGAACGCCGCCTCGAACTTCACGCGATTTTCTGCCGGGGAAGTCGCGGTTCCCGCGGCGTCGACCAGCCGGATGTCGACACTCCCCTCGGCCGGATTCGCCGGCTCGCCAAGGCGCCAGTTGGTCCAGCGCGCCGACAGTACGACCGTGCGGATACCGGGCTGAAGCGCGCGCGCCAGCATCGCCCGATTATAGTCCCAGCAGCGCCGGTAATGACCCTGCTGGGTCAGCGCGCGTTCGAAATCCGGGCTGATCGCGAGGTCCTGGCCGATCGGGCAATCGGCGTCGGCGGCAAAATAGAATGGCACTCCCGCCGCCTGCAGCGAGGTCGCGGTCACCATCGAATGGCTGTCGCCCCACAAGAGCGTGGTGGGATGCGCTCCAAACTGGCAGGGCGTGGCCGGGTCGATCCAGCGCTCGTCGAGCGACATGCAGCGCGAGGGATGGCGATCCTGATCGTCGACCACCGCGAGCTGACGGGCCTGCAGCGGGCTCAAGCGGGCGGGTATTCCGGCAAGGGCGAAGATCGCGAACCCCGCCAGCGCCATCACCGGCATGGTCACGGCCGCAAGCATCGTCAGCTTCTGGCGCGCCTTGCCGGTCCGGAACGGCGTCTCGACATAACGATAGGTGAGCGCTGCCAGCACCACCGAGAGCAGCGTCGCGAGCAACCCTTGTGCCGCGGTCAACGGCGCATCGGTCAGATAGCGCGCGAAGTCGATAACTGGCAGGTGCCAGAGGTAGAGGCTGTAGGAGATCAGCCCGATCGCCACCAGCGGCCGTGCGGACAGGCCCCAGCCACCGCCCCAGATTAGCAGGCCCGCGCCAAGCACGGGCGGCAGCGCAGCGGCACCAGGGAATGGCGTCGCTGGCGTGTACAGTAGGACCGATCCGAGTATCAGAGCGAGGCCCGCTACGGACGCGGCCTTGCCCATCGCCGGGGAGCGCGGCTGTCCGAAACAATCGAGCGCCAGCAACCCGCCCAGCATTAATTCCCACGCGCGCGGCGGAAGCAAGTAGAACGCCGCGCTCGGTCTGCTGGCGACGAGTGCGATCGACAAAGCGAGCGAGGCTGCGAACACTGCCCACAGCCCGATGATCATCCAGCGGCGACGGCCGTGCATCAGCATCAGGAACAGCGGGAAGAAGACGTAATATTGCTCTTCTACCGCCAGCGACCAGGTGTGCAGCATCGGCTGCACACCCGGCGCCCAATAGCTGACCGACTTCCAGAAGAAAAAATTGGAAATGAACGCCGCGATCGCCGCCGCGCTCTGGCCGAGATCGGCATATTCCTTGGGCGTTAGGATCAAGTATCCCGCGATCAGCGTGGCGAAGCCGACCAGCGTCAGCGCCGGGAAGATCCGGCGCGCGCGGCGGCGATAGAATTCGAGCAGCGAGAAGCGGCCCTGTGCGAGTTCACGCGCGATGATCCCGGTGATCAGAAAGCCCGAGATGACGAAGAAGACGTCGACCCCGACATAACCGCCGCCGACGAACGGCAGCCCGGCGTGGAACAGCACGACGGGCACGACCGCGATCGTCCGCAGGCCATCGATGTCGGGGCGATAAGCGGTACTCGGCAAGGCGGCGTGCTTCAACGCGTTCCCCACGTCCGGTGAGCGCGCAACGCTACCCTGTTCGACCATCGAGGCAAGGCGGGTGAACGACCCGTCTCGTATCAGGCCAGCGACCTGGCAGGGGCAGGGGGACTCGAACCCACGACCCTCGGTTTTGGAGACCGATGCTCTACCAACTGAGCTATACCCCTAGGCCGGGTGGCGCCCTAACCCCGGTGGTCGTCGGGCGCAAGGGCGACGACCTGCGCGGTCATCGTCGCGCGCACGGTAAAGCCGAGGTCGCAGTAGAGCGCGACCGCGGGAGCATTGTCGACATAAGCGTGGAGAAAGACCTGCTCGCCGCGGCGGGCGATGTCGTGCAGCTTCCACGTCGATAGCGCCCGGGCGAGGCCGCGGCCTCGAGCATCCGGGTGGGTGCAGACCCCGCTCAGCTCGGCCGCGCCGGGCACCGCCAGCCGCTCGCCCGCCATCGCGATCAGCCGACCGCCGTCGCGCACGCCCCAGAAGCCGCCGAGCCGCCACGTCTCGGCGCGGAACGGACCGGGGGCGGTCAGCTCGGCCAGCGCCTGCATGTCGGGGGCATCTGCTTCGCCCAGCGGCCGAGCGCCGTCGGGCGGTGATGATGCGGGAGCGTCGATAGCGATCATCTGCACGGCGGGACGGCAGGACAGCTCGATCAGATCGGGCGGTAGCTTGCTCGCGGCTGCCTGAAGCAGCACCAACTGCTCGCCGGGCGCGCACAGAGCAGCCAGCGCGGCAAGCGCGGCCGGGCTGTCGTCGGCAGCGGCGATGAACGGTTCGACCTCGGGCCGGAAGCGCAGCGCGGGCGGTGCCCCCAATGCGAACCCGGCCTGGCGGCTGGTCAGCGCCGCGTAGATCGGCCGGTCGAGCAGCGCCGCGAGGGCGTCGCCGCCCACCGCCATCAGGCCGCGATGTCGAAGGGGACGATCTCGCCCGACAGATAGAGGTTGCGCGCCTTGGTCCGCGACAGCTTGCCCGAACTGGTGCGCGGCAGGCTGCGCGGGGGGACCAGCTCGACCACCGGGTTGATCCCGGTGATCGCGCGCACGCGCTCGCGGATGTCGTCGCGCAGGCGGCCGCGTTCCTGCGGATCCGAGACCCGGCAGTGGACCAGCACCGCCGGCTGCTCCTCGCCCGACGGGCCGGTGATCGCGAAGGCGGCGATGTCACCCGACTTGAAGCCGGGCAGCTGCTCGACGGCCCACTCGATATCCTGCGGCCAGTGGTTGCGGCCGTTGATGATGATCATGTCCTTGGCGCGGCCGACGATGAAGATGTAGCCGCCCGACAGGTAACCCATGTCGCCGGTGTCGAGCCAACCGTCCTTCATGCACGCCTCGGTCGATTCCGGGTCGCGGTAATAGCCGACCATCAGGCTCGCGCCCTTGACCCAGACCTTGCCGATCTGGCGGTCACCGAGCAACGCGCCGTCGGCGTCGCGGACCTCGATGGTCATGCCCTTCACCGGCTTGCCGCAATTGACGATCGCGCGGTAGCGGCGCGGCCGCTCCTGCGCGGGCGTGCCGGCACCGGCCAGTTCGCTCTCTTCGACCAGTTCGACACGGATGCCCTCGCCCGGCGGCATCAGGCTCACCGCGAGCGTCGCCTCGGCGAGACCGTAGCTCGGGCAGAAAGCCTGCGCCTTGAAGCCGGCATCGGCGAAGGCGTCGACGAACGCCTGCATGACGTCGGGACGGATCATGTCGGCGCCGTTGCCAGCGACCCGCCAGCGCGACAGGTCGAAGCGGTCGCTGGCGCGGGTCTGCGAGGAGATGCGGCGCGAACAGATATCGTAGCCGAAAGTCGGCGAGTAGCTGATCGAATTGCCCGGATTGCGGCTGATGAGGTCGAGCCAGGCAAGCGGGCGCCGGGCGAAGTCCTCGGTCTTCATGTAATCGACCGAGATCTGCTGTGACAGCGGCGAGAGCAGGCAGCCGACCAGCCCCATATCGTGATACCAGGGCAGCCAGCTGATGCAGCGATCGGCTTGGGCGACCTCAAGCCCGACCCCGTGCGCGTGGAGATTGTCGAGTAGCGCATGGTGGGTGACCGCGACCCCGTGCGGGAAGCGGGTCGAGCCGCTCGAATATTGGAGGTAGGCGATTTCCTGCGGGTCAGCGGCGGGCAGTTCGGCATCGTCGTCGGGAACGACGTTGGTCAGGCTTTCCCAGGCAAGGCCTTCGATTTCGCGCAAGGTCGCGGCCTCGTGGGCGAAGTCGGCCAATTCGGCGGGGTAGAGGAAGAGCTTGGGATCGCTGCTGGTCAGCATCACCCGCAGTTGCTCGACATAGGCCTCGCGCCCGCCGAAGCTGGTCGGGAGCGGGAGGGGAACGGGCCACAGCCCGGCGTAGATCGCGCCGAAGAAGCAGGCGGCGAAGTCGGCGCCGGTCTCGGCGACCAGCGCGACCCGATCGCCCTTGACGAGGCCGAGCGTGAGGAAGCGGCGGGCGTGCGCCAGCGCGTCCACGCGCAGCTCGGAATAAGGATAAGCGCGGGCGAGATTGCCGCGGGCGTCGTGGAAATTGAGCCCGCGCGCACCCTGCGCGGCATAGTCGAGCGCCTCGCCGAGCGTGGCGAAGTCCGCGATCCGCCTCGGCAGCGCGTCGATGGTCGGGGTCGCGCCCGGAGGAGCGAGAAGGGTCGAAGCGGAATTGCGGTCGAGCACGCCGGTGTCCTGCATGGCTTGAAACTTACATCCGTGGCTGCCGGGTCGCGCCTTAACCCGGGCTGAGGCATTCGTTAGCTTCAACCCGGACACTGTGGCACAAACATGGCGTGGATGAGGCCGGGCAGCAGCGCGCAAGGCGGGAACGGCGAGCGCCAAAACCCCTCGACGAGGAGCGGCTGCGCGAGCTGGCGCTCCATTATGTCGGCCGCTTCGCGACCACCCGCGCCAAGTTGCGGACCTATCTCGAGCGCAAGTTGCGCGAGCGCGGCTGGGCTGGCGCACAACCGCCCGACACCGCCGCGCTGGTCGAGCGGATCGGCGAACTCGGCTATGTCGACGACCGGGTGTTCGCGCTGGCCAAGGCCGGATCGCTGACCGCGCGCGGGCTCGGCGGACGCCGCGTTCGCCAGGCGCTCCACCAGGCGGGGGTGGGGGAGGAGGATGCGGCGGGTGGCCTCGATCTTGCCGCCGGCCAGGCCGGGGAGAGCGCGCTGCGCTTCGCCCGGCGCAAGCGGATCGGTCCGTTCGCCCTCCTTCGGCCCGATCCCGCCGGCCGCGAAAAGGCGCTCGCGGCACTGGTCCGCGCCGGTCACGACTTCACCTTGGCCAAGCGGATCGTCGCCGCCGAGCCGGGCGAGGACGTCGTTTTCGACGATTAATTCCCGTTTTACTCGGTAAGCCGCCGTAACGGCTTTGCTAAGGTTCGCTTGGTCGTGCTATAGTTGCTTCGTGCAACGGGATGGTGCGTTAAGGGGTGAGTCCAGCGTTGACGAGGCGGCCGAGGTCGCTTCGCCCGAAGGCGCGACGCGCCTGCGTGGGCGAGTCAAATGGTTCGACGCTACCCGTGGCTTCGGCTTCGTCGTTTGCGACGAGGTTGAAGGCGACGTCCTCCTTCATTTCACCGTGCTCCGGGAGCACAACCGCCGCAGCCTCCCCGAAGGAGCGCTTGTGGAAGTCGAGGTGGTGCGGCAAGACCGCGGTCTACAGGCGAGCCGCGTCCTGTCGATCGACCTGTCCGACGCGCTGATCCCGCGGGCTGCTCCCGCCGTCAGCACCGCCGAACGCGCCGACCGGCAGGCCCTGCTCGACGAAGCGGGTGAGTTCGAGCCGGTGGAGGTCAAGTGGTTCAATCGCGTCAAGGGCTATGGGTTCGTCAATCGCGTCGGCGATCCGATGAACGACGTCTTCCTGCACATGGAAACGGTGCGGCGCACAGGTCTGGGCGAGCTGGATCCGGGGCAGCGGCTGGAAGCGCGTATCGCCGAGGGCAAGAAGGGGCTGACCGCGGTCAGCCTGCGCGAACCGGGCGACTGATCGCGGCGGCGCTGTTGCTGCCCTTGCCCCTGATGGCGGCCGCCTGCCAGCCCAACGCCAGCCAGCAGAGCCTCGAGAAAGCGCCCTCGGGCCTCGAGCAGAAAATCCTCACCATCCGCACCGCCAACGGTCAGCAGCATCGCTTCACGGTGGAGGTCGCGCGGAGCGAGGCCGAGCAGGAGCAGGGACTGATGAACCGTCAGAGTCTCGCGCCCGATCATGGGATGATTTTCCCTTATTCGCCCGCGCAGCCGGTCAGCTTCTGGATGAAGAACACCTTCATCCCGCTCGACATGGTGTTCGTCCGGCCCGACGGCTCGATCGGCAAGATCGAGACCGCGGTCCCGCTCAACCTCGAGCCGGTAGAGAGCATGGAGCCTATCGCCACGGTGCTCGAGATCCCCGGCGGGCGCGCGGCCGAGCTCGGCATCAAGGTCGGCGATCGGGTCAGCTACTAGCGCCGGCCGGCCGCCGGTGCTTGCGCCGGCGGCGAGGAGCGGGCAGGAGGCCGCGCCATGGGACTTTTGACTTGGTGGAACGGGGCGACGCTCGGCACGTCGCTGTTCACGCGCCGGCATGGCACGCAGGTCGGCAAGGACGACCTGGGCAATCTTTACTTCACCGCCGGCGCTCGCCGTTGGGTGATTTACGACGGCAGCAATGATGCCAGCCGGGTGCCCCCCGAATGGCAGAGCTGGCTCCGCGGCCAGATCGACGATGTGCCCGAGAAAGCCTTGCCCCCGCGGCGGCCATTCCAGACCGCGGCCAAGCCCAATCTGACCGGCACCGGCGAGACCTACCGCCCAGCCGGCTCGCTCAGCCGCGGCGGCGTTCGCCCGGCGGCGACCGGCGACTATCAGGCCTGGACTCCCGACTGAGGTGAGCCGGCGTGCGCTCACCGTCGGGTTGCTCGGCCTGCTGCTCGCGGGTTGCAACGGCGCGTCGTCGGGCAACGGCGACGACGGCGCCAACGTCCAGACCAGCAACGTCGTCACCAGCGGCACCGAGCAACTCCCTCCTGGCACCACCCCGTTGCGCGAGCGGGTCGCGGTGCTCGGCTTCCTCAACAAGCGTAACGGGATCAGCCAGGAGCTGACGCTCAAGCCCGGCCAGGCGGAGCGGGTAAAGGATGCGGTGGTCCGCGTCGGCGCCTGCGAGACGACCCCGCCGTGGGAGTTCGACAAGCTCACCGGCGCCTTCGTCCAGCTCGACGTGCAGCAGCCGGGCGGCGCCTGGAAAAGGGTCTTCTCCGGCTGGCTCTACAAGGAATCGCCGTCGCTCAACGTGGTCGAGCACCCGGTCTACGACGTGTGGGTCAAGAATTGCGTGATGAACTTCCCCGCCGGTCCGTCCGATTCGACGACCCCGGCCGAAGCGAGCAAGCCGTCGAGCGCGCCGAAGTCGCCCTCGCGCCCCGCCAACGAACCGGCGGCGACCGACTCGCCGGGTGCCGATGAAGCGGTCACCGATGCGCCGAGCGCTTCCCCCAGCAACGCCACATAGTCGTCGCGGCTGACCACGCTCGCGCCGAGCGAGGCGAGGTGGTCGGTGATGAATTGGCAGTCGAGGAGGGTGAAGCCGCCCGCCCGCAATCGCGCCACCAGCCACGCCAGAGCCACTTTGGAAGCATCGGTCGCCCGGCTGAACATGCTCTCGCCGAAGAAGGCGCGGCCGAGCCGCACGCCATAGACCCCGCCGACCAGTGACCCGCTTCGCCAGACCTCGACGCTGTGTGCCCGGCCCAAGCGGTGAAGGTCGCGCATCGCGGTGGCGATGGCCGCGTTGATCCAGGTCTCGGGGCGGTCGGCGCAACCCTCGAGGACGCCGGCGAAATCGCGGTCGCGGGTGACGTGGAACTGTCCCGAGCGCAGCTGCCGGCGGAGCGAACGCGAGACGTGGAAGTCATCGAGCGGCAGGATCGCCCGCTCGCGCGGCTCGACCCAGAACAGCTCGGGGCTGTCGCGGCTTTCGGCCATCGGAAAGATGCCGGCGGCGTAGCCCTGGAGGACGAGGCGGGGGTCGAGCGGGGTCATGCAGGCCCCAAGCCAACGCGGGTCAGGCGCAAAAGGCTTCGCCGGCCTCAGTTCGCCGCGAGGTCGTCGCCGCGCTCGCCGAGCGAGACATATTCGGGCGCGATGGTCATCGTCACGGTCAATCCATTCGCCGCCCAGTCGTAGGCCAGCGTTCCGCGCAGCTGCCGCTCGACGCTTGCCTTGATCAACCGCGAGCCGAAGCCCGAACGGCTGGGCGGCTGCTCGGGCCCCGGCGGTCCGCCGCGCTCCTGCCAGACCAGCAGTAGACCACCGTCGGGCTCGATGCACCAGGACAGGTCGATGCGCCCGCTGTCCGCCGACAGCGCGCCGTATTTGGCGGCGTTGGTGGCCAACTCGTGCAGGACCAGTGCGATACTTTGCGCCGCGGCCGGACGCAGCGTCAGCCGCGGCCCCTGCAGCGTAATCCGCCCGTCGCTCTCTTCCGCGTAAGGGGCGACTTCCTCGCGCGCGAGGGCGGTCAACTCGACCCCTTCCCAGCGCGATTCGGCAAGCAGGCTGTGCGCCCGGGCGAGCGACTGGATGCGGCCGGTGATCCCAGCCTTGAGCTGCTCGCTGTCGTCGGCGCGGGTGAGCTGGACCACCGACTGGACCACCGCCAGCAAATTCTTGGCGCGGTGGTCGACCTCGCGCGCGAGCAATTGCTCGCGCTCGTCGGCGTTGCGCTGCGAGGTGATGTCGGTGACCAAGCCGATCACCTGCTGCGCTTGCCCGTTCTCGTCGCGGACAATCGTGCCGCTATCCTGCACCCAGGTGATTCGGCCGCCCTGCCCGATGACGCGATAATCGAGTGCGAATCTTTCGTAACGGTCGAGTGCGCTCGCGAGCGTCGAGCGAAAGGAAGCGAGGTCGTGGGGATGGATGTGCCGCTCCCACTCGGCCTGCGCGGGGCCTAGCTCGTGCGGAAGGATGCCGCATAGTTCGGCCAGCACCGGATCTCGCGAAACCCGGTCGGTCTGCACATCATATTCGTAGAGCGACGAGCGCGCGCCGCGCTGAGCGATCTCCGCGCGTCGCGCCAGCCGCTCGACTTCCTGTTGCTGGTGGCGGCGATCGGTGACGTCGGTCGAGATGCCGACAATCCCGGTAATTGCGCCATCGTCTCCACGCAGCGGCGCCTTGATCGAGAAGAAGACCCGGACTTCGCCGTCGATTGTCAGCTCCTCCTCGAGCTCGCAGGACCGGCCCGAGGCCATGATCCGCCGGTCGTTGGCGATGAAAGTGTCGGACTCGGCCGAGTCGATCAGGTCGCGGTCCGTCCGACCGATGACCTCGCCCAAGGGCCTGCGATACATCTCGAGCAGCTCGCGGTTGGCGTAAATGAAGCGGCCGTCGCGATCCTTGGCGTAGATGAAGATCGGCGCAGCATCGCCGATCATCGTCAGCAGGCGAGTCGTCCGCTGCAGCTCGCGCCGGGTGGCAAGTTCGTTGGCGACGGTGCGGTAAAGCCGGCTTTCGCTGTTGCGTTCGTCGACAGCGGCGGCGAGTAGCAGCGTCGTCGCCGCGGTGACCACTAGATATTGCTGGAGCAAGAGCAGCCCAGGATCGAGTTGGCTAAAAGCGAATGGCCCCTTGCCGAGCATCGTGCCCAGGCTCGCCATCACCAGGACGATCAAAAGCCCTAGCGCCGCCCCGCGCGACCGGAACGCCAGCGCGACCCAGCCGAGCGCGGGATAGATCGCCCAGGCGCGTGCCGCAGGCCCTGAAAAGAACACCAGCGCACAGAGCCCTGCCACGGCGAGCAAGGCGCCCGTCAGATTGGCCAAGCGCCAGCCGCTGAACAACTTCTCGGCACGGGGATTGGGTATGTTGGTGAGGATCAGCGCGGTGATGATCAGAATGCCGACCGCGTCGCCGAAGAACCAGGCGGTGGCCACGCGCCACAGATCGACCTCCGCCAACCTGCCTGTGACGAGCAACGCCCCTGCGCCGATCGCGGTCGACACCGCGCTCGACAGGATCGCCGCGGCGATCAACAGCAGTACGTCGTGGACCCGCGCCAGCTCGGTGAAGCGACGATGGGCGAAGCGCTCGATCAGGGCGGCCGCCGCCCACGCTCCGGCGGTTTTGCCGACCGCCAGCGCCAACTGAATCCACCACGGCTGCGCGACCGAGGCCAGCAGGCCGCCAGCCAGCGCCCCAAGCAACACCGCTGGCGCCAGCCGCCGGCCGCCCAGCACCAGTCCTGCTACCGCGATTCCCGCCGCCGGCCAGATCGGCGCCGCCGCGCCCGCCACGATCACCCAGCGGTGCCCGGCCCAGGCAAAGAGTTCATAGGTGACAAGCAGCAGCGCGAAGGCGAGCGGAGTGGAGCGCCGCTCAGCCCCATCCGGACCTTCACGCTGCGCGGGCCCCCCGTCGGCCGCCACAGGCGATGCGTTGTTCACAACCACGCCAGTGTATGCCGGATCGAGCCGGCTGCAATGCGTTATTTGGTCCGCCTGCGGTGAAAAGTTACCGAGCGAACAAAGCGGCTTAGCGACCGCGCCTTAGCTCAGGCGGCGGCGTCGCGCTGCTCCTCGAGCCAGCGCTCGAGCCACTTGATGGTATAGTCGCCGCGCGCGAAGTCCTCGGTGCGGATAATCCGCTGGTGCAGCGGTACCGTGGTTTTCATGCCCTCGAGCACGAATTCCTCGAGCGCGCGCGACAGGCGGCGGATGCACTCGTCGCGGTCCTTGCCGTTGACGATCAGCTTGCCGATCATGCTGTCGTAATAAGGCGGCACCTTATAGCCGACGTACAGCCCGCTATCGACCCGCACGCTCATCCCGCCCGGCGCGACATAGTTCTTCACCAGGCCCGGCGAGGGGACGAAGGTTTCGGGATCCTCGGCGTTGATCCGGCACTCGATCGCATGACCAGTCAGCACCACCTCGTCCTGGGTCACGCTGAGGCCTTCGCCCTGCGCGACCCGGATTTGCTCGGCGACGAGGTCCATGCCGGTGATTGCTTCGGTCACCGGATGCTCGACCTGGAGCCGGGTGTTCATCTCGATGAAGTAGAACTTCTCATCCTCGTAGAGGAATTCGATCGTGCCCGCGCCGCGATAGCCCATGTCGGCCATCGCCCTGGCGACGATCCCGCCCATTTCCGCGCGTTGTTCGGCGCTGATGACGGGAGAGGGGGCTTCTTCGATCACCTTCTGGTGGCGACGCTGGATCGAGCAGTCGCGCTCGCCAAGGTGCACCGCGGCGCCGTTGCCGTCGCCAAACACCTGGAACTCGATATGCTTCGGGTCGCCGAGGTATTTTTCCATGTAGACGGTGTCGTCGCCGAACGCCGCTTTGGCCTCGGAGGCCGCCTGCATCATCAGGCTTTCGAGCTGATCCGCGCTCGGCACGACCTTCATGCCCCGCCCGCCGCCGCCTGACGCCGCCTTGATCAGAACCGGATAGCCGACCTCCTCGGCGATCCTCAGCGCCTCCTCGATCGTCTCGAGCGGGCCGGGCGAGCCGGGGACCAGCGGCAGGCCGAGCTTGGCGGCGGTGCGCTTGGCCTCGACCTTGTCGCCCATCACCCGGATATGCTCGGGCTTGGGCCCGACCCAAATGATGTTGTGGAGTTCGACGATCTCGGCGAACTGCGCATTCTCGCTCAGGAAGCCGTAGCCGGGATGGATGGCGTCGGCGTGGGTGATCTCGGCGGCCGAGATGATGTTGGCGATGTTGAGGTAACTGTCGGTCGCCGCCGGCGGCCCGATGCACACCGCTTCGTCGGCCAGCCGGACGTGCATCGCGTCGGCATCGGCGGTCGAGTGCACCGCGACGGTCTTGATCCCCAGCTCGTGGCAGGCGCGGTGGATGCGCAGCGCGATCTCGCCGCGGTTGGCGATCAGCAGCTTGGTGATCTTGGCCATCTTATTCGATCACGATGAGCGGCTGGTCGAACTCCACCGGCTGGGCGTTGGCGACCATCACCTGGACGATCCGCCCGGCACGCGGCGCGGTGATCGGGTTCATCACCTTCATTGCCTCGACGATCAGCAGCGTGTCGCCGGCGTTGACGGTATCCCCGGGCGCGGCGAACGGCTTGGAGCCCGGCTCGGCCGAGAGGTAGGCGGTCCCGACCATCGGCGACTTCACCACCTCGCCGGCGGGGAGGGCGTTCTCGGCCGGCGCCGATGTGCCAGCAGCAGGCGCCGCCGCCGGGGCAGCCGCGGCTACCGGGGAGGGCGCGGCCATCATCAGCGGCGCTGCGGCGGTCAGCTCGCGGCGGACGCGGATCTTGCGATCGCCGTCCTCGACTTCGATCTCGCTGAGCTCGTTGGCGGAAAGCAGCTCGGCCAGCTCGCGGACCAGCGCGCTGTCCACGCGCATCTGCTTGCCGGTATCGCCGTTGTCGTCGGCCATGGTCATTTCCTACGGTAACTGGGTGCCGGGCGCTCTGTCAGAGCCGAGCGGCGGCGTCCAGTGCCAGCCGGTAGGAAAGCGCGCCGAATCCACTGATAGACCCCTTGCAAACCGCCGCAATCAGGCTGCGGTGGCGGAAGCTCTCGCGCGCCTGCGGGTTGCTCAGATGCACTTCGATCACCGGAGTCGCGATCGCCGCCACCGCATCGCGCAAGGCGACCGAGGTATGGGTGAAACCGCCGGCATTGAGCAGCACGACGTGCCAGCCGTCGGCCTGCGCTTCGTGCAGCCAGTCGATCAGATGCCCTTCATGGTTGGATTGCCGCAGCTCGACCGCGACGCCCAATTCGTCCGCCTGCGCGTGCAGCGCCGCGCCGATGTCGTCGAGGCTGTCCGAGCCGTAGACGGCGGGCTCGCGCGTGCCGAGGAGGTTGAGGTTCGGGCCATTGAGGATGAGGATCTTGCGCATTGCCGCGCCGACCTGCGCCACCTAGATGGACCCCGTCAATGAGCGAGACCGAAACCCACTCTATCAGCGTCAACGGCGAGCACCGCCGCGTCGCTGCCGGCACCACCGTCGCCGGGCTGGTCCGCGAGATCGGGTTCGATCCCGCCCGGGTCGCGGTGGAGCGCAACCTCGCCATCGTGCCGCGCTCGACACTGGCCGACGTGCTGGTCGAGGACGGCGATGACTATGAGATCGTCCATTTCGTTGGCGGAGGCTGAGTTGAACGCACCGCAGAATATCGATCCCGACAGCTGGACCGTTGCCGGCCGCACCTTTCGCTCGCGGCTGATCGTCGGCACCGGCAAATATAAGAGCTTCGAGCAGAACGCCGCCGCGGTCGCCGCCTCGGGGGCGGAGATCGTCACGGTCGCGGTGCGCCGGGTCAACGTGTCCGATCCCAATGCGCCGATGCTGTCGGACTTCATTGACCCTAAGCAGATCACCTACCTCCCCAACACCGCCGGTTGCTTCACCGCCGAGGACGCGATCCGCACGCTGCGGCTGGCGCGCGAGGCGGGCGGGTGGAGCCTCGTCAAACTGGAAGTGCTGGCCGAGGCCAAGACGCTCTACCCCGACATGATCGAGACCGTCCGAGCGACCGAACTCCTCGCCAAGGAGGGATTTGAGGTGATGGTCTATTGCACCGACGACCCGATCATGGCGCGCCGCTGCGAAGACGCTGGCGCGGTCGCCATCATGCCGCTGGGCGCACCGATCGGTTCGGGCCTCGGCGTCCAGAACCCGGTCACCATCCGTCTCATCGTCGAGCAATCGAAGGTGCCGGTGCTGGTCGACGCCGGCGTTGGCACCGCCAGCGACGCGGCGGCGGCGATGGAACTGGGCTGCGACGGCGTGCTAATGAACACCGCCATCGCCGAGGCAAAGGACCCGATCCTGATGGCCCGCGCGATGAAGGCCGCGATCGAAGCCGGCCGCCTCGCCTACCGCGCCGGGCGCATGGCCAAGCGCCGCTACGCCGACCCGTCGAGCCCGCTCGCCGGCCTCATCTGATGACCGAGGCGCCGCGCGACGCCGTGGAGGCGATGCTCGGTCTGATCGCACGCGAATTGGCGAGCGATGGTTTTGCGCTCAAACCCGGCTTTGCTATCAAGCGTGTCGACGGCGCGTTCACCGACGTCATCCACTGCCAGACGAGCAAGTGGAACCGGCGCGATGTGCAGGCCTGGTTCGAAATTTCAGCCGTCCTTGAAACTGACGCGATCAGCCGCTTCCGGAAAGCGCGCTGGCCCGACCGTCCGCCAAACGTGACCCGCTACGATCGCTTCACCGTCGCCCGCCAGATCAAGTTCCCCGGGACGCCCCACACCGTTCGCTGGGATGCGCTCGATGTCGCCAGCCGCCCGGCGATCGCCGCAGAGGCGGCGGCGATCGTCCGCGCCGACATTCTCCCCTGGTTTGCGCGGATGCGCGATCCGCTCAACGTCCTGCGCTCCATGGATGAGGGCTTCACCTCAGCCAACGGCCTCATCTACGCCTGCGCCCTCGGCCTCGAGGACGAGGCCCGCGCCTACCTCGCCGAGCGCGCCGCCGCCAATCCCGCGATCGCCGAATCCCTCGCCCGGATGCGCGCCGATCCGGCGAACCGGAAGGCCGGCAACGCGTGGGACAATGTCATGCTCAAGGCGCTGGAGCTCAACCTCGCCTGACCAAATCGAAGGTCTGCGAATGGACATGACGCTACTTCATGAATGCTTGGCTTCGACCACCGCAGGTGACGCAAGCGAAATACGCCGCTCGGTTTACCTGGTGGCGGTCACCACATGCGCCGACAGTGCGCGCGGGAAATCGTCGGAGAGCGACCGGCGCACCGCCGCCTCGGCCTTTTCAAGCCAGCCGTCGCCGCGCGCCTCCAACTCAACTCGCAGCGGCGACCCTTCGATCATCCCGAGCGAGGCGTCCTCAGGGGTCGCCTCGGGCAGGCTTTCGAGCGCCACCGTTTCGAACTCGATGTCGGTGAAGCCAGCGGCGATGAGGTCGCGCTCGATCGCGGCCGGGTCGCCATAGCCGAACGGCGTGCGGGCGAAGAATTGCGGCGGGTCGTCGGGCAGTAGCGCGGCGACCGTCTCGTGCACCCGGCGCGAGAGCGGGTTGTGCTCGAGCCCGTCCCACACCACCAAATGGTAGCGGCCGCCCGAGGCCAGCACCCGCCGCGCCTCGGCGTTGGCGCGCACCTTGTCGGGGAC
Source organism: Sphingomonas ginsengisoli An et al. 2013 (assembly GCF_009363895.1). Lineage (NCBI taxonomy): Bacteria > Pseudomonadati > Pseudomonadota > Alphaproteobacteria > Sphingomonadales > Sphingomonadaceae > Sphingomonas > Sphingomonas ginsengisoli (ex An et al. 2013). The sequence goes on along the minus strand of NZ_CP045434.1, from coordinate 1,620,071 downwards.
GAACATGATCCCGAACTGACAGACCACCGTGTCGAACTGGCTGTCGCCGAACGGCAGGTCGAGCATGTCGGCGACTTGCGTGCAGACGTGCGGCGATGACGACAGCCGCCGCTTGGCGACCGCCAGCATGTCGGGGTTGAGGTCGGTCGCAACGACCTCGGCGTCAGGGCAGGCGTGGACGATCGCGCTTGTCACGATGCCAGTCCCCGCGGCGGTCTCAAGCAGCCGCCGCGGCTGCCAGCGCGCCACTCGGCGCGCCACTTCGGCGGCGTAGGGTAGGAAGAACAGGGGCGCCATGTGCCGGTCGTAAATGCCCGGGATCGCACCCGCGAACGCGGTGTCGGTCGTGGCCATCGACTCGCCCCCTTTCTCACGTCAGAAGAAGGAAACTACCGCTTTTCTGCCGTTCTTGCGAGTAGACTTAAGTCCGGGCGCGCTCGCGCAACTTGGTCACCGTGGTCGCGTGGCTGATCACCTCGACGTCGGTCTTGCAGTGGAGGAGGCGGATGCCCTTGCGGCCGAGCGCGTCCTGCAGCGCGGGACCGAATTCCTCGGTCCGCTCGACTGTGGCCGCCCAGCCGCCGAATGCCCGCGCCAGCGCCGCGAAGTCCGGATTGGTGAGCGTGGTCGCCGATAGCCGCGCGGGATAGTCGCGCTCCTGATGCATGCGGATGGTGCCGTAGGCGCCATTGTCGACGATCAGCACGAGAAGGTCGGCGCCATATTGCGCTGCGGTCGCCAGCTCCTGTCCGTTCATCAGGAAGTCGCCGTCCCCCGCGACGCACAGCACTTGCCGATCACGGAAGCGAAGCGCGGCGGCGACCGCGGCGGGGAGGCCATAGCCCATCGTTCCACTGGTCGGCGCGAGCTGGGTCGGGGTCGCGCCGTAGCGCCAGTAGCGGTGCACCCAGCCCGAGAAATTGCCCGCGCCGTTGCAGACGATCGTGTCGGCCGGCAGCGCTTCGCGCAGCTGCTTGATGCATGGCCCGAGGTCGAGGGTCACCCCTTCGCGCGGCGATGATTCGCTCCACTCGAGCCACTCGGCGTGCGCCTCGTCGCCGGCGCCGAAGCGGACCAGCTCGGGCTCGGCCCATGCGTCGATCGCCTGCGCGAACTCACCCATGTCACCGACGATCGGCAGGTCGGCGTGATAGACCCGGCCGAGCTCGTTGGGATCGGGATGGACGTGGACGATCGTCTGCCCCGGATGGTCGGGGGTGATCAGCGTGTAGCCGTCAGTGGTCGCCTCGCCGAGCCGGGCGCCGACCACCAGCAGCAGGTCGGCCTCGCGGATGCGCTGCTGAAGCTTGGGGTTGGGTCCGTAGCCGAGGTTGCCGGCATAGACCCGGCAGTCGTTGGAAACCGCGTCCTGGCGGCGGAAGGCGGCAGCGGTGGGGATGCCGTGGCGCGCCGCGAAGTTTGCGAAGTGATGCGCCGCGCACGGGCTCCAGTCGGCACCCCCGACGATCGCCACCGGCGCGGCGGCTTCCTTGAGCAATTCGAACAGCGTGGCGATGGCGGCAGGGTCGGGGCTCTCGACCACTGGCGGGACGGGCGGGCGGTCGGGCACGCTGACCTCGTCGCGCAGCATGTCCTCAGGGATCGCCAGCACCACCGGTCCGGGCCGGCCGCTGGTCGCGACGCGATAGGCGCGGGCGACATATTCGGGGATTCGCCGCGCGTCGTCGATCCGCGCCGCCCATTTGGCGATCGGGCCGAAGAAAGCGGGGAAGTCGATTTCCTGAAAGCCCTCGCGATCCTTGTCGCCGCGATCGAGGTCGCCGACGAACATGATGAGCGGGGTCGAATCCTGAAAGGCTACATGGACACCCGCGCTGGCGTTGGTCGCGCCCGGGCCGCGGGTGACGAACGCGACGCCCGGGCGCCCGGTCAGCTTGCCGTCGGCGTCAGCCATGTAGGCGACCCCGCCTTCCTGGCGGCAGACCACGGTCTCGATGCCCGGCGTGTCGTGCAGCGCGTCGAGCACCGCGAGGAAGCTTTCGCCCGGAACGGTGAAGATGCGGTCGCAGCCGTTGATGACCAGCTGGTCGACCAGCAGGCGGCCGCCGGTGCGGGCGGGGGAGGTGTCGCTCATGGCCCCGGCTCTAGACCGCGGCCAGCCGCTCCTCAACCAGCCGGATTGCCGCCGCCACCGACTCGTCGCGATCGAGCTTGCTGGTGTCGAGCAGGATCGCGTCCGCCGCCTGGCGAAGCGGCGCGGCCGAGCGATGGCTGTCGCGCTCGTCGCGCGCCTCGATGTCGAGCAGGACGTCGGCGAGATGCGCGCTCACTTCGCGGCCCTGGAGTTCGGCCAGCCGCCGCTCGGCGCGGACCTGGGCGGAGGCGGTGACAAACAGCTTGGCCGTCGCTTGCGGAGCGATCACCGTGCCGATGTCGCGCCCGTCGAGCACCGCGCCGCCGGCCTGCGCGGCGAAATCGCGCTGGCGCTCGAGCAATGCTGCGCGAACGCCCGGATAGGTCGAGATGCGGCTGGCGATCCCGCCGACCGTCTCGCTGCGCAATTCCTCGTCGCCCATCAGCCCGGCGACCCCGTCGCAGGCGCGCAGCGCGGCGAACTCGCTGTCGGGGTCGAGCCCGCGGCGCAGCAGGTTGAGCGCCACCGCGCGGTAGAGCAGCCCCGTATCCATGTGCGGCAGCCCGAAATGCGCGGCGAGCGCGCGGGCGATGGTCCCCTTGCCGCTGGCTGCGGGACCGTCCACGGCGATGACGAAATGCGAGGGCTGCGGCACGGGCGCGGCTTTGACAGCCACCCCCCGCTATGGCAAGGCGCCGCCCGATTTGGTCCGGGCCTGCCGCCCTTGGGCCTCAATGATAATTGGAGTTTTCCATGGTGAAGCCCGAGTGGGGTCACAAGCGCACCTGTCCCAAGTGCTCGACCCGTTTCTACGACCTCGGAAAGGACGATCCGGTGACCTGCATCCATTGCGGCACCGCCTTTACGCCCGAGCCCGTGCTCAAGTCCAAGCAGCCGCTACCGTTCGAGGCTGCCCCGGCGCAGGCCGCGCCCGAGCAGAATGCCGACGAGGATCTGGGTGCCGAGGATCTGGCGCTGCCCGACGAGGACGAGGAGCCGAGCGCCGACGATGAAGTCGATATCGGCACCGGCGACGACGACCTCGGCGTGGAGACCGCGGCGGACGACGACGAGAACAGCTGATTTGAGGTTTGACCCGCGTCGCAAAATCCCTAAAGGCGCGGGGGACGGGGCCGTAGCTCAGCTGGGAGAGCGTCGCAATGGCATTGCGAAGGTCAGGGGTTCGATCCCCCTCGGCTCCACCATCCTTCTAATGGATGAACAAAAAGGCCGCCCACTCGGGCGGCCTTTTTGTTTCGTGACTCAATCTTCGGACGAGCCGTTCGCTCGAACAACAAAAAGGCGGCGGCGTCTTCCGACGCCGCCGCCCCTTGTTCGAGCCAGTGGCTCGCGAAACTCTTACGAGTTCGCGCCGCTCAGGCTGTTCGAAACACCCTTGAAGGTGGTGCTCAGCTGGTTGCCGACCGCGCCCAGCGCGGTGATGCAGGCAACGGCGATCAGAGCGGCGATCAGGCCGTACTCGATCGCGGTGGCACCCTCTTCGTTCTTACGGATCTTCTTGAGAATCTTCAGCATGTCCGGTCTCCTAGTTCCACTCACCTGGGCCTTGAGGCCCCACCGGCGGTCCATCAGGAGCCCGTCGGTCAGGAGTGTTTCTACGAGTCGACCGTTGATAAGCGGTTAAAAGCGCTCCTTAATTTCCATTTACGAATTTTTCGGCGCGCAAACCCGCTATTATAGACGGTCCAACAGGCGCTGCGCGTTCTTCATCACATCGTCGACCCAATGGCCCGGATCGACGTCCCAGTCGGCTGGAAGCGGGCTCTTGCGCTGCGGCGGCGGGATGCGCTGCGGCGGCTGATAGTCGCCAGGCAATGACGAAGCGTTGCGCCCGTCGATCGCCAGCGCCGGCGCCATGAACGAGCGCCAGATCGCCGCCGGCGCGCTGCCCCCGCTCATCGAATGCGCCATCGGCTTGTTGTCGTCGCGCCCGACCCACACCCCGACCACGAGGTCGCCGGCGAAGCCGACGAACAATGCGTCGCGATTGTCCTGACTGGTCCCGGTCTTGCCGAACGTCGGCGTCGCCAGTGCCGCGCGGCGGCCGGTGCCCTCGTTGGCCGCCGCCCACAACAGGTCGAGCATCGGCTTCCAGTCACGGTTGCGGTCGAGCTGCCCGCCTTGGGTAAAGAAGAGCGATGAGAGCTGACTGTTGTCGCCGCCATCCTTCGTTGCTTGCGGCGGCAGGCCAAGCGCGTGGACCGGATAGCGCCCGCTCGCCACCGCGGCATAAGCGCTGGTCAACTCGAGCAAGCTGACCCCGGCGGTGCCGAGCGCGACGCTGGGCGAATTGGGCAAGGGGGTCGAAATGCCGAGGTCGCGCGCGGCGCGCAGCACGTTCTGGCGACCGACCGCTTCCGACAGGCGCACCGAGGCGGCGTTGCTCGAGCGAGCGAAGGCCTCCTTCATGGTGATCGGGCCGCGATAGATGCCGTCACTATTGGCGGGCGACCAGCCGTCGATCTTGATCGGCGTGTCGGACAACTTGCTGTCGGGGGTCCAGCCCGCCCGCAACGCGGCGAGGTAAACGAACAATTTGAAGGTGCTGCCCGGCTGGCGGCGCCCTTGGGTCGCGCGGTTGAAAGGCGAGGCTTTGTAGCTGGTGCCGCCGACCATCGCGACCACCCGGCCGTCGGGCCGCATCGCAACCAGCGCCGCCTGCGCGCCGCCGATCTGGGCGTTGGCGACGGCGCGGCTGGCGAGCCGCTGCAGACGCGAATCGAGCGTCGTGTTGACCCGCACCTCACCGAAATTGGCGGCGACCGCGTCGGCCGCTTGCGGCGCCACCCAGTCGGCGAAGTAGGTGCCGGTTGGGACCTTCGCGTCGACGATCACCGGGCGGGCCGAGGCGGCGGCACGGGCGCGGCCGATAGTGATGACGTGGGTGTCCGCCATCTCCTGCAGCACCAGTCGCGACCGCTTCTGCGCTGCGGCGAGATTGTGGGTCGGCGCCAGTCGCGACGGCGCCTGGACCATGCCGGCGAGCATCGCCGACTGCGCCAGCGTCAGATTTTCGGGGTCGCGCCCGAAATAGTGATGCGCGGCGGCGCGCAGGCCGTAGACGCCGTCGCCGAAATAGACCGACGACAGATAGCGCGAGAGGATTTCGTCCTTGGTCAGCCACGCCTCGAGCCAGAAGGCGATGATCACCTCCTGCGCCTTGCGCTTCAAATTGCGGTCGGCCGACAGAAAGCTGGTCTTGGCGAGCTGCTGGGTGATCGTGCTGCCGCCCTGGCGCACGCCGCCGGCATGGAGGTTGGTGAGCAGCGCCCGCCCGATGGAGCGCGGATCGATCCCCCAGTGCGAATAGAAGCGCCGGTCCTCGATCGCGACGAAGGCAGCCGGCGTGTATTTGGTGAGCTTGGCGACGGCGACCGGCGCTTCCTTTATCGCGCCGCGGCGGGCGATCGGCTGGCCGTCGGCCGAAACGATCAGCATCGCCGGGCTCGGCAACGGCTCGAGCGCGCGACCGAGCGGGGCGGTGAACACCAGCCACAGGATCGTGATCAGCAGTAGCGCGAAGAAGGCGGTCAGGCTCCACCGCAGCCAGCGCCAGCGACGCCGCCGCGGCGGCAGCGCCTCGTGTGCTTCCGACTCGACCTCGGGCGCGAACGGATCGGGCAATTCCTCGACCGGGGTGCCGGCACGGCTCAGCCAGGGAGAATCGCGGTCAGCCATGCGCTCGTCGACACCTCTTCGTACTGACCTAGGCGACTAATACAGTTCGGCGGGCTTGTGAAGGCTTGGGCCGACGCGCGGCAGCCGCTAGGACATCGCAGATGAACCGAAGCCGTCTTCTGCTGCCCGTGGCGCTGGCCGCAGCGCTGGCGCTGCTCGGCGGCTGCCACAGGAAGGAGACCGGAGCGGTCCGGGCGCTGGTCGTCGGCGCAACACCGACGCTGGTCGATCCGGCGGCCGGACCGGTCGATGCGCCGCAGGCGGTGCTGCTCGGCAATGTCGCGCAGGGACTGGTGCGGTTCGACGGCGACGGCAACATCGTCGGCGGGCTGGCAGAACGCTGGAACGTGTCGGACGACGGCTTGCTCTACATCTTCCGGCTACAGAGCGGGGCTTGGCCTGGCGGCAAGAAGATCACCGCGCAGGACGTCGCGCGACTGATTCGGCGGGAAATCGCCAAGGGCAGCCGCAACAGCCTCAAGGACACCGTCGGCGCGGTCACCCAAGTGGTGGCAATGACCGACCGGGTGCTGGCGATCCAGCTGTTCGCTCCGCGCCCGCATCTGCTCCAGTTGCTCGCCCAGCCCGAATTCGCGCTTGTCCGCGAGGGCGGGGGAAGCGGGCCGTTCGCGCTGTCGCGGCAGGGCAATTGGCTCCAGCTCAGCCGAACGCTGCCAACGGGGGAGGATGAGGAGCCGCAGGTCGAGCGGGTGATGCTGACCGCCGGCACCACTTCGGCCGGGGTGCGGGCGTTCGCCGACCGCAAGCTCGACCTGGTGCTTGGCGGGACGTTTGCCGATCTCCCGCAGACTGGTGCGGTGAAGCTGCCGCGCGGCACGCTGCGCTTCGATCCGGCGGCGGGGCTGTTCGGGTTAATGCCGGCGCGGGGCGACGGCCTGCTCGCGGACCGCGCGGTGCGCGACCTGCTCGACAGGGCGATCGACCGGACAGCGCTGGTCGCCGCCTTGGGCGTCCCCGATCTCCAGCCGCGCGCCTCGATCCTCGAAGGCGGACTGGACGGCAACATCGCGCCCGCCACCCCGGCGTGGGCGGGCCAGTCGCTCGCCGACCGGCTCCCCGGCCTCCTCGCCGAGGCCCGGCGGCTGTTACCTCGCAAGGCCGGGGACCCACCGCCAATAATCCGAGTGGCGGTGCCGCAATCTCCGGGCGGCGCAGCGCTGCTTCAGCGGCTGCGGACCGACTGGCGCCGGCTCGGGCTGATGGTGGCCTGGGCCGACGACCCCGACGAGGCCGACCTCAAGCTGGTCGACTGGGTCGCGCCGTCGATCTCGCCCGCGTGGTATCTGCGCTCGTTCCGCTGTGGCGCGGTGCCGATCTGTGAGCCGCAGGCTGAAGCCCCGCTCGAAGCGGCGCGCGCGACGCTCAGCGTCAACGATCGTAACCGGTTCCTTGGCGACGCCGAGCGGCTGATGCGCAATTCGGTGCTGTTCATCCCGCTGGCCGCACCGGTCCGCTGGTCGCTCGTCCGCGACCTGCCCGGATTTAACGAGAACCGTTTCGCTCGCCATTCATTGACTGATCTTAGATATGGGAGCGGTCAGCGATGATGGCGTCGGAAACGAAGGGTAGCGGCATGAACCGCTTCAAAGTGTCGAACGAGCCGCAGGCCGTCCGCGACCGCATCGACGGGTTGGAGCATCTGCTCGAGCGGCTGGTGGTGATCCCGGGTATCAATCGCCCGGTCGGTCTCGACGTGGTGCTCGATTTCGTGCCGGTAGTCGGGCCGACGGTCGCCGCCGGGCTCGGCGCCTATCTCGCTTGGGAGGCGCGCAACCTTGGCATGTCGAAGTGGCAGATGGCGCGGATGGGTGGCAACATCGGCATCGACTGGCTGCTCGGCATGATCCCGTTCGTCGGGGCGGTGCCCGACTTCTTCTTCCGCTCGAACACCCGCAACCTGCGGATGATCCGTCGGCACCTCGACCGCCACCATCCGGAGACGGCGACGATCGAGGGTCGAGCCGAACGGCTCTAGCGGTAGTAGCAACGGCGGTTGGCGGTCAGCGACCGGTCAATCGCCCGGCCGGCGAGCGCACCACCAACGGCACCGCCGGCAGTGCCGAGAAGGCCGTGACCAAGGATGCTGCGGCCGACCAACGCGCCGCCGACACCGCCGGCAATCAGGCCCGCACTGCCCTTCGAGCGGCGGCAGACCTTCTGACCGTAATAGGTCGAATGGCGATAGTGGTGCCGGCGCGCGTCCGCCGGGGCGGCGCTGAAGGCGGTGACGACGACCGCGAGGGCGGAGGCGCTGAGCAGAATGCGGGACATGGACGTTCCTTTCGGTTTATATGACTCCCGAAACTAACGCCACGGAAGCGCGAAGCGTTCCCGCTCGCTTAATCGCGTACCGGAACGACCGCCTCGCCTTGGTCGCTGCTGAGTATCGGGCGGCCGACGTCACCCTGGCCGACGGTGCGCCCCGCCATCTCGAGCATCCGCTCGAGCGGTACCCGCGCCTTGTCCATCAGCTCGGGCGAAAGTTCGACCCGCGGCTCGAGATCGCGCAGCGCGACGTACAATTTCTCGAGCGTATTCAGCGCCATGTAGGGGCACATGTTGCAGTTGCAGTTGCCGTCGCCGCCGGGGACCCCGATGAACGTCTTGCCCGGCGCCGCCTTCTCCATCTGGTGGATGATGTGCGGCTCGGTCGCGACCAGGATCACGTCGCTCGGTGAATTGACCGCGAAGTCGAGGATCGCGCGGGTCGAGCCGACGTGGTCGGCATGGTCGACGATGTGCGGCGGGCATTCGGGATGCGCCGCCACCGGCGCGCCGGGATATTGCGCCTTCAGCTTGAGCAATTCGGTCTCGGAAAAAGCCTGGTGGACGATGCAGATGCCCGGCCACAAGAGCATTTCGCGCCCGGTCTTGCGTGCCAGATAGCCGCCGAGGTGCCGGTCGGGGCCAAAGATGATCTTCTGCTCCTTGGGGATTTGGCTGAGGATGACGTCGGCGCTCGACGAGGTGACGATGATGTCGCTCAAGGCTTTCACCGCCGCCGAGCAATTGATGTAGGTCAGCGCGATATGGTCCGGGTGCGCTGCCCGGAAAGCGGCGAACTGGTCGGGCGGGCAGCTGTCCTCGAGGCTGCAGCCGGCATCCATGTCGGGCAGGATGACCGTCTTGTCGGGGCTCAGGATCTTCGCCGTCTCGGCCATGAAGCGGACGCCGCAAAAGGCGATCACGTCGGCGTCGGTCGCCGCCGCCTTGCGGCTGAGGTCGAGGCTGTCGCCGACGAAGTCCGCAAGGTCCTGAATCTCGGGCTTCTGATAGTAATGCGCGAGGATGACGGCATTTCGCTCGGTCTTGAGGCGCTCGATCTCGCCCAGCAGGTCAACGCCCTTCAAGCTGGTGGTCGATGCGGTCACTTGGGCTCTCCCGGGCGGACGCCATGCCCGCCCGAGCGAGGTAGTCGCGGCGTCAGCGCATCGCAATGCTGGCGGCGAGTTGTGCGGTCACCGGCAGCCGCGAGGCGATTTCGATCAGCAGGTGCGCGCCGACCAGCATCCCGGCAACCACCAGCGTCGCCGGGTGCACCTGGCCTAGCTGCCGGCGGTCGTGGCGGGCGATCACCGCCAGCATCGCCAATTGCACCGCCAGCGCGAGCATTTCGCCCCAGGTCTGGCCGAGCAGCGGCATCGGCAGCAGTCGGCCGAGCGCCGGTTCGGCGATGACGAAGCCCGTGCCGATCATCAGCCGGCGATGCCACTGCACCTGCTTGCGATAGGCTATTCCCAGTACGACCATCAGCGCGAAGGCGGCGATGTCGATCTGGTTCAGGGCGAGGAAGAAGGCCGGAGTGAAGAAGGGCGGCGCAATGCCCAGTGCGATCGCGTGGATTCCGGTGTAACTGCCGACCACCACGATCCCGGCGGCGAGCGCGACGGTCACCCAGCCCAGCGTCCGGTGCAACTGCACCTGCATCCGGCTGATGAGCACGCTCTGAAGAACGAACATTCCCAGCCAGCTGACCATCAAGCCGCCGTGCAAATGGAGAAAGGCGGGCACGGTGCGGACGTCGACGAAGCCGCGCAGCTCGAACTGGATGAAGCCGAACAGGATGAAGACGGCGAGGAAGATGGCGAAGCGCGTGAAGAAGCGCTGGTCGGCCATGTAGCCGCGCCCACGCGAGGCGGGTGCGGCGTTTGCGGCATGCGTTGCCATGATGAGAAGTCCCCTTGCAAGCGCACAAGGCCTAGTCCCCAACCCGGCGCGCCGGGCTCGTTTACCACCTTTTTCCGCTGATTGTCAGCGTTTTTGGAGGCCGAGCACTTCTTCGATCGAGCGGCTGACGTCCCACCGTTCGGCGGGCCGGCCGTCAGCGGGGAAGATCACTTCCACGTTCACGGGTTCGCCCGTTGCGACCTCGAGCGGGCCGCGCAGATTGGCCGCCACCGCCTTGCGCGCCTGTTCGCGCGCCGCGGCGAGATTCTCGGGCTTGAGCGCCTCGGCCTGCGCCTGGCGCCGCGCGCCGACCGCGACACCCTGGCTCATCTGCTCCTGCATGGTGCGGGTGATGACCAGCCCGCCAAGGTCGGTCTTGCGGCGGCTGGCGTCGACGTTGGGCGCATCGGGCGTCACCTCGGGCACCCGCACACGCAGGGTCCGGCTGGCCGGATCCCAGATGTAATCGTCGAGCCCGAGCTGACGCATGTCGACGAAATAGGCCACGCTCCACGGCTGGGTGACCGTCATCCGCCCTTCGAGCAGCTCGAACGGCCCGCCCTTGACGTTGCTCGTGGTGCGCACGTCGCCGCTCAGTCGATAGACCTGGAGCGCATTGCGCGGCTCGCGCAGCGCCACCGCGATCCGCTCGAGCTTGACGTTGGCGCCTTCGTCGACCGCTTTGTCGTGTCCGGCGCGATAGGTCAGCACCAGCGCGACGATGACGATCACCGCCAGCAGCAGCCCGAGGGGCGACCGCAGCTGTCCAGCCTCGTTCACGCGTTCGTCTGCCATCGGTTTCCTGAGCGGACGACCTTGCCTTGTTGTTCCAGCGCGATGAGGTGGGCGAGCGCGGTCGCTTCGGCCGCCGGGATCAGCCGCGGGTCGAGGCCGGGGTAGGCGCGGGCGGTTAGCGCCGGGAGCGACGTCGCCCCATCCTCGCCGAGCAATCGCAGCAATTGCCGCTCGCGCTGGAGCCGGTGGTTGATCATCCCGCGCACCAGCCGCTGCGGATCGGCGACCGGCTCGCCGTGGGCCGGATAATAGACGCGGTCGTGCGGCCGTTCGCGCAAGCGGATCAGGCTGGCGACATAGGCCGCCATGTCGCCGTCGGGCGGAATGACGACGCTGGTCGACCAGCCCATCACATGGTCGCCACTGAACAAGATGCCCGCGGCCTCGTCGGCGAAGCAGAGGTGATTGCTGGTGTGCCCGGGGGTGTGGATGGCAGTCAGTGTACGCCGGTCGACCATCACGCTCTCGCCGTCGGCGGGCACTCGGTCGGGCGCATAGTCCCGGTCGAAACCGGCTTCCTGCTCGCCATCGACCACCAGTGGCGCACAGCCGATCACCGGCGCGCCCGTCAACTCCGCAAGCGGCCCGGCACCAGGCGAATGGTCCTTGTGGGTGTGAGTGACGAGGATTGCCGCGACCGGACGTCCGCCGATCGCCGCCACCAGCGCGTCGAGATGCGCGGGGTCGGCCGGGCCGGGGTCGATCACCGCCAATTCGCTGCGACCGACTAGATGCACTTGCGTCCCGGTGAAGGTGTATGGGGAAGGGTTGGGCGCGAGCACCCGCGCCACGCCCGGCTCGACCTCGATCAGCTGTCCATAGGGCGCGTCCACGCCGGCGGGCTTAGCAGCTTGGCGCGTCGGCGGAAGGGTGGCGCTCAGTGCGGCGCCGGCGGCGTCCATGCCTGGGCAGCAGCGGCGGCAATCAGTAGGATTATGGTCGAACTCCCGATGTGGGCCGACGAACGGCAATCCTTACTTCAGCAATACCGCCGCTGAGCAGATCAGATGCGCACCGCCGATGCACCGAGTTGCGGCACGGTTTCGCGCCCTGCCAGCCGACGCCGATTCTGCGCCGCGGGAATAACCTCTCCGAACAAGACGTCCATGCTGTGCCGCCAGGTGAACTCGCCGGCGACATAGTCCCGCGCCATCCGCCCCATTTGGATTCGGTCCGACTGCCACACCTCGACGATGTTGGCCGCCATCGCCCCGGCATCGCCGACCGGCCCCAATAGCCCCATCCCCGGTCGCACCCGCTCGGGCATCGCGCCGCCGTTGACGCCGACTACCGGCAGACCCGACGCCTGGGCCTCAATCACCGAAACACCGAAGGTCTCGTTGGCCATCGCCGACACGTAAATGTCGCTTGATGCCAGCCAGCGGGCGAGCGCGGTCCGGTCGGTGACGAACCCCGGCATGATGATGCGCGGGTCGTCGTGCTTGGCGATCTGCTCGAGCATCGGACCCTGGCCGAGCAGCACCAGTCGCGCGTCGAGCTCCCGCGCTAGCTGGCGGAACGCCTCGACCACCACGTCGGGGCGTTTCTCGACGTCCATCCTGCCAACGTAGATTAGCAGCGGCTGGTCGTTCCTTAACCCAAATTCTGCGCGCAGCGCCGGATCGCGGCGGTCGGGCCCGAAATCGTCAAGCGCGACCCCGAGTGGCAGGATGTGCACCGGGTCGACCCCGAGCGCGCGCAAGCGGGTGCCACCGCCCGCGTCGGACAGCGCATAGACCGCGTCGAACTGGCGATAGAGCTTGCCGCAATAGCTGTAGCAGAGCGAGCCAGCCGCCCGGCCGACCCGTTGGCCGAACACCTTGGACAGCGGTCGCTCGGCATAGACGGTCGGAAAATCGGTCATGTAGCCGGCGACAACGGCGGTGTCGGGGAAACGGCGACGATGGCCCAGCGCGACCCACGGCAGGTTATAGGCGTCCTGGCATTCGATCACGTCCGGTTGAAACCGCTCGAGCGCCGCGCGAACCGCGCCATTGCGCAGCAGCAGCCGATAATTGGGGCTGAACGGCACGTGCGGGGACTTGATCCACACGGTGATCGCGCGGCCGCCGTCGTTCTCCTCAATCCCGTCATGGTCGCCCGGCAGGATCATCAAATGCCGGTGCGGTGTTTCGGCGAGGATATGGGCGCGCTTGGCGCGAAGATAGGTGCCGACACCGCCGCCGACCGCCGACCAACTCTGGGTCAGGTCGCACAGCAGGCGCGGGGGAGCGGCCGCGGCTGGGCTCATCGCTCCCAAACCTGTCGGAAATTCTGACAATCGGTCGAGCGTGCTGGCGACAGCCGCATGAATAATCCCCTGTTTTTCGCCACTCTCACGAGTTTGGCACGCAGCCTGCTACTAGGTAGCTGTCCACATTGGTTCCACGCCAATCGGAAGGGACGGCACTCCGGTTCTCTGGTCCCGGGTCGCCGTCCCTTCTTCGTTTTGCGGAACGCTACGCCCTAACGCAGCTAGGCCGCCGGGGTGCCGAGCAGCTGCTTCAGCTCGCCGCTCTCGTACATTTCCATCATGATGTCGGACCCGCCGACGAACTCGCCGTTGACGTAGAGCTGGGGGATGGTCGGCCAATCGGAATAGGCCTTGATGCCCTGGCGGACCTCGGGATCCTGGAGGACGTCGACGGTCTGATAATCGGCACCGAGCCGGTCGAGAATCGCCACCGCCCGGCTCGAAAAGCCGCATTGCGGGAAGAATTGAGTGCCCTTCATGAACAGGACGACCGGGCTGGCCTTCACCAGTTCGTCGATCTTGGTGGACGCGTCAGTCATTGATGTTCTCCGTCGAAGGCACTGCGGTTTCGAGCTGCAATGCGTGAAGCTCTTCCCCCATTCGCCCCCCGAGCGCGCGATAGACCAGCTGGTGCTGGCGGACGCGCGGCATTCCGGCGAAGGCGGCGCTGACCACCCGCGCCGCATAATGATCGCCGTCGCCGGCGAGGTCGCGGATTGTCACCTCGGCGTCCGGTAGCGCGGCGCGGATCAGTCCGGCGATGTCGTCGGCCGCCATCGGCACGGCGGCTAGTTCCCCGCCATCAGCTGGCGGCGGGCTTCGTCGGCCTTGTGGCCGAGCTGCTCGCGGATAGTCGCTTCGTCGCTCTCGACCCCGGCGCTGGTGAGATCGCCGAGCACCTTGCGGATGACGTCCTCGTCGCCCGCTTCCTCGAATTCGGCACGGACCACGTCCTTGGCATAGGCGTCGGCCTCGACCTCGGACAGGCCCATCAGCCCCGCCGCCCACTGCCCGAGCAGGCGGTTGCGCCGCGCGACGAGGCGAAACTTCATTTCCTCGTCATGCGCGAACTTGGCCTCGAAGGCGCGCTCGCGGTCGTCGAAGGTGGTCATGGAAGGGCATTCCCCGTGAAGGTTGATCGGGTCGCAGATAGGGGCGGAGGCCCCCCAACTCAACTCAAGCGGGCTAGAGCTCAACCACCAGCTTGCCGATCACCTGACGCGCGGCCATCGCGGCGATCGCCTCACCCGCGCGATCGAGCGAAAAGGTGCCGCTGACCCTGGGAGCGATCTTGCCCGCATCCCACAACTCAAACAGCTCGGCGACATGCGCGGCGTTGGCTTCGGGATCGCGCATCGCGAACGCGCCCCAGAAGACGCCGCAGACATCGCAGCTTTTCAGCAGGGTAAGGTTCAGCGGCAATTTGGGGATGCCGGCGGGGAAGCCCACCACCAGATAGCGGCCTTGCCAGGCGATGCTGCGCAGCGCGGGCTCGGCATAGTCGCCGCCGACGGGATCGTAGATGACGTCGGCGCCGGCCGGACCGACCGCCGCCTTGAACTGCTCGGCGAGCGCTTTTTGCCCGTCGCGATCGAACGGTCCGCGCGGATAGACGATTGCCTCGTCCGCGCCGGCCTCGCGCGCCGCCTGCGCTTTCTCCTCGCTCGACACGGCGGCGATCACGCGCGCGCCCCGCGCCTTGCCGAGTTCGACGGCCGCCAGCCCGACCCCGCCCGCGGCGCCGAGCACCAGCAGAGTCTGTCCCGCCTCGAGCCGGCCGCGGTCCCACAGCGCGTGGATGCTGGTCGCATAGGTCAGCAGCAGCGCCGCGCCGTCGGTAAAGCTGCGCCCCTCCGGCAGGCGGAAGGCGCTGCGGGACGAAATCACGATCTCTTCGGCCAACCCGCCATAGCCCGGCACCGCAATCAGCCGGTCGCCAACCTGCCAGTCGTCGACTTGCTCGCCGACGCCAATCACCTCGCCCGCGATCTCGCCGCCGGGCGCGAACGGCCGCGGCGGCTTCAACTGATATTTGTCCTCGATGATCAGCACGTCGGGGTAGTTGATCGCCGCCGCGCGCACCCGCACCAGCAGTTCGCCCTTGCCCGGTGTGGGTGAAGGGAGGTCGGTGACCCGAAGGGTGTCGGGGCCGCCCGGGGCCGTGCTCAGCAGTGCGCGCATCATCACCTCGTCATTGCGAGCGAAGCGAAGCAATCCAGTTCACTTGAGCCCGGAGAAGAAAGAGTGGATTGCCGCGTCGCTGCGCTCCTCGCAATGACGAACTAAGCCCCGGCTCGGTAATCCGCGGTCACCACCCCGGCTTCGGCCAGCTCCGCCTCGTGCCCGGCCTCGCGATAGGGCTCGGCCAGTGCCGCTTCCTCCCACGCGCGCATCGCCGGCTCCGCCAGCATCTGCTCGACCCACGCGCTTCCGAGCGGCCCCATCTCGAGCCCGTAGGTGCGGATGCGGAACACGACCGGGGCGAAGAAGGCATCGGCGGCGGTAAAATGCCCGCCAGCCAGATAGGGCCCGCCAAACCGCGCCAGCCCATCCTCGAAGATCTCGGCGATCCGCTCGACGTCGCGCGCCAGCGCCGCGCTCGCGGGCCGCGGCTTGACCCGCACCCCGACGTTCATCGTGCAGTCGTTCCGCAGCGCCGCAAACCCGCTGTGCATCTCGCAGGTGACGCTCTGCGCCCACACCCGCGCCGCCATTTCGCGCGGCCACACCGCCTCGTGCCGGTCGGCGAGATGAAGCACAATCGCCAGACTGCCCCACACGGTGTGCGCGCCGTCGATCAGGCACGGCACCGTCCCGCCTGGGCTGAACGCCCGGAACGCCGCCCGGTTGTCGAGCCCGGCGAACTGGACCAGCTCCTCTTCGAACGGAATGCCGAGCGTGGTCATCAGCACCCACGGGCGCAGCGACCAGCTCGAATAATTCTTGTTGGCGACGATCAGCTTCATCGCGCGTCCTTCAATCCTCGAAGTGAGCCGTCGTCTTGGCCTTGACCTCGTCCGCGCTCACGTCCGGCGCGGTCTCGAGCAGCCGGAACGGGCTGTGATGGTTGGGCCGCGCGAACACCGCCAGATCGGTGATGATCATGTCGACGACATTCTTGCCGGTCAGCGGCAAGGTGCAGTCGGGGATGAACTTCGGGCTGCCGTCCTTGGAAACATGCTCCATCACCACGATGATCTTCTTGACCCCAGCGACGAGGTCCATCGCCCCGCCCATGCCCTTGATCATCTTGCCCGGCACCATCCAGTTGGCGAGATCGCCCGCCTGGCTGACCTCCATCCCGCCGAGCACGGCGAGATCGATATGCCCGCCGCGAATCATCGCGAAGCTGTCGGCGCTGGAGAAATAGCTCGTCTTGTCGAGCTGGCTGACGGTCTGCTTGCCGGCATTGATGAGGTCGGGATCGACCTCGTCATCGAACGGAAACGGCCCGATGCCGAGCATCCCGTTCTCCGACTGCAGCGTCACTTCCATGCCCGCGGGGACGTGGTTGGCGACCAGCGTCGGAATCCCGATGCCGAGGTTGACGTAGAAGCCGTCCTCGAGCTCCTTGGCGGCGCGCGCCGCCATTTCGTCGCGGGTCCAGGGCATCAGTTTGTGTTCCTTGGATGGGAAAGGTCGACGGGTGCGTCCGTCGGGGACTCGCGTTCAGCGTCCAATCCGGACCAAATTCGACGTTCAGCTTCCTGCTCTGAAACGTTCACGCAGGCAGCATAAGCCTTCGCGCCGTGGCGAACGCAGTCGGCAAGGGCAATTCCGAGCAGAAACGGATCGGCACCGAGCTTCGGCGGGTCGATCAGACAGATGACCGCGTCTTCCTTGCTTCTCCACATACGAAGAAACTCCTCGGCATCTCGTAAGAGTGGACCGCAATCGGAGATGTCGAGTTGACCGGCAATGCTGGGCTTGGTCTTCCCAAACATCACGCCGCCGCTCTTTCCCGCACGGTGCGGAACTCGATCTTCTTGTCGTACGGCGCGCCGAGGATCAGGCGGTTGACGTAGATGCTCGGCAAATGGATCGCGTCGGGGTCGAGGCTGCCGACCGGCACGATCTCCTCGACTTCGGCGACGCAGACCTTGCCGCAGGTGGCGGCGGGCGCGTTGAAGTTGCGCGCGGTCTTGCGGAAGATGAGGTTGCCGCTCTCGTCGGCCTTCCAGCCCTTGATGATGGCGAGGTCGGCGCGAATGCCGCGCTCGAGGATATAGTCCTCGCCGTCGAAGCTCTTCACTTCCTTGCCCTCGGCGACCTGGGTGCCGACGCCGGTCTTGGTGTAGAAGCCCGGAATGCCCGCGCCGCCGGCGCGCATCCGCTCGGCCAGCGTCCCCTGCGGGCAGAATTCGACCTCGAGTTCGCCGGCCAGATACTGCCGCTCGAACTCCTTATTCTCGCCGACATAGGACGAGATCATCTTCTTCACCTGCCGCGTGCGCAGCAGCTTGCCGAGCCCTTCGTTGTCGATCCCCGCGTTGTTCGACGCGATGGTCAGCTCCTTGACCCCGCTCGCCTGGATCGCGTCGATCAGCCGCTCGGGAATGCCGCACAGGCCGAACCCGCCGGCGGCGATGGTCATGCCGTCGCGCAACAGCCCGTCGAGCGCGGCGGTGGCGTCGGAAAATATCTTCTGGGCCAAGGGTCAGCCGCTCCTTACTCGAATTCGGCGGGCGTCAGCCCTTCCTGTTGCAATGCGCGCCCGACCGCGGCCCGCTCGACCACCCGGCCGACCAGCGCAGACCAGCGCGGATAGACGCTCATGTCGAACTTGGCCCGCCTCGCCCAGCGGTAGAACACCGCTGCATAGCTGTCGGCGGCGGTGAATCCGTCGCCCGCCAGCCAGCCCGCGCCGCACAGGTCGTCGAGCTCGTTGAAATGGCTGGTCAGCGCGGCGCGGCCGCCTTCCTGAATGCCCGCGTGGATCGCATCGTCGGGCGAGAAGCGGCCGGGCCGGAAGAGCTGGGCAAAGGCCGGGTGAACGGTGCTTCCGAACCAGCCGAGCAGCTGGTTGGTGTGCGCGCGGGCAAAGGCATCGCTCACCGGCACCGATCCTTCGGCCCGATAGGTGTCGCCGACCCAGTTCAGGATGGCGACATTCTCGGTGATCGTGCCGGCGTCGGCGACCAGCGCCGGAACCCGTCCGTGCGGATTGACCTTGAGATAGTCGTCGCGGTGCTGCTCGCCCTCGGAGAGGTCAAGCCGCCGCGCCTCATAGTCGGCACCGGCCTCCTCAAGCGCGATGTGGCTCACGAGCGAGCAGGCGCCGGGCGAATAGAAGAGGGTGAGCATCGCGCTTACCCGCGCAGCTTGGAGACCACGCCCTGCAGCTGCATCGCGTTCGACATGTCGCCCTCGACCTTCAATTTGCCGGTCATGAAGGCGGTCATTCCGTCGAGCTGGCCGGCGGCCATCGCCTGCCAGTCGGCCCAGCTGACCTTGATGGTGGTGTCTGCGTTGCCGTTGTCTTCGCTAACCGTGTTCGAGGTGCCGTCGAGCATGATCGTGCCCTCGTCGCCGAAGTCGAGCTTGACCGTCTTGCCGGGAAGATACGCGTTCGACTCCTGCATCTTCTGCACCAGTTCCTGCTTGGTCATTTCGCGCACTCCTCCGGATGGTCGAATGGTCCCGGCGGTAGCTTGGCGGCCAAAGACCGGCAAGGGGTGCAGCGCGCCGCAACGTGCGGTAAGGGGTGGCATGGCGATGAGCGAGGGCGAGCAGAGCGACGATCGGCGGCGCGGGGTGCTGACGCTGATCAGCGGCTGGCTGGTGATCGCGGTCGCCGCGGTCACCTTCGCGCTCCCGCTCGGCGATCCGCGCCATGCCGGGACGATGATCGGGCTGCTGCTGCTCGCCGCCGGCGCGATCGAGATTGCGGCCGGCAGCCAGCGCGAAGCGGCATTGCTGCCCTCAGTCGCGGCCGGGGCGCTGACGATCGGGGCCGGCGGCCTCTTCCTCACCGGGGAATGGCGCGGGCTGGTCCCGGCGGTGAACATCATCGCCATCTGGCTGGCGCTGCGCAGTGTGGTGCTGCTGGTGGCGACCTTGCGCGCGGGCACCTCGTCGATCCGTAAATGGACCGCAATCGCTGCTGCGACCGACTTCCTGCTCGCCGTGCTGCTGTTCGTCGGCGTGTCGATCGCCAGCCTCGTCTACAATCTGTTCGGCCCGACCGAGCAATTGGTCGCCAGCTTCTCGTGGATCCTGGCGTTGAGCTTCCTCGCCACCGGCACGATGCTGCTCGAGGTCGCCAATTGCGAGCGCGACGGCGCCGCCTGAGCCGGGCTCAGTCGCCTCGCCTGAGCAAGCGCCAGGCAAGCACTCCCCAGCCACCGATCATCGACAGTCCGCCAAGCGGGGTCACCGCGCCAAGCCAGCGCGGCCCGCCGAGCGCCATCGCGTAGAGCGTCGCCGCGAACACGACCGCGCCGCCGCTGAGCAGCATCGCGGGCAACCGCAGTTTGGGCTGTCCGGCCAGCCCCAGCGCGACCACCGCGACGGCATGGGGCAGCAGATATTGCCCGGCGGTCTGCCACCAGCCGAGCTGCTCGGGTGCCAGCCGACTCTTCAGCGCATGCGCGCCGAACGCCCCCAGCGCGACCGCGATGGCGGCGAGCAGCGCGCCCGCCGCGGCGGTCCGCTCGCCCTTCACGCCTGGTGGATCGCCTTGGTCACCTGATAGCTCGCCAGCCCTTCGGGGCCGCCTTCGGATCCGGTGCCCGAATTCTTGATCCCTCCGAACGGTGCGTCGGCAACCGAGATGGCGAAGGTGTTGATGCCGACCATCCCGCTCTCGATCGCGTCGCCCATCAGATTGGCGCGGCGGCCGTTCTCGGTGAAGACGAAGGCGGCAAGGCCGTAGGGCAGGCGGTTGGCCTGTTCGAGCGCCTCGTCGTCATGAACGAAGCTGCGCATCAGCGCGACGGGGCCGAACGGCTCATGGTTCATCACGTCGGCCTCGAGCGGCACATCGGCGAGCACGGTCGGCTGGAAGAAATAGCCCCCGTCGCCCGGCTCGCCCCCGGCCAGCACCGCAGCGCCTTTGGCCTTGGCGTCTTCGACAAGCTGCTGGATCGCGGGAAGGCGGCGCTGATTGGCGAGCGGGCCCATCGCAGTGCCCTCCGCCATGCCGTTGCCCATCTTCACCTTGGCCGTCCGCTCGGCGAAGCCGCGCTTGAAAGCGTCGTAGATGCCTTCCTGAACGTAGAAGCGGGTGGGGGACACGCAGACCTGCCCGGCATTGCGGAATTTCTGCGGCACCACCGCGTCGAGCGTCTTGTCGAGGTCGCAATCGTCGAACACCAGCACCGGGGCGTGCCCGCCCAGCTCCATGGTGATCCGCTTCATGCCGTCGGCGGCGAGTGTCATCAGATGCTTGCCGACCGGGATCGACCCGGTGAAGCTGATCTTGCGGATGACCTTGCTGCCGATCAGCTGGCGGCTGACCGTGTCGGGCACGCCGTGGACCAGCTGGAACACGCCCTTGGGGATCCCGGCATCAGCGAGCGCCCGCGCCATCGCCCCGGTGCAGCCCGGGGTCTCCTCGGGCGGCTTGGAGATGACGGTGCAGCCCGCCGCCAGCGCCGCGGCGACCTTCTTTGCGAGCAGGTAGATCGGGAAATTCCACGGCGTGAAGGTCGCGGTTGGCCCGACCGGCTGCGGGATGACGATCGAGCGCTGTCCTGCGGGGCGCACCAGCACCCGGCCGTAGGAGCGCTTGGCCTCCTCGGCGTAATAATCGAACAGTTGCGCGGCGCCGTAGACCTCGCCGATCGCCTCGGGCAGCGGCTTGCCCTGCTCCTGCGTCAGCAACGCGCCGATCGCCGGGCCCCGCTCGCGCAGCAGCGCCGCCGCCTGGTGGAGGATCGCCCCGCGTGCCTCGACGTCGGTCGCGCGCCACGCCGGCCACGCCCGCTCGGCGGCGGCGAGCGCTTCCTCGAGATCGCCGGTCGAGGCGAGCGGCACTTGGGCGATCGCGTCGCCGGTCGCCGGGTTGATCACGGGGGCGCAATCGCCGCCTTCGCCGGCACGCCAGCTCCCGTCGATGAACAGTTTGAGGTCGGTATCGTAGGTCGCGGTATCGGTCATCGCGCCGATCTAGGCCTCCGCCGGGGCGGAGCCAAGCCCGCGTGTCGCCTCAGTCGACCGTTGGGGGCGGATCGAGGAACAGCCCGCCCGCTTCGTTGCCGAGCGTCCATTGCAGGCGCCCGCGCAGCGTTTCGCCCTTGTCGAGCCGAAGCTCGATCTCGTCGCCTTCGCGGAGATCGTCAAAGTGCTCGAGCCGGAACCCGCGCGCCGAGACGTCCTTGACGGTGACCTTTGATTGATGGCCGTCGGCGGAGACAAGAACCGCCGCATATTCGACGCCAACACGCGGTCCACGAGCCATCATCTCTCCACGCTAACGAACTCGGTTGCAGATTCGGACCGATGTTTAATTACAGTTAATGCAAAATTGAAAGCCTCAATCGTGGTAGCTTGCGGTTTTCTGTTTGCACCGGCCAGCGCCTCGGCTTGTCTCTGCACGAGTGCTGCGCTAAGGGCGCCGGGCCTGACGGACGGTGCGATCCGCGGGCAGCCCGTATCCTCGTCATGCTCGCCAGGCCGCAGTGCCGCCGTTCGAGTATGCCGGCCGCTCGGCTCTGGCCATGCGGCACCTCGGTCCCGGGCTGTTCGCATGCATCGTCCGTGCGGGTGTTTCGTCGGCGTGGTGCCGGTGGAACTTTGTCAGCAACGCTTGCCAGGTCCGCCAGATGGAAAGCCGTGCCAATCTTGGCCCGGCTGGCGGCATACCGACCGAGCACGAACGAAAGAATATCGATGGCCACTACGGCTTTTCCGACCCGCGACGATTTCGCGGCCATGCTCAATGAATCGCTCGGCGGCGAGAACGAGGCCTTCGAGGGCCGCGTCGTCAAGGGCACCGTCACCGGGATCGAGAATGACCTCGCCGTCATCGACGTCGGCCTGAAGAGTGAGGGCCGCGTGCCCCTGCGCGAATTCGCCGCGCCGGGTCAGAAGGCCGAGCTCAAGGTGGGTGACGAGGTCGAGGTGTTCGTCGACCGCGTCGAGAACGCCAATGGCGAAGCGATGCTCAGCCGCGACCGCGCCCGCCGCGAAGCCGCCTGGGACAAGCTCGAGAAGGAATTCGAAGCCGGCAACCGCGTCGACGGCGTGATCTTCGGCCGGGTCAAGGGCGGCTTCACCGTCGACCTCGGCGGCGCCGTGGCGTTCCTGCCCGGCAGCCAGGTCGACATCCGCCCGGTCCGCGACGTGCAGCCGCTGATGGACCTGCCGCAGCCGTTCCAGGTCCTCAAGATGGACCGTCGCCGCGGCAACATTGTCGTGTCGCGCCGCGCCATCCTCGAGGAAACTCGCGCCGAGCAGCGTTCGGGCCTCATCCAGAGCCTGGCCGAGGGCCAGATCATCGAGGGCGTGGTCAAGAACATCACCGACTACGGCGCGTTCGTCGACCTCGGCGGCATCGACGGCCTGCTTCACGTCACCGACATCAGCTACAAGCGCGTCAACCACCCGTCGGAAGTGCTCAACATCGGTGACACGGTGAAGGTGCAGATCATCCGCATCAACCGTGAGACCCAGCGCATCAGCCTCGGCATGAAGCAGCTCGAGAGCGATCCGTGGGAGGGCGCTTCGGCCAAATATCCGATCGACGGTACCTTCCGTGGGCGCGTCACCAACATCACCGAATATGGCGCCTTCGTCGAGCTCGAGCCGGGCATCGAGGGCCTCGTCCACGTCTCGGAGATGAGCTGGACCAAGAAGAACGTCCACCCGGGCAAGATCGTCAGCACTTCGCAGGAAGTCGACGTCAAGGTCCTTGAGGTCGACGAAGAGAAGCGTCGCATCTCGCTCGGCCTCAAGCAGGCCCAGTCGAACCCGTGGCACGACTTCGCCGACAAGCACCCGGTCGGCTCGACCGTCGAGGGCGAAGTCAAGAACGCGACCGAGTTCGGCCTGTTCATCGGCCTCGACGGCGACGTCGACGGCATGGTCCATATGTCGGACATCGCCTGGGGCGTGTCGGGCGAGGAAGCGCTGCAGCTCCACCACAAGGGTGAGCAGGTGCAGGCCGTCGTCCTCGACGTCGACGTCGAGAAGGAGCGCATCAGCCTCGGCATGAAGCAGCTCGAGCGCGGCGGTGTCGCGGCGGGCGGCACCGGCACCGGCGCCAACAAGGGCGAGACAGTCACCGTGACCGTGCTCGAGGTTCGCGACGGCGGGCTCGAAGTGCAGATCGGCGACGATGGCGCGACCGGCTTCATCAAGCGCACCGACCTCGGCCGCGACCGCGACGAGCAGCGTCCGGAGCGCTTCCAGGTCGGCCAGAAGTTCGACGCTCAGGTCACCGGCTTCGACCGGTCGAAGAAGCCGACCTTCTCGATCAAGGCGCTGCAGATCGCCGAAGAGAAGCAGGCGGTAGCCCAGTACGGCTCGAGCGACAGCGGCGCGAGCCTCGGCGACATCCTTGGCCAGGCGCTCAAGGAAGCCCAGGGCAAGACCAAGAAGTAAGCGGGAAGGGGCGCGTCGCAGGACCTGCGGCGCGCCCTTTTTCTTGCCTCAGCTAAGGGTGGGTTGCGTGGCGACCCGAATCCTGACAGCCTGCGGAGGCAGGGGTAAGCGTTTCTTTTAGCAGCCGAACAAGTGAGGACAGGCGGCGACATGATCCGGTCGGAACTGGTCAACAAGCTGTGTGGGGACTTCCCCGATCTGACCCAGCGTGAGGTCGAGACGGTGGTCGCCTCCCTGTTCGATTCGATCACCGAGCAACTGGCCGAGGGCGGCCGGGTCGAATTGCGCGGCTTCGGTGCCTTCTCCACCCGCCAGCGCGATGCCCGCGTCGGCCGCAACCCGCGCACCGGCGACAGCGTCGATGTCGACGCCAAGTGCGTGCCCTACTTCAAGCCCGGCAAGGAAATGCGCGAGCGCCTCAACTTGACCGAGGTCACCGCCGAGGCCGCCGAATAACCAGCGCTTGACCGCCGCCCCCACGCTCCCGATGAGCGTGAACTCGTGCGGGCGTGGCGGAATGGTAGACGCTGGAGACTTAAAATCTTCTGCCCACAAGGCGTGCGGGTTCGAGTCCCGCCGCCCGCACCAATAGTAAAACCTAAGTAAAATTGGGGCGGGGTCAAGTTTGTGGCCCGCCTAAGTTTGTGCGTGTTCTTAGGACGTTGCGCGCAACCGAAGCATCTCGTTAGTGCTTAACTTCGATCTCTGCTGTCGCCGTACTCTCGCGAATCGCGCCGAGTTCTCTGACAGTACATTTCGGGAGGCCGAGATGCGATGCAACACTTGATGGTGATTGGGGGCGCTAAAGGCGAAGAGCTTGGCGCTGCGCTTCCCAGGCGAGGGGCATTTCTTCGCAGCGCAGGAAGCGCTGGGTCGTCAAATCGGCGGGCTGCCGTCCTTCGATGATGGCGCTCAGGACTTCGGGCGCCAGGAACGAGATCTTGAGCATCCGCGCGCGATGGCGCGGACTGAAGTGATCCACGAGCGAATCCTTGGTGCCGGTGAGGGCTGAAGTGCGCACCGCCATCGCTAGCGCGACCATCCTGACGAGCGCGGGATCGGGCTCCTGATGCATACGGTCAGCGGCGGTGATCACGCGCCGTTCGTTGCCGCGGCTCGCAAGGCGGATGGCGATCGACTGCGGCGCAGCGTCCTTGAGTTCGATCGTAATGTGCTCGGAGGCGAGCTTTGCCTGCAGCGCCAGAGCCAGCAGCTGCCTGCGCTGCTCAGGCACCGGCAGGCCGGGCAGTCGCTCGGATGATGCACGGCTGTCGTCTAGGGAAGAGATGCATCCCACTGAGGCTGCCTGCTCAAGCATCGCTTTCTGGACAAGGCTGATCACCGCCCGATCGACTTCTGCTGCGGGAACGCGCCAGGCGGATTTGCGGGCTTCACCCGGCGTCAGTCTGCTGACGTAATAGTGGTGGCGCTTGCCACCGCGGCTTGTGAACACCGGGGTCATGGGCCGGCCATCCGGATCGGTGAGCATGCCGGTCAGCAAACTCGGGTAGCGGGTGCTCGCTCCGACTTTACGTGCGTTGCGATTGGTCTCGAGGACTGCCTGCACCTCCTCCCACAGGGCGGGCTCGATGATCGCCTCATGCTCGCCGTCAAACAGTTCACCGCGATGCTTGACCTTGCCGATGTAGAGAGGGTTCTGAAGCAATCTCGCGAGTGGACCACGGTAGATGGTTTTGCCGCCGATGACGCGGCCGCTGCCTTGGGTTCGCTGGGTGGTGGTAACGCCCTCCTGCGCAAGCTCGTCGACCAGCCGGACGATCGACCGACCCTCGGCGTAGCGCCGGAAGAGCATGCGGACCGTCTCTGCTTCGAAGGGCTCGATCACCAGCTTGCGATCGCGCACGACGTATCCGAGCGGCTCAGGGCCGCCCATCCACATGCCCTTGCGTTTGGACGCCGCGATCTTGTCGCGGATGCGCTCGCTGGTGACCTCGCGTTCGAACTGCGCAAAGGATAGCAGGACGTTGAGCGTCAGCCGGCCCATGCTGGTGGTGGTGTTGAAGGCCTGGGTCACACTGACGAAGGAAGCACCAGCCTTGTCGAGGATGTCGACGATCCGCGCGAAGTCGGCGAGGCTGCGGGTCAGGCGATCGACCTTGTAGACGACAATGACGTCGACTTTGCCGGCTTGCACATCCGCCAGCAGCTGCTTGAGGGCAGGGCGTTCCATGTTGCCACCGGACCAGCCGCCATCGTCGTAGTGATCGCTAACCGCCCGCCAGCCCTCGTGCGCCTGGCTGAGAATGTAGGCGCCACAAGCCTCTCGCTGCGCATCGAGGCTGTTGAAGGACTGCTCAAGTCCCTCTTCGGTCGACTTGCGCGTGTAGATGGCGCAGCGGCGCGGCTTCACGCAGCGCTCTTCCGGGCGGCTATGCCGAAGAAGCGCAGGCCCGACTGGTGCGTCCCGGTGATCTCCCGTGCAATCTCAGTCAGGCTGCCATAGCGCTGGCCGGCATGCTCGAAGCCACTGTCGAGTACGACCACTTGGTAGGACGCGCCGTTCCACTGCCGGATGAGCCGCGTGCCCGGCCGCAGTGAGGGGCGGAGTGGTGCCAGTGCTTCGCCAGTTCGAAGCCGCGCCAGCACGCGATCGATCTCGCGTCGCACCGACGACGGCAGATCACCGTGGACGCGCGCCTGCAGCTTCCATGCAATCCCGCGCCGCAGCAGATCGGGCCCGAGGTGCGGCGCCGGCTGGCGCCAGATCTCCCGCCACAACGCTCGCAGCTCGGTCGGGCGCATGCCGGGCAGCTGCGCGATCTTCTGCTCGACCGGGGTCACGCGGCGTGTTCCGTCACGGCGGCGGGCTCCGGTGCGGGTGCCAGTCGATAGCTGATCGCGCCGTCGCCGCGCTGCTCCTTCAGCACCTCAACGGTCTTGCGCACGCCCGACAGGAATGCCCGGACGCTATGCTCCTGCCACGCAGCTGCCTTGCATAGCTCTGGCACGGTGGCGCCGCGCTCGCGAGATAACAGTTTGCGCAAGCTTTCTGACTTGCTCGGCTTCTTCTTGTTCTTGGACATCGGTCAGTCTCCGCGGGCGGCATGCCCGCACTGACCAAGGCCGCGGCGGCGACCAGGCGCTGCGCGGCGGTGCCGAGTCGCTCACCCTCGGCACGCCAACAGCAATGCTCTGCTAAGGACCGAAGTCCAGTCCGCTTATGGTGGAAAGCGGAACGGCAGCTTTCGGCTGCTCCTTGGTAATTGGCGACGTTCGTTCATCCGACGCAAGACGTCGGCATCTACCCTTCTGCATACTAAAAGTGTGCTTAGCTTCGATCGCGGGCGGCGGCGCTAATCAGGCGTTTGATGTAGTCGACAACGCTCTGGGGGTCGTACGGTCGAGCGAGGTGTGGACCTTGCTCGCAGAGTTCAGCGGCCTTGTTTGCAGCGACTTCGATGTTTCCGGCTAACGCAATCTGAACGTCGTGACGGCGCTCGGTGGCCCACGATCGCAGGCGGAATGGGCTAAGAGATCCTGGCGCCTCAGCATCGCAGAGCACCGCAGCTATGTGCATGCTGGTGTCCTCCAGAACAACCTTGGCCTCGTCCGTATTGCTAGCTTCAACAACCCTGTAACCGCAATCTCGCAGGTAGTCGGAAATCCCATGGCGTACGAGCACGTCGCCATCGACAACCAAGATGACCGTTGAGCTGCTTTCGATCATTTTGCCGAAATCGCCTGTTTGATTAGAAATATGAGTTCGGCCGGCTGGAATGGCTTGGGAAGGAAAACATCTGCCGAGTGAGGGGTCCCCAGGTCGAAATCGGCCGACACCAAGATGAGCGGTTTGTGGGGTTCTAAAGCTTTGATCGCGAACGAGAGTTGAACTCCATCGATCGGACCGGGCATTTTGACATCACTTACCACGAGGCTGATCCTAGGGTGAGCTCGAAACTGTCGCAGCGCCTCTTCGGAAGTTGCTGCCTCAAGCACTTCAAAGCCTTCATCGCGAAGGATCTCCGCAATGAAAATGCGGACGAGGATCTCATCCTCAACTAAGAGGAGAGTGCGCTTCGGCAGCCCGACAGCTTCTCGATTGGCGTCAGAAACTATCACATTGCCCCCTCAGAAAGGCTCCAACGGCCCGTTCGTGTCATTGGGTCCGTTTATGTTTGCAACTGAGTAAGCAAAGGAAAGCTGGCCTTAGATTCATGCCCGCTGTGTACATCCACTCAGCCGTGTTTATGGGTGCGCCCGGCGGCTTGAGAGCTCGCCGGACGCACGTCGTGGTTCATTGCCCCTGCGGATACAACGCGACGAGCTGACCCCTTGCTTCAGGTCCCTTAGTGAAAGCTCCGCCGTCGGTGACCACGTAAAGCGTTGCCCGGTCGAAAGTGCCTCGGCCGAATGCCGCAGCTGTCGCACCCACAATGTGTTGGCGGTTATCGCCGACCAAAGTTCGCTTACCGCGCTCATCGATACGAACGAGCGTGTCATACGGGTGCGTGGTGACAAAGATCGAGCCGTCGGAGTTGATGGCAAAATCGTCGCCCGGGACACCCTTCGCCAAGACCTTCGCCCGACCGAAATGGCCAGCCGAGTTCAGTTCGTAAGAGAGCGCCTCTGCTGAGTCAGAAACAGTGACGATCATCTGCCGGCCCTTGAATTGGATGCCATTGGCACCAGGAGCGAGCGCGATGAAGGGCCGTGCTGCTAGCGCCTTGTCAGCAATCACTTGAGCAGCGTGACCAGACGAGGGATCGATCTTCCAGATCGCAGCCAACGAGCTGTCAGCCGAGTAGAGCTGGCCGTCCGGTCCAAAGGCGATACCGTTTGGCCAGGCGCCACCTGGAAGACGGGAGATCATCTTTGGCGCTTCTCGCCTGCCGATCTTCCAAACCCCTGAAACTTCGCCGTGACTGGTCATGAAGATCGTTCCGTCAGCATCCACGGCGATCATTCCAGCAGTAGTGCCGATCGGAGTTTGAAAGAGCACTCGCTCGCTTCCGCTCGGAGCGCGCGCGATCAGGACGCCGCTTGCTTTGCGGTAGTAGTCGCTGACGTTGAAATTCAAATTGCGGTTGCCGGTAAGGTAGAGCGTGCCATCTGAGCCGGCGGCAATGCCTTCGAAAGCAAGACCTGCGTCATAGGTCTTCAGAACCCGCGAGGAGATCGGTTGGTAGGGTAGGTTAGCAGCTGTCGGCAGCAGCATTACCTTTAGGCCGAGGGGCTGAAGGATGGCCGCACCAAATGCGGCGACGCTAACCAAGACGGACACTCCGAAATCAGTGCTACGTCGGTGCCGCATGGCGGGAACGCAGCAAAGCCCCACTACGGCAGTGCCCGCCAAGCATGCGGCGAAGAAAACCAAAAAAGGCACGAAGCATGCGGCGAGCAATGCGACGCCGCAGACCATAAAGATGATTGAACGGACACCCAGGAGCACTCGGCTGGGCACTTGAAGCAGTCCCTCGCGACCTGATCGTTTCCGCCGGCGCCATGACGAGAAGGCGAGGTAAACCATCACGCCGCAAAGCAGCGCGCATAGACTTAAACTGATCATAGCGAACTCCGGTAGGAAGCTAGGTTAAAGTAACATCACGCGCACACAGGATAATAGGTAGGAAGCTACCTAATAAGTTGATGAATTAAGCGGTGATCGCCTCAAGATTCAGCTCGATCTTCTTGAGCGAGGTCATGAACTCTCTGGCTTGCTGGTCGCTAAAGCCGTCGAACATCTGCTCGACCAACTTTTCACCAGCGTCGCAAAAACTCTTAGAACTGCAAAGATGTCGAGCTTTCGACGTCATATGTATCGTCTTCACTCGTGCGTCATGGGCATCGGCTTGTCGTTGAACGTGCCCCTCGCGCTCAAGCACGTCGATGATGTTGGTGAGTGTGGGAGAGGAGATCGCGAGGCGCCTCTGTAACTCACGATGCTGCAAACCGTCTTCGTGGAGTAGAAGCTGAAGTACATCGAAGTGTGCGCTGGTCAGGCCGAACGAGCCGACCGTAGCGTCAAGCGCCCGACGGAGCGCCAGATAGGCCTTTTTGAGCTCGAGGGTGGGGTGCGACATTTGTGTAGGATGCTATCGAGGCATTTGAATGTCAATAGGGAGCTATCGAAGCATCACAGTTGGACATCGGCGGCGTGGCGCCTCTTGCGAGCTTAGGTGGCTTCTGGTGGTAGGCGGACTGACTGCTTTCGGGCGAGCATTGGCTGAAGGCGGACGTTCGTTCATGCCCGGCCGAGCGTCAGCTTAGCGCCCATTACGGTCGTCTTGGGCCGGTCGACGCCAGCCCGCTTTCGGCCATGCGTTCATCGTTCCCGAAAGCAGTCGTTCGTTCAGCCGGCCCCAACTCCGGTCATTTGTTCAGTCAATCCAAGGGTGACAGCTTTGCGCCCATAGCAGCCGCTCCCGATGCCTTCGCTGGCACCCTGAATCGGACCTTCGTTCAGCTAAGTAGCTAATGTCTACTTCCGACCCATTCGGGACATAAGCGCGGCGAATGCTCCGCACTCGCTTCGGTCGTTGAGCTGGAGCTGAGAGTTTGCATAAGGGAAGTTCAGTCAGGCTTGTCGCAGTTTAGCCAAGGGGAAAGTCAGCCCCGGATAATCGGGCAGCGTTATTGGACGCAATCTGCGAAATTCCTTGGGGCCCTGTCGTCTAGATCAAGCGTTCACGGACGGATGGGAACAGCCTTGGCCGAGTTCACGCGTCCGAAGAACAGCAAGATCCAAGAGGGGAGTCAGTATCCTGCCCAGCCGGGCAAGCGCCTCAAGACTCTCAAGGTTTACCGATACGATCCCGGCAGTGGGGCTAATCCCACGTTCGACCGCTATGTGATCGACCTCGACACCACCGGACCTATGGTCCTGGACGCGCTAATAAAGATCAAGAACGAGATCGACACCACGCTGACGTTCCGACGATCGTGCCGCGAGGACATCTGCGGTTCTTGTGCGATGGCCGCGCATCAAAGCCACGTCTGCGACCATCAGACTAAAGTGCGCGTTAGTCTGACACCACTAGGTAAATACTACATTCCGCCGCAGCCGGCGCCTCTATAGTCAAACACGGCAATCAGAGCGTCGCGGCGATACTGAGCTCTCCAGACATCGGAAGTGACTTTGCCAACGGCCGCCTCTGGTTGTCGCTTGCCAAGGACGGCAAGGTTCACAAAGAAGACGTTGCACTGACCTAAGGCAGCATCAGCAACGTCACCCGCAGACTCTCGTACCTTTGCATAGACTTTGCTCCAGTGTCGAACACACGCGCCGGCACTCTCAATTTGCTCGTTCCATTTATCTGGCGTCTTCGGAACTGCGTAATCCTCGGGCTGACAGACGGCCTCGTTCGCCTGTGAGCAGCTTGCGGCGAGTAGCGCCATGATGGCTAAGGCGCGCTTCATTCAGGCTTTTCCTGACGCTGGGGCCTTCGGGCAGGGCTCCGATGGGCACCGATCCCTCGCGGTGGCCCGGTGCCGGACCTCCTTCGTGTTATTCTGAATGGCAGCATGGATCTTAACCTTTATAAGCGGACTCAGACTCTTCTTGATGAGCCGTCTCCCGGATTTCGGTGCCATGGAACTTCAGAGCTGGTCGAAGAAGTCGACCTCGCCACTAGCGAGGTTGTAATACGCCCCCACGATCTTAAGCGTCCCATCTAGAAGTGGTTGCGTGAGAATGGCTGCGCTTGCTTCACGCAATCCTCGGACGACCCGTCTCACGTTAGCCCGGACGGCATTCTCGACCGGATCGCCCTCGCACTCACGTGCTTCAAGAACAGCAGGAATGATGGGTTCGATCATCGAGCCAATCGCTCCGGGGAACTGCGCATTTTTATCGACAACGGACATCGCGGCAGTAACGGCGCCGCAGCTCTCGTGCCCCATAACGACGATAAGCGGAACTCCGAGCACGGCGACAGCGAACTCAATTGAGCCTCTCGCAACAGTGTCGACTGTGTTGCCCGCATTTCTAACGATGAATAACTCTCCTAGGCCCCGTCCAAAGAGAAGCTCGGGAGGTACGCGGCTATCTGAGCAGGAGAGGTAGGCACAAAACGGTGATTGACCTTGAGCCAAGCTCAATCGCCGGTCAGCGCTGACGTCAGGAGATTGCGCTTCTCCTCGCAGAAACGCTTCGTTGCCGCATCGCAGAAGATTTAGAGCCTCATCTGGCGTCACTGATTTCTCCCTTTCTAAGTTGCGCCATGCCGAACTCTGGTGCTCCGAACGAAGTCGATGCTCTCCGAAATTGGTTGGTTAAGAACATCGAGTGTTCGCCAGCGCGAGTTTATCTCCGATGGCCCCGATGCCGCCGTCTAGCGCTACGGCAACCGTGAACGTGGCGCTCGCTGGCCTTAGGCCGTACCAACTGCGAATGCGGCGCGAAATTGCTGAAGTCCGCTCTACCGATTGTCGCGATTCGACGGCGAGTGACTGCTTACAAAACGTTTTGGACTTTAACCCTGTCGTGATTTGTCACTTTTGGATTGCTTCTGACTTCACCGCTCTTCTGACTAGCTCGGACCTTCAACAAGTCCTGTCGGGAAATAATACCGACCACCCGCCGATCGTGGTGACCGACGATCGGGATACGCCCAACGCCTGACTCGACCATCATGTCGGCGATCTCGCCGCAAAGTGTCTCGGGGTACGCACATTCGATTGAATCGTCGGACATAACGTCAGCCAGAGTGCCCTCGGCTGCGCGATTGACGGTCCAATCCAGGGCGTCTGCTCTCGAGACGAGGCCGATCAGTCGGCCGTCCTTGTCGATGACCGGATATGAGCGATGAATTGCCTCATCTGCGAAGAATCGTACTACTTGCGAAAGCGGCATGTCGCCTGGAAGTGTGGCCGGATCCGAGGTCATTAGCTGCCCAGCTTGAAGAAACTCCAGCGGATCCACTGAATACTCGCGCAGAATGTGTCGTCCGCGCCGCGCGATCTTTTCGGTCAAAATCGAGCGCTTCATAATGAGGACACTGATGGCGTAAGCGGATGCTCCGGCCGCGATTGTCTCTGGAAGCGCGGGCAAGTGATTGGTGAGTTCAGCTGCGAACAAAGCGCCGGTCATTGGCGCGCGCATAACTCCACTCATGATCCCGGCCATGCCAATCATAGCCCAGAACCCGGGCGAGCCAGTTAGGTACTGGCCGACGAGGAACCCTAAGCAGCCGCCGAGAATAAGCAGCGGGGCCACCACCCCGCCAGAGGTTCCCGAACCGAGCGCGATCAGCCACACCACGGCCTTGGTCACAAGCAAGATCAGGACCGCTTTGACTGCCAGACTGCCATTCAGCAGGTCTTGGATGCTACCGTAACCGGCGCCGAGTACGTGGATGTCAATCATCGCACCGAGCCCCACCACTACGGCTCCGAGCGCCGGCCACCACATCCAGTGGACCGGAAGAGCATGAAATCCATCTTCGATGCGATAGAGAAGGAACGAGAGCAATGCGGCGAGAAACCCGGTAAGCAGACCAATCCCGGCAGCGATTGCTACAGGTCCGATCCCGTTGGGCGTCGGTGCCGCAAACGGGAACAACGGACCGCCGCCAACGAGTAGTGGACGCCAGGCGAGTGCCACTAGAACTGCGGTCACTACGGGAACAAAGCTGCGTGGCTTGAGCTCGAACAGCAGCAGCTCGACGGCAAGCATGATTGAGGCGAATGGAGTGCCGAAGATGCCGGTCATTCCAGCAACGGCTCCCGCAACCAGGAGGGTCTTCCGCTCAGCGGCGCTAAGGTGGAAGAGCTGGGCGAAGAGGGAGCCAATGGCACCACCGGTCATGATGATCGGACCCTCTGCTCCGAAGGGCCCGCCGCTGCCGATCGAAATTGCGGACGACACTGGCTTAAGCAGCGCGACCTTCAACGATAGGCGGCTTTCGCCGAACAGGATGGTTTCAATGGCCTCGGGAATGCCGTGGCCTCGAATCTTGTCGGAGCCAAAACGCGCCATCAAGCCGATTATCAATCCGCCAATTATCGGAATTAGCATCAGCAGAAGCGGGTTGCCGCTGGCGATAGTGGCGGGTCTAAACGTGAAGTTGCCGAACCAGAGAATGTTCGTCGCGAGCGCGATGAGTTTGAGCAGGATCCAGGCGGCAAAAGCACCGCCAGTACCCGCCATAATAGCCATTGCTGCAAGGATCAGCATGCGATGGTCAGCGCTGTAGTCTGCAAGCCGTGGACGGTTTGTTGAAGAGATTTTGGCCATGACGAGCGCTTCTCGCGATCGGTGGTCTGATTGCAAGTTTCAGGTTGAATCGCCGAGCCACGAATTGACGCGGGTCAAGCAAGCGCCACACACACCTGCGGATCGCCTTTGAGGATCACAGATTCGATCTAGAGGTTATAGCTGGGCTGCGGCTCCCAACATCATGCTGGAGCTCGGCCGCTGGTTAAGTTCAGATCAGGGCGAGGCTAGCTGCTCCATTCAACCGTTCGCTGATCGGCTGCCTAATTCCTGCGCTTCAGTTTCGACCTCGTAATTGGCAAGTTCATCGAGAATTGACCGTCGTCAATTGCCCGGTGGCAGACTTAAGCGCATTCGGTTGCGCGATTGCGAGGGAAAGGATCACGAATATCTTAAGACGTCTCGCCGCTGCTGCGCTTGTCGGATGCTTGGTTCTCCCGTCGTCCTGCGAGCAAGCGCGGCAGCAGCCATCGACAAAGGCGATGACCATTGGGAACGCAGGTCAGGGCGCATTCGATGCGGCGCCCGGCGGTCCGGCCGGTGAGTGGACCAGTCAGGCGCGTGATTACGCGAACAGCCGCTTCTCACCCCTGAACCAGATTGATCGCTCCAACGTCGCGCGTTTGAAGGCGGCGTGGACCTTCTCCGATGGCGCCCTCTACGGCCATGAAGGAGCGCCGCTGGTCAAGGACAACGTGATGTACACGGTGTCTCCTTTTCCCAACCGGGCGTTCGCGCTCGATCTCACAAAGCCCGGTCCGGACATCAAGTGGATGTTCGACCCGAAGCCCTCGCCGACTGCGATCGGAAAGGCTTGCTGCGACGCAGTGCTGCGCGGCTGGGCCATCGGCAATGGCAAGCTCGTCTATAATCTCCTCGACGCTCACACAGTTGCGGTCGACCTGGCAACAGGCAAGGAGGTCTGGCGCACACGTATGGCGGATGTCGCCAATGGGGTGACGATGACCATGTCGGCCTTCATCGTCGGCAACAAGGTCTTCGTCGGAAACTCCGGCGGCGAAATGGGCGTGTCGGGCTGGCTCGCAGCGCTCGACCTCAACACGGGTAAGGAGTTGTGGCGCGCTTATTCGGTGGGCTCCGACAAGGACGTGAAGATCGGGCCGCGGTTCAAGCCGTTCTACCCGCAGCTGAAGGGCAAGGACCTGGGACTTCGGACCTGGCCGCCGGGCATGTCTCAGCACGGGGCCGGGGCCGCATGGGGGTTCATCAGCTACGATCCCGAGACGAATCTGATCTTCTACGGGACGTCGAATCCGGGGCCGCGGGTGCCGGCCCAGCGGCCGGGCGACAATCTTTGGACCAGCGCGGTGTTTGCGCGTGACGCCGACACGGGCGAGGCGGTCTGGGCCTACCAATTCACGCCGCACGACCAGTGGGATTATGACGGTGTGAACGAGATGATGCTGCTCGATCTTCCGATAAACGGAAGGATGCGCAAGACGCTCGTCCACTTCGATCGCAATACGTACGCCTATGTACTTGACCGCACGACGGGCCAAGTACTGCGAGCAGACAATTTTGCTCCCCAGAACTGGAGCAGCGGCTTCGATTACAAGACGGGCCGACCGCTGGTAGTACCTTCGAAGCAGCCGCAGCCGGGGCAGAAGCTCAAGGTCTGCCCACCCGACATTGGCCAGAAGGATTGGGAACCACCGGCCTTCAGTCCTCGCACGGGCCTCATCTATGTGGGCATTTTCAATCTCTGTATGAACCTGACCGATCACAAGGTGAGCTACATTGCCGGCACACCGTACGACGGGATGGAGATGACCCGCGAAAGCGCCGATGGGCCGAACGGTGGCTGGGGCGCCTTTCTAGCCTGGGACCCGGTTCACGGCCGGGCAGCCTGGAAGATTCCTGAGAAGTTCATGGTAATGTCTGGTGCCATCGCCACGGCCGGGGACGTGGTTTTCTATGGAACCACGGACGGCTGGTTCCGGGCGGTCGATGCGACAAATGGCAAGGTCCTGTTCCAGCAAAAGCTTTCGAGCGGGATCATCGGCCAGCCGATCACCTATCTCGGTCCCGACGGGCGGCAATATGTCGCGGTCCCAAGCGGCGTGGGGGGCGCGGCCAAGGTGCAATCCGGCCGGGCCGGCTATCCGGCGCGCGGATCGACCCTTTATGTCTTCTCTATCGACGGAAAGGGCGTTCAGGGCGGAAAGGTCGGGCCATCATGAAGCCGGCCGGGGTGATTGCGATTGCGATGACTGCGGCCGCTGCGGGGGCGGCTACCGCTGGATGGATCGTGAGCTCGCACCAGAGAACCGGACCGGCAGGCCTGCTGGCGACCAACATCGGCTATACCGGTCCGGCCGCTGTTCCGGTGGGTGCACCACCGGGCCATATCCCCTACACCGGGCTCGGCATCACCAACCCGCTGGGCAACTCGCCCCAGGTGATCGCCAGGGGCAAACGCCTGTACGAGGCGATGAATTGCGCCGGGTGCCACGGCTACAAGGGGGAAGGGAACATGGGTCCCGACCTCACCGATGCTTACTGGCGTTACGGCGGCACGCCGGTTCAGATCTATAAGACGCTGTATGAGGGACGGCCGCAGGGCATGCCGGCTTGGGGCTCCGCACTGCCGTCCGACCAGATCTGGGCGCTGACGGCCTATGTCTCGTCACTTGGCGGCAAGCCATCGGACCGCGCCGCAAACGGCGGTGAAGCGCGCAGCAGCGAAGCTGACCGCCTGAACCCCTCGGGCAGTGCGCCAATGCCGAGCAACAGCGGCGCTGGCCTGGAAGGACAGTGAGGAGGGGCGCGCCCGTCATCGCCGCGGTGCTGCTCACCGGCTGCGCCGCTACTCCGCTCGGCTATCTCGAAGGAAGCGGAAGCCGTTCGGCCACCATCCTCCAGTCACTCGGCTGGGGGTTCACCGCGATTTCATGCGTGGTCGTGATCGTTATCGCCGGCCTTATCGGGGTGGGTATCTGGCGCGGCCGGGTGCGCGCGGCCGCCGAAGCCAGCGACGTCGGCCGGGAAGCTGGCGGCGTTAAAGCGATTTACTGGGGTGTCGGGCTGTCGATCCCGGTCCTGATCGGCATGGCCGTCTGGACCTTCCTGTCCGTGCAGGCCCTTGCAGTGCCGAGCAGCTCGCCTACGCTGGCGGTCAGCATCATCGGGCACCGCTGGTGGTGGGAGATCCGCTACCAATCGCCGTTGTACCCCGCCGACATCGTCACCACCGCCAACGAATTGGTCATTCCCACAGGCGTGCCGGTTCGGGTGGACCTCGGAAGCGCCGACGTCATTCACGACTTCTGGGTGCCCAAACTTGGCCCGAAGATGGACATGGTCCCGGGGCGGACCAACCACACCTGGCTGCAGGCCGACCGCGAGGGCACCTATCGCGGCCAGTGTGCCGAGTTCTGCGGCTTGCAGCACGGTCACATGGGCTTTGTCGTCCACGCACTCTCGCCAAAAGCATTCGACGTTTGGGTGACGAGGCAGCGCCAGCCAGCGCTGGTGGCGGGACCGTCGCCGGCAGCGCTTTCCCTGTTCGAAGTGAAATGCGCGGCCTGCCACACGGTACGGGGAACGACGGCCGCCGGTATCTACGGTCCGGACCTGACCCATGTCGGGGGCAGGACCACCTTGGCGGCCGCAATGACGCCCAATACGCCCGACAATCTGAATCGGTGGCTGGGTGACACGCAAGGGGTCAAGCCTGGCGCGGAGATGCCGCAGATTGACCTTTCACGGGTGCAGCGCGGGCAGCTGGTGAACTGGCTGGAGACGCTCAAGTGAGCACGACCCTTGACCGGCCGGCCGACTGGAAGGCGCCGCAGGACGCGGGTCCGGTGGATGGAGCGCCGCTGGCCTCCGTCATTCCGGCCGAAGCGGAACGCCGGCTGGCCGAGGCCTGGGAGGACTCGCCGGGCCTCAGGGGCTGGTTCGGAACGGTTGACCACAAGAAGATCGGGATCCGCTACATCATCACGGCCTTTGTCTTCCTGACAATCGGGGGGGTCGAAGCGCTCGTGATGCGGCTGCAGTTGGCGCAGCCGAACAACAACCTGCTCAATCCGGAGCAGTACAACCAGCTGTTCTCGATGCACGGCGTGACGATGATCTTCCTGTACGCCCTGCCGATCCTGTCAGGCTTTTCCAACTATCTCTGGCCGCTGATGCTTGGCAGCCGCGACATGGCGTATCCGCGACTGAATGCCCTGAGCTTCTGGCTCTATGTTGTGTCCGGAATTTTCCTCTACGTCAGCTTTCCACTCGGGGCCGCACCGAACGACGGCTGGTTCAACTACGTCCCCAACGGATCGGCCGAATATGACCCCGGCCCGAACATCGACGTCTACTGCCTGGGCATGATCTTCCTGGGCATCTCGACTGCCGTGGGGTCAGCCAACTTCGTCGTCACCCTGCTCAGGATGCGCGCGCCGGGCATGTCCCTCAACCGGGTGCCGATCATCATCTGGGGAACGCTGACAGCCTCGGCCGCCAACCTGCTCGCTATCCCTGCCGTAAGTCTGGCCTGCCTGATGCTGTGGTTTGATCGGAATTTCGGCACCCACTTCTACGATATCGGTGGCGGGGGACAGCCGCTGCTGTGGCAGCACCTCTTCTGGATGTTCGGTCACCCTTGGGTCTACGCCGTGGTGCTGCCTGCGATGGGCATGGTCAGCGATGGACTGCCGGTCCACTGTCGGCGACCGCTGGTCGGCTACACGCTCGTGGCGATGGCGACCGTTACGACGATGGTAGTGGGGTTCGGCGTTTGGCTGCACCACATGTTCGCTACGGGGCTGCCCTCGTTGGCACTGAGCTTCTTCTCGGCAGCGAGCTTCGTGATCGCCATTCCGTCCGCCATTTCGGTGTTCGCCTGGATTGCGACGATCTGGACCGGGCGGGCGCGCCTCACCGTTCCCTTTCTCTTCTTCACCTCGGTCATCCTGCTGTTCGTGATCGGCGGTGTGTCGGGGGTAATGACCGCCAGCCTGGCGCTCGACTGGCAGCTGACCGACACCTACTTCATCGTCGCGCATCTCCATTACGTGCTGATTGGGATCAACCTCTTCGCCGTGGTCGGCGCCGTCTACCACTGGTTCCCGAAGATGACCGGAAGGATGATGAACGAGCGCCTTGGTTACTGGGTGTTCGGGCTGATGTTCGGCGGCTTCAACGTCGCCTTCCTCCCCATGCACCTGCTTGGCCTCGAGGGCATGCCCCGCCGGGTCTATACTTACGGCGCCGACATGGGCTTCGGCACCACCAACCTGGTCGTAACGGTCGGAGCCATTACCTTCGCCGGTGGCATTGGTCTGTTCTTCCTGTCGATCCTGCTGGCGCGACTGTCGGGCCGGCCCGCCGGGCCCAATCCCTGGGATGGACCTAGCCTGGAATGGTCGATTCCCTCGCCGCCGCCGGCTTACAACTTCGCCGTCATTCCCCTGATCGCGTCCCGTCATCCGCTGTGGGAAGATCGCCTGCTGGCGGAGGATCAGCCGCACAGCCGTTTGGCTGAAGGCTATCTCCTCGACGAGGGCAAGGAGACGCTAGGCGTCACACCGCTCGATGCAGAGCCCGACGTCATTCTGAAGATGCCGGGCGATAGCATCCTACCGGTGTTGCTGTCGGTGTCACTGTTGCCGCTGTTCGGCGGCATGTTGCTGCTGAAGCCTTGGTTCGCTGCCGCCGGCGCAGCCGCCGCATTCGCTATCCTCATCGCTTGGTTCTGGCCGCATCCCGTACTTCAGCGGGAAGAGCAGGCGCGCATGTATGTCTGAGGCGGCGACTGCTCCCAACGCCTTACCGGTACACGGAAGAGGCCTGGTCGGTACGCCATGGTGGGGCATGCTGTGCCTGATCGCGACCGAAGGCATCTTGTTTGTCTACCTGATCTTTTCCTACGGCTATCTTGCCAGCCAGTCGCGCGGGCCGTTCGTTCCGGATGGCGCACCCTCGCTCGACATCGCCCTTCCCGCCACGATCGCGCTTCTGGTGTCGAGTGCGACTGCGGAATGGTCAAAGCGAAGCGCGAGATCAGGCAACCTCGCCCGGTCCCAGCTTGCGCTCGCCTGCACCATCGTGCTCGGCGCCATCTTCGTGGTGATGAGCGGCATTGAGTGGGCTCACAAGCCGTTTGCCTTTACCGACACGGCCTATAGCTCGATCTATTTCCTGCTGACCGGTACGCACCTCACCCACGTCCTTGTCGGGCTGTTGGCCCTCGGCGTTCTCCTCGCCCTGTCCCTTGGTGGGCGGGTTAAGGCGGGCCACGATCAGCATCGAACGCTGGTCACTCTCTACTGGCACTTCGTAGACGCCATCTGGCTATTCGTCTTCGCTACCATCTACCTGTCGCCGAGGCTGACATGAGCGATCCCGCGACCCTCGATGAGAAGGTGGGTCATCCATCGCCCGAGCGACACAAG
The DNA here is from genome assembly GCF_009363895.1 of Sphingomonas ginsengisoli An et al. 2013. Classification (NCBI taxonomy): domain Bacteria; kingdom Pseudomonadati; phylum Pseudomonadota; class Alphaproteobacteria; order Sphingomonadales; family Sphingomonadaceae; genus Sphingomonas; species Sphingomonas ginsengisoli (ex An et al. 2013). Next base: position 1,579,908 of record NZ_CP045434.1, on the reverse strand, counting down.
CTTGCGCCATGGCGCCAGCTCATCTCGCTGCTGTCTCCGCCGCTTCTCTTCTCCGGCCAGATCCTGGCCAGCTTCACCACGGCTGACAGCGCATGCACGCGGGACCTTGCGCCGGGCCCGGCTCTCCTGATCTTCAATCTGCTCATACTGGCGGCACTGGTCGGTGTGTTGGTCCTGTCGTGGTGCAACGCCGCCGCCGTTCGTCGCGAACGCCGTTCCGGTCTGCAGGAACTCCATGACCTCGGAGATGGCCGAACCGCTTTTCTAACCCAGTTCGGCTTCACCATGAGCGCGCTGTTCGCCATCGCGTCCTTGGTCGAACTCGTAGCAATCCTGGTGCTCGGCGCCTGCGTCGGGTCCGCTCCAAGCCTATGAGCGCTGCTCTTGAGGATTGGACGATCGAGCCGCTGGCCGCGTTCCTGCTTGGCATGTCGCTCAGCCTCTACTCCACTGGCCGCTGGCGCATGAGCGATCCGCAGCGCCGGGCGGCGGCTCCGCCGTGGCGGGCCGGCTGCTATTATGCGGCGGCCGCAACCATGGTGGTTGCGCTATTCTCACCCCTCGACGAACTCGCCGACCGAAGTTTTGCCTGGCACATGACTCAGCACCTGCTGCTGATGCTCGCAGCTGCCCCGCTGCTGGCACTCGGGAACACGCATCTCGTATCACTCTTCGCCTTTCCTTTGCGTTTACGCCGCCTGCTTGGCCTTCAGCTGACTAGGTTGCCCGGCGTCCGGCGGGCGTCGTCGGACCGCCGTTCGCCGCTGGTCGCAACCATGCTGTTCGCAGCCGGCCTGTGGTTGTGGCACGCGCCGCGGATGTACGATGCGGCGCTCGATGATGCGGCGCTGCATACGCTCGAGCACCTCACCTTTCTGGTCACTTCGGCGGTCTTCTGGCGGATGGTGCTCCACGCAGGCGACCGCCGGCTGGATGCTGGGACTGCGGTTCTTCTGTCCGTGGTCGCAGGGTTCCAGGCCAACCTGCTGGCGGCCCTCATCGTGCTTGCTCCAGACCCGATCTACTCAGCGTACAGCCTCAATGACCCGTCGGATCAGCAAATCGGGGGGCTGCTCATGCTCGTCCCCGCGTCTTTGGTGTTTCTGGCGGCAACGGTGCACAGCATATTCCGACTGCTGCGGAGTAATCAGCGGCCCAGGTCAAGGCCGGCCGCGGCGGCTCCCAAGGCTCAACCGAAACTAGCTTCTTTACGGTCTAACTGAGCAGGGCCAACATAAAGGTCAGCTTGGCTATTTACATTGCATAAACGCTGAGCGGATGTTCATTGCCGACTGTATAGAAGTCAGGCCCGCAGAACTGCGTGACCTTCGCACGATCGTGGACGATTATCACACGACCGCGCAGGTGCAATCCATGTTCCGCGACGATCTGAAGTGTCCTCGACAAAGTCTCAGGCCTGATCCCAAGCCGCGTTGCTAGGCTGCGCTTAGGGATCGGGAGCTCCGGTGCAGCGTCACCATGCTGCAAGTCCGCGATCCTCAGCAGGAACGCGGCAAGCCGTTCGGCGGCGCTCCGGCCGGTCAGATCGAGGATGCTTCGGACCGCCATTCGCCATTGACCACACGTTACTTTCATCAGGTTGAAAGTTAGTGCTGTCGACTTCTGCATCGCTCGGCGCAGGAGCGGGCCGTCAAGCTCCAGTGTCTGTGTGCTCGTAACAGCTCGCACGGAGATCAAAGAACGTTCTTCCAAGATTGCTGCAGCCGGCAAAATCACGTCTAGCGCCGACAGCAGCAACACGCCGTATTCGTGCCCAACGGCGTCTAGCCGGCACAGTTCGACCATTCCGCTGACTACGACCTGCAGCTTCTGGACGTGCTTGCCTGACTCAACCAGCATCGTTCCGGCATGATAGGATCGATGCTCGAAAGACTTTGCGAGGGGCTCAGCGATGTCCGGGGCGACCTGATCAAACAGTGGAAGTTCGAGCAGGTCAGCAATCTTAAGGGGCAGTTCAACGACTCTAGAGGTCTTGGTCGGCCCACCGTCCCTGCGTTCACCATCGACGATCATGAGCCTTACAGCGGCCCACACGTAAGCGTTGTCAAGCGCACCAGCGCGGGAGCCAACGTCACAGAACATCTTGCTCAGCACGCAAGCGATCCGTTGTCAGATATTTCTGTTCGAGCTCGATACGAATAAGCAGCCAATCAAGACAATATGCAGACCCGCCAGACTTTACGGAGGCCTCGTCCGCCTTCAGCGCCTGCGGCTGAAGGCTAGATGGCCTTCTATCCGCTCAATCGCAGACGTACTTCTTGGGGCCAAATCCTGACAATCGCCTGCGTGGACCGCTTAGCCCAACCGAGTGTTCGGAATAGGTCGAATGCCGACGATCGCTGAACGTTCGCAATGGTCGGAGAGCGCACATTCGCTAAACCGCTTCACGAATGGTCAGCCAGCAACAATGAGCGAAATGGTGACTAGGCTCATCGGCTGATTAGGACGATCGGTTGAATAGTGTATAAGGCCTACCAACAGCACACCTCTGCTCAAGCAGGTGCTGTCCGAGAGTAGATAGAAAGCTCCCGCTTGTGACTGGGAGCTTTCATGTCTGGACCTCAAAGTCAAACATCGCAGAACGTTTCGAATAACCGGCTTACAGAGACGGACTCGCTCGTTGCTAATCTCCGAGCTCTTCGGGAGCAGATTGGCGTCACATGGCGGGAACGCCCGATATTATTCGATGAGGTCGAGCGGGCCGACCTCCGCGCTGAGATCATGGAAACCTGTGCTTTTCTCACTGAAGTCACGCGAGCTGACTGATCCAGTCATGCAGATGAGGCAGTCGAGCGAGCGGGAGCTCGCACACACTTTGACCATTGGAGCATTGAGGTGTCGCGCGATGGCCGCAAGCCTGCCCAATGGCTCGACACACAAATCCTTGATGAACATGGCTGACGACTACGAAGCTGCACTGGCGAACTTGCTTGGGACTAGCCGCAGCCTTGGCGACCAGCCGCTGCAGGGATGAAAGCGGGGCTCGATGCAAGCGGAAGTCTGCTGTGAGACGAAGGTATAAAATCGGCTTGAGGGCGCAAGCTGGTCGGAAGCAGACATTTGGCCAAGCTGACTGCTGTAGCCAATTTCCGTAGCACGACCGCAGAGGTCATTCTCGTAAGCGGAAGCCAATGCAGTGTCTCTGTCGGGACCAGAATTGCGGATGTGAGAGGAACGATGTTCCTAATCAAGGCATTCTGTCGTTCGGAAACGGGCACCCCCCTGTTCCGGTTTCCGCGTATTCAGCCCAGTTGCTCAAAAGCGGCTGGGCTGTTTCGTATGAAGGATCATGCCGGGCAAGGCTGTCTTCCGATCGACCTCTCCGGATTACTCCCTAAAAACGTCGCCAATGGGTCGAAAGCAGACGCTCGGCGGGAATGTCCGCAATGGGTGGAAAGCGGTCATTCGCTTGGCATTGCTTTCTTTTTGGCGGACAAGCTTGCTGAAGGGAGCGGCGATCATGCTAAAAACTGTCCGATTGGTGGCGTGGGTAGCGGTGTTGAGCATCGCAAGCAGCGCAGGGGCAAAGAGCTGCCCCTCTCCCAGACTGAATTCCCAGCGCGAGGTCGAGCGCTACATCGTTTCGAGCGAGGAAGCTTGGGCGAAGTCAGTAGCCACCAACGACGCGTCCGTGGTCCGCCGCATCCTCGCACCTGACTTTGTTTGGGTTCTCGACGGAAAGGTATACGACAAGGCTGCAGCCGTGCGGTTCGCGGAACAAGGCCCGGGACCTTTTCTCAGTAACGAACCCGATTACGTGCACGTGCGATTCTTCGGGGCAACCGCCGTCGCTCAAGGTAGCGAAACTTGGACCAAGAAGGGCGACAAGCGAGGTAGATTTATCTGGACTGACACTTGGATCAACCGTGCTGGTTGCTGGCAGATCGTCAATGCCCAGGACACGGTCGTCCCCTTGCCGTCCAAATAAGACGCCTGCGGTTCCCGGGCCAAAGAAGCGAGAGGTTCGGTCGGAACAGCGAATGTCCGCAATGGGTCGAATGCGGACATTCGTTGGGCCAAGGCTGGTCGTCCGGAGAGACCCACAAGCAGACGTTCAGGGGCACTTCCCCGTACCCAGAAACCGGATGCTCAATCATGTCCGCCTTGGGAGAACGTGTCGGTCAGCAGACCTCCGCGTTCGAGCGCGTCGACCGAATGGCCCTGCCAAGAGCTCTGCGACATTCCAGTTCGCCGCTAAGGCCGGGTTTAGTGGGTGCGTTCGCCTGCTCAGCGAAGGGACCGGAGGCAATCAACAGGGCTGCTTCCTCCTCGCCCGCCTGTCTGTCTTACGAACCGAGTTTGATTTGCCACTCGTTGGCTACCTCGCTTCTGGAGATCCACCGGATGCCGGCCTCACGGCCGATTTCGCGGTCGTGCTATCCCCGCTGAAATGGCAGCGAGACGGGATCCAGCGATGCTTGCGGCCGCAGAGTGGCTCGCGCGAGCCTGAGTGTGGTCCTCCAAAAATTCGCACCTCGCTTGCAGTCGGATATGACTCCGGCACGAGGCTCAGGCCCGCCATGTTGAACCATGTAAGTTTTCTTCCGAAAGAGACGCTCGATCTGCGTTCACGAGCGATCCGCGGTCCGTTACTCGTTCCATCCCGCAACGTCGTTGCTGCCGAACAACATGCGTCGGATCATCGGAAGCCCGAGGCTAGCGCTAAACCCAGTCGGTGGCGCACTGGCGCGCTCCAGCCGTGAAGTCTGTTCCTCACTTAAGATGACGTCGGTAGCCGCAATGTTCGACTGAAGTTGAGCAACTGTGCGCGCACCAATGAGCGTCGAGGACACCCCGCGCTTTGCCATCACCCAAGCCAGCGCAACCTGTGCGGCTGGTCGGTTGAGCTCAGCTGCAACGGCCTTCAGGACATCGAGTATGCTCCAGTTTCGTTCTGCGAACTTGCTGTCACCGAACGGGTTAGGTCCGCTGAGCCGCCCACTCTTAGAAGTGTCTTTTCGCTGGTATTTCCCCGACAGGAAGCCCCCGGCAAGCGGGCTCCACGGCATAATACCCATGCCCGCTTCACGCGCTGCGGGGAAATGCTCTGCTTCGACGTCGCGGGCGACCAGTGAATATTCAACCTGCATCGCAATCGGGCCGGGCATCCGACGCTCGGTTGCGATCGTGGACGCCTTCATCGCTACCCACGCCGGCATGTCCGACAAGGCAAAATAACGGATTTTGCCTACTCGCACGAGATCGCCAAGGGTTTGGACAATCTCTTCGACTGGCGTGACGCCGTCCCAGATGTGCATCCAGTAGAGGTCGACATAGTCCGTACCGAGGCGTCTGAGGGAGGAATCGAGCGCCCGATGGATGTTCTTGGCGCCTGCGCCACCTTCATGCGGGTTACCGCGGCCTCGTTGCTTTGCAGTGAGCGGACTGGCTGAGGCATTGAAGCCGAACTTCGTCGCAAGAACGATATCGTCCCGGCAACCGGCATCCTTGATGAACTGGCCGAGCAGGCGTTCGCTCTCCCCTCCCGAGTAGATGTCGGCCGTGTCGACGAAATTGCCACCCGCCTCCCGATAGGCATCAAAGATGGCGCGCGAGGTCACATCGTCAGCATTCCAGGCCCCCGGGCCGAAGGTCATTGTGCCCAAAGCAAGTGGGCTCACCACCAGGCCGGAGCGGCCTAGCGTTCGGAAGTTTGTCAGAGACATTGGAGGACTTTCCTAGCGTTCGATATGAAACCTCTGATAAAGCGGCTTGGGACTGTCAACCTGTTTTTGAGTGATCGCTATGAAATCCTGCCGTTCACCCATCACTGAAAGACGAAAGACCGGCCGCCCGCTGTCTTTCGACCGCGACAAAGCTCTTGAGAAAGCGATGCTAGCCTTCTGGGAACATGGCTATGAAACGACGTCGATTGCCGAATTGACCGAAGCCATGGGGATTACCGCTCCAAGCCTCTACACTGCCTTCGGAGACAAGAAGCGGCTCTTCCTTGAGGCAATGCACCTTTACGCAGGCGACCCTGCCGCTCGAGCCCAATCAGTCGCAGCGGCACCAAGCGCCTACGATGCTGCGCGTGATATGCTGCACAGCGCTGCCCAAGCTTTTACTGACGCGGGCACGCCGCCTGGTTGCCTCCTCGCCAGTGCCACGGCGACCGGATCCAAAGCGTCCGTCGACGTCCAGCGCGCCGTGGCGGAAATCCGTGGGGAAATTAGATCGATGCTTCGCGCACGTATCGAGCGCGATAAGGAAATCGGGAAGATGCCTTCAACAGCGAACGCCTCAGCGCTTGCCGATCTCGTCGTTGCCGTCATTCAAGGCATGTCGGTACTGGCCCGCGATGGTGCCGCTTGTCCCGTCGTTCGCCGAGTAGCTGATGCAGCTCTGGAAGCATGGCCTCGAGCATGACTGTATCGGAAACTCCGGTAGCGTCTTCGGTCGCGGCCCCTGTCGACCCGCTGTCCAGAATGCAACCGAGAAGGAGGCAGATTCTCCGCGTCCTCTTTCAAATAGAAGGTTGGCGCAGTGTTGAAAGGTCCCTTTGCTCACCCCAGCTCGCCGACAAGTTGCTCAGTTGATCAAATGCCTCAACAAGGTGAGTGTCGAAACTGTGCTCGGGGTTGTCGACCCAGCTGGCGTAGGCGTGACCGAACGCCGCCATACCCGCTTCGGTTGCAAGCGCCGCCAGTCGAGCGCCAACGCCGCGTTGCTGCAGTGCCGCCGCCAGGGTTTTAGCCAGATACGCGCTCTTAGCCAGCTCGCGTTCCCTTAAAGCAGGGGCGGCCGATATCACCCGCTGTCTAACTCGCGCGTAGGCTCGATTTGCTTCAAAGAGTGGTTCGGCTGCGCCGAACGCAAGTCTGAGTGCTTCGAAGGGCGTAACGTCCAAACTGATATTCGTGAGCGCTTGAAGCATTACGTCACGCATTGTCGCGGCGCCGTCGAACAAAACCTCACGCTTATCAGGGAAATGCCGGAAAAATGTTCGCTCTGTAACTCCCGCGCGGATGGCGATGTCGGCTGCCGTTACCGCATCATATCCGTGCTCGCTCCAGAGCTCCAACGCCGCGCCTTGCAGTCTGCGCCTGGCATCCGCTCCGCTTCTAGGCACTCACCAACTCCCGTATTGTCAGTCACTGCCACTACGTGTAGTGTCAGCTTCTGACGCATAGACACACAACCGCGAAGCTAAGTCGATTGGGAGCTAATATGAAGCGCATTCAATACAGCCGTTATGGCGGTCCGGAGGAGCTCAGGCTCGACGAAGTAGAGCTTCGAGCGCCTGGTCGCCGCGAAGTCCGTGTTCGCGTTATCGCTGCGTCCGTGAATCCGATGGACTGGGTGATCCGAGGCGGCAACGTGAAGTCGATGAGCGGCAGGACATTTCCGCGTGGTCTTGGCCATGATTTCGCGGGAGTGATCGAAGAAGTTGGACCTGAGGTCACGAGATTGAAAGTGGGTGACGAAGTTTTCGGGGCCACCGACTTGAAAGAGGCAGGTGCTTTCGCCGAAGCCTTGGTGACCGATGAGAAGAATGTTTTCATCAAACCACCGGCTATCCCTTTCGATGTAGCTGGCGCTCTCCCGATCGTGAGTATGACTGCATGGACGGCGCTGTTCGACAAGGCCAAGCTTCGCACAGGTCAGTCAGTCTTCATCACGGGCTGCTTAGGGGGAGTTGGGCGTGCTGCCGTGCAGCTGGCTCTACGCCAAGGAGCTGTGGTTGCGGGAAGCTGTAGCGCGTCAGGGCGAGGCGAAGCGGTCGGCCTGGGTGTAAGCGAGATCTTCGACTATAAAGATTTCAGCGCCGAAGCCATTGGCAAGCGCTTTGATGTGCTCCTCGACACGGCGGGCGCGCTCCCGCTTAGGCAGTGTGAGAAACTTCTAAAGCGAGGAGGGGTGGCTCTGCATATCGTGATTACACCTGCAAAGCTGATACGAAGCCTGGTGTCATCTCGTCATAAGACAGTCTTTGGGACGGCAACTGCCGAGGGAATGGCGAATATTGTCGACGCGGCAGTCCATGGGAAACTCGCACCGAAAATCGCCCAAACCGTTCCGCTTTCGGAAGCAATACCTGCCATCATCAACCTGGAATTGACGGGCTTACCCAAGGGCAAGCTGCTTGTTGTTCCTGACGGTCATCGAAGACCCTAACCACCCTTCGTGAGAATGGCCGGGCGTTGCCCCTCAAGGCTGACTTAGTTCCTCGAGCTCCCAGTCACGCTCGAGGGCTCGTCATCTTAGAGCGCCTGCTTATGCTTCCGGATCAGGTTCTCCGTCTTCTCCGGGAGGTGCCTGCTCTAGGCTGGTGTTGGAAAGCAGCGGAAGGGCGCTGTCAGCCGAAGCAATCGCAAAGCCCGAGCGAATGTCTGCAATGGGTGGAAAGCGGGCATTCGTGCTTTAAGATTGGATAGGATTGATCGACTAGAGGCTTCCTTGGACACCCTCGATCTGATGCTCGTGGCTCCGCCGCTTGCGGCCGTGCCGCTCGCTGTGCTCATCGCCATCATACTTCAGCAGCGCGCGCCTGAGTTGGGGCCAATGAAGATAGCCAAGCGTGCAGCGCTGCCGGGAGCGATCTTTGTTTGCCTAAGTCACTGGGCTGTTTGGCTCATGCTGCCGAAGCCTACTTCAGTAACGGGGCCAGGCGATCAGCCAATGATGATGGCCGCACTGCTGATTGTAGGCGGACCCGTCAACGCATGGATCGTCTTCTACATTTGCTGGGCTTGGGCTCGCGGATCTATCTGGGTGCAGAGCTTTTTTCAGCGCCGTTGAATGTCCGCATTGGGTGGAAAGCGGGCTTTCAGCGGGGAAACCCGAAACTGAATTTAGCGACCAGATTATCCCTCAGCAGCAGGTCCACCTTGAACGACGCTTTGCCGCCGTCCGTACGCAGGCAGTCGTAATCGCCACCGACCTCAGTGAAGTGCCCCGCCAACATATGTACTTCCGGCGGAAGTCCTGCTGGCAGCGGCAGATCGACCATTCCCATCTGCCGCAGGGAGGTCAGGTGACAGGACGGAAGGAACCCTCGCTCGGTCTTTAGTGCCTTGAGAAGGTGCGCATACGGCCCGCCGAAGTCACCCATCACGAAGACAGCGTCTGACGTGACGAGGTGTTCGGTCAGCTGCACATTGCCAGCGAACGCGTCCAAGAACGACCGCGCAACTGGTACGGCATCGTGCGGGCGTTCCGCAGCTGTAGGGCTGCTGACTTGAGAGGCAAGGAGTGCACTGATTGCTAGCAACATGACTTGGTTGTGCACTTGGAGATATATGTCGGCAATGGGTCGAAAGCGGACATTCGGCCATTAACCTTGGATGCGGACACGGTCGGGAGCTTGCTTGCCGTCATCAAGTTGCCCTGAGCCTCTTGCGAAGTGCCGATTGCCACCCTGGAAGATGCGGGATTCTCACGACCGACGGATCGCGACGCCGGATCAATTCGGTCCGACTGAGCTGCGAAAGGGCTTCCCAATCGTCAGCGAAAACGTAGATTGCATTGCCGTACTCAAGGTTCTCGAGGGCCACGATCTTGCTGCCAAACTTGGCGCCGAAATAAGCCGCGAACCGACCTCGACCGACGACAAAGGCATCGGGGTTTAGCCGGTCCAGCGTCGTGAGTCGGCTCTGCGCAACTTCTAGCCGTCTCGGATCTACAAACCTTCGCGAACGGATTTGGGTCAAAACGCGATCGACGGCGCCTGGGGGGAGAAGCTCCCACTCGACGTGCTGCAGACGCGCAAACTCGCTGTCACTTAGGTCGGCCGGATAGATACCGGCCTCACCGACTGCCTCACGAAGCAGACGCAGGTTGAAATTGAGGTCTTGGGCAAAGTTTGCTGTGTGACGATCCAGCGGTTGGTCCACCCGGAAACGGACAATCGCCGCATCCTTGAGGTGTTCTAGGATGCTCGCCGATAAGGCGAGATTCTTGGCGGAGTGATGCGTCACCGGCCACGCCCGCATCGTACGCGATACGGGGTGATAGCCGCCGCCATTCCAGCTCGGCGCGTAGGTGCTAATCTCGCGATCTTCCTTGGGCAGATCCTTCCGCTTCTCATTCCAGCCATCGAGATTGCGAACAGCCCATTTGCCGCACGATCGAGGTGGCGGTGCGGGCATGTTAGCGGCGAACCTGCCATTCGAAACGGTGAGTCCGAGCTGGCTGTAGTTCGCTAACGCATCAATGACGATTGTCTTCACGGCGGCAACGACCACGCGGTCATCAGCGATCGCCTCAAGCTGGCGCAAGACTGCCTTTGTGAGCTTTGGCAATTTCATCGGGGCTGCTCCTCGCGCGAGAAGCCTTCACCATAGCCGCGGTCCTTCAGTTTCTTGCGGTAGCGGCGGGATAAGATGTTGTTGAGCCGATCGTAGCCGGCCTGCGCGCTTTGCCACATGGCCAGCCGGCGGGCTTTCATCTCGGCGTCGGCCTCATCTGCTTCGTGATAGAGCTTGGCGGTAATCGTCACGAAGTCTTGCTGCTCGTCACGGAACTCCAGCATCTCGTCCCAGCGCACCTTGTCCTCGGGCGTCATCGGACCGGCGTAACGCACCTCAGCCTTGCGCACGTCGATGATGACGTCCTCAGGGTGGGGGAGGGGTGTCGGCTCCGGCAAGCCGCGCTCGCGCGCAAGCTCGATGGCCTCTTGCCAGTCTCGCTTATATTCGATGGCCGCCCCCATGTGGTCTGAGCGCAGCTTGCGATCCTCTTCCTCGATGCCGCGGACGAACTCGGCCAGCGTCGCCTGAGCCAGGCGATTACCTTTGAGTGCCGATACTCCGAGCGCGCGAAACACCGCTTTGATCACCGGCAGTTCAATGACGTTGTCGCCTTCACGGACCGAGATCGTGCGATAGGCCTCTTCGAGCAGCATGCGGTTGGCGGGCTGCGTCCCGAAGTCGAGGCCTTGTCCCAGCGGGATGACGTTCTTCGAACCCTTGGGCCGGCCTTTGGGATTGCCAGAGGCGCCCTTCTGAAAGCGGTGCTGGACAGGAGGCTTGGCATAACCAACCTCATAGTCGCCCGTGCGTGCCGGGAGCTTGCTTCCCGCCATCACGCTGCCTCACTCGACAATGCGATACCCAGTCGTGCCTCGCTCGACATCTCGAACGTGTCGCCATTGCCAGCGAGCGTTGCGCACTTGCCGGTGAATTGCTCCCAGCGGCGAACGATGGTGTCGCAGTAGAGCGGGTCGTACTCGATCAGCCGCGCCGATCGCCCGGTCTTTTCTGCGGCGATCAGTGTGGAGCCCGACCCACCAAAAGCGTCGAGGACTATCTCACCCCTGCGCGAGCAGTCGCGAATAGCGTCCGCGATCATCGCGACCGGCTTGACCGTGGGATGCATGGCAAGCTCGTCGGAACGGGCAGCTCCGATGGAACTGATCCCGGCATAGTCCCAGACGTTTGTTCGATAGCGGCCGGTCTGGCCCAGCCCGAAGCTGTTGGTGTGCTCCGCCATACCCTGCTTGAAGACGAAGATCAGCTCGTGCTTGGAACGGTAGAAGGCGCCCATTCCACCGTTCGACTTGTTCCAGACCACGAGGTTCTTGAGCTCACTGAACGCTTCCTCGCCGGCCGCGAGCAGTTCACCCATGTGACGCCAGTCCATGCAGACAAAGGCGATCGCACCGTCGCGCATCACCTTAGCGACGTTACCCAGCGTCTGAGTCAGGAAGTTAATGAATTGAGCGCGGTTCATCTCGCCGCTCGCAAACGCAAACTCTCGGTGCCTGACGGTGCCAAGCCCACAGACGTTGCCGTCGATCTTCACGTTGTAGGGTGGATCGGTGAAAACGAGGTCAGCAGCCTTGCCGTCCAGCAAAGCCGTGAAGTCATCAGCGCTGCGGGCATCGCCGCACAGCAGCCGGTGGCGCCCCAAGAGCCAGATGTCGCCCTGGCGCGAGACAGCTGGACCGCTGGCGAGCTCGACGGCGTCTTCAGGTCCTTCGCTCCCGTCCGGGTCGGCGTCGCTCGCCTCGTCCAGCGCGAAGTCCACCTCGGCCAAGCTGAAGCCGGTCACCTCGATATCGAATTGCAGATCGACCAGCGCCTGCAGCTCGATGGCGAGCATCTCCTTGTCCCAGCCAGCATTGAGCGCGAGCTTGTTGTCAGCGAGGACATAAGCACGGCGCTCGGTCTCCGATAAATGCGACAGCGCAATTGTCGGCACAGCCTTCCAGCCCAGGAGCTTCGCCGCCTCGACCCGGCCGTGGCCCGCAATGATCTCGCCATGGTCTGAAATGAGCACCGGGTTGGTGAACCCGAAACGCTCAATCGATTGGGCGATTTGCTTGATCTGCTTTTTCGAATGTGTCCGGGCGTTACGCTCGTACGGGCGCAGGGACTTGATCGCCCGCTCAATGATCTCAGTCTTGCTCACGCGTCACCCTCCGAATCGCTATGGACGTTATCGGTATAGTAGAGTGAACGGTTGCAAGTCGTCAATCCCGAGAGTATGCGTCCGTCATCCTCAAATGAACGGGTGATCCATGAGCTTCGCCAGCAAGCTTCAGCATCTCCGCCGCCAGCAGGGTCTGTCCCTGCAGGATGTCGCAACAGCGATCGGCGTGACCAAAGCCCACGTGTTCAACTTGGAAAAAGGCAACACCACCAATCCATCGATGGAGCTGGTGATGAAGTTGGCAAAGCTGTTCCGCGTTCGCATTACGGACCTGATGGGCGACAATCCGGATGCGGAGGATCAGTCGGCTGAGATGGTCGCCATGTTCCGGGATCTCAAAAGCTTGAGCGAAACCGATCGCGAGACCATTCGTCTGATGATGGAGACCCTGAAAAGGCAGCGGGAAAAAGCTAGTTGACGCTCAGCCGGATCGAACTTGACGGCTACGATACACCAGAAGCGCTTGCGGAGCGCATCCACGAACTCGCGCCCCACCTCTCGCTGGATTTCTCGATGGAGGACTTGGCGAGGCAGCTGGACATTTCCGAGATCAAATTGACCGACACGGCGGCGTATGAGGCCGCCATCATCATGGACGAGCTTAAGTCGACCGGCGCGATCCTTTTGGCCCGATCAAACAATGCGCGGCGGCGCCGCTTCTCCATCGGCCACGAGCTTGGGCACTTCTTGCTGCCTGATCACCATGCCTGCGGCGATCATGGTTTCACGTGCTCCACAACGGATATGGCGTTCCGGAATGTCGCGGCTAGCAACCAGCGCAAGCGGATCGAAGCTGAAGCTAATCGCTTCGCCGCGCAGCTTCTGATGCCCTCGGCTCGCATCCGTGCCAATCTTCGATCGACTGATCCCGACCTACAAGAGGTCCTCCGCTTGGCTGAGGCATTCAACGTCAGCAAAGCTGCCATGGCCCGCAGCTATATCGATGCCCACGCTGCCACTCTCGCGCTCGTCGTGATTGGTGATGGACTGATCGACCAAGTCTACCGCCCCGCTGGCTTCCCCTGGATCGAACCGAGCATCGGCGAGCCTGCACCGTGGGGTTCCATCACCAGCACTGGCAATCTTCAGGAGGGTACGCTCTCGCTGATGCAGATTTGCGAGCCGGAGACGTGGCTTGCGAAGGCGGCGGCACGCCCTATTCGCACGTTGCGCGAACAGGTCCTCGTCCAGCGCGACGGCTTCATGACGGTCCTACTTTTCGCTGAGTGACCTCGCCGCGAGTGGGCGTTTGCGGGCGAAGGCGCGTCGCGATCGCACCTACCCTGTTAAACCCCCGACTGTTCGCTGTTTGACGCAATTCAATTCGCTGATCGCACCCTGCCTTTTCCCTGTTTCTGGCCTAGGGAATTAAGCAGTAAGACCCCCAGAATTCCGGCGATTTTCACGGTCGGGTCGCGATGATGCGGCCGCAACAAATGCCATCTTCCCTGTAAATACCCCGAAAGCAGGGAAGTTCGGACAGAGATCGGTTCGCGCTCGACTGCTTGGCGCACGGCTAACCAACGGCCACCGTCACCTCGGACTTGATCCGCGGTCCCGCTCTTTTCTCAAGAATTCGATCCCTCAGTCCCACGCCGGGACGGCGGGAGCCGGCGCCTGTCGCTGCGCGTATTTGCCGAAATGGTAAATGCCGCGTTAGGAAGTTGCATGCGTCCACTCGTCCGTCTCGCTGCCCCCGCCCAGTTCGGCCGGGGTCGCGCGTTCATCCTCGCCCTGCCGCGCCCTGAGGCGCCGCTCCTTTCGGCCGATGCCAAGCTGTTCCTGACGGCTTATGCGGCGGCCTTCCTGGTGGTCTCGGCCTGGATCGCCTGACGGCTTAGTGACAGGCGCGGTGGAGCTTCCAGCCGAGCCAGGCGGAAACCACTGTCCCCGCTGACACCAGCAGCAGCGTCCCCGCAATCGAGACGCCGGCGAACGTCAGCCCGACGAACATTAGCGTCCCCGCTACCATCGCCCCGGCATTGACGATGTTGTTGGCGGCCACCGTCCGCGCGGTTTCCGACTGCGGCACGGTGGTGGTGAGGAAGGCGTAGAGCGGGACCACGAACATGCCACCCGCCACCGCTACGCCGAGCAATGCGGCGACCACGAGCCAGGCGCGCTTGTTCTCGAGGAAGCCCTTGATCCCGACCAGATGCTCGCTTGGGCTTGGCCATGACCGCGCGAGCAGGAAGAGGAAGAAGACGAATAGCCCCATCACCAGCGCCGAGGCCGGCGAATAGCGCGCCGAAACTTCGCCCTTGAGCAGACGGTTAATCGCGACCGATCCGACCGCCACCCCGACCGAGAAGATCGCCAGGAACAGCGTCGCCACGCCCTGGTTGCCGCCGAACACGTTCTTCACCAGCGGAGGGAATTGCGCGGCGAGCACCGCCCCCATCGCCCAGAAGAAGCTGATCGCCATGATCGCTAGGAACAGCCGCGGGATGTGCATCGTCGCGCGGACCAGCCGGACCGAGGCGCGCAATATGTGCCAGTCGAGCCCGCGTTCGGGGAAACCCTCGTCGTCGGGGCCGTCGACCGGCGGGGCAGGGGGTACGAATTGGCCCGCGATCCGCCCGAGCACCGCCACCACCAGCACGCCAACTGCCGCCAGCCCCGCATGATAGGTCCCGTCCGCTCGCTCGACGACCAGCAGCCCGCCGAGGATCGTTCCGCCGAGGATCGCGATGTAGGTTCCCGCCTCGACCAGCCCGGTCCCGCCGAGCACTTCGTCCGGCTCGAGGTGCTGGGGCAAAATCGCATATTTGATCGGCCCGAAGAAGGTCGAGTGGACCCCCATCGCGCCCAGCGCCACCAGCATCAGCGGCACGTTGTGGATGAGGAGGCCGAGCGCGCCGACCGCCATGATCCCGATCTCGGCGCTCTTCACGGCGCGGACAATGCGGGTCTTGTCGATCGCGTCGGCCAGCTGGCCCGACAACGCCGACAGGAGGAAGAAGGGGAGGATGAACAACCCGCCGGCGACCGCGCTGAAGGTCGCCTCCTCGGCTTCCGAGCGATAGACCCCGTAGATCACCAGCATGATCATCGCGGTGCGGAAAAGGTTGTCGTTGAAGGCGTTGCAGAACTGCGTGACGAACAGGGGCAGGAACCGTCGCGAGCGCAGCAGATGAGTGACGTTCTGCATCACGGCGGCAAGGTTACTCCAACGCGCGGCCGGGTGGCCGGGCGGTCGGGCATAGCCAGCTTTGCGGGTGCCGCCAAACGCTATAACAGGTGCCCGTGCTCTCGCTGCCCAACCTGCTGACGCTGTCGCGCATCCTGGCGGTGCCGATCCTCGTATTCCTGCTGTGGCGGCCAGAGCCGGTCGATTATCTCATCACCTTCGTGCTCTACTGCATCGTCGGCATCACCGACTATTTCGACGGCTACCTCGCCCGCGCCAACGGGCAGATCAGCCGGCTCGGCCAGTTCCTCGATCCGATCGCCGACAAGATCATGATCGCGGCGGTAATCGTGATGCTGATCTCGACCCGCCACGTCAGCGACGAGCCGCTGATTGCCGGCATCCACATCCTCCCCGCGCTGACCATCCTGCTGCGCGAGATCATCGTCTCGGGCCTGCGCGAGTTCCTCGCCCCGCTCCACGTCTCGGTCCCGGTCAGCCAGCTCGCCAAGTGGAAGACCACCTTCCAGCTCGTCGCCTTGGGCGCGCTGATCCTCGCCGGGGGCGTGCCGCATGCGCCGTGGGTGCACACGGTCGGCCTGTTCAGCTTGTGGGCGGCCGCGCTCCTGACGCTGATCACCGGCTGGGACTATTTGCGGCTCGGCCTCAAGCACATGGATTGAGGTCGGTCGACCTAGCGCAGCTTGGCCAATGCTTCGCGTTCGCCGGCGGCGTCCAGCGGCTCACCCGCCATCCGCTCGCTCACCATATCCATCAATTGCGGATTGCCGCCCGACGCCATGCGATAGTCGCCGCCCTTGTCCTCGCCGCCCCCGCGGAGCAGCGCGTCGACCCGCCAGCGGTCGCCGTCGCGGCAGGCGAGGCCGTCGTGGCCGGCGTCACGGAAGGTGCGGCACAAGGCGCCAGCCTTGTCGCGGAAGGTGAGGACCGGCTGCACGCCGTCATGAAGGTCGGCGCTGGCGAGCTTCTGCGACAAGCCGTCGGCCAGCGCGCCGGCCGCGACGATCTGCCCATGATCGGTCGCGATGGGGCCGGCGGCGGGGGCGATCAGGCGCCCGCCGACCAGCAATCCCAGCGTCAACGAAGCGGCCATCGCTGTCGCCGTTCCCAACCAGCGCGGGCGCTGGCGCTGCTCGCGCACCGCGGCAAGGTCGCTGACGTTCGGGTTTAGCGCGGCCAGCAGTTGCGGGGGAAGCGGCGCTTCGGCGACCGGAGCGAAGGCATTGCGAACCTGCGCGGTCAACGCGCGATGCGCGTCGGCCTGCGCCTGCAGCGCTGGGTCGGCGGCCACCCGCGCCGCGACGCGTGCCGCGTCGGCGGGGGCAAGCTCACCGTCGAGCCAGGCGAAGAATTCGGTCTCGTCGTTCATCACGCCTTACCTTCCCCGAGCAGTTCGAGCAGCGCGGTGCGCCCGCGCACCAATCTGCTCGACACGGTGCCGATCGGCAGGTCGAGCAGCTCGGCGGTTTCGCGATAGCCGAACCCTTCCACCAGGATCAGCGCGACCACTTCGCGTTGCTCGTCGGGCAGGCGGCCCATCGCGGCCATGACCCGCTGCAGATCGAGCGCCGCTTCGAGGCCGGGCCGCGGGTCCACCCCGACGTCGTTGGCGGCGTCGGGCGGGGCTTCCTGGCGCGCCTTGCGTTGGCGGCTGCGAATCTCGTCGATCCACACGTTGCGCGTGATCCGGAACAGCCAGCTGTCGAGCCGCGTGCCCGGCTGCCACTGGGTACGGGCCCGCAGCGCTCGTTCGATCGCCATCGCCGCGAGATCGTCGCCATCCGCCGGATGACGCGTCAGGGCGAAGGCGAAGCGGCGCAGCCGTGGCAGCAGCTGCGCAACCTGCGCCTCGAATGTGGCCTCCCCCGAACTGGTCATGTGTCCTCATGCGGATGAAACGACGACCGCTGCTCGTTTCATCCCTAACCGTTGCTGATTAAGAGGAAGAGTGATGTCCAGACCGTTTGTGCGTGCTGCTTTGGCGACTGCCGCATTGTTTGCGGGCACCGCCACCACTGCGCAATTGCTGCCTTCGCTGCCGAGCCTGCCGGTCGGGAACCTCGGCCATGCGGTCGGTCCGACAGCCACCGGGCTCCCAGTCGTGGGCTCGTTGTTGAGCGAGCGGGAGCGACGCCAGGTGGTGCAACCGACGCTCGACAGCCTCGGCGTGCCACTGGCGGTGGCCGATCTTCCGGCGGCCAGCCTGCTTGAGCTCCGCGGATTACGCCTCAGGCAATTGCTCGCCGATTATCGCGGCGAACTCGAGAGCGATGACCACCACCAGCCGGTGCGGCGCGGTGTCCTTCTCGCCGTCAGTGCGAGCCCAGCTGCGCTCTCGGCCGCGACCCGGCTCGGCTTCCGACCGCTCGGCGCGGTGGCCGAAGCGGGTGAATTGGGCCTGAGCGTCGTTCGTCTGGCCGTCCCGGCCAGGCTGAGCGCGGTCGCGGCCTATCGTGCGCTGCATCGCGCCGTGCCCGACCTCGCGCTCGATTACGACCACGTCTACGAGCCCGCCGGCGGGGCGCTGTTGCCCGTCGCGGGTGCGATTGCGATGCAAGGCGGTGGGAGCGGCCCGGCCATCGCGATGATCGATGGCGGCGTCGCCTCGCACCCGAGCCTCGCGGGGGCCAGCGTCACCCAGCGCGCCTTCGCGGGACCGGCCAAGGCGACGGGCCACGGCACGGCGGTCGCCTCGCTGCTGGTCGGTGACCAGGGCCCCTTTCGCGGCGCGGCGCGCGGCGCCCGCCTGTTCGTCGGCGACGTCTTCGGCGGAAGCCGCGCGGCAGGGTCGGCAAGCACGATCGTGCGCGCGCTCGGCTGGGCGGCGGCACAGCATCCGGCGGTGATCAGCATCAGCCTGGCGGGGCCGCCCAATCTGCTGCTCGCCCAGGCGATGCAGGCGCTCAGCACGCGCGGGATCAGGGTGGTGGCGGCTGTCGGCAACGACGGTCCGGCGGCCCCCGTGCAATATCCGGCCGCCTATCCGGGGGTGGTCGCGGTCACCGCCGTGGACGCGCATGACCGTGCGCTCCCCGAGGCCGGCCGCGCGAGCAAGCTCGATTTCGCGGCCCCCGGGGCCGACATGGCCGCCGCCTTGCCGGGACAAGGCTATGCGCGCGTTCGCGGCACCAGCTTTGCCGTCCCCCTCGTGGCCGCGCGCCTGGCCTTGCGGGGCAGCGCCGCCGCGCTCGTCGGGGAAGCCATGCCCGGCAAGGGCAAGGTCGGCCGCGGCATCGTCTGCCGGTCCTGCCGGACCGATCCGCAGGCCGTCGGCGCAAAATAATTTCGCGTCCGGGATGAAGCGCCCAAGCGCCGTCGTTCCCCTTGAGCAGACCCGGTGAGCGCCGGGTGCAAGACATCAAGGGAGAATATCCATGAAGACCATGTTCCTCCTCTCGGCTGCCCTGCTGGCGACCGCCGCTCCCGCCGAAGCGCAGTTGCTCGGCAACGCCGGCGGAGCCGTCGGCGGCGTCGTCAACGGCGCGCTGAATGGCTCGGGGTCGGTCGGCGGCAGCCTTGGTGGCGTGCTCGGCGGCACCGGCAACCTCACCGGGACTCTGAACGGGGTCACCGGCTCGGTCACCAACAGCGTCACCGGCAGCGTCGATGGCGCCGCCAGCGCCAGCGGCAGCCGCTCGGTCGACACCCGCAGCGGGTCGGCGAGCGGGAGCCTCGGACTCGCCGGCACCGTCACCTCGGCCGCCGATGCGGCGACCAGCGCCAGCGGGCTGGGCCAGACGGCCGGTCTCAACGGCGCTGCCACCGGTAGCGCGTCGGGAAGCAAGAGCGCCACGGTCGGCGCACAGGGGATCGGAACCGACCAGCTCGGCGCCGTTGCCAATGGCGCGGCGGGTGCCGCCGGCAACGCGGCAGGTCAGGTCCGTGGCCAGGCGCAGGGTGCGGCGAGCGGTGCCGGGCAGGCTGCCGGTCAGGCCGAGGCCGCGGGCCAGGGCCGGGCGACCGGGCTGATCGGCGGCCTGCGCGGGACCTCGCTGAGCGGTTCGGGCAGTGGTCCGGGCCAGGGCTCGGCCAGCGCCTCGGCGAACGGTTCGGGTCATGCGTCGGCGCACGGCTCGGCCAACGGGACGGCGTCGGCGGAAGCGTCGCGCGGCAACCAGTAAGCCAGCGCTCCGCCAGCGGCGAGGGCCCGTCGCCGAACCTCCCGGCGGCGGGCCCTCTTTCAATCGGTTTTGTCGCTCACTCCGGCGAAGATTGTTTGTTTCCGTCGATGAGAGAGCCGAGCTAGGGCCAATCTCACAAAACCCATCAGCGAGGAGTGAAAACGATGGACGCGAAGACCGGCGATCTTTCGGGCGGCTGCCCCATCCACCAGCCGGGCAAGGGGCGTTCGCTCCTCGGCCGCCAGAATCAGGATTGGTGGCCCGAGGCGCTGCCGGTCGACATCCTTCACCAGGGCGGCCGCTCGCCCGATCCGCTGGGCTCGGACTTCGATTATGCGGCGGCGTTCAACACCCTCGACTACAAGGCGCTGAAGGCCGACCTCACCGCGCTGATGACCGACAGCCAGCCGTGGTGGCCGGCCGACTACGGCCATTACGGGCCATTTTTCATCCGCATGGCGTGGCACGCCGCGGGCACCTACCGCACCGCCGACGGGCGCGGCGGCGCCAATAGCGGGCAGCAGCGCTTTGCGCCGCTCAACAGCTGGCCGGACAACGGCAACCTCGACAAGGCCCGCCGCCTGCTGTGGCCGATCAAGCAGAAGTACGGCAAGGCGATCAGCTGGGCCGACCTCTTCATTCTTACCGGCAACGTCGCGATCGAGAGCATGGGCGGGCCGGTGTTCGGCTTCGGCGGCGGCCGCCGCGACGTGTTCGAACCCGAGCGCGACATCTATTGGGGCGCCGAGGAGCAGTGGGTCGCGGCGGAAGAGACCCGCATCCAGCCCGACCGCGAGATGGAGCTCGAGAACCCGCTTGCCGCGATCCAGATGGGCCTCATCTACGTCAATCCCGAAGGCCCGGGCGGTAACCCCGACCCGCTCCAGTCGGCGCGCGACATCAAGATCACCTTCGAGCGCATGGCGATGAACCATGAGGAAACCGTTGCGCTAACCGCCGGCGGACACACCTTCGGCAAGGCGCACGGCGCGGGCGACCCCAGCCATGTTGGTGCGGCGCCCGAGGGCGCCGATATCGCGATGATGGGCCTCGGCTGGACCAGCAGCCACGAAACCGGGATGGGCGAGCACACCATCACCAGCGGGATCGAGGGCGCGTGGGTCAACACGCCGACCGAGTGGAGCGAGAACTACTTCCGCCTGCTGCTCGACTATGAATATGAGCTCGTCCGCTCACCCGCCGGCGCGCAGCAGTGGCAGCCGATCAACCAGCGCGAAGAGGATATGGCGCCCGCCGCGCACGATCCGTCGAAGCGCGTGCCGACGATGATGACCACCGCCGACATGGCGCTCAAGGCCGATCCGGAATTCCGCGTCATCAGCGAGAAGTTCCGCAACGACCACGAAGCGTTCAAGGACGCCTTTGCCCGCGCCTGGTTCAAGCTGTGCCACCGCGACATGGGTCCCAAGGTCCGTTACCTCGGTCCGGACGTCCCCGCCGAGGATCTGATCTGGCAGGATCCGGTGCCGCAGGGGTCGAAGCCGTCGGACGCCGACGTCAGCGCCTTCAAGGACAAGATCCTGTCGTCGGGCCTGTCGGTGAGTGAGCTGGTCAAGGCGGCCTGGGCCTCGGCCTCTTCCTACCGGGTCACCGACCACCGCGGCGGCGCCAACGGCGCGCGCATCCGGCTCGAGCCGCAGCGGAACTGGACGGTCAACGAGCCCGAGGAGCTCGGTCGCGTGCTCGCCAAGATCGAGGAGCTCAAGGGCGGGCTGTCGATGGCCGATGCCATCGTTCTCGCCGGCACCGCAGCGGTCGAGAAGGCGGCGCGCGACGGCGGCTTCAACGTCACCGTGCCGTTCACCGGCGGCCGTGGCGATGCGAGACAGGAGCAGACCGACGCCGCCAGCTTCGAGGTGATGGAGCCCGCCGCCGACGGCTTCCGCAACTATCTCAAGACCAAGCACAGCGTGAAGACCGAGGAACTGCTGCTCGACAAGGCGGCGCTGCTCGGCCTTTCGGCGCCCGAGATGACGGTGCTGGTCGGGGGCTTGCGCGTCCTCGGCGCGACCTACGGCAACCGCAAGGAGGGCGTCCTCACCGACCGGGTCGGCCAGCTCACCACCGACTATTTCGTCAACCTGTTCGACAACGACACCTTCTGGGAAGCAGTCGATACGAGCGGCGACGAGGAGTTCGTCGGCTACGTCCGCGGCGGCCGCGAGGAGAAGTGGCGCGCGACCCGCACCGACCTCATCTTCGGCGCCAACAGCCAGTTGCGCGCCACCGCCGAAGTCTACGCCGAGCAGGGCAATGAAGAGCTGTTCGTGAAGCACTTCATCGCCGCCTGGACCAAGGTCATGAACGCCGACCGCTTCGACGTTCTCGGCAAGGCGCAGGTCTCGGCCGACCAGGCCGGCGACGGCTCCTACCGCGGGGCGTAAACGCCTCCGATTGCGAGAAGAGGGCTCGGAGGCACCCGCCTCCGGGCCCTTTTGCTATGCTGCCGCGCGGTCGGCCGGACGTTCGGCCGCATAGCGACGCAGCGCGTCGGCGAGGAGGGTGAACTCCGCCGCCCGGGCCGAGCCGCGCCGCCAGACCAATGCGATGGTCCGGCTGGCATGCTCGGCGGCGAGCGGGCGGACCCGTACCCCGGTGCCTTCGAGCAGTCCGGCGTCGACCGCCATTCGCGGCACCAGCGTCACGCCCAGATCATTGTCGACCATCTGCACCAGCGTGTGCAGCGACGTGCCCAGCATCAGCGCCGAGGAGCGCAGGTCGGGCCGGTTGCAGGCCGACAGCACATGGTCTTTCAGGCAATGTCCGTCCTCGAGCAGCAACAGTCGTCCCGCGGCGATGTCGTCGGGGGCGACGCGCTCGGCGGTTTGCTCGCCCGCCGGGACCGCGACCAGCAGTTCGTCGGCGAACAGCGCGGCCTCCTCGACGTCGCCGCAGCCGTAGGGCGTCGCCAGCAGCACGCAGTCGAGCTGGCCGCGGTGAAGACCGTCGCAGGCCGCCTGGCTGGTCTCCTCGCGCAGATAGAGCTTGAGGCCGGGGAATTCGGCGCGGAGCTGGGGCAACAGGGTCGGCAGCAGGAACGGGGCGATGGTCGGAATCACGCCGAGCCGCAGGTCGCCGGTCAGCGGCGTCCGCTCGGCCTGCGCCAAGTCGGCAAGTTCCTCCGCCTCGCGCAGCACCCGCCGCGCCTTGGCGACGATCCGCAGGCCGAGAGGGGTGAAGCGGGTCACCCGCCGCGTGCGCTCGACCAGCGTGGTGCCGAGCAGGGTCTCGAGCTCGCGCAGCGCGGCGGAGAGGGTCGACTGGGTGATGAAGCAGGCGTCGGCGGCACGACCGAAATGGCCGTGGTCGTTGAGCGCCACCAGATATTGCAGCTGGCGCAGGGTCGGAAGATAGTTGCTCATCGCTTGGCTCAATGAGTAGCAGCGGGTTGAGTGAATTGCACGTCGGCCCGGTCGGCCGATGAGGAGAAACAATGCTGACAGTTGGTGATCGCCTGCCGGCACTGGTCGTCACGGTGCAGCGGGGGATCAAGGCGCCACCCAAGGGAAAGACGATCGACCTCGGCCAGACCGGCGGGCGCTGGCGGGTGCTGTTTTACTGGCCGCGCGATTTCACCTTCGTCTGCCCGACCGAGATCGTCGGCTATGGCGCGCTCAAGGAGGCTTTCGCGGCCCACGGCGCCGCGCTGATCGGCGCCTCGACCGACACTGCCGAAGAGCATTACGCCTGGCGCCGCTCCGACGAGCAATTGGCACTGGCCGATTTCCCATGGATCGCCGATTCCGATCGCGCGCTGGCGCGGGCGCTCGGCATCCTCAGCGGGACTGCGCAGGTCGCTTTACGCGCGACCTTCATCGTCGATCCGGCCGGGATCATCCAGCACGTCGCGGTCAACGGCTTCAACGTCGGCCGTAACCCGCAGGAGACGCTGCGGGTGCTGGCGGCAATCCAGACCGGCGAGCCGTGCGCCGCGGGCTGGCAGGAAGGCGAGCCGACGCTGCCGCGTCCCGCCTAAGGCCGCAACGCCTCGCCGGCGAGCGCTTCGATCTGGCGAATGGCGACGTCGCGCACCGCCTCCCGGTCGATCCCGCAGGCGCGCGCAATCTCCTCGCCCGCCAGGCTGTCGCCGATTGCCAGCAGGGTGAGGCCAAGCGTCATCCGGTCGACCGGGCGCCAGTCACCCGCCGCACGCATGGTGCGGATGATCCGCTCGATCGTATCGATCACCGGCTGCAGCGCCTGGCGCTGGCGGGTCAACGCGATCCACCCGATCAGCTCGCCCGCGCCCTCGCGGCGGAAGGCATCGAACATCGCGTCGATCACGTGCCGCTCGCTCGCCTCGCCCCGGCGGCGCTGCTCGATCGCGCCCTCGATCGAGGCGGCGACGGTGTGGGCGATGTCCTCGGCCATCGCCTGCTGGAGCCCGGCGGCCGAGCCGAAATGGTGGAGCAGATTGGCGTGGGTTCGCCCGACGATCATCGCCACCCGCTGCAGAGTCACCGCCGCCGCGCCGTCGCGGATCAGCAAACTGCGCGCTGCCGCCAGCGCGGCGGCGCGGCTTTCCTCGGGCGAAACTCTTTTGCGGGCGAGGGGTGTTATTGACATATTTGTAAGCAATCGTCAGATACACTTCGGCAGGCTTGGAGTAGGCTAATGACCGTTGCAACCCTGAACCGAACGACGCCGACCCCGGCGGACCTCACGATCACGCCCCGCGACCTGCGCTTCGGGCGCGACGAGTCGACCGCGCGCTGGTGGCTGAACGGCGATCCATACCAGACCGCCATTTACAACGCCCTGTCAGCGACCTTCCCGCTCGGCGAGGCCAATTTCATCGAGACGGTGCGCGCCTTCCGCGACCAGGCCGACGCGCGGCTGGCGGGCGAGATCAAGGCCTTCACGACGCAGGAAGTCATCCACAGCCGCGAGCATGTCGCCTTCAACAAGCGCGCGACCGACGCCGGCTACGACCTCGGCCCGCTCGAGCGCTGCGTCGAGGAGAGCCTTGTCGAGCTGCGCGCCAAGCCGCCGATCGTCGGCCTGATGAGCACAATGTGCCTCGAGCATTTCACGGCGATCATCGCCCACGAGCTGCTCGCCAACCCCAGGCATCTCAAAGGCGCCGACCAGGCCACCGCCGACATGTGGCGCTGGCATGCGGTCGAGGAGATCGAGCACAAGGGCGTCGCCTACGACACCTGGCTGGCGGTGACCGCCAAGCTGCCGCGCTTCAAGCGCTGGAAGCTCAAGAGCATGATGATGCTGCTGGTGACCAAGAACTTCGTGAAGCACCGCACCGCGGGCGCGCTCGAGCTGCTGCGCCAGGACGGGCTGACCGGCCGCAAGGTGTGGTGGACGCTGCAGTGGAAGCTCTGGGGTTCGCCCGGCATCTTCCGCAAGGTCGCCGGTGGCTGGGCCAAATTCTTCCTGCCCGGTTTCCATCCGTGGAATGAGGACGACCGAGCGCTGATCAAGGGCTGGGAACAGACCTATCCCTATCTCCAGGTCCCGCCCAGGAAGCGCGTCCGCGGCGCCATTTAGCCCAACCTTCCCGCCGCGTGGCGACGGGGAGGAGGTTCAAGCCGCCAGCCGCTCCGCCTTCTCGACCAGGCTCAGCGCCAGCTGCCGCGCCGGCGCCTCGGCTCCACGGCCGCAGCTGAAGCGCGGGCCGACCAGCCCGGTGGGGACGAAGCCGAGCTTCTCGAGCACCCGGCCGCTCGCCGGATTATCGAGGAAGTGGAACGCCGCGAGCCGCCGGAGCCCGAGGGTGCGGGCGATCTCGACGAGCTGGGTCGCCGCCTCGGTCGCATAGCCCTGGTTCCAGTGCGGCCGCGCAATCCAATAGCCGAGTTCGACCGCGCCCGAGGGCCGTCGCACCAGCCCGCACGAGCCGATTAGCTCGGGCGCGCTGGCGGTGCGGGCGTAGAGCAAGAAGCTCGGCAGGCACGGATCCTTGGGCGCGCCGAGGAAGGCCTCGGCTTCCTTCAGCCCATAGGGCCAGGGCACGACCGCGAGGTTGCGAACGATCTGCTCGTCGGCGAGCGCCTGGGCGAGAGCCGGGGCGTCCTCGGCCCAGCCGGGTCTCAGCAATAATCTTGTCGTTCTCGCGAACATCGGTCGTCCCTCCACTTGGCCGGCCCTGTGGCGGACCGGCGTGGCAGTTTCGGGAGAAGAAAAAGAAAGGGAGAAGAGGGGCCTTCCCTCTTCTCCCTTTCCTCGATCCGGTTGGATGTTGGTCTGGGCCGGCCCCTCGGGGGGCGGCCTGTCAGTGACCAACCCCTATTCGGCAGCGTCCATCGCCGGCATAAACGCCGCGACGTGGACATACTTTCGGCCAAGCAGGCCGTCGCGGAACTCGACTTGGCCGTCGGTCAGCGCGAACAGCGTGTGGTCCTTGCCCAGGCCAACATTGTTGCCCGGATACCACTTGGTGCCGCGTTGACGCACGATGATGTTGCCGGCGAGCACCTGCTCACCGCCAAACTTCTTCACGCCCAGGCGCTTGCTCTGCGAGTCGCGGCCGTTCCGTGACGAGCCGCCAGCCTTCTTATGTGCCATCGTTGCTTACTTCTCTTCGGTCTTCTTGGCCGCGGGGGCCTTCTTGGTCTTCTTAGCAGGCGCAGCATCGGAAGTCGACACGTCGTGCGTCGCCTTGGTGCCGGCGTCAGCCTTGGCGACACCCTCGCTGCTGACCGCATTCTTCGGCGCCGGCTTGGCCGCTGCCTTGGGCTTGCTCTCGGCCTTGGCGGGCGCCGGAGCAGTCGCGGCCGGAGCGGCGGTCTCGTCGGCGGCCGGCTTGGCCTTCTTCTTGGCGCCCTGCTCGGACTTCTGATCGCCCACCGCGGTGATCCGCAGGATCGTGTGCTGCTGGCGATGGCCCTTCTTGCGGCGATAATTGTGGCGGCGGCGCTTCTTGAAGACGACGACCTTCTCGCCCTTCGCCTGCGCGACGATCTCGGCCGCGACTGTCAGGCCCTCGACGCTCTTGAGGTCCGAACCATCGCCCGCCAGCAGCACGTCACCCAAGGTGATCTTGTCGCCGGCATTACCGTCCATCTTCTCGACGACGATCTTGTCTCCGGGGGCAACGCGATACTGCTTGCCGCCCGTGCGCACGATTGCGAACATTGGCTCTTCTCTTTTCTGTCTTTAAATCTCGCTTCCGCGCGCCGCTAGGCCCGAGGGTCACCCCTCGCGCGGAAAGCGTGCCGCCTAAGGGAGGGTCGGGCGGGTGTCAACCGCGCCGGCCCTTGCCTTAGCCGGTTTAGAAGTCCGCCGACACCCGTCCGTAGACGAAGCGTCCGTTGAACCCGAACGGCGAGAAGATCGAGTAAGGGATATATTCCTGGTTCGCCGGGTACGATCCACCGACGCTGCTCGGCCGCAGCCCGAACGGCGAGCGATCGGGATAGACGTCGAACAGATTGTTGGCGCCGAGCGCGAACTCGATTCCCTTGGCCGGCTTCCAGCGGACCTCGGCGTCGGTCACCCACTTGCGGCCGAGGAAGATATCGTCGGGACCGTAAGCAGTGAGGCTGGTCGGATCGCTGATCGGATTGGTCGCGCCGGGCGAGATGACCTTGCCGTAGCGGGTGGTGCGGGCGGTGATCCCGACCGGGCCTAGGTCGCCGTCGGCGCTGAGCACGATCTTGTCGCGCGGCTGGCCGTCGGTGAAGCGGATGCCCTCGACCCGTCCGAACAGGACGATGTTGGGGATTTGCGCCAGCGCGCCCGGCGCCGCCAGCCGCTTGTCGATGCTGGTCTTGTTGCGGTTGTAGGCGGCGGTCAGCGTCCACTTGCCGAAGTCCCCCGCGCGCCAATTGTAGGCGGCGACCAGATCGATGCCCTTGGTGGTGGTATCGACGCCGTTGATGAAGAAGCGCGCGGCGGCGACCTGCGGGAAGCCGAGCGTCTGCAGCAGGGTAGTGACCTGCGACTGGACCGCGGCGGTGTTGCCGGTGCCGCCATTGCCCAGCGTCTCGGTGAGGACGATCCGGTCCTTGATCTTGATGTGGTAGTAATCGGCGGTGAAGGTCAGCCCGCGCAGCGGGTTGGCGGTCGCGCCGAGGCTCAAATTGACCGACTTCTCGGGCTTCAAGGGCTTGGCACCCAGAGCCACCGCGGCCGGCGCCCCGACCGACAGCGTGGCGATGTCGACCGGTACGCCGTTGATGAAGTTGGTCGAGGTGGTGGTGAAATATTGCTGGTGGAGCGAGGGGGCGCGGAAGCCGTTCGAGATCGCGCCGCGGATCGCATAGCCCGGGATGAACTCCCAGCGCGCGGCGAACTTGCCGTTCACCGTCGAGCCGAAGTCGGAGTAATGCTCGAAGCGGCCCGCCAGCGTGGTCGTGACGCCGGGCAGCGGATCAGTGTCGAGCTCGGCATAGGCCGCCCAGCTGTGGCGCTTGGCGTTGGTCGCGCTCGAGGCCGGGATGCCGGGAAAGCCCTGCGCACCCGCGGCCGCCTGGCGGCCCGGGAAGCTGCAGACACCGGTGGTGGTGTTGTAGACGCCGCCCTGCGTCGCGCAGTTGGCCGAGGTAGTCGTGATCGCCGGGCGGAAATAGGGTCCGAGCGCGTAGGATTCGAGCTGGCCAGGGCGGATCTGGAAGCGCTCGCGGCGATGCTCGGCGCCGAACGCCAGCGTCAGCGGCTTGGCGAAGCCGACATTATAGTCCTGGCTGAAGTCGGCGTTGACCAGCCACTGGCCGTAGCGCAGCCCGCCGGCGTCGAAGTTGCGCGGGCTGGCCGGGCCGAACGAGGTATTGAGCGTGTCGTCGACCGCATAGTCGAACTTGTCGTAACCGCGGCCGAGCGAGAAGTCGGCCTTGAACCCGGCCACCGTGCCGCGCAGTCCGCCGATCGCCGAATAATCGCGCAGCTGCGTCTTGACCAGCGGCAGGAAGCCGTCCGGGGTTAGCGGCACGAAATTGGCCGAGGTCGGCGTGGTCGACGGACTCAGCACCGAGAAGTCGCGGTTCGCCGCGGCCGACTGCTGGCGGTAATTGGCCGCGCTGGTGGCGTTGCGATGTCCGTAGGAGCCGAAGGCGTAGAGCTGCCAGTCGGGGGTGAGGTCGTAGCCCGAGTTGACGAACAGCGTGTAGTCGGTGGTGTCGGGATCGCCGAAGCGGAACTCGAGCCGGTTGAAGTTGACTTCGCGCGGATCGAACGGACCGCTCCCGACCCGGTTGTAATTGGGCCTCAAGTCATAGCCGGCGCGGTTGGTGCGGTCGCGCACGCGCACCTCGCCCGAAACGTTGACGAAGCCGCGGCTGCCGAGCGGCAGGCCAAGGTTGGCAGCGAGCGTCGCCTGGGTGCCGTCGTGGGCGGTGCGGTTGCCGTCGCTGTTGGCGAGGAAATAGCGTGGGTCGGTGCCGAGGATCGGCTGGCCCGACGCATCGGTCTGCAAGCCGGTGATGTTGGCGACATCCTTGAGCGAGGTCCAATATTCGCCGTAGGTCAGGCTGACCCGCCCGCCATGGTCGGCGCTCTTGAGCTGGATGTTGATGACCCCGGCGATCGCGTCCGAGCCATATTGCGCGGCGGCGCCGTCGCGCAGCACCTCGACGCGGCTGATCGCGATTCCCGGGATGAGGTTCAGGTCCACCGCCGCGCTGCCGCGCCCGACCGTCCCATTGACGTTGAGCAGCGCGGAGACGTGGCGGCGCTTGCCGTTGACCAGCACCAGCGTCTGGTCGGGGGCGAGCCCGCGCAAGGTAGCGGGGCGCAGCGAATCCGAGCCGTCGGCGATCGACGGCTGGGGGAAGTTGAAGGAGGGGACCAGCTGGTTGAGGATCCGGTTGGTCTCGGTCTGGCCGGTGTGGACGATCGCGTCCGAGCCGATCACGTCGACCGGCACCGGGCTGTTGGCGACGGTGCGGTTGGCGGTACGGGTGCCGGTCACCACCACCGTATTGTCGGCGGCCGCCCTCTCGTCATTCGCCTGGGTAGCGCCGGTCGCGTCCTGCGCCGCGGGCGAGGTCTGCGTGGTCGATTGCGCCGATGCGGCGGTGGTGAAGGCAAAGGTGCTCAGCGAAGCAAGCAGCACCCGCTTGGTCAGTCCGGTCATGTCGAAATATCCCCCGTGCCCTGGCAGAGCCATGGACACGAACGGATGCCGAATCGGCCAAGATGACAAGTCTTTAACGTGTGATGCGAACGCTAATCCCGGTTATGTTGCGGCGTTGCAACATCCGGGTCACGCGGCACCGCGGACTAGTGGCGGTGCTCGGGCTTCAGGCGGTAGCGCCCCGGCTCGAACGCATCGAACAGGCCGTCGATCGCCGGATGGTCGATCGGCTCATCATCTTCGTCGGCGATCAGATTCTGCTGGCTGACATAGGCGACGTAGCTGCTCTCCGCATTCTCGGCGAGCAGATGGTAGAAGGGCTGGTTCTTGGCCGGCCGGATCTCGGCCGGGATCGATTCGTACCATTCGTCCGAATTGGCGAAGACGGGATCGACGTCGAAAATCACCCCGCGGAAGTCGAGCAGGCGATGCCGCACCACTTCGCCGATCCCGAAGCGGGCGCGCGCGACCGGCGGGGCGGAGGGATCGACAGTCATGATCGGAAAACGTTCAATCGGCGACATGGCTGCAATCTAGTGGCCGGCGCGACTTGCACAAGCGTCATGGCGCGACCCGCCTTCCCGCCCAGTCGAAGCAGCCGCCGCTATCGGCCGGGGTCAGCGCGTCGAGCACCGCGAGCATGCGCTCCGCCGCGTCGGCGGGGGTGAACAGCCGTTCGGGCGCGACCCCGCGCTGGAACGGGCGGCTCATGGCCGTGTCGACCGTGCCGGGGTGGAGGGTGACGCAGAGCGCCGCGGGCCGGGAGTGCGCCCACTCGATGGCGGCGGTGCGGATCAGCTGGTTGAGCGCCGCCTTGGACGCCCGATAGCCGTACCAGCCGCCTAGCCGATTGTCGCCGATGCTCCCGACCCGCGCCGACAGCGCGGCGAAGCGGCCGTCGCGCGCCAACAAAGGCAGGAAGTAGCGCGCGCACAGAGTGGGCCCGATTGCATTTACCGCAAAACTCCGCGCCAGTTTATCGGCGGTCAGCTCGCGCAACGACTTTTCGGGGCCGCTCTCGTCGTCATGAAGTAGCCCGGTGGCGACGATGATCCGGTCGAACGGCGCGTTGGGGCGGACACGCTCGGCGGCGGCGGCAATGCTCGCCTCGTCGGTAAGGTCGATCTCCCCCGCCGAGCGCGAAAGGGTATGCGTCGACTCAACGGCAGCGAGGCGGGCGGCTAGCGCCGCACCAATCCCGCCCGAGGCGCCGATCACCAACGAAGTCATGGCCCGGGCGATGCCGCCGAAAATGCCGCCCGCAAAGCTGGCCTGCGGGCTAGGCAAGCTAGCATGGCCTTGCTAGAGGCCCGCCCGCGACCCGCCCTGGCAGCGCTGGCAATCTCGCGGAGAGGTGGCTGAGTGGTCGAAAGCACCGCACTCGAAATGCGGCGTGCCCTCACGGGTACCGTGGGTTCGAATCCCACCCTCTCCGCCACGCAACAGCGTAACTAGTCTCGTCTCTAGGCGCTCGCCTGCAAGGTCCCGTAACAGGGCCTTTATTCGTCGCGCTTCCGATCCGTGGTGCGACGTCAGCAACTTACCAGGGTAGCGATCGGACGCTTATTGCCACTGCTGTCTCTGAGCGCTCGATGGTCGGTCCGGTTACGCGTGCGAAGCACGGAACAGGGAAAAACGCGCGTTTGGGAGCGCACAACAGGTTCTAGGGAGTACCGAGGAGTAGTTGCTTCGGTCAGGGCTTGGCAGAAATCCGCCACTTACATGACGGAACGGCCGCCGTTCCCTGTTACTCGGCAGAACAGGTGCTTTTATCGACAGAACAGGGGCTTAATTCGGCACAAACAGCCGATTTGATTGCCCGTAACAGGTGACTTTGGCTCAGGCGCTTAGACGCTCAATCAGCATTTCTTGTTTTCTCCAGCACAGGGGCACGGCCGACCTAATCAGATCTTCGAGGCGCAGCCTCGATGGCTGTTTGCCGTCGAGAATCATGGCCTGGATCTTGGGCGAGAGAAACGCGAGGCGCATTAGCCGCACCGAGTAGCGCGACTGCGGTAAGTCCGTGATCGTCGGTAAGCCGTTGTGAGTACGTCCAACAAGCCTATAGGCAGCGCGAAGCGCAGTAATCAGCTTCTCGTCGCGGTTTGGCGTTGCGGTGACTGCTTCCACTCGCGCGCGACCGCCTCGCGGCTTCAGGTTCGCCGCGACTGTCCACGTCAGCAGATCGGGGTTGGCGGGATCGCTGCCGAAGCACTCACCTTCGCCCATAGTTTCAGCGACCCGGCTCTGCAGCTTGGCGGGAAGTACAAGGGTGAGTGAATGCTTGGCGACTTCAGCTCGCACGAGTGGGCAGGGCTGTCCCGGCAACAAACTGAGCCTGCCGATCGCTTGTGAGACGGCCTGATCAACGCGCGTCGCTGAGAAGCGCTCGGTGGTAGACACTGCTTGCCGGCCGAGCTGCAAAGCAGCGGGCACGTAGTAAGCGTATGACTTGCCCCGGGCGCCCCGCGAGTGCGTCCGCACGAGCCCCTGCCCAGCCGCATCGGATAGCTTGCCGGCGTAAGGATGATGCGTGCGAGCATAGGAGCTGCGGACTCGACGATCGCCAGCAAGTTTGGCGTGCACCTTCTCGAACAACTCTCGCGCAACGATCGCGTCGTGCTGTCCCGGGTAGCACTGGTCCTTGTGGACGATTACACCAAGGTACACGCGATTTTGCAGCAGGTGGAACATCGCTCCGCGGCTGAACCGCTGGCCGCCAAGCTTCCGTCCCTTACGGGTGACTCGCAGCTTCGATCGGACGCCTTCGGCCTCTAGCTTGTCGAGCAGGCGGTGCACTGACCCGAGCGCCAGATACTGCTCGAAGATGTAGCGGACGGTCCCGGCCTCCGCCGCATTTACCTTCAGGACTCGCGCGTTATCCGCAGGCAGGTCGTATCCGAGCGGCGCAAGTCCACCCATCCACATGCCTTTGGCCTTCGACGCTGCAATCTTGTCGCGGATGCGCTCGCCGGTGACCTCGCGCTCGAATTGGGCAAACGACAGCAGCACATTGAGCGTCAGCCGGCCCATGCTGCTGGTCGTATTGAACGCCTGAGTCACGCTGACAAAGCTCACGTCCTTCTGATCGAAGCGTTCCACGATCCGCGCAAAGTCGGGCAGGCTGCGGGTCAAGCGATCGATTTTGT
This sequence comes from Sphingomonas ginsengisoli An et al. 2013, assembly GCF_009363895.1. Classification (NCBI taxonomy): domain Bacteria; kingdom Pseudomonadati; phylum Pseudomonadota; class Alphaproteobacteria; order Sphingomonadales; family Sphingomonadaceae; genus Sphingomonas; species Sphingomonas ginsengisoli (ex An et al. 2013). Next base: position 1,547,043 of record NZ_CP045434.1, on the reverse strand, counting down.
AGACCACCACGATGTCGACCAGCCCGCGACCGATATGGTCCAGCAAACGCGTAAGGGCAGGGCGCTCCATGTTGCCGCCGCTGAAACCGCCATCGTCATAGCGGGTGGAGAGGGCGGACCAGCCTTCACCAGCCTGGCTGAGCACGTAAGCCTCGCAAGCTTCACGCTGCGCATCGAGGCTGTTGAAGTGCTGGTCGAGGCCCTCGTCCGAGCTCTTGCGCGTGTAAATGGCGCAGCGCATCACGAGCGTAGTCCGAAGAAGCGGCGACCATTCCACCGTGTGCCGGCAATTGCCGTGGCAACACCCGACAGGCTGCGGAACCTGCGCCCGTTCCAGTCGAAGCTGCCTTCCTGCACGGTGACGACATGCTCTACGCCGTCCCAGGTTCGGCGCAGGGTGGCACCAGCGCCGAGATCCTGACCTTCAGCTACGACCCGGCCGGTTCGCGCCAAAGCATCGCGCATCTCTCGGCTGAGTCCGCCAAGCGCCTGCGCCTGGATGCGCCATGCGAGAGCGAGTCGGACCATTTTTGCCGATCGCGCGGTGGGAGGTGCGCCGAAGCGCAGGTCCCATTCGGCTCGAAGCTGATGCAGGTCCATCTGCTCAAGGGCCGCAACCTGCTCCTCCACACCACTCATTGTTCAGCCGCGACGATGCGGTAACGCCGTACGCCGTCGACCACCTCGTTGGTGGTCTGATGGCCCTTCTTCTTCAAGGTGCCGGCTAGTGCGCCGCGCACGCTGTGGGCCTGCCAGCCAGTCACTTTCATCATTTCGGCGATGCTCGCGCCCGTGGGTCGCTGCAGTTGGGCCAACACCTTGTCGAGCTTGGTGAGTGTTTTCTTGGCTTCCTTTGCCATGCTTGTTCTCCGGTGAGCGACGACCATCCGCCGCTACCGACACAAGCCCGCGAGGCGGGGTTTGTCTGCTTTGCTCGCTTTCCACAGCTTATCCACCGGGAAGTGGCGCCACAGCATTGATTTTTCTGCATGTTCGTGCTATGTTCCGAGAACATGAAGCAGAGTGTCGCGGGGGCGCTACCCACTCGCCAGCTGACAGTCGTTTATCGGCCGATCAGCGATCTTCGTCCTGATCCGCGCAATGCGCGGACGCATCCCAAGCGGCAGATCGAACAGCTATGTTCGTCCATCCGCCAGTTCGGGTTTACCAACCCGGTGCTGGTTGATGAGACGGGCGTGCTGATCGCTGGTCACGGTCGGCTGAGGGCCGCCAAGGAGATCGGCCTCGAGCAGGTGCCGACGATCGTCGTCGAGGACCTTACCGAAGCGCAGAAGAAGGCCTTGCGCCTTGCCGATAACAAGATCGCCTTGAATGCCGGCTGGGATTTGGAGGTCCTGAGGCTCGAGCTTGCCGATCTTTCAACCCTGGACATCGACTTTGACCTCGGCCTCACCGGCTTTTCGGCTGGCGAGATCGACGTCGCGCTGAAAGCTGCGAACGACCCGGACGATGAGGTCATCCCTGCGGTGCCGGTTGAGCCGCGCACCAAGCTTGGCGACATCTGGGTGTTGGGTGAGCATCGCATCGGGTGCGGCGATGGACGCAACGTCGAGTTCCTCAAGAAGATCTTGGGAGAGGGTGCGGCGATCGACGCCGCGTTCTTGGACCCACCGTACAACGTGAAAATCAATGGGCATGCGAACTCAGCCGGTCGCCATCGCGAGTTCGCCATGGCCTCTGGTGAAATGAGCCAGGCGGCTTTCAGACAATTTTTGACTGACACACTCGGCGCCGCTGCTGCCGTGTCGCGGGACGGCGCCGTGCATTTCGTCTGCATGGACTGGCGCCACATGGATGATGTCACGGCAGCCGTGACCGACATCTACAACCAGCTGCTGAACATCTGCGTCTGGAACAAGACCAACGCCGGCATGGGCTCTCTCTACCGCTCCAAACACGAGATGGTGTTTGTTTATCGGATCGGCGCCAGCCCGCACTTCAACGCGGTTGAGCTCGGCAAGCATGGACGCAATCGTACAAACGTGTGGGACTATCCTTCCGTCAACTCAATGGCGGGGAGCCGCCGCGAGGACCTGGCGCTTCACCCAACGGTGAAGCCTGTCGCGCTGGTCTCCGACGCACTGCAGGATGTGACCCGGCGCGGTGACCTGGTGTTCGACATGTTCCTGGGCTCGGGTACGACGCTGATTGCGGCGGAACGGACCGGTCGGAAGTTCCGGGGCTGTGACATCGATCCGGCTTATGTGGACGTAGCCGTCGAACGTTGGGTGCAATCAACTGGCGGTACCCCGATCCTGGAGGCGGCTGCGTGAGCGGCCGCTTCGAAAAAGGCCGGAGCGGTAATCCGGCTGGACGTCCGAAGGCTCGCCGGCCGCACATCTCCGCGTTCGAGGTCGTACTCGATAAGACCTTCACCGTTACACAGAACGGTGTCGATCGAGAGCTTACGGTCGACGAAGCGCTTCAGCTTCAAACCTACCAAGGCGCACTCAAGGGCAGCAAAATGGCTGTGCGAGCCGTCTTGAAAATGATCGAGAAGCGCGAAAAGGCACTGGTCAAAAAGGCTCCCTCACAGAAGGTGCAAGCTTATAAGTTTGGGCAGGAACAGGATCCGCGGAATGCCGACGACGCCATGTTGCTGCTTGGCATTACGGTGCCCGATCCTTGTTGGACTGGTGGGGCCTGTGAATACGGCACACGTATGAAGCTTGCCACCTGGGCAACCCAAGCTGCTCTAAGCCGCCCAGGCCGTCGACAGTTGACGGAAAAGGATAGGGAAGAGGTGGTCAGGCAGACCATCGATGCAGAGGCTCTCAAGTGGCCTCGCCAGCGGGGAGGACATTGACTTGGAGACCAGCCCCGAACCCAACGGCTATGGCAAGCCGCCCACCGCAAGCCGGTTCAAGCCAGGGCAGAGCGGCAATCCTCGCGGCCGCCCAAGGGGACGATCCAAGGACATCCCCTACGACGGATTGCTTGGTCAGATGGTCACCATCAGGGAAGATGGTCGTCAGCGGCGGGTTACAGCCGCCGAAGCCTTTCTGCTCCACCTGACGAAGAAGGGCTTAGCCGGCGACAGTGCCGCGGCACGTGCTTCCCTCGAGGCGATTGAGATCGCACGTGCCAAGCGACAGGTAAGGAACCCGATCCAGATTAGAATTGTATGGAAGGGGTTTTCGCCAGGCTCAGTGGGCTCCAGCATCGAGCCTCTCGGTATCGCAACGCTACTCAACCGGTACTCGGAAGAGAAAGCCAGGTTCGAGCTCAAGCCGTGGATTGTGCAGGTTGCGCTGAACCGCCTTGGCAAGCGCAGGCTCACTGTTGAAGAGCAAAGAACAGTAATCGAGGCCACACGCACTCCTCAGCAGGTGCAATGGCCGGAGTGGTGGACTGTAAGAAGCTAGCCGCGGTTGTTTTCACGGGAGGCGTGTGGGCGAACGGTATGCCATGGATCGTCTTCTGAAGGCTCGAGTGCTGCACCGATCCGGTCAGACCTGCCGAATTGTAAGCCACTGCGGGTTCAAAGCGCTCGCTCCGGAAGCCCAAAAAATTACGTTTGTGGTGGTAAGCAGAACGGCCGCTATCGGGTAGAGACGTACGATTAGCGGACGCTCATTCATAAGAAGCAACACGTCAAATCCAGCGCTTGTACAAAAACGCTTGATGCCTCAGGCGAGCGCCCGTCTAGCGGACACTTGTAAAGCTCGTTGCTAGCCCTTGTCGCTCTTATCTCTTATTCCGCAAAGTCAAGCGCTTCTCGATCCTTCGATCCGGCACCAACCAGATTACTGAGACTGCTAGATAGGCAACCACCGCAGCTAGCGGCACCAAGAAGGCGACGCAGGTCCCTCCCGCATAGAGCAGCAGGGACACTAAACCCTTGGTGTCATTACCAACCGCTTCCTTCAGCAGCGGGGTCTCGTCGTTCGCCGCGATGATGGCTCGCTCGGTCAGAACATAGCTGATCGAGGCCATGAGCAGAGTGAAGCCGTAGGCAGCGGTCGGCAGAGGTGAGATCCCTTGATCGTCGACCCACCGGATCACGAAGGGAACTAGCGACAGCCAGAACAACAGCGACAGATTGGCCCACAGTACGCGTCCATCGACTTTCTCAGTGGCCTGCAACAGGTGATGGTGGTTGGCCCAGAAGATTCCGACGTTGATGAAGCTGAGCGAGTACGCGAGCAGAACCGGGAGTGACGCAATCAACGCCGCCGGCTGGACACTTGCGGGTGGCTTCATTTCTAGCACGGCAATCGTGATCACAATGGCCAGAACGCCGTCGGTGAAGGCTTCAAGCCGCTGTGCTCTCATGAAACGAACTCAGTTGGTACAGCCGAGGTCCTAAGCGAACTCATAACCAGAAACCGCCGTCTCGAGGACAATCTCGCCATAGATCTTTTCTCCCGGCTCGGAGGAGGCGCCGGCGACGACCATCAGAGGAATGAGGTGTTCTGCGGTAGGGTGCGCGGCCTTGCCTCCTGGAGCATGCGTCCGTCTCTGAAGTGTTTCGAAGCGCTCGTTCGCCGGCTGCTCGATTGCCGATGTCAGCCAGTGATCGAATGCAAGCGAGGTATCGGTGAAGCGCTGGTCACCAAACGCCTTCAGATCGTGGAAGCTCATGCCTGAGCCGATGATCAGAACGCCTTCTTCCCTCAGCGCGGCGAGCGCCCGGCCTGCTCGGAGATGCAACTCGGGGTCGAGATCGCGTTCAACCGACATCTCGACTACCGGGATCTGAGCATCGGGGAATGCAACCTTAAGCGGCACGAACGTTCCGTGATCGAAACCGCGACTAGCGTCTACTTCCGCTTGGATCCCGGCTCCACGAAGCGATTGCGCCACTTCTTCTGCCAGCGCCGGCGCACCGGGCGGGCCATAGCGGATCGCATAGGTTTCCGGCGGGAATCCATAATAGTCGTAGATCAATCCCGGACTGTTGCCGCCAGTCAGCTGGAACCCTCGTGTCTCCCAATGCGCCGAGACTAAAAGTATGGCCGCCGGTGCCGCTGGCAAACGGCTCGGTAGGGAGCGGAGGAATGCTTCCATGCCGGTCCAGTGGTTTGCCGGATCGGGGATGAAGAAGCATGGCCCCCCGCCATGGGGGATGTAGAAGGTCGGCTGGCGAGCGGCCATGACTTCCTCAACGACTAACGAGTGATCGGGAACATCGGCCGATGGCTCTTGGTCTGAGCAGCCGGCACATCTTCCTGCATTACGTCCCAATGCTCCACGAGCTTGCCGTTCTTGACGCGGAAGATGTCGACCGTGACGAGCGGCTTGGGTCCCCATCCGGTGTAACGCCCGTGGATCATCACTAGGTCGCCATCCGCCACGATCACGCCCGGCTCATATTTGAAGTTCTTCGGCAGGCTTGCAACGACTTTGGGTAAGTCGTCGGCACCATCAGCTATGGTCGGGTTGTGCTGGAGGTAAGGCTTGCCGAAGTAAAGCCGAACTGCCTTCGTTGCATTGCGCGTGACAAAAAGCTCATGCATTGCACTGCTTACCAAGCGTTTGTTGGCCTCCTGAACGGGACCAGCGCTAGCAGTACTTGGCAGAGCTAAAAAGGCCATTGCAGCAGCAACAAAAGCGATGTTAGAATACTTCACAAAGATGCTCCCTTTCATGTTCGCAATGAACAATAAGAGGAGACATTGGGCGTGATAATGAGGTCATTTCGGCAGTGTGTCTGCCGAATGGCGGGATAATGGTGGGTCGCGGACAAGGTCGGTGTATGGATAAGCTCGCCTCTATCAAGGTGTTCCTGCAGGTGGTTCGCGCCGGTTCGTTCGTGCGCGCAGCCGAGCAGGCTGGGCTTTCCCAGACCAGCGCGTCGCGGATGGTACGCGAACTGGAGGAGTCGGTGGGCACCCGCTTGCTCAACCGATCCACTCGGAGCCTCAGTCTGACCGATGCCGGAGACAAGCTGTTCAATTTCTACAGCCAGGTCGTCGATGACCTCAAAGCGATTGAGGCGGAGGCGTCCGGCGCCAGTCCCACGGCTCCATCGCGCCTCCGGGTCGTCTTTCCCCACACCTTCGCGACCCGCAGACTGAACACTGCGATCTGCCGCTTTCGCGAGGAACATCCGTCCGTCGATCTCGAAATCAGGCTGGATGATGCGCCAACCGACCTGATCCGGGAGGGATTTGACCTCAGCATCCGCATAGCCCCAGCCCTGCGATCGACCTTAGTTGCACGGCGGATCGCCGCCGTTCCCATCATCCTTTGCGCCGCTCCCTCCTACCTGGAACGTCGGGGCGTGCCGACAACACCGGCCGATCTCGCGGGGCACGAGTGCCTGATCTACAGCGATAATGATCCCCCCGACGAATGGGCATTCGAGCGTCAGGGCGAACGCTTCGTGCAACGGGTTCGGGGGTCGATGAAGGCCAACAGTGGTGACCTGCTCCGAGCGCTTGCGGTGGCTGGCCAGGGCATCATCTTCCAGCCGGCCTTTATCGTTGGCACCGAAGTGGCAGCGGGTAAGCTCATCTCGCTGCTTGACGGCTACGAACCGCTGCGTCGCGCGGCTTACGCGCTGTACCCTTCAGGTCGCTTCGTCCCTGCCAAGGTCCGCGCCCTTACCGACATCATCGCCAGGGAACTGGACGGCTCACCGAATGACGATGCAGCGAGATAACCAGACTCGCCAGCGCACCACAGGAGAAAGATATGCGCGCTAGGAGAATGCTTCTGCTGGTCGCGGCTGGGTCAGCTGGCGCTCTGATAGCGGCGGGGCTGCCACGTGAGACAGCCGCCAGCAACTATCCCCCCGTGGGCAAGACGGCTGTCGTGGATTTTGGCGCAGCGAAGTTCAATCTCCACTTCCTCGACGGTCGAACCATGTCGTTCGAAGACGCCTCCGGCGCGTTCAAGAGGGTGAAGGACACCGTTCAGTACCAGGCGGTCGAGATCGGCCCCAAGCTATACATGGTCTACTGGCACGAGCCGAGCACTGGTTCGAACGTCGTCCATGTGCAGGACTGGAATTCCGGCACCGTCTACACGAACATCGCGGCAAAGGATGGTTCCTTCTTGCATCTCAAAGGAACCATTCGTCTCCGGCCTCGAGGCGGACTCTAGCGCGTCCTCTCCGCTCAGATCACGAAAGTTTGGCGATGATCTCCTCGCCCATGATCGTCTGCGCCAATTGACCCGAAGGATCGCCGAAATCATTGACCAGCTCGGTAACGACCTGGTTGATTACGCTGATCTGGGCTCCTTCCGCGCGCAGTCGATCATACGTCAGCGTATCACCGAGAGGGCTGGTGGTGCCGCATGCATCCGCTACCACCAGTACCTCATAACCGAGCGCAAGTGCGGATCGCGCCGCCCAGAACAGGCAGATGTCGGTGGTAAGTCCCGCCAGCACGATCTTCCGTCGGCTGAGCGCTGCGACCGCGTCCCTGAGGCGGTGGTCATCCCAGCAGTTGAGTTGGCCACCTCGCGCGAAGCGCCTGGCGAAGGCGTCTGGCGCAAGGTCTTGCAAGTCGGGAATTGAAAGCCCGACCTGTTCTTCCATGGTGGTCGTCAGCACGATCGGCATGTTGTAGGCGACGGCCATGCGGGCGAGCACACGGCACGAAGTCCGCACCATGTCTTGGGGCAGGCTCTTCACCCACCCGAGTGTGCCCGTCTGATGATCCACGAGCATGACGAGCGCATTTTCGGGCGTGAAGCGTTCAGGACTGGTCATGGGCTGTTCCTCCGTTTGTAGGAGGCTCCTACCTCGCTTGCCGGGGGCAGCGGAACGAGCGCAACCGAGAAGCAGCTTTGCAGTTTTGAATAGCTGCTCAGTAACCCTGAACACGCAATCGCTCACGAGCGAAGTCGTAAAAGGCTCGCGTGCGGGTCGGAAGTAAGCGCGTCGGTGTCACGAAGTAGAAGATCGCTGGCTCAAGAGACCACTCAGCAAGCACCCGCTCGACTGGACAGTGCTCAGCCCCCTCAGCGGCGATCGTCGGATTGAGTGCGGCGATTCCTACTCCATCGCCGCACAGGCGGCGAAGCATCAGAAGGTTGTTGGTCTTCACCGACCCCTGGGTGGTGACTTCAACCGTCTTCGCACCTCGCCGAAACAGCACCGTGTCCCTCATGTGCGGCATGGTCAGGCAGCAATGATCGATGAGTTCTTCAGGATGCGCCGGCCGGCCATGCCGATCGAGATAGGCGGGAGAAGCATAGAGCCCACTCGGGATGCTCGCCAGACGACGGACAGTAAGCTCGGAGTCAATCAACGGGCCTACGCGGATAGCGGCATCAAAGCGCTCAGCGCCGACGTCCAACTGCCTTGGCGTAAGGTCCACTTCGAAATTGACCTTCGGATACGTGACTCTGAACTCCGCGATCAACCGGGCCAGAAAGCCTGCGCCGAAGTCTGGACTGCTGGTAAGCCGAAGCGTTCCGCTGGGTTCGCGCTGCGCGTCGATCACCAGCGCGAACGCTTCGGACAAACCACCGATCGCAGGCTCTAGCGCGGCTAGATAGGATTGCCCCTCTCGCGTCGGCTGAAAGCGCCGCGAGGTGCGATCAATCAGGCGTAAGTCCAGTTTCCGTTCTAGGTCGGCGAGGCGTCTCGATAGTCGAGCAGTCGGAATGCCGCTGGAACGGGATGCTTCTGAGAGCGAGGGCGATCGAGCGATCAGCACGAACAGCGCCAAATCAGGCAGAAGCTCAATCAAGCGCCGGTCCACGGGCCCAATCCTAGGCTAGATGCGATTGTGCGCAACATCTCAGAGACCGATAGTCTCCTACCCAGAGGAACAATTCCGAGCGCGTGTTAGGCAAGACAGTGCGTCCTAGTGCGGCAAGCGAAGCAATTTCAGAGCTCGGGTTCAACTCTTGCCAGCAATTCAGATATCTTTCCGCGCAGCCACCGGCATCCTCGGTCGGCATCGGTCCGGGAGTGCCACAGCATCCGATAGCCGAAGCGTTCGAGTTCAACGGGAGGAAGGACCTGCTTGAGACCGTGGGCGCTTCCGAATGCCTGCGCAACACGTAACGGCACCGTCAGCAGCAAATCAGACTGCGCTGCGACCAAGGCGGCCGTGGCGAAGTACGGCAGCGTGACAGCGATCGAGCGCGACAGGCCGAGCGACGCCATGGCGGTATCGACCACGCCAACGTCGTCCCCGCCGACCGTCACTAGAATGTGTCCGTGGGCCAGAAACTCCGCCATGGAAAGTTGTCCATTAGGCGTATGTTGCATGGTCGCGTGACCTTCTCGAACGAGGCTGACGTAATGCTCGACGAACAGGCTTTCGCTCAGCAGAGGAACTGGCGCGTCGTCATCGGAATATAGAGCAAGGTCGATGTTGGCCGATCCAAGCTCGGTGAATGTCGCCCCGGTCAGCGGTACGACGCTGATTCTGATATCAGGTGCTTCTAGCAGCAGACGACCGATGATCGGAGCCAAGACGGCCAATGCTCCATAATCCGTCGTCGCAATGGTGAAGGTGCGCGCCGAGCGCGAAGGATCAAACTCGGGCTCACCAAGAACCTCACCAAGCTCGGCAAGAAGCGCTTTCATCGGTTTCTGAAGAGACTTCGCGCGTGGAGTCGCGATTACGCCCTTGGCGCCTTTCACGAACAGCGGATCCGCAAAAAGCGATCGCAACCGCGACAGTGCGCGGCTGACTGCCGGCTGGCTCATGTTCAAGCGGCGGGCGGCTGCAGTGACATTCTGCGTCTCGAGAACAGTATGGAGAACGACCAAGAGATTAAGATCGAGGCGACGTAATTCGCGCAATGGTATGATCGCAATCCGTTCAATGCATTGGCATTATGGTAGCGGATGTCGCACCTTGATGTCCATGACCATGGAAATGCTGCAATCCTGATGAGCCCGCTTGTCCCAGCCTTGGGTCGGCGAGCCGTTCTGCAGGTTCTTTCCGCAGCAAGCACAGCGGTCCTTACCCCCACCATCGGTAGAGCCAAGGCGATGAGAAGTAACATGCTGACCAAGGCCGCGCCCGGACCCGGCGAGGCTTACGGCTACACGGTTGAAGAGGTCCGCTTCAACAGCACGGGAGTGCCGCTTGCCGGGCTCCTGTTCTTGCCAGAGCGCACGGGTGCAATGCCGGGCATCGTCGCGCTTGGCCCGTTCGGCTTCGTGAAGGAGCAGGCGCCAATGGGATACGCCAGCAGACTTGCGCGCGATGGCTTTGCAGTTCTCATCTTCGATCCGCGTTATCACGGCGAGAGCGGGGGCACTCCGCGCCGGCTGGAGAGTCCATCGGCCAAGATCGAGGATGTACGGGCGGCGTTGACTTGGCTCACCGCGCGTCCGGAGGTGGACGCGGGCCGGATCGGCGTGTTGGGCATCTGTCAAGGAGCTTCAGAGATGATTGCGGTGGCGGCGGCCGACGACCGGGTCCGGGCGGCGGCGCTCGTATCAGGACAATATCTATTTCGCGAGAACCTGCTCGGCTTCTTCGGCGGTGGCGGCCCCACACTCGACCAAAGGATTGCTCGCGGCCAAGCGGCGCTTGAGCGCTACAGAGCCCAAGCTTCGGTCGACTACACCGCTGTAGTCGCGGCCGAGGACAAGAGCGTCGCCTTGCCGTGGCCTCCGATCAACGACTGGTATCACCCGTGGACGACCGCGAAATGGGGCGAGCCGAGCCGCTGGGAAAACCGTTACGCAACGATGAGCGACGCGGAGGTTTGGACCTTTGACGTCGATGCTCACGCTCGCAAGCTCACGAAGCCGACCTTGCTTGTACATGGCGAGCATTCGGACGGAGGTATAGTCGCGGTGAAACATGTCCAAAACTTGATCGCTGCGACGGACAAGCGGCTGATCATCGTTGACGGTGTCTTTCACACGCGCTTCTACGACGATCCTGTTGTAGTCGGTCCGTGCGCTGCCAACGTCTCAGACTGGTTTGGAACGCACGTCACGTAAGCGCTGGCGTACCCCTATCTTGGGATCTCGTGCCGCAGAATAGAGATTCGGCCTGCGGCCTTTAGCTCATCTGATTTCGTCCGGTACGTCCGGTCACGATTAACCTATCGCCGCCTTCCTCCTCGTAGCCACCTCGCGAGTGCAGAGGACCCTCCTGGGTAAGATGGCGTCCATCTGAGAAGGGGCAGCCCAAGCTTTGGCCCGGAATGGTGGAAAGCGGAATGGCAGCTTTCCGGCTAGGGAAGAAAAAAAGCGGACGCTCGGTCACAAAGCGCGTGCGCCCTACCTAACGAAAAGCCGGGTCGCACGGGAGCGAGGATTCGAGAAGTCCGACTTTTTGTATGCTGATCAAGCGTCGGCGAGTGCGGCAGCGAGGTCTGCTTGGCGGAAAGGCTTCGTCAGCCGGCGATAACTGGTGTCGATACCCTGAACGTCCGCATAGCCGGAGACGATCAAGATCTTGGTGTTGGGGCGTCGCTCACTAACTTGCCGAGCCAGCTCGACCCCCGTCATGCCCGGCATCAAGTGGTCGGTCACCAGGAGGTCGATATTGCGCTCGCCGAAAATTCTTAGCGCATCCTCGGCGGAGGCAGCCTGGATCGTATCGTAACCAAGCTCCGCGAGCATCTCGGCCGTCGAGCAACGAACAAGTTCTTCGTCGTCGATCACGAGCGCAGAGCCGGCGAGCGGCGCGAGGTCCGGCTCCGTAGCTTCCTCCTCCATTGCGGCCCGTGTTTTCGAGACCGGAAGCAGCAACTCGATGCTGGTGCCCGCTCCAGGAGCGCTCTTGATGCTCAAGTCGCCGGACAATTGCGCGGCGAGACCATGAACCATGGACAGTCCAAGACCAGTGCCTTGCCCGATGCCCTTGGTGGAGAAAAAGGGCTCGATGCAGCGGGCCAGTGTCTCGCTGTCCATTCCCCTGCCGGTGTCACGGACCGTGACGCGAACATATTTACCTTCGGCCAGGCGATCGGTCTTGGTCCCGATGTGATGGATTTGCGCGGCGATATGAAGGTGCCCACCACCATCCATCGCGTCCCGCGCATTCACAGTAAGATTGAGCAGCGCCATCTCCAGCTGGTTCGCGTCTGCCAGTGCCGGCGGGAGGTCCTCAGCAAGATCTAAAGCGAGTTCGATCCGCGGGCCCAAGGTGCTAGCAAGAAGGCCTGCCATTTCCTTGATCAGGCGCGGAACGTCGACGGCAGTGGGTTGAAGCGGCTGGCGCCGTGCGAACGCCAGCAGCCTCTGCACCAGTGTCTTCGCACGCTCGGCCGAGGCGAGCGCGGCACCGATGGTACGCTGGGTACGTTCGTCGCCAATTCCTCTGCGTTGGAGGAGATCCAGACCGCCGATGATGGGAGAAAGCAAGTTATTGAAATCGTGCGCTACGCCGCCAGTGAGCTGGCCCATCGCTTCCAACTTCTGCGACTGTCGCAGTGCTTCCTGCGCTTCTTGCAAGCGAGCAGCCGTTGCCTTTTCCGCGCTGATATCTCGCGCAACAGCATGGATGAAATTGGCGTCGGGCACCGCCGTCCAGGACAGCCAGACAAAGTCGCCTGCTCGGGTGCGGTAACGATTCTCGAACCGGAGAGTGGTTAGCCCTTCTTCAAGCCGTTGGGCCTCCCTTACCGTTGCCTGCAAATCGTCAGGATGCACCAGCGAGAGGAAGGGTTTTCCGAGCAGGTCTTCTTCCGACCAGCCCAGCAGCGTCGTCCACGCCGGGTTGATTGCGGTGATCGTCGCGTCGAAGCGGGCGACGAGCATCAGGTCGGTGGAGAGGCGCCACATTCGATCACGGTCGGCGGTTCGCTCGGCTACCTGCGCTTCGAGGCTGGCGTTCAGGGACCGCAGCGCCTCTTCAGCTTCCGCGCGTTCGGCCATCTGGCCGGATCGTTCGGCCACCTCCTGCATCAGAGCGACGTCCTGAGGCGACCAGGCGCGAGGCTCCTTGCTGTTGAGGTAGACGATCGAGCGCAGCCGCTTGCCCCGCATGAAGGGCACCACGAGAATGGCGCGGGTGTCGACGCTGCCCGCGGTCGCGCGAGTTTCGGGTTCATCGCTGAGCGTGTCGGTCAGGAGGTCCTTGATGACGATCGTCTCACCGCTATTCAGCGCTGCGACGATCTTCACGCCGAATGAGCTCGCCGGAAGTTGGCCGAAAATGGGATCGATGGATCCGTCGGTCCAGCAAACGTCATAGTCGAACAGGTCTTCGCTCGCATCTAGGTAAGCGTAGCCCGTTCGGCCGCAAGCGAAGTGCCGGCCAAGGAGCGCCGCCACCTCGTTCAGAGCAGCGCGCCGGTCATCCAGCCGGAGCTTGTCGGTAATTTCGACCAGCAGGCGATCCCGCGCTTCGGCATTCTTTTGTTCGGTAACGTCGATCTTGATCCCGTCCCAGATCCTTGTGCCGTCCGCTTGCCTACGAGCGGCTGAGATGATGCGACCCCATCGAACTTGTCCGTCAGCGCGCCTGAACCGAACGATTTCGTCAAAGGGAGCTTCGGACCGAACCGCTGCTTCCTCCGCCGCCGCAAGGCGGGCTGCATCTTCAGGAAGGATAATCTTGTAGGGCAGAAGCGGATCGTTCTTGAGCAACTCGAGGGAATAGCCCGTCAGCTGCTCGAAGCTCTGCGACAGATAAGCGAAGTGACGCTCCCTGCCGCTCGCGCCGGTACTGATCTGAAAAACCATCCCGCCTGGCAGATTGTCGGTGATGGCCCGCAGCCGCGCTTCGTTCTCATGAATAAGCGCCTCGGCCCGACGCCGATCCGTGACATCAATGCAAACCGCAAGCACGCCGTAGAGTTCGCCGTCGTTCCTGCGCACCACCGATACGGAGTTGTTGACCCACACGATGCCGCCATCGGGGCGAACGTAACGTTTTTCGTGGGAATAAGGTGTACCGTCGCGAACGGCTTTCTCGAACAGCGGCAGGTTGCGTCCAAGGTCCTCAGGATGCGTGATGTCCTGCAGGCGGAGGGTGTACAGCTCTTCGCGCGATCGCCCGGCGATCTCGCAGAAACGATCGTTGACCAGCGTGAAGAGGCCGGTGGTATCGACCTGAGCGAACCCGGCCGTCGCTTGGCTGATGAATGCTGAGAGCTGTCCTTCGCGTTCCTTTAATGCCTCTTCTGTCTGCTTGCGATCGGTAACGTCCATGATGACGCCGACCGAACCGGCAGGCTCACCGGTTGCGGAGCGAAGGAGCTCGGCCCTGACTAGGAGCCAGCGAACGCTGTCGTCGGGCCAGAGATGGCGATATTCCCACTCGGCGAAGCGATCCCCCCTGGCGTAGGCTGCCCCGACGAACTCCTGCACTCGCTCGAGCTCGCCAGGATAGTAACGACTGAGAAGCTCATCGAGTAATGGCTGACGGTCCTGCGGCAATCTCAGCAGGCGACTGAACTCGGGCGAGACCTCGACCGAACCGTCTTGATCGACGCTCCAGATCGCCATGCGCCCGGCATCGAGCGCCAGGCGGAGACGCGCCTCGTCTGAGCTGCCCAGCTGTACGTGCGTGGGGAAAGGTTTGTCGTTCATGAAGATGCGCCTGCACTGGCCGGACTGGGCGATTGATACGGCGGCGGAATAGCACTCTTATTCTGAAGCTGGATAGGCGCGAACGTATGCTTATGCGCGTAAGCGGATGGCCGACCGAAGCGACAGCAGGTGGTGGAAAGCAGACCGTCTGCTCGAGGATGAGCACCGCTGAATCGCAGACGTTCGTTCATTCAAAGGGCTGCGGGCTGCTTAGGACTACTCAAGGCCAGGTCGGCAGGCTCGCAAGAGGGGGTGTTCGCCGCCCATCCGCAGTCGGTGCCGGTCAAGGGGGGAGGCACGACGGCCGAGGCGGCCGAGGCGGCCGAGGCGGCCATTGCTGCCTATTGCTAGAATCGGAACTCAATCGTATGCGAAGTTTTGCGCACGAAGTTTACACTAACTTTACGCCCGCCGCGCCAAGGACATTTGATGACTGGCATTCCGCTCAGGGACGACCCGGCACGTCCACCCTACAAAGGGCGGACGCTTATCGAGCGTGTCGTCGCTAGAATCGCGTTCACGCCTGTCGCGCAGCTCGGGGTGAAAGACAGCGAGTTTGCCGCGTCTTTTCAGGAAGCAATCCGGCGCGATTACCCCCTTTTCGAAGCGGCCGTCGACACTTTCATCAATGTGAAGTTCGAAGGAGGCTCCGTCTCGTCCGCGCCTGAGGAACTGCGCAAATGGTTGTTCCGTGACATCGCCGCGCAGTGGACTGTCGCGTTGACCCAAGACGCTCTCGTCCTCGAAGGAAGCCGAGAAGGTTACTCCTCCTGGACGGATTTCGTTGCGCGCCTAAATGCATTAGTGATTGCCCTTAAGTCGACTGCGGGACCTTCGCATGTTCTGCGGCTGGGCATACGTTACATCAATACTGCGCCGGCTGAAGGCAACGATGATCCGCGACTTGTCTGCGCGCAGCAGCTCACCAGCGTGACAGGCAACGCTGACGTAAAGTTAGCCGACTTATTTTGGGTCATGGAAACCAACGAAGGTGAGCTGCTCTTGCGCAGTGGAGTAATGCCGCCGGCCTCGTCGTACGATCCGGCGATGTTCATGCAGCGCAATCAGAAGACTTGGTACCTCGACATTGACGTCATCAATAGCGATATGATTGAATTTGAGCCCCAAGCTATCGAGGCGCAACTTCGCCGCCAAGCGAGCAGAGCGCATGCGATATACTACTGGGCTGTGCCAGACGGAGAAAGCGCATGACGCCCCAGGTAGCGCGCTATCGACAACCACAGGCGAGGTTTGTTCGAATCAAGGCGCAGGGTAACGAAAGTATCCCGCTGGCTGCGCTTGTCGGCGGCATCACGCTCGCACTTGGCGGAGCCGCCGCCGCCCAAGCTCGTCCTGTTGGTGCCGCATACGAAGCTCAACTCCACCTTGGGCAGACAGCTGTTGCGCGTCAGGAAGACGTCAACCCGGCTGATGCGCTAGAGGAGATGAAGCAGGCGGCTGGGCTAACTTGGGCGCAGTTGGCCCTATTGCTCGAAGTAAGTCGCACGACGCTTCACGATTGGACGAGCGGGGCCAAACTGCGCGCCGGCAGCCAAGCCAAACTGGTCGGCTTGCTCGATCGTGTCCGTGCAATGACTGACGTTCCCAAGTTTAAGAAGCGGAGTTTGCTGCTAGGTCCGACGGGGCCGGCTACTGTCGCGTCGCAGCAAGGGCCGCTCGTAGTCTCCGACAACACCCCGCCGCGGCATCGTCTGCGCCTCGAGGACTCACGCGAAGTTTTGGGATAGAGTTCTTGCAGGAAGATGGGGCGCAACCACCTCTAACGGAATGGCGCCAGGGTGATCTCATCCTGGCGCCTTTTAGTCTGCCAGTCATAAGCGCGCGCGCGGGGGAGCAATCAAGCATCACTCGCCTCATAGCCGAGCACGGGATCGCAATCGTTTCTCAGTCTTGCGATGTCGTCAAGGATACTGCGAATTGCCCATACGTGCAGGTTGCCCCGCTCATCCGTGTCGACGAGGATGAAGCCACTCACATCACCAGGGGAAAGCGGCCGAGGCTGGTCATCATCCCGGGTTTAGTGGGGCGGGGATTGGCGATTGATCTCGATGCCTGCGCAACCGTGCAGAAAGACGCTATCGTCTCCGAAGAGAGGGTGTGCGGGTGCCCCGACGACGGTGCTCAAGCTTACTTTGGTAAGGCACTTGCGCGACATCGAGGCCGGTTTGCTTTCCCAAATGACTTCAATGACGAGGTCGCTGCACCAATTGCAGACTGGATTTCCGAAAAGTCCAAGAAGCAGAGCGCACAAGGCGAACTCATTCAGTCGATTGTTGAGGTTCGGGTCACCACCGACAACTGGACTAAGCCCAGCTTCCTGACTCTCCTCCTGCTACGTGACAGTCCCCTTCCAGCGGTCTGGCCCAGGGAGTGGCGGGACGCGATCGCACGTGTCGCAGAGAAGGCGTCTGCGTCGAAGAAGTATCCCGATGTCGACATTGTACTCACGACCTTCAACGATATCTCGGCAGCTGAGTACCGCAACTCTTTCGAACTTGATTGGGATGGATTGAGTACCGCGCGATGATTGTCCTCGGTTCGTATCCGTGAGGCGAACCGGTCCGGGCTACTGAAGCTGACAGTCCCCCTCCGACTTCAGCACCGGATTGCATGAACGGCAGGATGCTTCCGGGCTCGGCGTGGCGGTCCTACGTGTAAGCAAGTAAGTCTTCGCGGCCGCGAGCCGTCATTTATGAACGAGTGCCTGCGTTTAGGATGCGACAAAGCCGCCCCGAACGTCGGCTTGTGGGTCTTTTCGGACGGTCGAGCCTCTTGATCGAAGGTCCAATATCCGACTTTGCTGCGCGACGAGCCGCCAGTCTGCATCCGGTCGAAGACGATAAAGTGCGAAGCACCCGATGATCCTTGGTGAACCAGGAGCGAAGCGGGCATAGGACAACTACCCCTCCCACCAATGGAAGAGGCAGTCCGGCCCGCTTTCGACTGCATGACCCTTGGAGCCACCCGTCGCTTCGCGTGCTTGCTCGTGCCGAAGGAGGCTGAGCAATCGGCAGTTGCTTACGAGGCCATCCTCCGCCCCGCTGATCCCCGCTCTGCCTTTCGGACTCGGGCTGCGCTGAGATCAGACCCCTTCTGGTAACGCATCAAGCCGGTCGCCAGAGTATCAAGCCAACCCAACCGGCATTAAGCATGTGGTTGCCAGTTTGTTCTCTTTCAAGGGAGGCGCGCAGTTGGCCAGCTTTCGACTTTGGGAAGAGCTCTATCGGCAGCTTGCCGCCAGGATCGCTCCTGTGTCCCAGCGCGGCTTGTAGACCGCCCGCGAGCGCTGGAGCTGGTAGCAGCCGAGGTTCACCGAGCCGGCCCACACCTGAGACACGGCTCGGCCGAACCGATCGCGGGTGATGACCGTGTAGCGCACTTTCCCGAAGCGCAATGCGTTGATCAGGCTCCGGCGAGAAACCGATCCATCACCGCTCACGCAAGTGCGCCAGGAGGGACAACCGTGAAGCTCGGGCGCGTCGATGCCAATCAGGCGAATACGCTCCGAGCCACACCGGATCGTGTCGCCATCAACGACGTAAGCCGATGGGCAATCGATCGGCATCAGTCAGCTTGTGGCTGCTTCTTCGTCTTGCGGGCGCTGCGGGACGCCTTGGTAGCAGTGGCCTGGGCAGGTGCGCCTTCCGCACTACGCGGCTTTCTTCCCAGTCCAATCTGTTTGGCCATCGAGCGGCGAGCTTCCGAATAACTGGGCGCTACCATCGGGTAGTCAGCTTTGAGATTGTACCGAGCGCGATAGTCCTCAGGCGTGAGGCCGTGCCCTGAAAGATGCCGCCGGAGCGTCTTGTACGGCTTGCCGTCGATCATCGAGATGATGTGGTCCTTCGAGGCAAGAGATTTGCGAACCGTCGTTGCCGGTTCGAACTGCTCAGCTGCTTCCGCGGCCTCATGCTCAGAAGTCCGGCGGTCGGCGGCAAGCGACTGGACAGCCTCATGCATCTTACTGAGGAAAGCCGGCACTTCCTCGCTCGACGCGCGAGTGTTGGGATTTCCCAACCAGGCGATCGTCAATTCTGTTGCAAGTTCAACCGCGTTGGAGCGCAGGTCATCATCAGCCACCGAGTATTCTCCTACCGAGCTGGCTCGAACTTAACGTGTAGGAACCTTCGGTCAACATTCCCCAAGTCCAGTGTTCAAGTATCGATACTTCGGCGTTGATTTAGGGGACCGGGAACTCACATCAACTTCCGGCGCCGGTCTGCTACCCTTTCTGCCCATCCGCGCGCCCTAAAATGGACAATCTACTTAGTCCCATGCCCGGCCTTGGAAGTTTGCGGCTGCGAATGTCTGCTTTCGACCCATTGCGGACGTCGCAGGTCAGGCCCAGGATGCTACGAATGTCACTTCGTACAGCGCGCAGCATCATCATCGCCAATTTCATTCTTTTCGTCACACTGACGTTTGCGCTGGGTGGCGACGCTATCAACGGCAAGCGAGAGGCGGGCAGATACTTCCTGGGCTCACACGGCCACTACACGGAAGTGAGTTACGCGACTTACGTCTACAGCTACGCACATACCCTGCTGACCTTCGTGATCATAGCCGTCTTTGTCGGTGTCAATTTGCTCTTCCGTGGTGCCAAGAACTCCGGCTCTTAGCTCTGGCCAACATGGTCCAGCCTTAATGCGAGCAGCTAGGCAATGTCCGCCGCCGACCCCCATCAGACATCCGGAGTGCGACGGCCTGACACCCCGGATACTGGGCCTCATTACTTCTTGGGGGCTGGAGCTTCGGCCTTGTGCATGTCGTCACAGCAACACTTTCTGGCCGCATCGGCGGCATAAGCAGCCGATGAGGCGAAGGCGATCCCAACCAGTCCCAAAACGATCTTTCTCATGATGCTTCCTTTCACGCTGGGTCCTCCGACCTAGCACCCCTGTATGTCTGCTTTCCACCCATTTGCGACATTGCGGCCGGGTGTCTGAGTCCGAACCATTGCGGATGTTAGAGCGCCATGGGAATTACCGTTCATGCTGCCCATTGATTTGGACTGGATATTGTCAGCGCTCCTGGCCGTATGGCTGGGCTTTACCCAACCGCGATCCCGCTCGTTCACGGGCGCTGCAGCCGTTCTGATCGCGCTAACGGCGTGGCTGGCAAGCTATCCTCTCGTTATCGTCGGCACGAGGTTCGGCGGCGATATTTCTTCGGCTGAAGATTACGTCAACGGTGTTGGTTACGGCTCGTCGATGCTTGCCGACGCGGAATTTCCGATCGCCTGGACAGGCCTTTGGTTCACAATCGGAAGCTTGGGCTCCTGGGTCAGGCACAGCTTCCGCAAGTCGGGGTGAATGTCCGCTTCCACCCATTGCAGACAGTCGCTTACGCGCTACTCGTCATCAGATGCGCAGAATTTCCTCAAACCTGTGGTCGGTTCTCGTAAGCTTTGCAGCAGCGATCACCGTCGTTGCTTTTGTGAGCATCGATTGGTGGCACCCATACTGCGATAACCAAGCAGATGGTCCGGGTTCGATGGGATATGGCTTCCCGCTCCCTTACAAGCAGGCGTCTACAATCAGCTCGGTGCAATTCGAAGTTCACGTGCCGGTCTATCTGCTCGACACAGCATTGGTCGTTTTACCTATCTTTGCGCTGCTGCGGATGATGTGGGGCGCGGCATTTGGAATTCGATTGCTATTAAGCGGAGTTTTCGTGGTCTTAGCTGCGTTTGCTCTTTGGCTTACCTTCGCAGTGGACAACTTCTCGAGTTTCAAAACGAGATTTTCAGATCGAGATGCCATAACCTCCTACCGCCCGGCTTTCGCGGTAGACTGGCATCAACACGAACGTTGTGACTGGTGACGTTTACGTCCGCTTTCCACCCATTGTGGACGTCAGACCGGTGAGGCACACAGCGTCGAACTACCAAAGCAGCGCCTGCGGCGCTTGAGCGAATGAAGGGTGAGATAAGTTGGGACTTGGTCATGTCAGACGACATGGCTTTCGCGGAAGGCTGCTACCGGCTCGCTGACGGTGAATGGCAAGTCATCACGGCATACAAAGCAAACGGCTTTCACACCTTGGGTGTGCGCAACGGGGTGCGTTGGGCTAGCGGCGTCACGGGCATGAACATCGTCATGCCTGACGAGAGCAAAATTAACGCGCCAACGCTGCTGGAGATTATGTCTGCGACTCTCGGTGTTGATGACTGGTGCGAAGTTAAGGGGCCAGATTCAATGCATTTGCGGTAATGGCCGGCGCTTAGTTCTGAATGTCTGCCTTCGACCCATTGCGGACATTCGCAGTCGGGGTCACAATGGATCGTGATCTTTGTGTGTCCTTCATGATGCTTGTTGGAGCCTCCTCCTCTCTTGAAGGCTCCATTCGGCAGCAAGCTGCTCGCTGCGGTCTGAAACCAAAGGAGTTGGTCTGGACTGTCGATGGTGAAAGTCGAAAGCGCGCCCTCATCACGCCGAACGGCGACCTCGACAGCTTTCCGTTCTCTTCCCTAAATTGCATGTTGGACTGGGCGCAGCGCACAGGCGCACCGGTCGGCTTCATCTCTGCGCGACCGCCGAAGATCGGAAGCTAAGTTCGCAGGTCTTCTTTCCACCCATCTCGGACACTCGCGACCTCTCGACCGTAGCTCTCTGGCAACCGCTGGAGGCTCACATGCTCAACCTGTCACTGCCACTGCCTGCTCGGCCGGCCGCCAGCCGCAAGACCACTGGCGCTAAGCTGGCGCTAAAGCCGGTGCATGTCTGGGGTATCCGCATCCGCTTGCAGGTGGCGATGAAGGCGAGAGACCTGGCGCTGTTCGACCTGGCGCTCGACAGCAAACTGCGCGGCTGTGACTTGGTGGCGCTGAAGATCTCCGACCTCGTCTCCGCCTCCGGCGTGCGCTCCCGCGTGATGATCCTCCAGCACAAGACTGGCCGACCCGTGCAGTTCGAGGTGACGGAGCAGACCCGCCGCTCGATCGCAGCCTGGCTTACCTACAAGCGCCTGGCGCACGGTGACTGGCTCTTTCCGAGCCGCAGCAAGGCTGGCGCTCACTTGAGCACGCGGCAGTATGCTCGGCTGGTCGACAAGTGGGTGGCGCTGATCGGCCTCGATCCGGCCGCTTATGGCACTCACAGCATGCGCCGTACGAAGGTTTCCTTGCTCTACAAGAAGACGGGCAATCTTCGCGCCTGCCAGCTCCTGCTCGGCCACACGAAGCTGGAGAGCACGGTGCGCTATCTCGGCGTCGAGGTAGACGATGCTCTGGAGCTCTCCGAAAGTCTCGAACTGTAGCTCAGCTAATGAAGCCTCTTGCGCGTTCGTACCGCGTTTGTTCTTCAGCCAGCATGCGCCGACTCGGACCCGCTCAGCTCGAAGCCTTGGCGTTGGATGCGATCGAAGAGGCAGCCGCCGCCTCGCACGCCTCTCCTGTTGAGCGAACAAGAGGTCTGGCGCTCGCCCTGGCTTGGCTCCTGCATTGCAGCCGGCCGAACCAAGACCTGCCCCGATGGCCGTTTGAGAGCTTCTGGGAAGGCCTAGGCTGCGAAAGGGAGCACGACCGCTGGTCTGGCGTGAATGCGGCTGTGAACGCGATCTACGGCGCTCTGAAGGTTAGGCGCGACCTTGACCGCATCAGCCGCCACGAAGCCCGCATGAGCCGTCGACGAGGTCAGACCTATGCTCAGCGAGCAACTCATAGGGCGAACGTCTGAAATGGGTGGAAAGCAGACATTACGGTCAGTGATTACCCGGCAGTTCTGCGCGGGCGCGTCGTCTAAGCGCTCTGGGAAGTTTGCATTCGGTTCACTGCGGTCGTCGCCGCAACATCCATGCTAACAATTCCGGTTGTCGCGATCGCATCGGGAATTACATCGACCGAAAGGAACACCGGCAGAAACCCCAGGGGCGCGCCCACTGCCGCAAACGCGGGTGCCGAAACTGCGAAAAGATTGACTTGATTTGGAAGCCCCGCGGCAGCGAACTCCATCAGCATCGCAATCGCTGCGCACAGAACCATCAAGCCCAATGAAGGTGGCGCGCCCGCCATCGCGGCAGCGTAGACCGCATAAGTGAGTGTCAGGGGCGGTCCGACGAACCGGAAAATGGAAACGGCCAGCGGCAAGGTAACGTTGGCGGTCTCCTCGGAAACGCCCAACGCATCAGCGGACTTCAACATAACGGGCAGTGACGCGACGCTGCTTTGCGTTCCCAGGGCAACCAATTGGCTCGGCGCCACGCCCGCTGCAAATCGGCGAAGGCCGATTCGTCCCCAAAATGCGGCCACAGGATAGGCAAGCGCCAACATCACGAGCAGAACGGTGACCATGTGGCGCAAGTAACCGCCCAGCCCCCACAGCATTCCGACGCCGGTCTTGTGCGCAGTACCCATCGCCAGTCCAAGCACGCCGAGCGGAGCCAGAAGAAGCACCCAGCCGACGATGGTGAACATGATGTCGGCGATCGTATCGATGAGCTTCATGATGTCCGTACGTCGAGGCTCATCGGTCCGCGCCATCGCGAGGCCGAAAAGAACCGCGAACACAACGACGGGCAAAACCGCACCTGCGGCCAGCGCTGCAAAGACATTCGGCGGCACGATGCCGAGGACGATATCGCCGACCAACGGAACTTTCACGTCTACCGACGCCGACCGGACATTCTGAAACGCTGCCAGCGCGGTGGCAGAGACCGGCCACAGCTTCAGCAGCAAGAGATTGAGGACGACGCCGACCGCGAGACCCATCGCATAGAGCGCGGCGAAAACGAGTACCGCGCGCTTGGCGATGCCTCCTCCCCCCGCGCCGGAGCCCGCCCGGGCGAGGCCGGTGGTCAGCAAGGCGAAGACGAGGGGCAGAACGGTCATCTGCAACGACGCCAGCCACAACTGCCCGGCGACCTGACCGGACATTGCCAATGTATCGGCCCACGCCGCCGTTCCTGGTTTCGGGAACAAGAGGCCGACGGCGATGCCCACCAAGACGCCCGCCAGGATCCGCATCCCCAGCGGAACTTGTGTCAATCGCTGCATGGTTTTTCCCCCCGGCAGCGGATACGTCTAGCGGAGCCGAGCGGGAAAGCCACATCGACTGATGTTCACCATCAAGCAGTGCGAAAGCGAGAAGGATTTTGCGAGCGCAGCGGAGCTGGCCGCCGAGCTCGCCGCCTGGGACATTGCCGAAACGCAAAAGCTCGGCATTTTGGCGGATGAGGTGGCTCAGTTCTATTATCCGGAGGGGAGTGAATTACCTGCGATGACGCTGCTTGCATCGGCGTGTTCAACGCCTGCGGCATGCATCGGCTACCGCGAGATGAGCCCGGGAATGTGCGAGGTGAAGCGTCTCTATGTGCGGCCCACATTCCGGGAAACTGGCCTGGGCGCAATGATGATCGCATCGCTCACCGAAAAAGCCGCCGCGGCGGGATATTTGCGCATGTGCCTTGAAACGACCCGCTTCATGAAGGGCGCGCTGCGTTTGTACGAGGAAGCGGGCTTCGTGCCGTGCGAGGCCTATTACGCACTTCCTCAAGTGTTTCGGGACATCAGCATTTTTATGAAGAAAGAAATCGTAGCGCCTTAACCCAATGACGCTGCATGCCCGAAACGGGTGCGCCATTGGCATGAGCCCCATGATAAGCGACAAGGCGCGTCGGGGAGATTTGCCATGAGATACGTGCGCCTGAAATCACCGCACCTGCTCGCCGGACTGGCTCTGCTGTCCGCTACTGGGGCTGCTGCAGCGCCTTGCCCTGCGCCGAAGCTGTCAAGGCAGCAGGATGTCGAGCGATACATCGTGCAGAGCGAAGAGGCTTGGGCCAAATCAGTCGCAACGAACGATGCTTCGGTCGTGAAGCGCATCCTTGCGGAAGACTTTATCTGGGTGCTTGACGGTAAGGTGTACGACAAGAAGGCCGCAGTCGGTTTCGCGGCAGCCGGACCGGGATCATTTCTCAGCAACAATCCGGACTATGTTCATGTCCGCATGTTCGGCGACACCGCGGTTGCGCAAGGAAGCGAGACCTGGACCAAAAAGGGCGGTCGCCGGGGCAAGTTCGTCTGGACAGATACGTGGCTCAAGCGCCACAATTGCTGGCAGATTGTGAACGCCCAGGACAGCGTTGTGCCGCTGTCAGCCCACTAGCGGCGAGCGGATTACTGCTAATGTCTGCAATGGGTCGAAAGCAGACATTCGCGCAGCGAGACCCGCTCCCGTAAAGAACCCCTAGGCGGCCCTGAGCGCGACCTGAAAAGGCTATCCGGAGTTTACGGTTTTGTTCATACGTGAGTGTGGCACTGATCACCTCCGCTCCCCATATCGATCCATAATGGAGAATCGATCCATAATGGAGAGCCACATGGCCGGCGGTTGGACGCGCGACGGCGCGGTGCAGGATCAAATTGACGACACGGTGGCGGACGCGGTGCTGGCTGCCCGGGCGCGCATCCCCAGTGGCGAGAGCGAGCCTTTTTGTAAGCTATGTGGCGAAGTCATCCCGGAGGGTCGCCGCCGCGCGGTGCCTGGGGTGACCACTTGTGTGACGTGCCAAAGCAGCCGCGATCGACCATTGGCGCCCGCGTTCAATCGGCGCGGCAGTAAGGACAGTCAGCTGCGGTGATCAGCTCCGCGTCGGCGACGCTGTTTTGATTGGTCAGACCGTTGAAGCGAGCAAGAAAGTATTTGTCATGGGCGCCCGTGGCCTATCGACCGTGTTGTTTACGTCGGCCTATTGAAAGACGATTTGCCTTGCGCTGGCTCATAGCCGGTCTCACTGCGACCTGACCTGCTCAACGCGCGGGATCGTTGAAGGTAAATCGTGCTAATGACGGTATCCTCGCCCTCGAGGCATTCTAATCACAAGTTTGACGGCGGTAACGTCGAGCAATTGATGCATTCGCACGATTGGGCGACGTCAGCCCTCGGCCGACGGGAAAACTGGCCGATGTCCTTGCAGGTTATTGTGGGCCTTTTGCTAAACTCGCGATTTCCAATGTTTGTCGCGTGGGGTCCCGACCTCACCTTCCTTTACAATGATAACTACGCGGAGATTCTGGGCAGCAAGCATCCCGAGGCCCTCGGCGCGGGCTTCAAGGAGATTTGGTCGGAGATTTGGTCCGACATCTCGCCTCTGATCGAAGCTGCGCTGAGCGGGGAAGCTAGCTTCCGCGAGGATTTGCCGCTCGTGATGAATCGCAAGGGCTATGACGAGAAGACCTGGTTTACCTTCTCCTATTCGCCTGTCTTTGGCGACGATGGCTTGGTCGCAGGCATGTTTTGCACTTGCACTGAGACCACCGAGGCGGTCCTGCTGCGCCAGCGCGAGCAGGAGGAGCGACAACGGCTGGCGCGCATGTTCGAGCAGGCGCCAGGATTTATTACCATTCTGCGCGGTCCCAATCACGAGTTCGAATTCGTCAATTCCACCTACCGCCGATTGTTCGGCGATCGCGACTACGTTGGCCGAGCGGTGCGCGACACGTTCCCCGATCTCGAGGATCAGGCATTCTTCGCGCTGCTGGATCAGGTTTTCTCCAGCGGCGAGAGGGTGGTCGCGGCGGGCGTGCCGATCCGGCTAGAAACTATGCAAGGTGGCGCGCTGGAAGAGCAATTCCTCGACTTCATCTATGAACCGCTGACGGATGAGCGGGGTCAGGTTACCGGCATTTTCGTCGAAGGGCATGACGTAACGACACAGCATGCCGCGATTGAAGCATTGCGCGAGAGTGAGGCTCGCCTGCGCGCCTTGACCGACAATCTGCCGGGGGGCTCGGTCTACCAAATGACCGGCAACGCCGACGGGACCAATCGCCGCTTCAGTTACCTGTCGCAAAGCCACGAAAGGATGAGCGGGCTAACTGTCGAACAGGTAATGGCCGATCCCACGCTGCCATACCAGATGATCGTCGAAGAGGATCGTGAGCGCTTCGCGATCGCATCAGTTCAGGCGATCCGCGACTGCACGATTTTCGACGTCGAGGTCCGGTTCCGGCATGCGAACGGTGAGGTCCGTTGGGCCCATCTGCGGTCCGAGCCACGCCGCCAGCCCGACGGGACAGTCGTATGGGACGGTATCCAGGTCGACATCACGGACCGTAAGCAGGCCGAAGAAAAGTTGCGGGAGCTCAACCAGACACTGGAGCAGCGCGTCGACGATCGCACCGCAGAATTGGAGCGGGCGCACGAGCAGCTCCGGCAAAGCCAGAAGATGGAGGCGATGGGAGCGCTTACCGGGGGCGTGGCGCACGATTTCAATAATCTCCTCAGCCCCATCATTGGTTCACTCGATCTGTTGCAGCGCAAACAGATCGGAAGCGAGCGTGAGCAGCGGTTGATCGACGGTGCCCTTCAGTCAGCCGAACGAGCGCGGGTGTTGGTCCAGCGTTTGCTCGCCTTCGCGCGCCGGCAACCTCTCCAGCCAAAGCCAGTGGACATCGGCGAGCTGGTGCAAAGCATGGCCTATCTGATCGCCAGTACCAGCGGGCCTCAGATCAAGGTCAGCGTCGAAGTGGCGGACGGGCTGCCGTCGGCGATTGCCGACGCCAATCAGATTGAAATGGCGGTTCTGAATCTCAGCGTTAATGCGCGCGACGCGATGCCGGAAGGCGGCACGCTGCGCTTGTCGGTCGACGCCTTTGAGCCGAATGACGCGCTTCCTGCGCCTCTTGTACCCGCGCGCTATATTCGACTGTCCGTTTCGGATACGGGCATTGGCATGGATGAGGCCACGCGTGAGCGAGCCATCGAACCATTCTTCTCCACCAAGGGTGTTGGGCGCGGCACTGGTCTTGGCTTGTCGATGGTTCATGGCCTTGCGTCGCAACTTGGTGGAGCTCTCACCATAAACAGTAGGCCAGGGCTCGGGACCAACGTGGAAGTTTGGCTTCCGACCACCAACGTCGCGGTGGCCAACGAGGTCCGGCTTGGATCCAGTCCGAGCGTCGCAAGCGGTGGACGCGCGCTACTTGTAGATGATGAAGAACTGGTGCGGATCAGTACGGGCGACATGTTGGCGCGATTGGGATACACGATCGTGGAAGCCACTTCCGCTGCCGACGCCTTAGCGATCTTGCACAGTGATGAGCGATTTGACCTACTTGTGACTGACCATCTGATGCCGGGGATGACTGGAAGTGAGCTGGCGCAGGTAGCGCGGGCCGAACATCCTGATCTCAAGGTTCTGTTGGTATCCGGTTACGCGGAAGCCGAAGGGGTGGCGCCAGACCTTGCGCGCCTCGTCAAACCATTCCGACAGCAAGACCTCGCGGCAAAGCTGCTGGAACTGGATGCTATGGGATCGGACCTGAAGATTTCTCCGTAACATCCCGGTCTTTTTTATAGCACCAGGGCCAGCCTGCCGCTCACCAACGCGGAGTTCCAGGTCCGCTTCCAAGGCGCATCTGTTTATTCGGAGTGAACGTCCGCAATGGGTCGTAAACGGACATTACTTTGCTCGCTTGAGAAAGCGTGACGGAGCGGGGCGGCCTGCGATAATTGCGCCAATGAAGCGCGAGCCCGAGATTGTTCACGCGCTGGTGATTGGGGCCGGCCAGGCCGGTCTGGCGACAAGTTTCTGGCTATCGCGTTGGCGGACGCTTCACCTGATCCCGGAGCGGGGCAGAATCATTGAGGGCTGGCGCAGGGAAGGGTGGGCTTCGCTGCGTTTTCAGTTCCCCAATTATTGGGTAGAGCCGCCGGTCTTTGCTTATCGCGGCAAAGCTACGGGTGACTTTGCGAGCGGCAATCGTTCGTCGGCTAAGTCTTCCCGTCAAAGCCACAGGTACCCCTATCAGAGAAAAGTGCGCGTTAGTCTGACAGCACCGCCACGCCTCCCGCCGTCTAAGCCGCCGAGCGGACGGCCCCGGCCGCGCGGACCTCGGCCAGCGTCGGATAGCCGTTGACGGCCATCAGCAAGTCGGCCTCGGCGAGGATGCAGCGGAGCACATGCGCCGCGCCCTCGGCGCCGCCGACCGCGAGGCCATAGGCATAGGGTCGACCGACCCCGACCGCGGTCGCGCCCAACGCAACGGCCTTGATGACGTCGGTCCCTGAGCGAACCCCGCTGTCGAACAGGACCGGGGTCGAGCCGGCCGCCGCCACGATCGCGGGCAAGAGGTCGATCGCCGCGATCCCGCCATTGGCCTGCCGACCGCCGTGGTTGGAAACGTAGATGGCGTCCGCACCGCCATCGATCGCGCGGCGCGCATCGTCGGGGTGGCAGATGCCTTTGAGCACCAGTGGCATCTTCGAGAGGCTCTTGAGCCAAGGCAGGTCCTGCCAGGTCAGCACTTTACCGAAGGTCTGCGCCCAGTGGCCGATGGCCGCCTTGCGATCTTCTTCCGGCGGTTTCGCCAGCCGCGACCGGAAGACGGGATCGGAAAAATAGTTTTCGAGCACCGCGCCGCGCAGCTGGGGGAAGCTCGCCGTGTTGAGGTCGCGCGGCCGCCAGCCCGTCACCCACGTGTCAAGCGTCACCACCAGAGCTTTGGCGCCCGCGGCTTCGGCGCGGCCGACCAGACTCTGCGCCAGCTCCTCGTCCTTGGGCGTGTAGAGCTGGAAGAAGCAGGGCGTCTCGCCGGTCGCCGCGGCGACGCGCTCAATCGGATCGTTGCCGAGCGTCGACAGGCAGAAGGGGACACCCGTCGCGGCCGCAGCCTCGGCGGCAGCCAGGTCGCCGTGACCATCGGCGGTGCAGATGCCGTTGACGCCGATGGGCGCCATGAACAGCGGGCTCGGCAGCCGCTCACCGAACAGCTCGATCGAGAGGTCGCGGCGGGTGGTGTCGACCAGCATCCGCGGCACCATGCCCCAATGGCGGAAGGCGGCGGCGTTGACGTCCTGCGTCCATTCGTCGCCGCAGCCGCCCTGGACATAATTGAGCACCGACGGCGGCATCGCGGCTTCGGCCGCGCGGCGGAGCGAGGCGAAGTCGGTCGGAAAATTGGGCAATTTCCCCTCGAGGCCAGCCAGGTAGATGCTCGTCTGAAGGTCGCCGTAGTGCATGACAGGCCCTTTGCTACTTCGCCGCCGCGGGCTCCCCGGCCACGCGGTCCGCCGCACCCTGGAGCACATAGTCCTTGGCGTCGGCGGTCCGGGTCATGCGCCAGAAATCGTCGTTGCGCCACGGCGTGATCGCCACGATCCGCCCGCGCGAGTTGCGATACCAATTGTCGGCCCCCTGGTGGGTCCACACCATCCGTTCGTGCGCCGCGTCGATCTTCGCGCGATAGTCGTCATAGACTTGCTGGCGGACTTCGATCGTCTTGGCGCCCGAACCAGCGAGGAGCTTCAAGGCCTCCAAGATATAATGCATCTGGTTCTCGATCGAGCGGATCATGCTGCCGCCGTGGCCCGAGCCGACATTGGGCCCCAGGAGGATGAAGAAGTTGGGAAAGCCGGGGACCGCGGTGCCCAGATAGGCCGATGCATTGTCGACCTCCCACACGTCACGCAGCCGCTCGCCGCCGCGCCCGATGACGTCGTAGGATCCCAGCACTTCGGACGCGCGAAAGCCAGTGGCGAGGACGAGAACGTCCGCCTCCGCCGTCTCGCCATCGCTGGCGATCAGCCGGTTGCCCTCGACCCGGGCGAGGCGCTGGTCGATCAGCTGGACATTGTCGCGGCGGAGCGTGCGGTACCAGCCATTGTCGAGCAGCATCCGCTTGGCGAAGGGCGGAAAGTCGGGAAGCACCTTGCCCAAGAGGTCCTGGCGGTCGCCGAGCTGGTCGACCACATATTGGGTGAAAAAGCGGCGGTGACCGTCGTTAACGGCATTGAGCGCGCGCGCCGGCTCGGGCCAGTCGGGGTCCTTGAACAAGGTGCCGTGGACGCGGTCGTTGAAGGTCCAGGTCAGGCGCTGTTCGTACCACTGCCGGTAGAGCGGCACTTGGCTCATCAAGTAACGGACGTCGGCCGGAATCTCCTTGCGGAATTGCGGGAAGGGGGCCGCCCACTGCTTGGAGCGCGCGAAGACCGTCAGCGCTCCGACCCGCGGCGCGATCTCGGGAACGAGCTGCATGGCTGAAGCGCCGTTGCCGACCACCGCCAAGCGCTTGCCGGTGACGTCGAGATCGTCGGTCCACTCCGCCGTATGGACGACCGGGCCGGGGAAGGTCTCGAGGCCGGGAATCGCGGGCTTCTGAGGAACGTTGAGGACGCCGACCGCACTCAGGACCACGTCCGCCTTGAGTACGACTGGCTGGCCGTCGGCGTCGATCGCGGTGACCGCCCAGGTCCGCTCGGCCTCGTTCCAGCGCGCCTCTTTGACGCGGGTGCGGAAGCGGGTGCGTTCGCGGATGCGGAAGCGGTCGGCGACGGCCGAAAGGTAGCGCCGAATCTCGGTCTGGAGCGGAAAGTAATGCGCCCAGTCCCACTCCGCGAAGGAGAAAGTGTAGGTGAGGTTGGGCGTGTCCACGCCGCAGCCGGGATAGCGATTCTCGAACCACGTCCCGCCGACATCGTCATTCTTCTCGAGAATCTCCCAGTCGATCCCCGCGCGCTCGAGATTGACCGCCGCGCACAGGCCCGAAATCCCGCCACCGATGACAATCGCCTTGAGCTTGCGGTCCCCGGGTAGCTGCGGATCGGCTTGGCGGATGCCGAGGTTGAAGGAGACAATTTCTCCGTATTCGGGAGGGACGGGCTCGCCCATCGCCACACTGAGCATTTGCGCCAGGCGAGCATCGTCGGGCGCCGGATCGACCTCCGCCTCGCCGTCGAGGAAGGCGAAGATGGCGTCGCGCGCCGCCTCGCGGATCTGCTGCTGGATATCCTCCGGCAGGCCGCCGCTGTCATTGTCGTCGAGCCCGCCCGCGCGGTGCGGCGCAAACGGAGCTTCAAGCCACGTCGAGTCGCCGGTCAATTGCACCAGCACCATCAGCAGCGACGGGATGTTTGCCTGGGCGATCCCGCTGGCGAGGCGCTCGCGGTCGACGGTCTTGGTCTCGAGAGCGGTCACGGAAACCCCTGCATTCTTAAACACCTACTGACGAGTATATGAAACCGCCGCTGCCGTCCAGACCGAGGTGAAAATCTGCCACTTGCCCTACTCGCAATTCTGTGAACATACTTGTCGGTAGGAGGTGCCCGGCGGGCGGGCGAGGAGGGCTCATGACAACGCATCATCTGCTTCGGACTGCGGCTTGGTTTGCCGGTGTAACGCTTGCCGTCCCTGCCTTCGCGCAGGTCCAGCCGACCGACGGGACCACCACCGCGCCGACCGATCCGGCCGAGGCCACGCCGCCCAAGCCGAGCACCGGTCCTGCCACGCCGGCAACCGAAGCCGGGGACGGCAGCGCAGGCGAGATCGTCGTCACCGCGACCAAGCAGTCGCTCTCCCTCGCCAAGACCCCCGCGGCGATCAGCGCCATCACCGCCGACCAGATCACGCCCGGCGGCATCCAGAACATCGGCGATCTCCAGACGGTCGTGCCGAGCGTCTCGATCGGCGACCAGTTCGGCGTCAACCGCACCTTCGTCCGCGGCATCGGCCTCACTAGCATCGATCTTGGCGCCGACGGCGCGGTCGCCTTCCTCCAGGATGGCGCGATGATCGCCCGGCCGTCGGCGCAGCTGAGCGGCTTCTATGACCTCGAGCAAATCGAAGTGCTGCGCGGGCCGCAGGGCACCATCTACGGGCGCGGCGCCACCGCCGGTGCCTTCAACCTCGTCGTCAAGAAGCCGACGCTGACCCCCGAAGGCTATGCCCGGATCACGCTCGGCAATTACAACAACCGCATCCTCGAAGGCGCGGTCAGCGGCCCGGTTGCGGGCGACAAGCTGATGATCCGCCTCGCCGGCAAATATGAGAAGCGCGACGGCTACGGGACCAACCTGTTCACCGGCAACGACATCGACAATCGCAACGCCTATTCCGTCCGCGGGGTGCTGGTCAGCCGGCTGTCGAGCGCGGTCAAGGTGACGGTGATCGCCGATCACAGCCACGAAAAGGACTCCAACTACGCCTTCCATTATTTCGGCCCGACCATCGTGCCGGACAACCAGCTGCCGCACGTCCTGATCGGCGGCCGCTCGATCTTCGATTACTACAACGCCCTCAACCAGCAGCCGAACTTCCGGAACATCTATTCCGACGAAGAGCCGCTCAATCGCCGCAACGGCACCGGACTGACGGGAATCGTCGACTTCAACCTGGGCAAGCTGTCGCTCAAGTCGACCACCGCCTGGCGCAAGTTCCATCGCTTCAACCGCGACGACCTCGATGTCAGCAACGTCTGGATGTACGGGCGCAACGACTACACCGAGGACAGCAAGTCCTTCAGTCAGGAAGTGACCGGCACCTACAACGCCGGCAACCTCACCCTGCTCGGCGGCCTGATGTACTTCCACGAGCGCCTCTACGGCGAAGTGAAGGTGCCGACGATCAACCTCGGCGTGCTGTTCGGACTGCCGGCGAATACCTTCGACAATGGCTTCTACCTGCAGCAGGGAACGGTCCGGACCTCGGCCTATGGCGCCTTCCTCCAAGGCAGCCTGCAGGTCACGCCGACGGTCAAGATCACCGCCGGTGCCCGCTACAACTACGAGAAACGCGCCGGGGCCGGCTTCTTCCGCTTCGATGCGATCGGCGTGAACGTCCCCACCGACAAGAAGAAGGGCTGGCGCGCCGTCACGCCCAAACTGCTGGTCGAGTGGGAGCCCGATGCCGACACCCTCGTCTACGGCACCATCACCCGCGGCTTCAAATCCGGCGTCATCAACGTCGGCAGCCAGAACGACGTCATCAACCCCGAATATGTCTGGAACTATGAGGCGGGGTTCAAGCGCAAACTGTTCGACCGCCGCATCCTGCTCAGCGGCGCCGTCTTCTACTACGACTATAAGGATCTGCAGGTCGGCTTCGTCAACGCGCAGAGCATAGTTGAGACGATCAACGCGGCGTCGGCGCGCAACTACGGCGCCGAGCTCGAGCTGCAGGGCAAGGTCAGCGACCAGCTCTCTGTCAACGCCTACGGCAGCTACCTGAACGCCCGCTTCACCGACTTCTGCAATGGCTATTACGGCGCCGCCGTCGCCCGGCCGGGCATCAGCTATGCGCCCTGTCCCAATCAGCCGGGCCTCGTCGACCTGAGCGGCAAGCGACTGCCCAATGCGCCCACGCTGAGCTTCGGCGCGGGGTTCGACTACACGATCCCGCTCGGCCGCAGCAAACTCGTCGCCGACGCCGACGTCTCCTACCAGAGCAAGGTCTACTTCACCGAGTTCAACAATTACGACGCCCAGCAGAAGGGCTTCGCCATGTTCAACGCCGGCCTGACTTACTCCAGCCCCGGCGATCGCTTCAGCATCCGCGGCTGGGTCAAGAACATCGGCAACAAATATGTGATCGCCAACAACATCGTGGCCGCGGCGACCTTCGCTTACGTCCGGGTCGGCTCGCTGATGCCCCCGCGCACCTATGGCGTCACCCTGGGCACGAAGTTCTAGCGTCGAAAAGGAGGAGAGCCGGGGTTGGCGGCTCCGGCACTCTCGAGTGCAGCATGGACCAGTTCCACATCGGCAAGATCAAGGTGTCGCGGGTCGAGGAGTGGAGCGGCGGCTTTTCGAGCGCCGACTTCCTCTTCGCCGGCTACGAAGAGGAGGAGTGGCGACGCCGCGAGCCCG
The DNA here is from genome assembly GCF_009363895.1 of Sphingomonas ginsengisoli An et al. 2013. Taxonomy (NCBI): domain Bacteria; kingdom Pseudomonadati; phylum Pseudomonadota; class Alphaproteobacteria; order Sphingomonadales; family Sphingomonadaceae; genus Sphingomonas; species Sphingomonas ginsengisoli (ex An et al. 2013). The sequence goes on along the minus strand of NZ_CP045434.1, from coordinate 1,513,005 downwards.
AGTTCGTGCCCGACTTCTATCTGCCCGACGAAGGCCGCATCTTCGGCGTCCTGCAGAGCTGGGTGCTCGACACCGGCCGCGAGCGGATCCTGTTCGATACCGGCGCGGGCAACGACAAGGATCGGCCGGGCATTCCCATCTTTGGCAATCTCGAGACTGACTTCCTCGCGCGCCTTCGCGCCGCCGGCTATGAACCGGGCGACATCGACACCGTCGTCTGCTCGCACCTCCACATCGACCATGTCGGCTGGAATACGACGCTGGTCGACGACCGCTGGGAACCGACCTTCCGCAACGCGCGCTACGTCCTGCCAACCGCCGACCGCGATTATTGGGACCCACAGGGCGAAGGGCAGCGCCCGACCGAGCAGGGACAATATGTGAATGCCGGCGTGTTCGAGGACAGCGTCCAGCCGATCATCGACGCCTCGCGCGCCATATGGGCCGACGATGGCTTCGAAGTCGCCGAGGGCCTGACCTTGCACAGCCGACCGGGGCACACGCCGGGCCAGATGGCGATGGAAGTGCGGACGCCCGACCAGACGGCCTTCTTCGTCGGCGACATTCTTCATCACCCGATGCAGGTCCACCGGCCCGACTGGAACAGCCGCTTCTGCGAGGACCCCGAGCAGGCCATCGCCTCGCGCCGCCAGACGCTGGAGCAAGTCGCCAACAGTGGCGCGCTGCTCGTTCCCGCGCACTTCGGCGGCGAGCATCTCGTGCGGGTCGCCCGCGAGGGGTCGTCTTTCCGGCCGCTCTACGTGCGGGACGTCGCCTGATGGCCACAAACCCCGTCGATCTCGTCGCAACCGCCCGGCAAAGACTCCCGATCCGCGGGCTCCAGCGCCTCGACGTGAGCTGGCCGACGGCATGAGCCTGGCGCTGGCCAGTCGCGGCGGACCGCTCAGCGGGATTCGTGTCGTCGAATTCGCCGGCTTGGGCCCGACGCCGTTCGCGGGGATGATGCTGGCCGACTATGGCGCCGAGGTCCTCCGCATCGAGCGCGCCGGCGCCCCGCCCTATCTCGGCGCGGCCGATTTCCAGGTCCTCAACCGGAGCCGCCCCTCGATCGAACTCGACCTCAAGCAACCGGCCGGCGCCGCCTTCGCCAACGAACTGCTCACCAAGGCCGACATCTTGCTCGAAGGCTACCGGCCCGGCGTGATGGAGCGGCTCGGCTTCGGCCCCACGACCGTCTGCGCCGCCAATCCGAAACTCATCTATGCCCGCATGTCGGGCTGGGGCCAGGAGGGCGAGCTCGCCACTTTGGCCGGCCACGACATCAACTATCTGGCGATGAGCGGCGCGCTCCATGCCATCGGGCCGGCGGGTGCGCCGCCCGTGCCGCCGCTCAATCTGGTGGCGGATTTCGGCGGCGGCGGAATGCTCGTCTTCTCCGGCATCCTCGCCGCGCTGGTCGAGCGGGCCTCGAGCGGCCGAGGTCAAGTCATCGACGCGGCGATGCTCGACGGCTCGGCGCTGCTGTTTGCCCAGATCGCGGGCTGGCAGGCGGCGGGGGTGTGGCACGATCGGCGCGGTCACAATCTGCTCGACGGCAGCGCCTATTTCTATCGCTGCTACGCAACCGCCGATGCCAAGTTCATCGCGGTCGGCGCGCTCGAACAGCAGTTTCACGACGCGCTCCTGAGCGCCCTCGGCCTCGAGCCGGAGGAATTCGGCGATCGCCTCGAACCGGCGCAGTGGGACGCGCGCTCGGCACTGCTTGCCGAACGCTTTCGCACTCGCACGCGCGACGAGTGGGTGACGCACTTCGCCGGCATCGACGCCTGCGTCTCGCCCGTGCTGTCGCTCGAAGAAGCCGAGGCGAATCCGGCCAATGCCGCGCGGCGCCTCTATGTCGATGGCGAACCCTCCGCCGCGCCGCGTTTCTCGCGAACGCCGGCCGAGCGCCGCTCGACGCCGGGCAGCGCCGGGCAGGGCGGTGCCGCCGCCCTGCGTCAATGGGGAATGACCGACGACCAGTGGCGGCCGCTGCGGGACGAGGGGCTGCTGCGGGCGGAATGATCGAAACGCTTGCGGCCGCGGGCCGCATCGAATTTTATTCGTGTCGAGGAGGCGAGTGATGCAAGTGGGTACCGAAATGACCTTCACGGCGACCGAGCGGGTGAGCATCGGGCGTCCGGCGGCCGAGGCCATCCGCGAGCAGGCGGAGCGACAGGATGCCAAGAGGGTCTTCATTCTCGCCGGATCGACGCTCCGCCACAAGACCGACGAGATCGCCGCGATCGAGCGCGCGCTCGGCGATCGTCATGCCGCGACCTTCGATGGCATCCATCCGCACGCCCCGCGCACCGACGTCCTCGCCGCCACCAACGCGGCGCGCGCGGCCGACGCCGATCTAGTCGTCACGGTCGGTGGGGGGTCGGTGACCGACGCCGGCAAGATCGTCACCTTGCTGATGAAGCACGGCATCCAGGACATCGCCTCGTTCGAGCCGCTGCGCGTCTACGTCACCGACGACGGACAGGTGATCAACCCGGTGACGCAAGGTCCCGACATCCGCGTCATCTGCGTGCCGACCACCCTGTCGGGCGGGGAGTTCAATGCGCTGTCGGGCTCGACCGACGAAGCGACCGCCCACAAGCAGGGCTATGAGCATCGCCTGATGGCCCCGGTGATGGTCGTCCTCGACCCCCAGCTCACCCGTCACACGCCCGAGTGGCTGTGGCTGTCGACCGGGGTCCGCTCGGTCGACCATGCGGTCGAGACGCTCGGCTCGGACAAGTCGAACGACTTCGCCAACGGCCTTGCCGACAGCGCGCTGCGCTTGCTCGCCGAGGGCCTGCCGCGGGTGAAGGCCGACGCCAACGACATGGAAGGCCGCCTCAAATGCCAGATCGGCGCCTGGCAATCGATGATCAGCATCATCGGCGGGGTGCCGATGGGACCGAGCCACGCGATCGGGCACATCCTCGGCGGCACCTGCGACGTGCCCCACGGCTATTGCTCGTGCGTCATGGCCCCATACGTCCTCGCCTGGAACGCCGAGGACGATGCCTCGCGCCAGGCGCGGATCAGCGACTGCCTCGGCCAGCCCGGGGTGCCGGCGGCGGAGGCGCTCGACAAGTTCATCCGTGGTCTCGGCATGCCGCGGACGCTGGCGGAAGTCGGCGTCGGCGAAGATCGCTTCCAACAGGTGGCCGAGTATACGCTGCTCGATATTTGGGGTCGAACGGGTCCGCGAGCGGTTACTTCGGCGGACGACATTCTCCAGATCCTCAGGATGGCGGCATAGGCACGATGGTGGCGAGTAGCGTGAAGGCGGTTCCCAAGGACGGCGGCCGACGGCAGATCCGGCCCGAGGTGATCGCTTTCAAGAAGGCGCGCATCCTCGAGGAGGCGAGCGCGCTGTTCTTCGAGAAGGGCTATGAGGCCGCGACCCTCGAAATGGTCGCCGACAAGCTGCACGTCACCAAGCCGTTCATCTACACCTACTTCAAGAACAAGGGCGAGGTCCTCGCCGCGGTCTGCGCCATGGGCGTCACCGAATCGCTCGGCGCGCTCGACGCGGTGGCCGACGTGCCGGGCACCCCGGTCGAGCGGCTGCGTGCCGCCTTGGAGGAAGTGGCGCGGATCATCATCGAGCGGAGCGACTATATCGTCGTCTACCAGCGCGAGATGATGAACCTCGAGCGCTCGGACGCGCAGCGGATCATGCGCCTTCGCCATGAATTCGACCTGCGCGTCGCCCGCCTGGTCGAGGATTGCCAGCGCTCGGGACAGGTGTCGCTCACCGACGCGGCGACCATGTCGGTGTGGATGGGGGCGATCCTGAGCTGGATCCCCAATTTCTACCGCCCGGGCAGTCGCCGCACACCGGAATTCGTCATCGGCCAGGCGGTCCAGGCCTGCTTGCGCCTCATCGGGATCGACTGACCCATGACCGCCCGCGACTTCGCCGATCCGAGGATCCCCAATCGCGACGAGTGCGTGTTGCGCTACCTCCTCGACCGCCACGCGGCCGAGCGCCCCTACAAGACTCACGTCGTCTTCGAGGATGGCGAAGAATGGTCGTTCGCCGAAGTCCGCCGGCGGGTGATCGCCAAGGCGGTCGGGCTGCAGCGGCTCGGCGTCAAACGCGGCGAGCGGCTAGCGGTCTGGCTCCCCAACGGCCGCGAAGGCCTGCTCACCTTCTACGCGGCCAACTACATCGGCGCGGTCTTCGTGCCCTTCAACACCGCCTATCGCGGCAATCTGCTGGCGCACGTCATCCGCAATAGCGATGCGAAGATACTGGTGGCCCACGCCGGCCTCGTCGCCCGCCTCGGCGAGGTCGACCTGGCCGCGCTCGAGCACATCGTCCTGGTCGGTCCCGACATTGACGGCGAAGCGCCGCTCCCCGTCAGCCGCTTCGAAGACCTCGACGGCGCGGAAGAACAGCTCGAACCACTGGGCGAGCCGATCCAGCCGTGGGACTTGCAGTCGATCATCTACACGTCGGGGACCACCGGCCCCTCCAAGGGCGTGCTCTCCTCCTACCTGCACATGTTCTCCAACGCCGGGCCGGAGAGCTGGCCGATGGTGGGTGAGGACGATCGCTACCTGACCGTCGCGCCCTTGTTTCACATCGGCGGGATGGGACCGCCGTTCGTCATGCTGGCGCGCGGCGCGTCGGTCGCCATCGTCGAGAATTTCTCGACCGAGCGCTTCTGGGAGACGGTGCAGCAGACGGGCTCCACCGTCGTCTTCCTGCTCGGCGTGATGGCCACCTTCCTGATGAAGCAGCCGCCCCGGCCAAGCGACCGCGAGCATGGCGTCAAGCTCGCCTTCATGGTCCCCTTCACCGACCAGGCGCCGGCCTTCACGGAACGGTTCGGCATCGACATCTACACCATCTTCAACATGACCGAGATCGCCTCGCCCTGTGTGTCGGTCGCCAATCCGAGCGAACGCGGCACCTGCGGCAAGGTGCGGCCGGGCGTCGAGGTCCGGCTCGTCGACGCCAACGATTGCGAGGTCGCGGTCGGCGAGATCGGCGAGATGCTGGTGCGCAGCGATCGGCCGTGGGGGCTCAACAGCGGCTACAACAACAATCCCGAGGCCACCGCCGAGGCATGGCGCAACGGCTGGTTCCATACCGGCGACGCCTTCCGCCGCGATGCCGAGGGCAACTTCTTCTTCGTCGATCGGGTCAAGGACGCGATCCGCCGCCGCGGCGAGAACATCTCCTCCTTCGAGGTCGAGGTCGAGGTCTGCGCCTTCCCCGCAGTGCGCGAGGCGGCTGCGATCGGCGTGCCGAGCGAATATAGCGAAGACGAGGTCATGGTGATCGTCGCGCCCGTCCCCGGCCAGACGATCGACCTCGCCGAGCTCGCGGCCTTCCTCGCCGAGCGCATGAGCTACTTCATGGTCCCGCGCTATTTCCGGATCCTGGACGAACTGCCCAAGACTCCCTCGGCGAAAGTCCTCAAGGCCGATCTGCGCAAGGAAGCGGTCACCGCCGACACCTGGGATCGCGAACGCGCCGGCATCCGGCTGAAGCGCGAAGCGCTGCGCTGAGCTGAGCGCGGCGGGCGCGCCGACCACATTGCGGCTCGCAAAGGCGTGTGGGTTGGCTACAACCTTCGTCATCGTCACCCGATGCCGGGAGGGAAAATCGTGCTGGGACTGCTTGCCGCCGCGTTGCTACAAGGCCTGACGCCGCCTCCCGCCGCCCGCCCCACTACGGTTGCAGCCGCGCCGTCCTGGCCGACCCATGAGCAGGACGTCGTCCTCAAGGATTTCCGCTTCCAGAGCGGCGAAATGCTGCCGCAGGTGCGGATGCACGTGACGACGCTCGGCCAGCCGCATCGCGATGCGGCCGGGCAGATCGACAATGCGGTGATGGTGCTCCACGGCACGGGCGGAACGGGCAAGCAATTCCTCGTGCCGCAGTTCGCGAGCGAGCTGTACGGGCCGGGTCAGCCGCTCGACATCCGCCGCTACTTCATCATCTTGCCCGACAATCTCGGCCACGGCGGCTCGTCGAAGCCGTCGGACGGCCTCCGGATGCGCTTTCCCAAATATGACTATGCCGACATGGTCGCGGCGCAGCACCGGCTGCTGACCGAGGGGCTCGGGGTCACCCACCTGCGGCTGATCATGGGCACCTCGATGGGCTGCATGCACAGCTTCGTCTGGGGCGAAACCTACCCGACTTTCGCCAGTGCGCTGATGCCGCTCGCCTGTGAGCCGGTCGAGATCGCCGGCCTCAACCGCATGTGGCGGCAGCTGGCGATCAACGGCATCGAAGCCGACCCCGCCTGGCGCAACGGCGACTACACCGCGCCGCCGCTGGCCGGGCTGCGCTCGGCCGAGAACCTCCTGTTCGTCGCCGGCGCAGCGCCACTTTTCTATCAGGCGCAATATCCGACCCGGGCGACCGCCAGCGCCTTCGCCGAGCAGCGGGTCGCCACCGCCATGTCATCGCTCGACGCCAACGACCTCATCTACCAACTCGATTCGTCGCGGACCTACAATCCGTGGCCCGCGCTTGAGCGCATCCGCGTGCCGGTGACGTGGATCAATTCGGCCGACGATTTCATCAACCCGCGCAACCTGCCTTTTCCCGCCGAGGCGATGAAGCGGATGCCCGCGGCGCGCTTCCGCCTGATCGCCGAGACGCCCGACACGCACGGCCACGGCACCCACACCTGGGCCAAGTTCTGGAAGCAGGATCTGGTCGAACTGCTGGCGCGCTCGCAATGAGGGTCGTCTTCAAGGCGCTGGCGCTGTTGTGCGCCGGCGGCAGCGCAGCGCTCGCCCACGCCGCCGAGCCGCCGGCGCTGCTGCTCCGCCCAGCCGCCGTGTTCGACGGCGTCAACGCCGCGGTCCATCCGGGCTGGCAAGTGCTGGTCCGGGGCGACCGGATCGAAGCGGTCGGCCCGGGGCTCGCGGCGCCGGCTGACGCCAAGGTGATCGACCTCCGCGGCGCCACGCTCATTCCGGGAATGATCGAGGGGCACGGCCACCTCTTCCTTCATCCTTACAATGAAGCAAAGTGGGACGCGCAGGTCCTCAACGAGCCGCTCGCGCTGCGCACGGCGCGGGCGGTGGTGAGCGCGCGCGCGACGCTGATGGCCGGCTTCACCACCGAGCGCGACCTCGGCACCGAGGGCGCTGGCTATGCCGACGTCGGGCTGCGCCAGGCGATCGACCAGGGCATCGTTCCGGGCCCGCACCTCATCGTCGCCACCCGCGCGATCGTCGCCCGCGGCGCCTACGGTCCCAAGGGCTTCGAACCGGGTGTCGCCATCCCGCAAGGCGCCGAGGAAGTGAGCGGGGTCGAGGAGATCGTCAGCGCGGTGCGCAGCCAGATCGCCGCGGGCGCCGATGTCGTGAAGCTCTACGGCGACTATCGCTGGCGTGGCGGCGAGGAGAGCCGGCCGACCCTCTCGCTTGCCGAGATGAGCGCGGCGGTGGCGGCGGCGCACGACGCCGGCCGGCTGGTCGCGGTCCACACTGTCACGCCCGAAGGGATGCGGCGGGCGATCGCCGCGGGCGCGGACACGATCGAGCATGGCTATGGCGGCACGCCCGAAATCTTCGCCAGCATGAAGCAGCATGGGATGACGCTGTGCCCGACGCTTGCCGCCGCCGATGCGGTCGCGCGCTACGCCGGATGGAACGGGGCCGAGCCTGCGCCGGCTGGCGTCGCGCTCAGCCGTGCGTCCTTCCGCGCCGCGCGCAAGTCAGGCGTCAGCCTCTGCGCGGGCGGCGACGTCGGGGTGTTTCCCCACGGCGAGAATGCGCGCGAGCTCGAGCTGATGGTCGCCAGTGGCATGGCGCCCGCCGAGGCGATGACCGCCGTCACGTCGGGCAATGCACGCGCCTTCCACCTCGCGGATCGCGGGCGCATCGCGCCGGGCCTGCGCGCCGACCTCGTCGGGCTGGGCGGGGACCCGACCACGGACATCCTCGCGACGCGCCGGGTCCGGCTGGTGATCAAGGACGGCCGGGTGGTCGAGGGCGCGGGTCAGTCGCCCGGGCGGTAGCGCCGCTCGACGTGGGCCGCGAGGTCGGCCGGGGTGAAATAGACCGGACGCAGCGCACCGGCGGCATAGCGCGCGGCCTGGTCGGCGAAATGCGGCGATCCCGGCTGCCCGCTCTCGCCGCCGGCCGACACGGCGCGCGCGCGCGGACCCTGTGGCGTGAACTCGACCACCGCGACGAAGCTGTTGCCGTTGGTGCCGTACCACCGCTTCGTGCTCTTCGGCGCCGCGCCGAACGAAGCGAGCGAGCCCCACTTGTTCGAGGTGAAGCCGACCGGGATGCTCGGCGCCTGGTCGTCGAACGGTGAGTCGATCGCGCTCGAGATGCGCTGGAAGCGATTGACCTCGCCCCACGGCACGCGCCAGCCGCCGAAGTCACGCTGGAGTCGAGCCAGCCCGCGTTCGAGCGCTGCCAACTTGTCCGCCGGCGGCAACGCCTCGAGGTGGCGGAAGAAGTTGCGATGATCGCCCCACGTCCGCGCAACCGCCGCCTTGGTCAATTCGTCACCCCAATATTGCGCGACCGTGTTCGGGATCGGGCCCGTTCCCCACCGCTTGTCCCACGCCGCGAGCGCGGCCACCGGTTCGGCCAATCGTGAGCGCTGTGCACCTGCGGGAAGCGCTTGCCAGGCGCTGACGAGCAGCGGCACCAGCACCTCGAACGACGGCTGCGCGCTGTCATAGGCAGCCGCCTGCAGCCGATCGAGACTCCACCGTCCCGGCGCCGACAGCAGCCGCGTCGCGTGGATCGTCCTGTAACTCTCCCCGGCCGTGTCGAGGTAGGGCGGATAGTTCGCAGGCTTGAGCGAATCCGGCCCCGCCGCCGAATAGAGCCAGTCGTTCGAATTGAAGACCCAGCCGCCACGCGGGTTGAGCGTGTTGGGCAGCGCCGCGACCGCATGCAGCCCGCGCCAGTCGGTCGCGGGGTCGCTCCCGTCGATCCGGTCGCTGGTGTAGTCGACCTTGGAATCGCGCACCGGCATGAACTGTGGCGCGAGTAATGCGATCTCGCCCTTGTCGTCGGCGAACACAGTATTGTTGCTGCTGTTGGCGCGCAGTTGCGCTACCTGCATGAAGCTCGCGAGGTCGGTCGCCCTGGTGCGCAGGAAGCTCTGCTGCAGTGCCGCGACCGGGCGATCCATCATCGCGAAGGCGACATAGCGCCCGTCCAATTCGCGCACGATCGGACCGCGGTGGGTCATAAGCGCGGTGAACTGGCGCGTGGCAAGGCGGCCGTCGGCAGTGCGATAACGTAGCGTGATCGCGCGCTTGCCGAGCGGTCGGCAGGCGGTGCCGTAGACATAGCAGGGGCCACCCGGCCCGCGCTTGATCCGGTAGGCGAACTGGTCGACGTTATCGACGCCGCTCGACGTGTGCATCCACCCGGCGTGACGGTTCCACCCTTGGTAGATGAAGAACTGCCCCCAGGTCGCCGCGCCATAGGCATCGAGGCCCTCGTCGCTCGAGACCTGCTGCTCGGCGCGGAAATAGAAGCTGGTGTGGGGATTGATCAGCAGCAGCGTGCCGCCGTCGCTGGTCAGCTTCGGCGCGATGGCGATCCCGTTCGAGCCGCGCGGCTCGGTGTCGGGCGCCCGCGCCGCGACCCGGATCGCCGGGCCGCCGTAGAAAGCGGCGAGCGCCTTCAAGTCGATGCGCTCGATATCGCCGCCGATGCTGCCTTCGGTGAAGCTCAGCGCCATCCACGGCTCGAAGCGGGTGAGCACGCGCGGCTTCACCTGGGGGTGGGTGGCAAGGTAGAAATTGAGCCCATCCGCCCAGGCATCCATCAGCCGCTTGAGCCACGCCGGGCTGGCGGCATAATGCGCCTTGAGCTCGGGCTCGCTGACATACAGCCGCGCGCGCAGATCCTGCCAGATCGCACCCTCGCCCTCGGCCTCGGCGGTGCGCCCGAGCGCGGTCAGATAGTTGGCTTCGATCCGCGGGAAATCGTCCTCGGCCTGCGCGTAGATCATGCCGAACACCGCGTCGGCGTCGCTTTTGCCGTGGATGTGCGCGATGCCCCAGTCGTCGCGGACGATCGACACGCGGGCCGCTTCGCTGCGCCACTGCCGGACCTCGCCCGGCGACGCCGCCGCGGTCAGCAAGAGCAACAGCAAGGCGGCGGGGCGGGGGAGGGTGGGCATCAGCCGATGCTGCGCGGTCGTTCCGCCCGGCGCAAGGCTTCCCGCCGCTCGCCCGTTCGCCATTTCGTTCGTCGGACCGTCGAACGGCAGTGGCGCGGCCGCGAAAATCGGGCAGTCTCGCGCCGTCAGCTTTTGCAGCAGGTGGGGTGAATGCTCGAAATCACTGGTCTGAGCCACGTCTACGCCAACGGAACCCGGGCGCTCGACGACGTGAACCTGTCGATTCCACGCGGGATGTACGGGCTGCTCGGCCCCAATGGCGCGGGTAAGTCGACCCTGATGCGGACCATCGCCAGCCTGCAGGCGCCGACCGAGGGTCAGATCCGCTTCGGCGACATCGATGTCCTCGCCGAGCCCGAGCGGCTGCGCCGCACGCTCGGCTATCTGCCGCAGGACTTCGGCGTCTACCCGCGGGTGTCGGCCTACGCGATGCTCGACCAGATGGCGGTGCTCAAGGGCATCACCGGCAAGGGTGAGCGCAAGGCGGTGGTCGAGACCCTGCTCAACCAGACCAATCTGTGGGCCGTCCGCGACAAGGCCATCGCCGGCTTCTCGGGCGGCATGCGCCAGCGCTTCGGCATCGCCCAGGCGCTGATCGGCAATCCCGAACTCATCATCGTTGACGAGCCGACCGCCGGCCTCGACCCCGAGGAGCGCAACCGCTTCCTCAACCTACTCGCCGGGATCGGCGACAAGGTCGTCATCATCCTCTCCACCCACATCGTCGACGACGTCGCCGACCTCTGCCCGCGCATGGCGGTGCTCGCCGACGGCCGCGTCCAGCTCGAGGGCCCGCCCGCCGACCTGATCGCCTCGACCCGTGGCAAGGTGTGGAAGAAGGTGGTCAAGCCGGCCGAAGTCGCCTTCAATCAGGCCACCCACGAAGTCATCTCGACCCGCTTGTTCGCCGGCAACACGATTATCCACGTGCTGGCGGACAAACAGCCCGACGGCTTCGAGCCGGTCGAGGGCGGGCTGGAGGACGTCTATTTCTCGACGCTCTCCACGCTCCGCCGAGCGGCTTGAGGAAGCGCAAAAATGACTTGGGGGATCCTCCGCTTCGAAGTCCGCTACCAGCTCAAGAACCCGGTGTTCTGGGTGGCGATCGCTTTGTTCTTCCTGATCGGCTTCGGCATCACGGCGAGCGAGAATGTCCGCCTCGGCACGCCCGGCGGGGTGCACGAGAATGCGCCCTCGGCGATCGCCACCGCGACCGCGATCCTGAGCCTGTTCTACATCTTCGTCGTCACTGCCTTCGTCGCCAATGCGATCGTCCGCGACGATGCCAGCGGCTTCGCGCCGATCATCCGCGCGACCCCCGTCACGCGGACCCAGATCGTGCTCGGCCGCTTCATTGGCGGACTGATTATCGCCTGGCTCGGCTACCTCGCCTTGCCGCTGGGCATGGCGGTCGGCTCGACCATGCCGTGGGTCGATCCCGAGACGGTCGGGCCGCAGCGCCTGTCCTATTACGCGTGGAATTTCGTGCTGTTCGGCATCCCGAACATCTTCCTCATCAGCGCGCTGCTGTTCGCGCTGGCGACCAACCTGCGCTCAATGCTCGCCGCCTACATCGGCGCTGTGCTGCTGGTGATGGGCTATCTGGTGACCGTCAACGTCGTCGGCCAGAAGATCGAATATCGCGAGACCTTCGCGAAGTTCGAGCCGATCGGTATCGGCGCGCTGTCGCAGGCGCAGCGCTATTGGACCCAGAGCGAGCTCAACAGCCGGCTGCTCGACCTCTCGGGGAACATCGCCTTCAACCGGGCGTGGGCGATCGCCCTCGGGCTCGTCTTCCTCGGCATCACCGTGTGGCGCTTCTCGATGACCGAGCGCGCTCCCTCAAAGCGCCGGCTGCGCAAGCTTGCGCGGCGGAAAGCGCGAGAGGTAGCGGCGGCAGCGGTGATCCCGGATGACGGCGGCAGCGCGATCGTCGCGCGCGACCTCGTGCCCTCGCGCGCCGTGCAATTCGTCAGCCGGCTCCGCATCGAGGTCCGCCAGGTGCTGACCAGTCCCGGCCTGCTCGTGCTCGCGCTGTTCGCAGTGGTTCAGACCGCCGCCGCGCTGTGGCTCGGGCGCTCGACCTACGGCACCAGCGAATATCCGACCCTCGCCGGCGTGATCGGCAACGTCCGCAACGGCTTTGCGATCGTGCTGCTGATGATCGCTGCTTTTTATGGCGGCGAGCTCGTCTGGCGCGAGCGCGACCGCAAGCTCAACGAGCTGATCGATTCCACCGCGGTGCCGAGCTGGGTGATGACCATCCCCAAGGTGCTCGCGATCTTCGTCGTGCTGCTGGTGGTCAATCTCGCGGCGATGGCGACCGGCATGTTCTACCAATTGGTCGAAGGCAGCCACGACTTCGGCCTTGCCGCCTACCTCGGCTGGTTCATCATCCCGGCCGCGATCGACGGGCTGCTGATCGCCATCCTCGCGGTGGTCGTCCAGGTGCTCAGCCCCAACAAATATGTCGGCTGGGGCGTGCTGTTCGTCTGGTTCGTCGGCGGCATCTTCCTGTCGAACATGGGCTACGGCAACCCGCTCTATAATTACGGCCAGAGTCCGTCGGTCCCGCTCAGCGACTTCGTCGGCGCCGGCAGCTTCTGGAAGGGCGCGGCGGTCTTCCAATTCTATTGGCTGCTGTTCGCGCTCCTCCTCGTCGCTTTCGCCCACATCCTCTGGCCGCGCGGCACCGACATCGGTCTCAAGGTGCGGCTGGCCCGGCTCAGGCGCCCATCGGCGCGGATGCCGCTGTCGATCGCCGCGGTGGCGGCGGTCCTGATGGCCGGCACCGGCGTCTACGCCTATCACAACATCAAGCAGCTCAACCGCTACCAGACTTCCGACGACGTCGAGGCCGAAAGCGCCGCCTTCGAGCGCAAGTATCTCAAGTACGAACGTCTGCCCCAGCCGATCGTGACCCATGTGCAGATGGCGGTCGCGCTCTATCCGAACGAGCGGCGGCTGCTGGTCCGCGGCCGCTACGATCTCGTCAACAAGACCGGACGACCGTTGGCCCAGGTCCACATCCGCTTCGGCGATCGCGACCTCGACGTCCAGCAGCTCAAGCTGGCGGGGGCCGAGCTCGTCTCCAACGATCCGCGCTTCGCCTACCGCATCTATCGTTTCGCGACCCCGCTGGCGCCCGGCGCGACCACCACCCTCGACTTCCAGACGCAGATCTGGCGGCGTGGCTTCCGCGCAGCGACGCCGGCGACCGACGTGATCGAGAACGGCACCTTCGTGAACAATTTCGACGTCGCGCCGATCATCGGCATGGGACGCCAGGGCCTGCTCACCGACCGCGCCAAGCGCCGCCGCCAGGGTCTGCCGCCCGAGCTTCGCCCGGCCAAGCTCGAGGACCTCTCGGCGACCGGCCGCAACTATATCGGGACCGACTGGGTCACCTCGGATATCAGCTTCAGCACCGCCGCCGACCAGGTGCCGGTCGCGCCGGGCTCGCGCGTCTCCGACACCGTCGCCAACGGCCGCCGCACCGCGCGCTTTGTCACCACAGCGCCAATCCAAAATTTCTTCTCGATCCAGTCGGCCGACTATGCCGTCGCGCGGGAGCGTCACAACGGCATCAACCTCGAGGTCTATTACCATCCGGGCCACGACAAGAATGTCGCGCGAATGCTGAACGCGATGGGGCAGGCACTCGACTATTACCGCTCGCAATTCGGGCCGTACCAGTTCGACTATGCCCGGATCATCGAATTCCCCGGCTACCAGAGCTTCGCCCAGGCTTTTGCCGGAACGATGCCTTACTCGGAGACGATCGGCTTCAACGCCAACACCAGCGATCCGACCAAGATCGACTTCACCAGCTACGTCGTCGCGCACGAGATGGCGCACCAGTACTGGGCCCACCAGGAAACCGGCGCCGACATGCAGGGCGCCACCATGACGACCGAGACGCTCGCCCAATATTCGGCGCTGATGGTGATGAAGCGGCTCTACGGACCCGACAAGATCCGCCGCTTCCTCAAGTACGAACTCGACAACTACCTCTCCAACCGTAAGGGCGAGGTGGTCGAGGAAGTCCCGCTCGAGCGGGTCGAGAACCAGGGCTACATCCACTACCGCAAGGGCGCGGTGGCGATGTATCTGCTGCAAGAGAGGCTGGGCGAAGCGGCCGTCAACCGCGCGCTCTCGCGCTTCCTCGCCAGCTTCCGTTTCAAGGGCGCGCCTTACCCGCGCTCGCTCGATCTGATCGCCGAATTCCGCAAGGAAGCGCGCTCACCCGCCGACCTCAAGCTGATCGACGACCTGTTCAGCCGGATCACGCTTTACGATCTCAAGGTGACCGACGCGAAGACGGTCAAAATCGCCGGCGGCTGGCGGACCACGCTGACGATCGCCGCCGCCAAGGACTATGCCGACGGCAAGGGCGAGGAGACGCGGACCCCGCTGGCCGAGCCAATCACGGTCGGCCTGTTCACCGCGCGGCCGGGGCTCGGCGCCTTCGCCCCGGCGAACGTCCTCGTCATCAAGCCGTGGCCGATCCACTCGGGAACGCAGCGGGTGACGATCGACACGCCGGCCAAGCCGACCTTCGCCGGGGTCGACCCGTACAACACCTACATCGACCGCAATTCGGACGACAATGTGAAGGAGGTTACCGCCTCCTAGCCGGCGGCGGACGGGCGCCCAAAGGCCAGGTCATGGAACCCACGGCCGCGACAAGGTTTACGGTTCGGTAAGCAGAAGTCGAGCAAGGAGGGCGGACGGCAAGGAAGGCGACCGAGCGCGCATGATCTGGTCCAGGCTATCTCGACGCTTCGAGGCGCGTTCCGCCGCTTTGCTGATCACCCTTGAAACCCGGCTCGGCCGGATCCTCGCCTTCTGGCTCCTCCTCTCCGGCGTCGGCGTCGCCGCCCGCCTCCTGACCAGCATGCCGCTCACCGGCTCAGCGCTGCCCAGCCTGCTTCCTTATCTGTTGATGGTCCTCGCGCCGGCGGCGTCGATGCTGCTCGCCCGGCGCTGGTTCGGCGAGGCCGATCGGGAACCGCGCCAGGACTTCGCGCTCGTGTCGGTCGGCAACTGGCGGCGGGTGACGCTGCAGCAGGCGCGCCAGCAGCCGCTCTACGGCAGCGGCGGGATCATGGTCTCGCTGCTGGTCGGCCTGCTCCTCAACATCCCGATGCGCGCCGCCGAATATCTGGCGGCGGTGCCCGCCTTCGGCGGCCCGGTGCCCAACTGGCTGTTCGTCCTCCGCTCCATGCTCAGCCTCGACGTCGTCTTGCTGCCGAGTCTCTACGCCATCGTCTTCGTCGCCGCGCTGCAGCGCTCGCCGCTCTTCCCGCGCCTGCTCGCGCTAGTGTGGATCGCCGACATCGGGATGCAGGTACTGACCGCGCAGCTGGTCGGCCACAGCAGCGACCTTCCCGCCGACGTCGCGACCTCGCTCTACGGCTTGCTCAACGGCAATGTGACGAAGGTGCTGATCAGCGTCGCCTTGTGGACGCCCTATCTATTATTGTCCAAGCGCGTGAACATTACCTTCCGGCACCGCCTCCCGAACTGACGCGACTCGGGCCGCACGGAGTCGCTGGCCGGGCCAAAACCTTGAATTTATCGGGATATTAGTGTGGCAAGGGTGCCGCAGCGACTGCCCCAGAGCGGGAAAACGGCGATCCGTTAACTGTCTATCGCGGACAGATTTCCGTTTTGAATCAAGACCATACCAGAGTGGTTCTATCTGCTCTAAGTCGTTGAACTGGTTAACAGAAATAGTTGACTCGGAGTTAACCATAATTCAACTTGTCCACAGCTGAGCAGTAAGGGAGTGCGTTCAACACTGTCCCGCTGATGTGCTGGCGAGAACAGGTCCCCGAAGCTGCCTGGCAGCTTCAGCTGGGCGTCCGGGGTGGGCGGCCCAGGCTGAAATCTGGGGACAGTCAACATGCACACCTTCCTGACCATGATGAAGGACGAGGCCGGCGCCTCGGCCGCCGAATATGCGCTCATCCTCGCCATCGTCGGCACCGGCATCGCCGTCGCCGCGGTGACGCTCGGTAACTCGATCGCCGGCGCGATGGGCCGCGCCACCACCTGCATCAACAATCCGCCCGCGGTCGGCGCAACGACCTGCGGCACGGCCGCCGCGTCCTAAGGCAAGTTGCCACCACGCCGCCCTCCTGGCGTGAGGGCGGCGGTCGGTTTCACTCGGAACAAGAGGAACTCGCCATGAACACGTTCGTGAAAATGATGAAGGATGAGGCCGGGGCCTCGGCCGCCGAATATGCACTCATCCTCGCCATCGTCGGCACCGGCATCGCCGTCGCCGCGGTGACGCTGGGCAACTCGATCGCCGGCGCGATGGGCCGGGCGACGAACTGCATCGACAACCCGCCCGCCGTCGGCTCGTCGGCGACTGCGGCCTGCGCGACCACCGCCGCAGCGAGCTGAGCCGATCGTCAGGGGTTCGCCGGTCGCTAGGCGCCGGCGAACCCTCAACGATCTGAGCGATGTCGTTTGAGCGGGGGATAAGCGGATGCGGCAGCAATCACTGATTGCACTTGGGGCGGCCATCTTCATCGGGCTGATCGCGGTCTATCTCGCGAACAGTTTCCTGACCGCGACCCAGCGCAAGAACGAGCAGGTGATGACCCGCGTGGCGGTTGCCGCGGTGCCGCTAAACTACGGCAGCGAGCTCACTCCCGACAAGGTCAAGTTCGTCGACTTCCCCGCCAATGCGGTTCCGGTCGGCAGCTTCAGCCAGAACGCCGATCTGCTGACGCCGGGCGCCAAGCGCGTCGCGCTGCGTCCAATGGCAATCAACGAACCCATTCTCGCGGACAAGATCACCGGCAAGGGGCAGGGCGCGTCGATCGCGGCCCTCCTGGCCGACGGCAAGCGCGCGGTGTCGGTGCGCATCAACGACGTCTCCGGGGTCGCCGGCTTCGTCCAGCCCAACGACACGGTCGATGTGCTGATCACCCGCAACATCGCCAACAGCGCGCAGCAAGCGACCGACGTGCTGCTGCAGAACGTGCGCGTGCTGGCAACCGACCAGCAGGCCAACAATCCCGACGGCAAGCCCAACGTCGCGCGCACCGCGACGCTCGAGGTCGATCCGCTCGAGGCGCAGAAACTGGCGCTGGCGCAGGAGGCGGGGACGCTCGGTTTGGTGCTTCGCAAGCCTGGCGCCGACCAGGACATGACCGCGATCCAGACCGTCAGCCTCAACGACTTGCGCTACGGCATCACCCACGGCCCGGGCTGGCGTCCGGCCGCCGTGGCGGCAAGCGCGCCGCGCAGCGCGGCGCCGGTCGTCCGCCGTGCTGCCGCGCCGGTGCGGCGCGCGGCGCCGGCGGCGCTGCAACCCAGCGGAACGAGCGTGGAGGTCGTCAGGGGGACGACCCAGAACACTTATCAGGTGGGGACCTATGGGGGATAATCGCTTCAAGGTCGCCAGCGCGCTGGCGCTGGCGCTCGCGCTGGCGGCGACGCCGCAGGGCGCAGCCGCGCAGGTGGCCGGCATCACCGTGTCCGACGGCGTCCGCGCCGGTGAGCTCGCGGTGCCGGTCAACAAGAGCCAGGTGATCCGCTCGGACAGGCCCTACGTCCGCGCGCTGATCGGCAATCCCGAGATCGCCGATGTCCTCCCGCTCTCCAGCCAGTCGCTCTACGTGCTCGGCAAGAAGACCGGCACCACCAGCCTCACGCTCTACGGCCGCAACAACGCGCTGATTGCGGTGATCGACGTCGCGGTCGGGCCCGACGTGATCGGCCTGCGCCGCCAACTGTCCGAGCTGATGCCCGGCGACCGGGTCGGCGCGCGGCTGAGCAACGATGCGATCGTGCTCGACGGCACCGTCGCCAGCGCCGACGCCGCCGACAAGGCCGTCCAGCTCGCCGAGACCTACGCCCCCGGCAAGGTCGTCAACATGCTCTCGCTGGGCTCGTCGCAGCAGGTGATGCTCGAGGTCCGCTTCTCCGAGGTGAAGCGCTCGGCGCTCAAGCAGATCGGCGTCGGTCTCGGCGTCCAGGGCGGCGGCAGCCACGGCTTCCAGGGCGTGATCGGCGGCGGCGCCAGCCTGACCACCGATTCCACCGGTCTGAGAACCTACGGTCTCGGCGCGATCGTCGACAGCTTCGGCATCCTCTCGCGGACCTTCAAGATCCTCGGCGGGACCTTCGACGCCACCCTCGATGCGCTTGAGCGCAACGGCTCGCTGACCACGCTCGCTGAGCCCAACCTCGTCGCCTTGTCGGGGCAGACCGCCAGCTTCCTCGCCGGTGGCGAATTCCCGATCCCCGTCGCGCAGAGCAGTGGCAACAGCGGCGGCACGACCGGCAATGCCCCGGCGATCACGGTCGAATATAAGCAGTTCGGCGTCAGCCTCGCCTTCACCCCGACGGTGCTCGCCGACGGGATGATCAACCTCGTCGTCGCGCCGGAAGTCAGCTCGATCGACCCGACCGCCTCGGTGGTGATCAACAACCTGCGCATCCCCGGCCTGCAGACGCGGCGCGCCAAGACTACTGTCGAGCTGCGCGACGGCGAAAGCTTCGCCATGGCCGGCCTGCTCCGCCAGGATTTCCAGAGCACGGTCCGCCAATTGCCGCTGCTCGGCTCGCTCCCCATCATCGGCGCGCTGTTCCGCTCCAACGGCTTCCAGCGCGAGGAGACCGAGCTGGTGATCATCGTCACCCCGCGCCTGGTGCATCCGGTTCGCGCCGCGGCGCTCAAGCTGCCGACCGACACCGCCAAGCCGCCCAACGAGGCCGACGAGTTCCTGCTCGGGCGGACCGACACCGGGGTGCCGATCGGCTCGCCGCTGTTCCGCGGTCCCTATGTCGGTCACCAGCCGACCCTCGCCCCACCGCCGCCACCGCCGCCACCGCCTGGTGCGTCGGCGGCTCCGGCAGCGGCTGGCGCCAGCGGCACCGCGGCGGCCGGCCCGGTCGGCTTCGAGAAGGACTATGGCCATGACCTCTAAGGCGCGGCTCGCGCTGCTGCTGGCGCCGCTGATGCTCGCGGGGTGCAGCACCTCGCCCGAGGCGCCGCACCTCGGCGCCGACTTCGGCGAGGCAGTCAAATATAACGCCGCGATCCAGGTCAACGACCCCGACCCGGTTTACCCGGCGAGCGCGGTCCAGGCCGGCGCGCGGGGCGACATGGGCGCGGCGGCGGTGAAGCGGTTGCGGACCGACAAGGTCAAGGAGCCGCAGACCGATAGCACCCAATCGAGCGGCGGCAGCTCGGGGTCGAGCTCAGGGTCAGGCTCGGGCGCGGGTCCGAGGTGAGGATGAACGATGCGGGCGCGACAGGCCATTGCCGGAGCTGACGAGGCGAGTGTCGCCCCGCTGGTGGCACTCAGCCTGTTCGCGCTGATCGGCGCTGGCGGGATCGCCTTCGACTATGCCCGCTTGGCCTCGCTCGACACCGAATTGCAACAGGCCGCCGACCAGGCCGCGCTCGCCGCCGCGACCCAGCTCGACGGCACCACTGGATCGCGCGGCCGCGCCGTGGCGGTCGCGCAAAGCCTGCTCGCCAATCGGACCCTGTTCGGCAACGACGGCGGCGGAGTCGCCATCGCCACCGGCCAGTCGACCACCGACGCCAACAACAACACCGTCGCGCGGGTCACCTTCTACGGGTCGAAGTCCGATGCGGAGGCCGACACCAACGGCTTCTCGGCGAGCGCCAATGGCACCGGCCAGACCGACGCCGCAGCGAATTATGTCAAGGTCGAGGTGACCGGCCGCCAGGCGGTCTACGCCTTCACGCCGATCGTCGGCGCGTCCAATTCGGGCATCATCAATGCGGCGGCCACGGCCGGCCTCGCTTCGGCGATCTGCAAGGTCCCGCCGCTGATGATCTGCAACCCCATCCCGGGACAGCCCTTCAACGCCGATACATTGAAGGGCGTTGGCGTGCAGGTCACCGGCCACGGCAACGACCGCAGCGGCACCAGTTCGAGCAACACCGCTTGGGGACCGGGCGACTTCGGCTTCCTCGATGTCGGGTCGGGCAAGAACAGCGACCTCATCTACGCGCTCGCCTCGCAGACCCTCAATTTCAACTGCTTCCAGCCGAGCGGCTCGAACGTCACGACCGGCAATCCGCAGGGCGTCTATGACGCGATCAACACCCGTTTCGACATCTACGATTTCTCGAGCGGCAACGGCACCACCTTGTCGACCTGCTTCAGCGGCAACTGCCCCGCGGCGAGCAACGTCATCAAGGACGTGTTCAAGAGCGATACCTCGACCAACGGCAATGGCTGTAAGCTCACCAGCAACAACCAGGGCTGGCACTTGCTGAGCGGCGGGGCCGAATTCGCGCCGGTCGCCTACAACGCCGCCCAAACCTCGACCACCCGCCTCGACAGCACGATCAGCGGGATGGGACTGCCGCGCGATAATTGCCACTACACCAGCTACAACCGCGCCTGCAGCCTGGTGAACGGCACGTCAGGTAAAGCCTATCAGACCAACAAATATGGCGACGGCAACTGGGCCCGCCAGGACTATTGGGACACGGTCCACCCCGGGGCGACCAAGCCGACCGGCTGGGCCACCATGACCCGCTACCAGACCTATCAATATGAGCTCGCCAACACCGTCACCACGGCCACGGGCAGCGGCAACGACAAGCAGTATAAGGGTCCGGTCTGCAGCAGCGGCTCGATCACGCCGGGGACCGACCGCCGGGTGCTCTCGGTCGCGGTGGTGACCAATTGCGCGTCGCTGTCGGGATCGTCCAAGGCGGCGGTCATCGGCGACTGGGTCGATATGTTCCTGGTCGAGCCGACCGTCGACGCGCGCGGCAACGGCGCGCTCAAGGACTCCATCTACATGGAGGTCATCGGCAAGACCCACGGCACCGGCACCGCGACCCAGACCGCCCAGACGGTGCGCCGCGACGTGCCGTACCTGGTGCGCTGATGAGGGCGCTGCGCGCCTTGCTCGGGGATCGCTCCGGTGCCGCCGCGGCCGAGTTCGTGCTGTGCCTGCCGATCTTCACCGCGCTGATCTTCGGCGCGGCCGAGCTGGGTAATTATTTCTACAACGAGCATATATTGGTGAAGGCGGTGCGCGACGGCGCCCGGTTCGCCGCGCGGCAGGACATCAATTCCTTCACCAAATGCGCGTCGACCACCAGCACCGACCTTGGCAGCATCTACACCAACACGCGGACGATCGTTCGCCAGGGCGTGCTGTCGGGTGGCAGCGACCGGCTCAACAGATGGAGCGACAGCGGCTTCTCGATGTCGGTCGCCTGCAGCACCACCGCCGGGACGACCAACCTCGGCGGCTTTTACGCCAATGTGAAGAACGCCGCCGGCACCGTGATCGGCGCGCCGGTAGTGACCGTCACCGCGCAAGTCCCCTACCAATCGGTCCTCGGCACACTCGGCCTGACCAACTCGAGCTATAATCTCAATGCCACCCAGCAGGCGGCGGTGATCGGATGGTGAGCCGCCGCGCTCTGTATCGTGACGAGAACGGCTCCGGCGCCGCCGAATTCGCGCTGGTGCTGACCCCGTTGCTGATCGTCCTGTTCGGGATGATCGACACCGGCCGCTATCTGTGGACCGTCAACGAAGCCGAGAAGGCGACCCAGGTCGGCGCCCGCGTCGCCGCGGTGACGACCCCGCTGGTCCAGGAGATCAGCTCCACCAACTACATTGGCACCACGGTCGGCTCGACTGTCCTGACCCAGGGCGATCGCATTCCGGCGGCGGCGCTCGGGCTGATCCGCTGCACCTCGGCCGCCTGCACCTGCGTTACCGCGCCCTGTCCGGCCACGCTGACCTATGACACAACCTCGGTGTTCACCAACTCGCTCCTGCCGCGGATGCAGGCGACGCTGCCCGGGCTGACCGCCGCCAACATCGTCGTCGAATATCGCGGCTCGGGAAACGGCTTCGCCGGCGATCCCAACGGCCCGCAAATCTCGCCCATGGTCACCGTCAAGCTGGTCGAGAACAGCGGCGCGGCGACCCTGGCCGGGATGCCGCTGCCCGTGATCACCTCCTTCATGTTCGCCAGCCTGCGGCTGCCGCTCGTTTCAACCACCCTGCCGGCGGAAGACCTGTCCGGCAGCACCAGCTTCTAGGCGAACCGTGGGCGTGATGGATCAACCGAGCACTGGCGCCAGTTTCCGCCCGCAGGGGCCGGAAGCGTCGCTCCACCTCTATCTGAGCGGTGTCGAGGGCGATGCCGGGGCATTGCTCGGCCAGCGGGTCGCCGGCCTCCCGCTCAGCCTGTCGCTGTGCCCGGTCACCGAGTGGATCGACGTGTCCGACCTCAGCCATGCGGCGGTGGCGGTGGTCCAGGTCAACGGCGACAATCCGGCGTCGATCAAGCGCTTCACCAAGCTCGCCGAGATGACCGATACGCCGCTCATCGCGGCAATGTACGACCCGCCGCTCGCGCTCTTCCGTTTCCTCCTCAAGAACGGCGCGCGCGACGTCCTGCCGCTGCCGCTCAACGCCGACGACCTCGCCAGCGCGGTGACCCAGATTCTCGCCGAGCCGACCGCCGCGCCGCCGCGCGCCGCGGTGCCGGTGCCGACTGCGCACGGCCGCCTCGTCCTGTTCGTCAAGAGCCATGGCGGCGCCGGCGCCACCGCGCTCGCCTCGCAGCTCGCCGCGCGCACCGCCGCGGCGGGCGGCCCGACCGCGCTGATCGACTTCGACGTCCAGTTCGGCGACGCCGCCTTCCAGCTCGGGCTTAAGCCGCCGCTGTCGGTGCTCGACCTGGTCGAGGCGGGCCCGCGGCTCGACGGTCAGCTGCTGCGCTCGGTCGCCGCCGAGCACTCCAGCGGCCTCCGGATCATCGCCGCGCCGCCACAGCTGACCCCGCTCGACGCGCTGTCGAGCGACCAGGTGCTCGCCATCGTCGACCGCGCGGTGCGCGAATATGCGACGGTATTCGTCGACCTTCCCGCCAACTGGACCAACTGGTCGCTGTCGCTGATCGCGCGCGCCGACAAGGTGCTGCTGGTGACCGAGCTCAGCATCACCGCGCTCAACCGTGCGCGCCGCCAGCTCGACCTGCTCGCCGAGCAGGACCTCGGCAACGTGCCGCTCCAGCTCATCCTCAACCGCGCGGTACGCAAGCGCTTCGGCGGCGGGCAGCCGCTCAAGGAAGCCGACGTCGAACGCGTCCTCGGCCGCGCCATCGACTTCACTGTCAGCGACGATCCTGACGTCCTCTCGACCGCGCTCCAGCAGGGCGTCCCGATCGACGCTGTCCGCCGCAAGAGCGCGATCGGCAAGGACCTCGACGTCATCCGCGCGGCGCTTGCCGCCGCCTTCGACGGGGAGCGCTGAGCCATGTGGCAATTCCGCAAGTCCGACGTCGCCGCCGCCACCGCCGAGCCGCGGCCCGAGGTCAGCCTCGAGGAACGGCGGCTGATGACGGTCGGCGACGCCGGCGCCTTCGCCCAGCGCGACGTCAACACCGACCTCAAGGTCGAGCTTCACCAGCGCCTCATCAGCCTCATCAACCTGTCGCTGCTCGACAGCCTCAGCCGCGACCAGATCGAGGCCGAGGTTGGCGACATCATCCGCGAGGAACTCGACAAGCAGGACAAGGCGCTCAACCAGATCGAGCGCAAGCAGCTGGTCGCCGACGTCCTCGACGAACTGCTCGGCCTCGGCCCGCTCGAGCCTTTGCTCAAGGACACGACGATCACCGACATCCTGGTCAATGGTGCCAACCGGGTGTTCGTCGAGCGCTTCGGCCTGCTCGAACTGACCCCCGTGCGGTTCAAGGACGACCGCCACCTCCTCCGCATCATCCAGAAGATCGTCTCGGGCGTCGGGCGCCGGATCGACGAATCCTCGCCGCTGGTCGACGCGCGGCTGGCCGACGGCAGCCGCGTCAACGCGGTGGTCCCGCCGCTCGCGCTCGACGGGCCTTTGCTGTCGATCCGCAAGTTCGCCAAGGTCCCGATCAGCATGGAGCGGCTGGTCGCGATCGGCTCGGTCCCGCCGGCGGTCGCCGAGGTGCTGCAGGCGATCGTCGCGGCGCGGCGCAACGTCCTCATCTCGGGCGGAACCGGCTCGGGCAAGACCACCATGCTCAACGCGATGTCGGCCTTCATCGATGCGCGCGAGCGGATCGTGACGATCGAGGATTCGGCCGAGCTCCAGCTTCAGCAGAGCCACGTCGCCCGGCTCGAGACCCGCCCGTCGAACATCGAGGGCAAGGGCGAGATCACCCAGCGCGACCTGCTCAAGAACGCGCTGCGCATGCGCCCCGATCGGATCATCATCGGCGAGGTCCGCGCCGGCGAGGCGTTCGACATGCTCCAGGCGATGAACACCGGCCACGACGGGTCGATGACCACCGTCCATGCCAACACTCCGCGCGATGCGCTGAGCCGGATCGAGCAGATGATCGGGATGAGCGGAATCGACATCCCGCCGCGCTCGGCGCGGGCGCAGGTCGCCTCGGCGATCAATGTCGTCATCCAGGTCGCCCGCCTCGCCGACGGCCGCCGCCGGCTGATTAGCGTCGCCGAGCTGACCGGAATCGAGGGCGACATCATCACCATGCAGGAGATCTTCCGCTTTCGGCAGACCGGCATGGGCGGCGACGGCCAGGTGCTCGGCCGGTTCGAGGCGACCGGCATCCGCCCGCGCTTCCTCGACCTGCTCGCCAGCCACGGCGTGGCGCTGTCGAACGACCTGTTCCGCCCCGACGCGAAGCTCGACGCATGAACCCGGTCTGGCTGAAAGCGCTGCTGCTGGTCTGCGTGTTCGCGGTCGTGCTGCTGGTGGTCGAGCTGGTGGTCGGCGCGATTGCGCGCAGCCGCGGCGAAGGGCGCATCATCAACCAGCGGCTCAAGCTGATCGCGCGCGGTCCCGCCGGCGCGCAGCAATTGAGCGTGCTGCGCCGTCGCCGCAGCGTCGTTCCGACCGGCCTCCCGCCGCTCATCCAGGGCGCCGCGGTGAGGCTCGAGCGGACCTTGGTGGCGGCGCAGATCGCGGTCCCGACCGAGCGGCTGATGCTCATCATGCTGGTCGCGCCGATGGTGCTGTTCCTCATTTTCCTGCTGGTCGCCAGCGGGGCGGGGTTCGCAGTCAATTTCGGCCGCCTGCTGATGCTCGCCGTGTTCGCGCTGCTGGTCGGCTTCATGCTCCCGCTGATGTTTCTCAAGGTGCGGGCCGAGCGCGCGCGCAAGAAGATGGAGGACCAGTTTCCGGTCGCGCTCGACGTGTTCGTCCGCGGCCTGCGCGCGGGCTATCCGGTCGCCGCCGCGCTCGACCTGCTGACAGTCGAGCTGCCCGATCCGATCGGCAGCGAGTTCGGGCTGGTGGTCGACGAGGTCAGTTACGGCGCCGACCTCCGCGATGCGCTCGGCGCGATGGCGGAGCGCTGGGATTCGGAAGACATGCGGATGTTCGTCACCTGCCTGTCGGTGCAGAGCGAGACCGGCGGCAACCTCGCCGAAGTGCTCGAGAACCTCTCCACCGTGGTCCGCGAACGCCATTCGATGCTGCTCAAGGTGCGCGCGCTGTCGAGCGAGGGGCGGATGACCGCCACCATGCTGACGGTGCTCCCGCTCCTCTCCTTCACCGGTCTCTTCCTGTTCAACCCGCGCTTCTATCTCGACGTCGCAGCCGACCCGGCCTTCGTCCCCGGCTTCGCCGCGCTGATGCTGCTCTACCTCGGTGGGTTCGTGTGGATCCGTAAGCTCGTGAACCTCAAGGTCTGATGCCGCGATGATCGATCTGCTCGCCCGCTACCCGATGGTTCGCCTGCTCCTGATGGGAGTGCTGTTCGTCGCGGTGGTGCTGTTCAGCTACGGCCTGGTGCAGGCAGTCGTCGCCCGCCAGCGTGCCCGCGCCCGGGTCGGTGAGCTGGCGACCAGCGGCGGCTCTTACGGGGGCGAGGGCGGCTCGCTGCGCGCGCATCATGGCGAAAGCGCTTGGGCCCGGCTCGTCGACTCGATCGAGCGGCGCGGTCTGTCGCTGGTCGACACCAAGGACCAGACGCTGCGTAACCGCCTGATCGCGGCCGGCTACACCGCGCCTTACGCGCCGCGCCTCTACACGCTGAGCCGGCTCGCGCTGGTGATCGGCCTGCCGCTGCTGGTGTTCGCGCTGCTGCTGCTGAGCGGGTCGAGCCCGAGCTTGCTCAAGCTCTATTTCTTCCTGGTCGTCGCCGCCGTCATCGGCCTCTACGCCCCGACGCTGTTCGTCAGCGCGCGGGTCAGCCGGCGGCGCGAGGCGATCGTCCGTGCCTTTCCGGACTCGCTCGACCTGCTGCTGGTCTGCGTCGAGGGTGGGCTCGGGCTCGACGCCGCCTTCGGCCGGGTGGGCATGGAGCTGACCCACACCCACCCCTTGCTCGCCGAGCAGTTCGGCGAAGTCGTGCTCGAGCTTCGCGCGGGGCGCAGCCGCGAGGATGCGCTGCGCCGGCTGGGCGACCGCTCGGGCGTCGATGAAGTCCGCGCCTTGGCGACCCTGCTCATCCAGTCGACCAAGCTCGGCACCTCGATCGGCCAGACGCTGCGGACCTACGCGTCGGAGATGCGTGAGAAGCGCCGGATGCGCGCGGAAGAGAAAGCGCACCGGCTGCCGGTGCTGCTGTCGGTGCCGCTGGTGGCGTGCATGCTGCCGGTGATGATCGGCGTACTGATGCTGCCCGCGGCCATCCGGGTCGTGCGGTCGGTGATGCCACTCTTGGCGGGACAATAATCATGCGGGTCGGGGGGATTTCGGTTTTGGTGCTGCTCGCGGGCTGTGCGGCGCAGCATCCGATCGCGGTGCGTTCGGTGGCGTCGAGCGCGGCGGCGGTGGCGCGTCCGACCGGGGAGCGGATCGACTATGCCGACGGCCAGCTCGCGCTCGGCAATGTCGCGCTCGCGCTCGAATCCTACCGCCGCGCCAACCGCGAGCGGCCCGACAGCGTCGCTGCGCTGGTCGGCATGGCCGATTGCTACGACCGGATGGAGCGGTTCGACCTCTCGCAGCGCTACCTCCAGAACGCGCTCGCGCTGCGCCCGACCGACCGCGGCCTGCTGACCCGGCTGGCGACCTCGCGCGAGCGGGCCGGCGATACGGTCGGCGCCGCCGCGCTGCGGCAGGAGGCGAGCGTCCGCGGCGAGACAGCGGTCACCGTCGCGCTCGCTCCCGCTCCCGTCGCGCCGCCGCAGCGCGCCGACCTTCCGCCGCCCGCGAGCAGCGTTACCGTCGCCCTCCTGCCGCCGACCCCGCCCGAGCTCCCCGAGCGCCGCACCGGCCCGCGGCTCGAGCGCCTCTCGCTCGCCGAGATCGCGCTGGTCACCGGTCCGCCGGTGCAGTGGCGCGATCTCGCCGCCCGCCCCGACGAAGCGCCCGCCAGCATCCGCATCCTGAACGCCGCCCGCGCGCAGGGCTTGGCCGCGCAGACCCGCGCGCGGCTACGCCAACTCGGCTGGCGCGGAATGGAAATCGGCGACGCGCCCGCGGTGCAGGCGAAGACTGCCATCTTCTATCCCGCGGCGCGGCGGGGGACCGCCGAGCGGCTCGGTCGCCAGCTCGGCGTCGCGGCGCTTCATCCGGCGACCGGGGGTGAGCTGGTGATGCTGCTCGGCCGCGACCGGTTGCGGGCGGGGAGCCAGTCCCCGCGATGATCTGGCTGCTCGCGCTCGCGGCGGTCGCCAGCGCGCCTGATCCTGCCGCGACCGCCATGGCCGAGGCGACCCACGCGCTCGACCAGGGCCGGCTCGAGCAGGCCCAGCTGATGATCGCCGACGCGCTCGCCAAGGGGCGGAGCGGGGCCGACACCGACCGCCTCCTCGCCCGGCTCGCGCTCGCCGAACATCATGACGAGGTCGCCCGCGCCGGCTTCGAGCAATTGCTCAAAGCCCAGCCGCACGATCCCGCCCTGCTGACCGGCGCCGCGACCGCCGCCGCGCGCCAGCTCGACGACAAGGCCGCGCTGTCGCTCGCCACCGAGGCGGCCCGGCAAACGGGGGCGGACTGGCGCACCTTCAACCTGCTCGGCGTGCTCGCCGACCGGCGCGGCGACTGGGCGGCCGCCGACGCCGCTTATGCCGATGCCTTGCGCCGCGCGCCGGGCGAGTCGACCGCGCAGAACAACGCCGGCTGGTCGCAGCTCGCGCGGGGTAAGTGGGCGTCAGCGGCCGAGCTGTTCCGGAAGGCCGCGGCGGCGCAGCCGGGCAACCGCCTCTACGCCAACAACCTCGAACTGGCCGAGGCCGCGCTGGCGGCCGAACTGCCGCGCCGACGGCAGGGCGAGGACGACGCCGCCTTCGCCGCCCGCCTCAACGACGCCGGCATGGCGGCACGGCTGCTCGGAGACCGGCCGCGTGCGATCGCCGCATTCTCTCGGGCGGTCGAGGTCAGCGGTCACTGGGACGCGCGCGCCTACAATAATCTCGTCGCGATCCAGGCGGCGCGATGAACCTGCTTGGCACGGCGCCCTGGTGGTTCGTGGCGCTGCTCACTTTGGTCCTGCTGGTGGCGGCGATCCAGGACGTGCTCGTCCGCAAGATCTCGAACCTGCTCGTGCTTGGCGTGGTCCTGCTCGGCATTGCCGCGATGGCCTATCTCGGGATCCGCACCACGGTGTGGCAGAACGTCGTGATCGTCGTCGCCTTGCTTGCGCTGGGAACAATTGCCTTTTCGCATCAGTGGCTTGGCGGGGGCGACGTCAAACTGTTCGCCGCGGTCGGGCTGTGGAGCAATTTCGCTGCCGCGCCGAAGCTGCTGGCGGCGATCCTCATCAGCGGCGGGGTGGTCGCGCTGATCATGCTGGCGCGGGTGCTGCTGCCCAATCGGGAAAGCGGCGGTCCGCTGAGGGCCCGGCGCAGCGTTCCCTACGGGGTCGCGATCGCGGCGGGGACGCTTCTCGTCACCTGGTACGGGCGGCTGTTCTAGCGCCGGAAGCGCGGCGCGCTGATCCACTTCCAGGCCGGTAGCTGGGTCAGGTGTGGGCGCAATGCGGCGACGTCGATCGAGCCGGCCGGCTGCGCTCGGCCCCAGGCGAAAGCGACGTGGCTGTGATCCCCCTCGTCGAGCGCTTCGACGAGCTGGAAGCCGGCGTGGCGGAAGCTGGCGGCGAGGGCCTGGTGGGTGATTCCGGGGGCGCGGACGATGTCGATGGCGCGGCCGCTGAGGTGATAGCTGTTGGGGACGCCGCCGACCGCGCGGTTGTGTTCGGGCGAGCGGAGGGTCGAGGTGATCCGGCCCATGCCGCGGGCGAGCGCGACGGCTTCGTTAAGGGAGCGCGTTCCGAGGGAGAGAGGGGTTTTTGCGAGAGGACGGGGCGGGGGTGGGGCGATCGGGCGGACGTGGCTGCCGGGGACGATCCGCTCACCGAAATCGGTTGCTCCGGGCGCGGAAAGGGCCTGCGCCAGCACGATCAGATTGAGCCACATCGCCCCGCCTCACCCCCGATTTTGCGACATTTGGCGGATTCAAATGCGACAAATGCCGACTCGCGTTGGTCGAGAATTATTGTGCGCTTACTTTCCCAAAAATAAACCCCGGATTTGCGGCGGTCCGGCTGGCCAAGCGCGCGGCGGGGCGGCTAGGCCCGGGGCGCAACGTGAGCGTTCGAGGTTCGATGAGCCGCAATCCCTATTACGCCGGACCGCCGTCGGACCATTTCGACGGGACGCGCTTCTTCAATCCGGGCGAGGAAGCGCCCGACAAGGGCTTTCGCGACATCCTCAAGTGGCGGCGGACCAGCGTGGTGTCGCCGTGGCCCGCGCAAGTGGCGGTGGCCCCGGCGCGGCCGGAGGCGCGGGTCGAGGGGCTGGTGATCACGATGGTCGGCCATGCCACGCTGCTGATCCAGGCGGGGGGCATGAATTTGCTGACCGATCCGGTGTGGTCGGAGCGGGCGAGCCCGCTGTCCTTCGCCGGACCCAAGCGGGTGACCGCGCCGGGGATCGCGTTCGAGGACTTGCCGCCGATCGACGCGGTGCTGCTCAGCCACAACCATTACGACCATCTCGATGTCGCGACGCTGCGGCGGTTGAAGCAAAAGCACGATCCGTTGTTTGCGATGCCGCTCGGCAACGATGCGATTTTCGGCAAGGCGGTGCGCGGGGCGCGGCTGCTGGTCGGCGACTGGGGCGAGCGGCTCACGCTGGGCGAGCGTCATGCGACCACGCTGACGCGGGCCAACCACTGGTCGGCGCGCGGGGTGCGCGACCGGCGGATGGCGCTGTGGGCGGGGCACTGGCTCGACACGCCGGCGGGCAGCATCTGGTTCGCGGGCGACACCGGCTATGGCAGCGGCGCGATCTTCCGCGAGATCCGCGCGAAGTTCGGCGCGCCCAACGTCGCGCTGATCCCGATCGGCGCCTACGAGCCGCGCTGGTTCATGAAACCGCAGCACGCCAATCCGGCCGAGGCGGTGCAGATCATGACCGATGTCGAGGCGGAAGCGGCGCTCGGCATCCACTGGGGGACCTTCCAGCTCACCGACGAAGCGCGCGAGGCGCCGGTGATCGCGCTGGCCGAGGCCTTGAAGGCGAAGCGCATCAGGTCCGAGCGCTTCCGCGCCGCCGAGGTGGGGCAGACCTATCGCTTCGCGTGACGTCCGCCCCCGCATTGCGCCGTTCCGCGCGGGGTGACAGGGCGGGGCGATGACCGACCTGCGCGCCTTTTTCGAAGAGCTGTCCGCCGTCGCCCGCGCTCTGACGCTGGGGGCGGGGGTGCCGCGCGCCGACAATAAGGCGGGCGACGGCGGCTACGATCCGGTCACCGAACTCGACCGCGCGACCGAGCGGGCGCTGCGGGCGGCGATCGCGGCGCGCTTTCCCGCCGACGGGATCGAGGGCGAGGAATATGGGGTGGAGCGCGGCGCGGCGCGGCGGCGCTGGCTGATCGACCCGATCGACGGAACGCGGGCGCTGATCTGCGGGCTGCCGAGCTGGACCACGCTGATTGCTTTGGTCGAGGACGGGGTGCCGGTCGCCGGGTCGATCGACGCGCCGGTGCTGGGCGAGCTCAACGTCGCCGTCGATGGGGAGAGCCGGCGCGGCGGCGCGGTGCTGCGGACCAGCGGCTGCGCGGACCTGCGCGAGGCGCGGCTGGCGACGACCGATTATCATTTGCTTGGGGTAGGCATGGCGGGGTTCGACCGGGTGCGCCAAGCGGCGCGGGTGACGCGTTACGGGCTCGATGCGCTCGCTTATGCGCGGGTGGCGAGCGGGGACATCGACCTGGTGATCGAGAATGGGTTGAAGCCGCACGACTGGGCGGCGCTGGTGCCGGTGGTGCGCGGCGCGGGCGGGGTGGTCGGCAACTGGCAGGGCGGCAGCGACCTCAGCGGCGGCGACGTGGTCGCGGCGGCAAGCGATGCGCTGTTCGATCAGGCGCTGGCGCTGCTGCGGGGTTAAGGCTCAGGAGAGGCTGACGTCGGTCGCGGTGAAGGCGAGCCGCGCGGTGAGCAGGGCGCGGAAGGCGTTGTAGCCGCAGCGTCCCGGATGGAAGGCATGGAAGAAGAGCTGCGGCGCGCCGTCGGGGCCGGGCGCGACCGAGGCATGGCCGGGCGCCCACCATTGCTCGGCCGAGCGGAGGAAGGGTTCGGCGCGCTTGGTGTAGGGGCCGAGCGGATGGTCGGCGACCGCGACCCCGATGCCATAAGCGGGGGTCGAGAAGTCGTTGCCGGCGTAGAACAGCCAATAGCGGCCGGCCTGGCGGGTGACGAACGGGCCTTCGATCAAGTGGCCTTCCCACGGTTGGTCGTTGGTGAGGACGGGTTGCGCCGCGCCGACGAAGCCGCGGCCGTCGGGGGCGAGGCGGCGGGCGAGGACCGGGGTGGTCAGCGCGGCGACGATGGCGGCGGCCTCCGGGAAGGTGGCGAGCAGTGGCCGGACGGTGGCCCAATTGTGGAGCACCGCCTCGATCAGCGGCTGCATCAGGAAGAAGCGCTCCATCGGCGCGCGGGTGTTGGCCCAGTCGAGGATGGCGGCGGCGAAGGCGACCGAGCGGCGGGCGGGCTCGTCGGTGAACAGGCGGGGGATGAGCTCGGGCTGGTCGCGCAGCAGGCTGGCGAGCGGGCGCGGCCACAGGCCATTGCTGTCGCGCTTCCAGAACAGGAAGGGGGTGCCGTCGGCGTCGACGAAGATGTGGCTGTCGATCACGCCTTCGCCGTCACTGCCGGTGAGCAGTGGCGCATTATTGTCGACCCACGGGCCGAACGGAGAAGGGGCGCGGGCGAGGCCGATGGCGAGCGCGTTCGACTGCTGGCGGGCGGTGTAAGCGGCCCAATATTCGTCGCCGACCTTGGCGATCTCGGGCGCCCAGAAATCGCCGGCGGCGCGGCCGGTGCGGGTCCAGGCGGGGGCATGGCCGGCGGGGAAGATGAAGCCGCGCTGCTCCCAGCGGTGGAGGTCGGGCGAGAAAAGCAGGGGAAAGGCGTCGGGCGCGTCGTTCGAGGTGGCGGTGAGCAGCCAGCCGTCGGCGAGGCGGAGCACCGCCGGGTCGCCGTAGCCGGCGGGGGTGCGCGGATCGAGGCTGTCGACGATCAGCGGGGTCCAGCGTGATGCGCTCGGGTCGGGGGCGAGGGGCGCGGCGGCGGCGGCCGGGGGACGCAGGCTGAAGTCGGCGGCGAGTTCGGCATACATCAGCGTGTAGGCGTCCTGCGCGGGGCCGGGGACGCGGTAGTGGCGCTGGCGGCCGTCGCTGGTGACGAGGAAGTCGGTCGCCGCGCCGTCGCTGGTGGCGGCGACGGTGAAGGTCGGGACGGCGGTCATGCGCGGGGGCGGGGTCGCCCGGTCAGGCGGTGACCGCCACCGAGCTTTCGCGGCGGCCGACCAGCAGGGCGTCGGCGACCAGCCGCAGCGGGGCGGTGTCGACCAAGCTCTCCTTGGCGGCGATGAGTGCGGCGAAATGCTGGTAGAGGCTCGGATATTCGCCGGGGCCCTGGGCGGCGCGTTCCTGACCGTCGACGAACAAGCGCTTGCCGCCCTCGCGCAGCTCGACGCTCTGGCCGGCGGCGGTCTTGACGGCGATCGTCCATTCCTCGCCGTCGGTCTTGCGCCAGTCGAGGCTGCAGTGAAGCGGGCCGTCGGCGGCGGCGCTGCCCAATTCGAGCTCGACCGCGATCGGGGTCTGGGCGTTGGCGGGGACGGTCAGCACGGCGTCGCGGACGAACAAGGCGCCGGGGAAGATGAAGGTGGCGATCGAGAAGGCGTTGATGCCGGGGTCGAACACGCCGAAGCCGCCCGCTTCCCACACCCATTGCTGGCCGGGGTGCCATTTGTGGACGTCCTCGTGCCAGGTGATCCGCATCTCGGCAATGCGCTGGCCCTTGAGGAGGTCGGCGGCGGCGGTGACCGCGGGATTGGCCTGCGCGTGCCAGCTGGTGAAGAGGGTGGTCCCCTTGGCTTTCGCCAGCGCGGCGAGCTCCACGATCTCGCCCAGCGTCACGCACGGCGGCTTTTCGAGCAGGAGGTGGAGCCCGGCGGCGATGCAGTCGCGGGCGATCTCGTAACGCGGGCCGGGTGGGGTGGTGATGGCGGCGCTGTCGAGGTCGTGGATCGCGGCGAGCAGGTCGGTGTGGCTGGTGAAGTTGGGCTTGGGGCCGGTGCCCGAGCGGTCGACGGTGGCGGCGAGGGTGAAGTCGGGATTGCCGGCGATGGCGGGGACGTGCTGGTCGGCGGCGATCTTGCCGAAGCCGATGATGGCGATCTTGTGCGGGGTCATGCCCGGCACCCCGCGACGTAGGCGCGCGTCCGCTCGAGCGTGTCGGCGGGCGACTGGCCGGGCGTGTAGACCCCGCTGCCGAGGCCGAAGCCGGCGGCGCCCGCGTCGCGCCACGGCTGCAGCCCGTCGGGCTTGACCCCGCCGACGACGAGGATCGGCAGGTCCTTGGGCAGGACGGCCTTCTGCGCCTTGAGGACGGCCGGGGTGGCGCCCTCGGCGGGGAAGAGCTTCAGCGCATGGGCGCCGGCGTGGATGGCGGTGAAGGCTTCGGACGGGGTGAAGTAGCCGGGGCTGCTGACGAGGCCGGCGTTGACCGCGGCGGTGATGACCGCGGCGTCGGTGTTGGGTGAGACGATCAGCCGACCGCCGGCGGCGGCGACCTCGCCGACCTGGGTGGCCTTGAGGACGGTGCCGGCGCCGATCAGCGCCTTGTCGCCGAGGCGGGCGGAGAGGCGCTGGATGCTGGCGAGGGGGTCGGGGCTATTGAGCGGCACCTCGATGATGCGGATGCCGCCTTCGTAAAGCGCGTCGCCGATCGCTTCGGCCTCGTTGGGGGTGACGCCGCGGATGATCGCGACCAGCGGGCATTCGGCAAGATAGCGTTTGAAGTCGTCGACGGCGGTCATTTGAGTTCCTTCACGAGCGCCTGAATGCCGGCGAGGAAGGCGCGTTCCCCGTCGACCTCGTGCGCGGTTCGGCCGGCTTCCTTGAGCGCGGCGGCGTAGAGGCGGGTGAGGTCGGGGCGGCCCATCACGATGACGTCGCCGGTGGGCGGGGCGTCGGCGAGGCCGGTCTTCACGTCGGCGCCGATGAGGAGGCCGCTGGTGAAACTCGCCGCTTCATGCGCCTCGCGGATGCCGAGGAGGACGCTGGCGCGGACCGAGAAGAGCTCGGCGGTGAGCGCGTCGCCGGCCATGCCCTGGCGGACCCCGGCGAGGAAGGGTTCGCCCGGGACGACCGAGGTGTGGAGCCATTGGGCGAGGATGCTTTGCTTGGAGAGCAGGCTGAACATCTCGCCGGTCATCACGGTGCGGAAGCGGGCGACGCGGCCGGCTTCGAGCAGCGCCCATTTGTTGTGGGTGCCGGGGTGGCAGACGAGCGCGTCGGGGGGGCTCAGGCCCGCGGCGACCGCGCCGAAGAGTTGCACCTCCTCGCCGCGCATGACGTCGGCGCGGTGGCCGTCGCAATAGCTCAAGCCGGGGACGATCGCGGCCTTCTGGTCGGGGATCTGCTGGAGGTGCTTGGCGAGCTCGGCGGGGCCGGCGGGACAGGCGACGTAGGGCGCCTCGACCCAGCCGCGGTTGGAGCCGATCATCCCGGCCATCAGCAAGGGCAGGTCGCCGAGGCGC
Source organism: Sphingomonas ginsengisoli An et al. 2013 (assembly GCF_009363895.1). Classification (NCBI taxonomy): domain Bacteria; kingdom Pseudomonadati; phylum Pseudomonadota; class Alphaproteobacteria; order Sphingomonadales; family Sphingomonadaceae; genus Sphingomonas; species Sphingomonas ginsengisoli (ex An et al. 2013). The sequence goes on along the minus strand of NZ_CP045434.1, from coordinate 1,477,876 downwards.
TGGCGGACGTCGGCGACCGCGGCGGGAAAGCCGCCGGGCTTGATCGCGGTGATCCCCTGGTCGTCCTCGAACTCGGCCTCGCTGCGGCCGTTGGGGTCGAGCCGCCAGGCGCGGCGGTTGGTGGTGCCCCAGTCGACCGCGATGATGCCGTTCGTCCACATGCGTTCAGCCATGGCAGAAAAGCGACCGAGCTGGCCACAAGGTCCATGTTATTTGGTTCATGCTCCGCTATTCATCCGGCCGATGAGCGAAGAGTCGACTGTTCGGCTGCTGGCCGATGTTCACGCCGTGCTCGGCGAGGGTCCCATCTGGGTCGCGGCGACGCAGTCGCTGTGGTGGGTCGACATCAAGGGGCGCAAGCTGTTCCGCTGGCGCTCGGGCAACCGGCTCGACGAGTGGCCGACGCCGTTCCGGATCGGCAGCATCGCCCCGCGCGAGAGCGGCGGGTTCATCGCCGGGACCGAGCATGGCTTCGCCCAGGTCGATCCCGAGGCGGGGCGGTTCGAGCTGCTGTTCGATCCCGAGGAGGACCGGCCGAGCAACCGCTTCAACGACGGCAAGGTCGACCGCCAGGGCCGCTTCTTCGTCGGGACGATGGACGACAATGAGGAGAAGGCGAGCGGGGCGGTCTACCGGCTCGACAAGACGCTGCTGTGCGCGCGGGTCGACGACGGCTTCAAGGTCGCCAACGGGCCCGCCTTCAGCCCCGACGGGCGGACAATGTACGTCAACGACAGTTCGCTGCGGCTGACCTACGCCTACACCGCCACCCCCGACGGGACGCCCGCGGGCAAGCGGACCTTCGTCCAGTGGGGCGAGGACGACGGCTTCCCCGACGGGATGACGGTCGATGCCGAGGGTTGTCTGTGGATCGCCTTCTGGGACGGCGGGTGCATCCGCCGGGTATCGCCGGCGGGCGAGCGCCTGAGCGAGTGGCGGATGCCGGTGTCGCGGCCGACCAGCGTCGCCTTCGGCGGGCTGATGCTGGACAAGCTCTACATCACCAGCGCGAGCATCGGCCTGGATGAATTATCGTTGAGGTCGCAACCGAATGCCGGCGGGCTCTTTATGCTCGAACCAGGCGTTAGCGGGATTGCCGAGCGTCCGTTCGCCGGCTGAGCCGTATCTAAGCCTTCACGACCAGGAGTTCGAACAATCGCCAACTTCATGTTTGCGACGGGGATCGAGAACAGCATTCCCACCATTCAGAACGGCCGCGTCCGGGTCGATCAGATGGAGGCCAGCCACCATTACGAGAAGTGGCGGCAGGACTTCGACTGCGTCGAGGAGATCGGGATCGAGTATCTCCGCTTCGGGCCGCCGTTGCACAAATGCTATCTGGGCCCCGGCAAATACGACTGGGAATTCGCCGACCTGACGCTGGCGGATTTGAAGCGCCGCAACATCACCCCGATCGTCGACCTCTGCCACTTCGGCGTGCCCGACTGGATGGGCAATTTTCAGAACCCCGACTTCCCCGACCTGTTCGCGGCCTATGCCTCGGCCTTCGCCGAGCGCTTCCCGTGGGTGCAGCTCTACACCCCGGTGAACGAGATGTTCATCTGCGCGGTCTTCAGCGCCAAATATGGCTGGTGGAACGAGCAGCTGCGGACCGACCTGGGGTTCGTCACCGCCTTGAAGCACATCGTCAAAGGCAATGTGCTGGCGATGGTCGAGATCTTGAAGCGGCGGCCCGACGCCATCTTCATTCAGTCGGAATCGTCGGAATATTTCCACGCCGACAGCCCCGCCGCGATCGGCCCGGCCGAGCTGTTGAACGCGCGTCGCTTCCTCAGCCTCGATCTCAATTACGGGCGCCGGGTCGACAGCGAGATGTACGAATATCTGCTCGATAACGGGATGACGCGGGAGGAGTATCACTTCTTCCTCCACAACCGGCTGAAGCAGCACTGCATCCTCGGCAACGATTATTACTGGACCAACGAGCATCGGGTCCACGCCGACGGCCACACCGAAAGCTCGGGCGAGGTGTTCGGTTACTCGGAGATCACGCGGCAATATCACAACCGCTACCGCCTCCCGATCATGCACACCGAGACCAACTTGCGCGAAGGGCCGACGGGGCAGGAAGCGGTGCAGTGGCTGTGGAAGGAGTGGGCGAACGTGCTTCGCCTGCGCAACGTCGGCATCCCGACCGTCGGCTTCACCTGGTACAGCCTGACCGACCAGGTCGACTGGGACACCGCGCTCCGCGAGAAGAATGGCAACGTCAATCCGCTCGGGCTGTTCGATCTCGACCGCAACATCCGCAACGTCGGTAAGGCCTACAAGAATTTGATCCGCGACTGGCGCGACGTGCTGCCGGCCTCGTCGGTCTGCCTGGCGGTGCCGATCAAGCCGCTCGACCAGGAATGCTGGCCGCCGAACAACGACGCGGCGGCGGCGGGGCTCACGCTGACCCAGCAGTCGGTCCAGAATCCGGAGAACGAGTGATGGCGCTGCCCGAGCTGATCATCGATCGGATCGAGACCTTCCTGGTCCCGCCGCGCTGGCTGTTCGTGCGGGTCGAGACCAGGGACGGCGCGGTCGGCTGGGGCGAGGCGAGCCTCGAAGGCTATGGCGAAGCGGTGATGGGGGCGTTCGAGCCGATCCGCGATCGCTTTATCGGCCACGACGCGCGGCGGATCGAGGACATCTGGCAGATCGCCTATCGCGGCGGCTTCTACCGCGGCGGGCCGGTGCTGATGAGCGCGCTTAGCGGGCTCGACCAGGCGCTGTGGGATTTGAAGGGCCATGCCGCGGGGATGCCGGCGTGGGAGATGATGGGCGGGCGGGTGCGCGACAAGATCCGCGCTTACTCGTGGATCGGCGGCGACCGGCCGCACGACATCGGCGCGGCGGCGAAGGAGCGTCACGACCAGGGCTTCACCGCGATCAAGATGAACGCGACCGCCGAGATGGACTGGATCGGAACGCCCAAGCTGTTCGACGACGTGATTGCGCGGGTCGAGGCGGCGCAGGCGGCGGGGATGGACGTCGGGCTCGACTTCCACGGACGGGTCCACCGGCCGCTCGCCAAAAGGCTGGCGGCGGCGCTCGAACCCCTCGGGCTGTTGTTCATCGAGGAGCCGCTGCTGAGCGAGAATTTCGAGGGACTGAAGGAGATTTCGGGGCTGGTCTCGACCCCGATCGCGCTGGGCGAACGCTTGTTCTCGCGGTGGGATTTCAAGCGCTTCTTCGAGCAGGCGGCGGTGGACATCGTCCAACCGGATCTGAGCCACGCGGGGGGCCTGAGCGAATGCCGGCGGATCGCGGCGATGGCCGAGGCGCATGACGTGGCGGTGGCGCCGCATTGCCCGCTCGGGCCGCTGGCGCTGGCGGCCTGCCTCCAGCTCGCCGGGACCGCGCCCAACGTCGCGATCCAGGAGATGAGCATCGGCATCCACTATAATGTCGGTCACGACCTGACGAGCTACGTCAAGGATCCGGAGGTGCTGACCGCGCAGGAAGGCTATCTGGCGATCCCGACCGGGCCGGGCCTGGGCATCACCATCGACGAGCAGCAGGTGCGCGAGGTGGCGAAAGAAGGCCATCGCTGGCGCAATCCGATCTGGCGGACGCGCGACGGCAGCTTCGCCGAATGGTGAGCCGCTCCCCGGCGCAAAGGCCGGGGAGGGGTTAGGGCCTACGCCGCCTTGCGGTCGTAGTGGACGGCGTCGAGCTCGCGGGTCAGCGCGTCGATCGCCGCATCGGGGGTGTCGACCCCGGCATGATATTTGTCGTGAAGCTCAGCCTCGCGCGCGGTCAGCTCCCGAAAATAGCTGATCGACAGGCGGCGGCCGAAGACGTCGTCGCCGCGCATCTTCAATTCGGGCTCGGCGCCGTCCGGCAGGCTGTCGCGGATCGCGACCAGCGTGTTGATCAGCCGATCGAGCGACGTGTGATCGCTGATGTCGATGAAGTCCTTGACGCGGGTGCGCATGGCCAACTCTCCTCCCCACTACTCCCGTGGGCGGTTTCTGCGCCGCGCGATTCCACGACGCAATCGAGAATTGGCACTTATCCCCAGCCGAGTTACGACCGTCTGAACACCCCAGCCAAAAAGGGTTCAGCTTCGTGGTCGATCACAGTGACTTGACGCTTACCGCCGGGACGCTCCACCTGGAGCTAAGTCCTTCGATTGGCGGGTCAATTCGGAACTTCACGCAAGTAGTGGGCGGGCGGCGGACGCCGCTATTGCGCGAAAGTCACAGCGACAAGCGAACCGTGCTCGAGCATGCCTGCTTCCCGCTAGTGCCCTACGTCAATCGCATCCGCGGGGGCGAATTTGAGTTCAGGGGCGAAACGATCCGGCTCGCGCCGAACATGGCGGGCGACCCGAGCCCGCTGCACGGGCAGGGGTGGCTGGGAGAATGGTCGGTCGAGAGCGCGGGGGCGGCGGACGCCGAGCTGTTCTTCCGCCACGAGGCGGGGGAGTGGCCGTGGGCCTATGAGGCGCTGCAGACCTTTGCGCTCGATCCTCAAGGGCTGAGCGTGCGGCTGCAGTGCCGTAATCGGTCGCACCGGCCGATGCCGTGCGGGCTGGGCTTGCACCCTTACTTTCCGTGCGATGGCGGGACCCGGCTCGATACGGTGGTCAAGACGGTGTGGGAGATCGACGAAAACGTCTTGCCCACTCGCGAGGTGCCGGCGGAGGGGCGCTACGACCTGCGCGATCGGGCGGTGTGCGGGCAGGGCCTCGACCACGGTTTCGGCGGGTGGGGCGGCGAGGCGCGGATGTGGGAGGAGGGCGGTGAGCGGCGGCTCATCATGTCGTCGCCCGATGCGCATTTCTTCCAGCTCTATTCGCCGCCGACCGGGGGGATTTACGTCGCCGAGCCGGTCACCCACGCCAATGCGGCATTGAACGCGCCCGAGGAGCGCTGGCCCGAGCTGGGGATGCGGGTGCTGGGGCCGGGCGAGGACGTGACGCTGAGGATGCGGATCGAAGTTGCGCACGGCTGATTGGCACGCCGGTTAGGAAAGCCTAAGTTTCTGATCGGGTATCGATCGCGTGGTGCAACGTTTCTCTCCTCTGACCCCGCGCGACCGCGCGAGCGCGCTGGCGGCCGTGGTGCTGATCCAGCTGGCGATGCTGGCCGCGCTGATCGCGTCTGGCCGGGTCACGCTGACCAGCACGGTCGAGCCGCCGCCGATCGAGAGCTTCGAGGTGCGCGCGCCGGCGGTGCCGCCGCTCCAGCATCGCGCGCGCCCGCTGCCCAAGGCGGCGCAGCCCGAGGCCGAGGCGAGCGCGGTCAACCTGCGCAGCGTTGCGACCCCGGTCGCCACGCCGGTGCCGGTGGTCAGCCCGCCGGTCATCCCGCAGATCGCGGTGAGCGACGTGCCGCTGATCGGCAACGCGGCGACGCAGGGCGCGGCCGACGTGGCGGGGCCGGGCTCCGGGGCCGGCGGGGTCGGCGTGGGCACGGGCGCAGGCAATGGCGGAAATGGCGCCGGTCAGGGCGGCGGCGGGGGCATCGCCAGCGGGCCGCGCCAGATCGCCGGGTCGATCACCCGCCGCGACTATCCCGCCGAATTGCGCGACCGCGACATCCCCTATGAGGAAGTGGCGCTTCAATATCGGGTCGGGGCCGACGGCTATGTCCGCGGCTGCGAGGTGGTGCGCTCGAGCGGGTCGCCGCTGCTCGACCAGCGGACCTGCGCGCTTTACGAGCAGCGCTATCGCTACCTGCCGGCGCGCGATGCTGGCGGCCAGCCGGTCGAGATCACCATTCGCGCGATCCGCAGCTGGTCGCTCTACCGCTAGATCAGCGGCGTTCCTTGCGGATCGTCTCGTCGAGCCACGCCACCCGCAACCCAAGCTTATGCACCTCGAGGTGGTTGAGGACGGTCATCCCGTCGGGTTGGAGCGCCAGCTCCTGCGTGACCTTGAGGCCCTTCTTCATTGCATAACGGACCTCGGCGCGGGGGCCCTCGACGGTCAGCTCGACCGGGCCGACCGCCTCGGTCAGGCTGCCGGTGAAGCGGCCGGGGCCGGCGGGGCGCATGATCCACTCGCGCGTGCGCGGGGCCTTGCCTTCCTCGGCGATGCGCTGAGTGAGGAGGAGGCCGCCGTCGGGCAGGCGGCGCCCGCTGCTGTCGACCTGGACGCCGTGCGGGCTCGACAGGACTTCGTGGAACTGGCCGTCGCCGTGACTGCTGCCGGTGAAGAAAGCGATCGGATCGAGCGACGCGGTCGCAGTGGCGGGAAGCTGCACTTCGGTGCAGCCGGCGAGCGCGACGAGCGCGGACGTGGCGAAAATCTGACGCATACGACCCCAAGAACGCACGAAGGCGCGGTTCAGCCCGAGCGTCCCGCGACGAGTGCGTCGACCACCGAGGGATCGGCGAGCGTCGAGGTGTCGCCGAGCGCCCCCAGGTCGCCTTCGGCGATCTTGCGGAGGATGCGGCGCATGATCTTGCCGCTGCGGGTCTTGGGCAAGGCGGGGGTGAACTGGATGCGCTCGGGGATGGCGAGCGCGCCGATATGCTTGCGGACCTCGGCGTTCAATTCCTGGCGGAGGGTGTCGGAGCCTTCGGTGCCGGCGGTCAGGGTGACGAAGGCGTGGATCGCCTGGCCCTTGATGTCGTGGGGGACGGGGACGACTGCCGCCTCGGCGACCGCGGGATGCTCGACCAAAGCACTTTCGACCTCGGCGGTGCCGACCCGGTGGCCCGAGACGTTGATGACGTCGTCGACCCGCCCGGTGATCCAGTAATAGCCATCCTCGTCGCGGCGGCAGCCGTCGCCGGTGAAGTAGAGCCCGGGGTAAGCGGTGAAATAGGTCTGGAAGAAGCGCTCGTGGTCGCCCCAGACGGTGCGCATCTGTCCCGGCCAAGAGACCGGGATGCACAGATTGCCGCTGGCCGGGCCAGTGAGGACGTTGTGCTCGGCGTCGAGCAGGAGGAGCTCGATCCCGGGGAGCGGCTGGGTGGCCGAGCCGGGCTTGGTCGGGGTAGCGCCGGGGAGGGGCGAGATGAGCGCGCCGCCGGTCTCGGTCTGCCACCAGGTGTCGACGATCGGGCAGCGGCCCTCGCCGACGACCTCGTTATACCAGTTCCACGCCTCGGGATTGATCGGCTCGCCGACCGTGCCGAGCAACCGGATGCTCTGGCGGCTGTGCGCCTTCACCGGGGCGTCGCCCTCGCGCATCAGCGCGCGGATGGCGGTCGGCGCGGTGTAGAAGATGGTGACGCCGAGGCGGTCGCAGGTCTCCCAGAAGCGGCCGAAGTCGGGGTAGTTGGGGACGCCGTCGAACATCACGCTGGTCGCGCCGTTCATCAGCGGGCCGTAGACCACATAGGTGTGGCCGGTGATCCAGCCGATGTCGGCGGTACACCAGAAGATGTCGTTGTCGGTGGCGCCGAAAATCCAGTCGAAGGTGGTCGCCGCCCACACGCTGTAGCCGCCGACGGTGTGGACGACGCCCTTGGGTTTGCCGGTCGAGCCCGAGGTGTAGAGGATGAACAGCGGGTCCTCGGCGTCCATCGCTTCGGGCTCAGCCTCGGTGGCGAGGCTGTCGCGGACGGTGGAATAGTCGAGGTCGCGGCCGTGCGTCATCGGCACCTCGGCGCCGGTGCGGCGGATGACGATGACGCTGCGGATGCCCACGCTTTGTTCGAGCGCCTTGTCGACGTTGGCTTTCAGCGGGATGACCTTGCCGCCGCGGACGCCCTGGTCGGCGGTGATCAGCGCGACCGCGCCGCAGTCGGCGATGCGGCCGGCGAGGCTTTCGGGGCTGAAGCCGCCGAACACCACCGAATGGACCGCGCCGATCCGCGCGCAGGCGAGCATCGCCGCCGCCGCCTCGGGGATCATCGGCAAATAGATCATCACCCGGTCGCCGCGGCCGACGCCCTGCTGGCGCAGCAGGTTGGCGAAGCGGCAGGTCTCTTCGTGGAGCGCGCGGTAGGTCCAGGCGTGGCCGGTGCCGGGCTCGTCGGGCTCGAAGATCAGGGCGGTCTTGTCGCCGTGGGCGGCGAGGTGACGGTCGAGGCAGTTGACCGAGAGGTTCAACTGCCCGTCGGCATACCAGCGAATGTGGAAGTCGTCCTTGGCGAAGCTCCAGTCGCCCGCCTGAGTGGGTGCGCGCGACCAGTCGAGCCGGCGCGCTTGCTCCAGCCAGAAGCCGTCGGGGTCGCGCGCATAGTGGTCGCGCAGGGCAGCCGCCTCGTCCGGCCCGATCCGTGCCTTGAAATGCTCCGGGACCGGGTGGACGGTGGCGGTCATGCCTGCGGTTTCTCCAGCGTGCTCATGTCGATCACGAAGCGATAGCGGACGTCGTTCTTGAGCAGGCGCTCATAGGCGTCGTTGACCTGGTCCATCCGGATCGTCTCGATCTCGGGATAGATGCCCTTGGCGGCGCAGAAGTCGAGCATCTCCTGCGTCTCGGGGATGCCGCCGATCGCCGAGCCGCCGACCGCGCGGTTCCAGAAGACGAGCTTGCCGCCGGTGAAGGGTGGCATCTCCATCAGCGCGCCGACGATCACCATCCGCCCCGAGCGGCCGAGCAGTTCGAGATAGGGGTCGATCTCGTGGCTGACGGGGATCGTGTTCAAGATGAAGTCGAAGCGGGTCGCGGCGGCCTTCATCTGCGCCTTGTCGGTCGAGATTATGACGTCGTGCGCGCCCAACGCGCGGGCGTCCTCGCCCTTGGCCGGGGTGGTGGTGATCATGGTGACGTGCGCGCCCAAGGCGGCGGCGAGCTTGACCCCCATGTGGCCGAGGCCGCCGAGGCCGACGACGGCGACCTTGCTGTTGGGGCCGACGTCATATTGGCGCAGCGGCGAGTAAGTGGTGATGCCGGCGCACAGCAGCGGGGCGACGCGGCTGACGTCCATGCCGGCGGGGACCTTGAGGACGAAGTGGTCGCGGACGACGATATGGTCGGTGTAGCCGCCCTTGCTGACGGTGCCGTCGTGATAGTCCTTGCTGTTGTAGGTCTGGACGCAGCCCTTGCGGCAGAAGATCTCCCACCCCTCGAGGCACTGGTCGCACTCCATGCAGCTGTCGACCATGCAACCGACCGCGACGGTGTCGCCGACGCGGTGGCGGGTGACCTCGGCGCCGATCGCGGTGACGGTGCCGACGATCTCATGGCCGGGGATGACGGGGTAGCGGGTGCCGCGCCAGTCGTTGCGGCAGGTGTGGAGGTCCGAGTGGCAGATGCCCGCGTGGCTGATGTCGATCGCGACGTCGTTCGGGCGGAGGTCGCGGCGCTCGAAGGCGATCGGCTTCAAGGGCTGGTCGGGGGCGTCGGTGCCCCAGCCGATGGCGGCGGTTCCCATGGGTGGTCCTATTCTGTCGGAGGAGTGGTCCGGGCGAGAACGCGCTGGGCCTGGAGAAGATGCGGGCGGTCGATCATCCGGCCGTCCAAACTGAGCACCCCGGCGTCGGGCTGGGCGGCGAAGGCGTCGACCACCGCCTGGGCGTGGGCGACTTCGTCGGCGCCGGGGGTGAAAGCCTCGTTGATCGGGCCGACCTGCGCCGGGTGGATGGCGAGCTTGCCGTCGAACCCTTCGCGCGCCGCGGCGAGCGTCTCGAGGATGAGGCCAGGCTCGTCGCGATAGTCGGTGAAGACGGTGTCGATCGCCGCGACCCCGGCGGCGCGGGCGCCGGCGAGGCAGAGCGAGCGGGCGAGCCGGTAGGTGAAAGAGAGCGCGCCGTCCTCGTCGGTCTTGGCGCTCGCGCCGAGGTCGGCGGAGAGGTCCTCGGCGCCCCAGCTCATCGCGCTCAAGGCATTCTGGCCGCGGTAGCTGAGCAAGCCGAACAGGCTGGCGGCGGTCTCGGTGACGATGGCGTGGATGGGAATGTTGCCGGTGCGGTGGGCGAGGGTCTCGACGTCGGCGCCGCTCTCGGCCTTGGGGAGGACGATGCCGTGGACCGCGGCATTGCCGAGGATGTCGAGGTCGTCCTTGTGCCACTCGCTGGTGAGGGGGTTGATGCGGACCCAAAGCTGGCTGCGCTCGGACGGGCCGAGGCCTTTGACGATGTCGCGGGCGCGCGGCTTCTCGGACGGGGCGACGCTGTCCTCAAGGTCGAAGATGATCGCGTCGGCGCCGCAGTCGAGCGCGCGGGCGATCTTCTTTTCGCTGTCGGCGGGGACGAACAGCCAGCTGCGCGGGGCGGGGCCGCTCATGCCGCGGGCTTCTTGTGGAGCATGGCGGTGCGCTGCATCGTGCAGACGGTTTCGCCGCGCTGGTTGATCGCGCGATGCTCCCAGGTGACGAGGCCGGCGGTCGGGCGCGAGTTGCTTTCGCGCAAGGCGACCGCCTCGCTCTCGACCCGCAGCGTGTCGCCGACGAAGACGGGCTTGGGGAATTTGACCGCGTCGAAGCCGAGGTTGGCGACGAGCACGCCCATGGTGGTCTCGGCGACCGAGACCCCGACCACTAGGCTGAAGGTGAAGCAGCTGTTGACGAGGATCTGGCCGAACTCGCTTGCCCTGGCGGCCTCGGCGTCGAGGTGGAGCGGCTGCGGGTTGTGGGTCAGCGTCGAGATGAGGAGGTTGTCGGTCTCGGTGACCGTGCGGGTGATCGGGTGGGCGACCGTGTCGCCGACCTGCCATTCGTCGAAATAGCGTCCGGGCATGGCTCCCGCTTAGGCGAGCCGTGCCCCGATTGCCAACCTGCTAGAGAATCCCGCCAGTCCGCTGGAGGCGGCCGCGCAGGTCGGGCATCAGTACCCGCCCGACCGCGGCCTCGGGATCGGCCGAGCGGAGCACGACGGCGAGCTGGCCGAGCGCCTGGCCGACCGCGTCGATGGTCGCGAGCGAGGCGCCGTGGCGGAAGGCGGTGACGCTGTCTCGCGACAGGTTGCCGCGCGCGCCGTCGATCTGGCGCCAGGCGAATTCGAGCTCGTCGGAGATGCGCTGGAGGAGGACATTATCGGTCGGATCGAGGACCGGGTCCTCATGCCGCCAGGCGGTGCGGCGGATCGAGCGGCGCTCGGGCGCGACCGCGATCACGGCGTGCTGACGGAATTGTTCGGGCGAGCGGAAACGGACCACCTTGCTCATATGTCGGGCGACTCCAGTCGGTTGGCACGCCCCCCGGCGCGCCCTTCGATTGTAGGAAAAATTTGCCGCTTCGTTTCGCTACCGAATGAATTTTCAGACGAGCAGTTCGGCGATCGCCTCGGTGATGGCGTCGCCGTCGAGCCGGTAGGCGGCGTAGAGGTCGGGGAGGTTGCCGGTCTGGCCGAACCGCTCGACCCCGAGCGGGGCGACGCGCTGGCCGAGAACGCCGCCGAGCCACGACAGTGAGGCGGGGGCGGCGTCGCACAAGGTGACGAGGCCCGCGCCGCGCGAGAGGCGGCCGAGCAGGCGCTCGGCATGGCTGGGGTCGCGGCGGCCCTGCCAGCGGGCGGCCTGCGCCGCGGTCCAGCCGCGGTGGAGGAGGTCGGGCGAGGTGACCGAGAGAAGGCCGAGGCCGGGGACGTCGGCGCTCAGCTCCTCCCAGGCGGCGAGCGCCTCGGGCATGACCGCGCCCATCGCGACGATCGCGGCTTCGCTATTGGGCCCGGGTTCGCGCAGCCAGTAGGCGCCTTGCAGCGCGTCGGCCTGCCAGCCGTCGCCGTCGCGCTCGGGCTGGACGAGGTTGCGGGTGGAGAGGCGGAGGTAGGTGCTCTCGCCTTGGGGATCGTCGATCAGCCGCAACGCCTCGTGCATGAACAGGGCGAGCTCGTCGGCGAAGGCGGGCTCGTAATGGCGCAGGCCCGGCTGGCCGAGCGCGATCAGCGGCGGATTGATCGACTGGTGCGCGCCGCCCTCGGGCCCGAGGGTGAGGCCGCTCGGGGTGGCGACGAGGAGGAAGCGGGCGTCCTGGTAGCAGGCGTAGTTGAGCGCATCGAGGCCACGGGCGATGAACGGGTCGTAGAGCGTCCCGATCGGCACCAGCCGCTGGCCGAACAGGTCGCCCGCGAGGCCCGCGGCGGCGAGCATCAGGAACAGGTTGCTCTCGGCGATGCCCAGTTCGACGTGCTGGCCGGTGGCGGTCATCCCCCATTTCTGTGCGCTGGGGATCCTGGCCTTGGCGAAGGCGTCGGCGACCTCGCGGCGGCGGAACAGCCCGCGCTGGTTCACGAAGGCGCCGAGGTTGGTCGAGACGGTGACGTCGGGCGAGGTGGTGAGGATGCGGTCGGCGAGCGGGTGACCCGACTTGGCGAGGTCGAGGAGGATGCGGCCGAAGGCGGCCTGGGTGCTCTGCTCCTCGCCGGCGGGGGCGGGGATGGCGGGGATGGCGAGCTGGCCGAAGGAGCGCGGGCGCTTGTCGCGGGCGATGCGGGCGTCGGCGAGCAGCGCCTCGACCCCGGCGCGGGCATTGCCGCCCAAGGAGCCGAGCGGCTCCCACTCGGTGCCTTCGGCGATGCCCATCTGGTCGCGGAGCGCGCTCATCTGGGTCGGGTTCATGAGGCCCGCGTGATTGTCCTTGTGGCCCGCGAAGGGGAGGCCGAAGCCCTTGATCGTCCAGGCGATGAACAGGGTGGGCACGTCGTCGGTGCTGGCGGCGTCGAATGCTTCGACCAGCGTTTTCATGCAGTGGCCGCCAAGGTCGGCCATCAGGCTGCCGAGCTGGGCGTCGTCGTGGCCGGCGAGAAAGGGGGCGGCCTGATCGCCGAGCTCGGCCTCGAGGCGGGCGCGCCAGGCGGCGCCGCCCTGATAGGTCAGGGCGCTATGGTCGGCGTTGGGGAGGCGGTCGAGCCAGTCGGCGACCGCCGGCTGCTCGGCGAGCGCGGCGCTGAGGCGCTTGCCGTAGCGCAGCTCGACCGTGCGCCAGCCGCATGCCTGGAAGATGTCGTCGAACCGCTCGAACATGCGGTCGGTGCTGGTCGCGTCGAGGCTCTGGCGGTTGTAGTCGACGATCCACCACAGGTTGCGGACGTCGTGCTTGGCGCCCTCGATCAGCGCCTCGTAGATGTTGCCTTCGTCGAGCTCGGCATCGCCGATCAGCGAGACGAAGCGGCCGCGATCTTCGTCCGCCAGCCAGCCGCGCGCGCTCAGCCAATCCTGGACCAGGCTGGCGAAGGCGGTGATGGCGACGCCGAGGCCCACCGAGCCGGTCGAGAAGTCGACGGGGATGCGGTCCTTGGTGCGGCTGGGGTAGCTCTGCATCCCGCCGAAGCCGCGGAAATTCTCGAGCTGCACGCGGGTCTGGCTGCCGAGCAGATAGTGGATCGCGTGGAGGACGGGGCCGGCGTGGGGCTTCACCGCGACCCGGTCGTTGGGGCCGAGCGCATGGAAGTAGAGCGCGGCCATGATCGCGGTCATCGAGGCGCAGCTCGCCTGGTGGCCGCCGACCTTGAGGCCGTCGGGGCTGTCGCGCAGGTGGTTGGCGTGGTGGATGGTCCAGGCGCTGAGCCAGCGCAGCCGCTCCTCGACGGCCTTCAAGGCGGCAAGGTCGGCGGGCGGCGCGGCGGGCTTGAGCATGGGGGAAGCGCCTAGCCGCCGGGGCCAGCAAGGCCAAGCGGGCAATCGGAACCACCGCGGCGGCGCGTGGTTGCATCACTGCCAGGAAACCCCGGGAGATCAGCGAAAATGCGTGCCCTTGCCCTAATGATGACCGCCGGCCTCGCGCTGGCCGGCTGCAACACGATGAACCGCGACGACCCCATGGCGCCGGCCGGGCCGATGGCCCCGGGCGGAGCGATGGCGGGTGATCCGTCGAACCCGCTGATGGCGTCAGGCTATGTGCCGATGGCCGCTAGCGGCGACCAGTTCGAGATCCAGGCGAGCCAGCTGGCGCTGACCGCCTCGGCCAACACCCCGCTCAAGAATTACGCCAACATGATGATTGCTGCACATCAGCAGACCTCGGCCGCGCTGATGTCGGCGACTCAGAGCGCCGGGCTGCCGCCGCCGCCGATGACGATGCTGCCGCAGCAGCAGCAGATGCTCGACCAGCTGCGCGCCGCCGGCTCGGGCCAGGCGTTCGATGATGCCTATAAGGCGATGCAGATCCAGGCCCACCAGGCGGCGCTGCAACTCAATCAGAACTATGCCGCGAGCGGGGATGTGCCTGCGCTGCGGCAGAATGCGGCGGCGGCGGTGCCGCTGATCCAGCAGCATCTGGCCGAAGCGCAGGCGCTCAACACGACCGCGCCGATGATGAGCCCGATGGGCAGCGCCCCGATGGCGCCCGCCCCGGCGCCGACCCGGCCGGGCGAGCGCGGCTAGGTCAGCCTTCCGTCCCGTCCAGTCGCGCGTCGAAGCGTTGCTGGGCGGCGCGGATGCAGGCGATGTGCGCCATCGCCCAGCGGCCGAGCGCCTCGACCGGCTCCTTGAGCGAGCCGCCAAGCTCGGTCAGCGCATAGGTGACGCGCGGGGGGACGGTCGGCTCGACGGTGCGGCTGACGAGGCCGTCGCGCTCGAGGCTGCGCAAGCTCAGCGTCAGCATCCGCTGGCTGATCCCGTCGATCTGGCGCTTCAATTCGTTGAAGCGGCGCGGGCCCTCGCCGAGGATCATCACGATCAGCATCGACCATTTGTCGCCGACCCGATTGAGGACCGGCGAGACGTTGCGGCAGCCGGCGGATTCGAGCTGTAATTCGAGCTCGGTGTCGTTCTGCGCGGCGTGGGCGGTTACAGCCATGTGCCCCGATACCCTTTCTGTGCCTTCTTGTCGGCACGATTTCGGCGGTTACCTTTCGTGCCTAGGTAATGCTTCGTTACCAGATAACCAAGGGTGACTACCATGAGCCGCATTCTTCGCATCGACAGCAGCATCACCGGCGAGCACAGCGTGAGCCGCCAGTTGACCGCGCATATCGTTAAGCAGCTGACCGCCAGCGATCCGAGCGCCGAGGTGGTCGAGCGCGACCTGACCGCCGACCCGCTGCCGCACCTGACGCTCGAGCATCTCGGTCCCAATGCCGAGCTCGACGCCTTCATGGCCGCCGACACGGTGGTGATCGGGGCGCCGATGTATAATTTCACGCTGCCGACGCAGCTGAAGGCCTGGCTCGACCGGATCGTGTCGAACGGGACGACCTTCCGCTACTCGGCCGAGGGCAAGCCCGAGGGGCTCGCCGGCGGCAAGCGGGTGATCGTCGCGCTGAGCCGCGGCGGGGTGTACGGGGCCGAGCTGGGCAATGCCGATTTCGAGCATCTCGAAAGCTATCTGCGGATCATCTTCGCCTTCATCGGCATCACGCCCGAGTTCGTCCGTGCCGACGGGCTGAACCTGGGCGCCGAGGCGAAGAGCCGCGGGGTCGAACAGGCGCTCGGCGAGGTCGAGCGGCTGGCGGCCTGAGCCAGCGCGCTCAAGCCCGCCCGGGTCAGGCCGAGCGGGCCAGCAGCACGGAGTAACGGAGACCGTCGGGCGCGTAGTCGAGTGCGACTTCGCGCCCGGCGCGGTGGAGCAGGCGGGTGCCGAAACCGGTCGCGGTGGGCGGCACCGCCGGCGGCCCGCCGCTCTCCTCCCAACTGAAGCGCAGCCACTCGCCGGCGTCGGCGGTGCGGATGGTGACCAGTCCCGCGGGGGTCGACCAGGCGCCATATTTGACCGCGTTGGTGCCGAGTTCGTGGATCGCCATCGCCAGCGAGATGACCTGGCTGTCGGTGATCAGGCAGGTGGTGCAGTCGTGGCGGATGTCCATCCGCTGGCTGTCGAACAGCTTGAGCGCGCTCTTCACCACCTCGCGGACGTCGGCGGTCGGCCGGCTGATATGCTCGCTGAGCAATTGATTGGCCTCGACGATGGTCTTGAGGCGGCCGGCGAAGGTGCGGGCGAGGGCGGTGTCGTGGCCGAAGGTCTGGAAGGCGAGGCTCTGGACGATGGTCAGCGCATTCTTGAGGCGGTGCGCCATCTCGCGCGCGAACAGCTCGGCCTGCTCGGTCTCTCGCGCCAGCACCTCGAGTTCGCGGCGGTAGCGCTGGCGCTCGCTCGAGCGGAAGAAGGAGGTGGTGGTGACGATCACCAGCGCGATCACGCTGAAGCCGAGCAGCTGGACCCAGCCGTTGACCGACGAATCCCATCGCTCGGAGTTGAAGAAGAAATACCAGGACAGCGCGCCGCCGACGATGGCGGTGGTGAGCCCGGCGAGCGTCCCCACCGCGCCGGTGACGATCGCCAGCGCGATGACGGTGGTGACGGTGGGCAGCTGCTGGGGCGGGAGGGGCAGGTGGTAGCGGATGAACACCGCGAGGGCGGCGACGAGGAGGCCGATCGCGACCTCGGCGAGTCCCGAGAATTCGTGCCGCGTGACCAGTCGCCGCGCACCGCGCTCAGGCATGGGCAAGGGGCTCCTCATCGACGCACGACCGCCGCTGCCAAAGCGTGGGCGCGGGCGGCGGTCAATGGGCGCTGTGGGCCAGGCTGAGCGGGTCTGTTCGGCACCGCCGCGGCGGCCGCGCGTTGAGGAGCGCGAGGAGAAAAGGCCATGACCGCATTGTCCGCAGACGAGCGCAACCATCTCGACGACGACAAATTCGCCTTCCCCAAGGAGCGCAAGGAGCCGCTCGAAAATGCGGCCCATGTCCGCAACGCGGTGGCGCGGTTCAACCAGGTCAAGGACGTCAGCGATGCCGAGCGCGACGCGGCGTGGGGCCGGATCGAGCGCGCGGCGAAGAAATATGGGGTCGAGCTGCAGGAAAAGAGCTGGCGCGAGCTCAAGGCGAAGAAGTAAGCAGTTCGCGGGCCCTCTGGCCGCCTGGTCGGCGAGACAGCGAACAAGGCCGCGTTCGTCAGGCGGCCGGCGGAGGCGTGCCGGCCCCTTCTATCTCGGCGGCGCGCTGCTCGTAGGCGGCGGCAAGGCGGAGCAGGGCGGCGATGGTTTCCTCGTCGGCCATGCCCGCGGCGAGGCGACGGCATTTGTCCGCCTTGGCCCGCAGACCGGCCGCCTCCTGTTGCTCTTCCATGCCGCGTCGGTAGCGAGCCGACACTGTGTCGACAAGCCGACGTGTGAAGGAAAACGGGTGCGAGCCAAAATAAGGGAGGGCGAGGCCGTGGCCGCGCCCTCCCCGGGGTTACGCATACTGAGGTGAAACGGTCAGGCGACCTGCGCGAGGAGGGTGGCCGAGCGCCGCTGGCGGCGCATCGCGACCCCCATGCCGCCGAAGCCGAGCAGCATCAGCGCCCAGGTCGACGGCTCGGGGACGGCGGCGGTCGAGGCGAAGGTCCCGAGGCGGCCCGCGCCATAGCTCGTCCCGCCGGCGACCGAGTAACTGAAGCTCTGCGACAGGTTGAGCCGATTGTCGCCGGTGAAGGTGACATTCGGGTTGTACGTCAGCCCGGCGATCGGCGCGTTGAACAGACTGTTGTCGAGCCGGAACTCGAGCGAGTTGGCGGTCGTCGCCACGCTGAACAGCGAGGCGTCGAGCGCGACTTTCGATCCGTTCTCGGGGATGAAGGCGTTGACCCCGTTCTGACCAATTTCGAAGCCGAGATCGGACCCGCTGCGGGTCGCGCGATCGAGGTCGAAGTAGAGGTTCGCGAACGAGCCGACCGCCGAGCCGTCGGTGAGCGTCAGCAGCCCGTAGAGCGAGCCGTTGGTGTCGTTCAATTGGATCGTATAGCCGGCGGTGGCGGTATTACCCGGCGTGCCGAAATTCGACGTCGGTGCATTGGGATCGCTCGCGACCGAGACCCCGCCGGCATATTCGGTGCCACCGGTGTTCTGGCCGTCGACGACCTGGGCCGAGGCGGGGACGGCGGCGAGCGCGAGGGCCGCGCCGAGGATCACGTTACGCATGGTATTCTCTCCTGGAAAAAGGGGGTCAGGCGGCCTGGGCGAGGAGGGCGGAGCCGCGGCGCTGGCGGCGCATCGCGACCCCCATCCCGCCGAAGCCGAACAGCATCAGCGCCCAGGTCGAGGGCTCCGGCACTGCGGCGACGGAGCCGGTGCCGACCTGCGCGAACGAGGTCAGCGTGTTGCCGCCGGCGGTCAGGTCGAGCCGATAGGTAGCGTTGGCGTTGGGGTCGAAGTTGATGTTGCCGAGGTTGAAGAAACCCCCGTTGAGGAAGCCGAAGCCGAGCTGCTCGCTCTGCTGGATGCCGGGCAGCGCGCCGTTGGCGTCGCCAAGCAGCAGGGTGTTGAAGCTGGCAGTGCCGCCGGTGGTGAGGTTGGTCAGCAGGACGTTGGCGTCGGTGAAGCCCGACAGGCCGTAATCGAAGCTGATGTTGCTGGTGCCGAGCGCGAACGAATAGACGCCATTGTCCGAAGCGAGCGCCTGCTGCCCGGTCTGATGGAAGCGGACGGCGGCCTGATTGTCGCCGACGGTCAGCACACTGGCGTTGGCGGGCAGATAATCATTGCCGCTGCCGTAGGTGAAGGCGGTGGTCGGGTTGGCATTGTAGGCGACCGACTGGGCGGCGGCGGGAGCGGCGGAGACGAAGGCCAGGGTGGCGACAAACGCCATGGTTAAGCAACGCATCGAAACATCCTCAGTCTGGGGACGGCCAAACAGCCAGCCCAAGTGGAAACGGTGTCCATCCACCTGCTGGACGGACCTCGCGCTGTCGGACGATGTCGGATGCTTCGATCACTGTTGATCGCGCCGGCCCACACGGGGCCGACGACGAAAAAACGCAATGCAACAACCACTTCCCCCGAAAGGTGAAGGATTGTTAAACCGTGTTAACTGAATCGGTCAATTCAACGATTAATTAATTTGGTCCAAAAGCTGTGCCAAATCGGGTTTGGCATCGTCATATGCTTTTGGGGCAACAGTGCGCCCGACGTCGCTGCGTCAGGCGAGCAGGCGCAGCGGGTTCTCGATCAGGGGCTTCAAGGCCTGAAGGAAGCTCGCCGCGTCCCAGCCGTCGACCACGCGGTGGTCGCAGGAAAGGGAGAGGTTCATCCGCTTGCGGATCTCGAGCTCGCCATTGAGCGGCACGACCTTCTCCTCGAGCTTGTTGACCGCGATGGTCGCGACCTGCGGCGGGGAGATGACGGGGGTCGAGGCGATCCCGCCCATCGGGCCGAGCGAGGAGATGGTGAAGGTCGGGCCGGTCAATTCCTCGCGGGTCGCCTTGCCCGACTTGGCGGCGTCGGAGAGGCGCGCGATCTCGGCCGCGAGCTGCCAGATCGAGAGGCGCTCGGCATTGCGGATCACGGGGACCATCAGGCCGCCGGGGGTCTGCGCCGCCATTCCCATCTGCACCGACCCGTGGCGGGTGACGACATTGGCCTCGTCGTCATAGGTCGCGTTGATCATCGGGAAATCGGCGAAGGCGCGGCAGAGCGCGGTGATCAGGAAGGGGAGGATGGTGAGCTTGGGGTTCGACCCGCGGTCGCGGTTCATCATTGCCCGCGCATCCTCGAGCGCGGTGACGTCGAATTCCTCGACCAGCGCGAAATGCGGGATGCGGCGCTTGGCCGCCTGCATGTTCTCTGCGATCTTGCGGCGCAGGCCGACGACCTTGATCGCCTCGTCCTGGCGCGGGGCGCCGGCGCCGCGACCGGCGACGCTGCCGCCGTTGTAGAGGAGGTAGGCGTCGAGGTCCGAGTGGCGGAGGCGGCCGTCGGCGGTTTTGACGTTCGCCAGGTCGATGCCGAGGTCGCGGGCGCGCTGGCGGACCGCGGGGGTGGTGAGGATTTGGGGCTTGTGCGCGGCCTCGCTGCCACCCGCATCGCTCGTCCCGAGCGAAGTCGAGGGGCGTTCTGCCGAAGCCGGCGCGGGTGAGCGCACCTCGACTTCGGGCTGCGCCCTCCGCTCGGCACGAGCGGGTTGTTCGGTGTCGGCCACTTCGAGCGTGGGATTGGCCTTTTCCTGCGCGGGCGTCGGCACTTCGGCGCCGTCGGCCAGGGGGACTTCCTGGGTGGCCGGAGCGGCTGGCTCGGCCGCAGCCGCGCCTTCGGTCTCGATCGTCACCAGCACCGAGCCGATCGCGATCTGGTCGCCGACTTCGCCGGCGAGACCGGTGACGGTGCCGGCGACGGGCGATTCCATTTCGACGGTCGCCTTGTCGGTCATCATGTCGGCGAGCTGCTGGTCTTCCTCGACGCGGTCGCCGACCTTGACGTGCCAGGCGACAATCTCGGCCTCGGCGATGCCTTCGCCGATGTCGGGGAGCTTGAATTGATACGTAGCCACGAGGGTGAGAACTCCTATTCGGCAGTGGTCGTGACGAAGTCGATTTGGCTGTCAGGCGAGAAGCGAGGAGAGCGCGATGCTGATCGCATCGCAATCGACGAGCGACGAAGCCCTGACAGCCAAATCCACTTCGCCGCCTTGGCGGTCGCCGTCAGGGTGCCGCCGAACGTCGTCACTTGCTTGCGCGTAGCTTCAGCTACGCGGCTGCGCCGCGTTCCTAGTCGGCGGCGCCCTGACGACGATCCCGACCACTGCCGAATAGGAGTTCTCACCCTTAGTCAGCCATCACTTTTTCAAGAGCCTGTTTCATCCGGATCGGGCCGGGGAAGTAGATCCATTCGTAGGCGTGGGGGTAGGGCGTGTCCCACCCGGCGACCCGGCCGACCGGCGCTTCCAAATGATAGAAGCAGCGTTCCTGGACGAGGGTCGCGAGCTCGGCCGCGAAGCCGCTGGTCTTGGTCGCTTCCTGGACGACGAGGCAGCGGCCGGTCTTCTTCACGCTTTCCTCGATCGTCGCCATGTCGAGCGGGAGGAGGGTGCGTAGGTCGATGACCTCGGCGTCGATCCCATTCTCCTCGACCGCGGCGAGGGCGACGTGGACCATCGTGCCGTAGGCGAGGACGGTGAGGTCTTGGCCCTCGCGGACGATCCGCGCCTTGCCGAGCGGGACAGTGTAGTGGCCGTCGGGCACCTCGCTGTCGGGGTGCTTGGACCACGGCTTGACCGGGCGGTCGTGGTGGCCGTCGAACGGGCCGTTGTAGATGCGCTTGGGCTCGAAGAAGACGACCGGATCGGGGTCCTCGACCGCGGCGATCAGCAGGCCCTTGGCGTCATAGGGGGTCGAAGGGATGACGACCTTGAGGCCCGCGACGTGGGTGAACAGCGCCTCGGGGCTCTGGCTGTGGGTCTGGCCGCCGAAGATGCCCCCGCCATAGGGCGAGCGAATGACCATCGGCATCGTCCATTCGCCCGCGGTGCGGTAGCGCATCCGCGCCACCTCGGAGACGATCTGGTCGTAGCCGGGGTAGATATAGTCGGCGAATTGGATTTCGATCAGCGGTTTGAGGCCATAGGCCGCCATCCCGACCGCGGCGCCGACGATCCCGCCTTCGCTGATCGGCGCGTCGAAGCAGCGCTGCTTGCCGAACTCGGCCTGGAGGCCGGCGGTGGCGCGGAAGACGCCGCCGAAATAGCCGACGTCCTCGCCGAAGACGACCACGTCGGGGTCGGCGGCCATCACCACCTTGTGGGCGTCGTTGATCGCCTCGATCATGTTGCGGGTAGGCATTAGCTGGCGTCCCGACCGAGGTAGATGCGCGCTTCGCCGAGCGCGGCGTCGCGCTGCTCGGCGAGGTGCCAGGGGGTGTCGGCGTAGACGTCCTCGAACATCGAGCCGATGCGGTCGAAACCCTGGTCGGGGAGGATGCCCTGCGCCTCGGCCTGCTTCTGCGCGGCGCGGACCTCGGCGTCGGCGGTCTTGACGAGGTCGGCGTGGCGCTCCTCGTCCCATTCGCCGGCGCCGATGAGGTGGGCCTTGAGCCGTTCGATCGGGTCGCCGAGCGGCCATTGCTGCGCCTCGCCCGCGGGGCGGTAGCCGGTCGGGTCGTCCGAGGTGCTGTGCCCCTCGGCGCGGTAGGTGAAGTATTCGATCAGGGTCGGGCCGTGGTTGGCGCGGGCGCGCTCGGCCGCCCAGCGGGTCGCGGCATAGACGGCGAGCGCGTCATTGCCGTCGACGCGAAGCCCCGCGATGCCATAGCCGACCGCGCGGTTGGCGAAGGTCGCCTTCTCGGCGCCGGCGATGCCGGAGAAGCTCGAAATCGCCCACTGGTTGTTGACCACCGCGAGGATGACCGGGGCGGTGTAGACCGCGGCGAAGGTAAGGGCGGAGTGGAAGTCGCCCTCGGCAGTGGCGCCGTCGCCGATCCAGCCCATCGCGATCCGGCTGTCGCCCTTGATCGCCGACGCCATCGCCCAGCCGACC
Source organism: Sphingomonas ginsengisoli An et al. 2013 (assembly GCF_009363895.1). NCBI lineage: Bacteria > Pseudomonadati > Pseudomonadota > Alphaproteobacteria > Sphingomonadales > Sphingomonadaceae > Sphingomonas > Sphingomonas ginsengisoli (ex An et al. 2013). The sequence continues at coordinate 1,455,862 of NZ_CP045434.1, read as the reverse complement.
GCCTGCGGATATTGGGTGCCGAGGTTGCCCGAGATCGAGAAGAAGCCGTGCGGCTTGTCCGAATACATGATCGGCAGCTGGCGGCCGTGCAGCTTGTCGCCCGCGTTGGAGTAGATCTGGCACATCATGTCAGTGAGCGGATAGCCGCGCGCGACCAGCAGGCCTTGCTGGCGATAGGTCGGGAAGCACATGTCGTCGCTGGCCAGCGCGGCGGCAGCGGCGACCGCGATCGCCTCCTCGCCGGTGCACTTCATGTAGAAGCTGGTCTTCCCCTGCCGCTGGGCGCGGTACATGCGGTCGTCGAAGACGCGCACGGTGACCATGTCCTTGAGCATCTTGCGCAGGGTGTCGGGGTCGAGGCGAGGGTCCCACGGGCCGACCGGGCGGCCCTGGTCGTCGAGGACGCGAACGAGCGTGTCGGTCAGCGGAAAGGTCTCGCGCGCCGGGGCGCCGGTGTCGGGCCGCGGCGCGGCGCCGGCGGCGGGCACCACGACCTTGGAGAAATCGGGTGTGTCGCCGGGCCGGTAATCGGGCTCGGGCACGTGCAGGGACAGGGCCGGCGCATTGCGGCGGTCGGTGGGGGGTGCCTCACTCATCGCCTTGGCGCTTAGTCGGGAGTCGCCGGAGCGGCAACCGGGCTCGACACGGACCGGGGCCGGGCTAGGGTGAGCGTCATGATCCGCCTCCTCCTCGCGCTCACCGCGCTCTTCGTATTTCCCCTCACCGCTGCCGCCCAGCCGATCACCGCCGCCGAACAGGCGCGGATCGATGCCGCGGTGACGCAGTCGCTTGAGACTTATCAGGTACCCGCCGCGTCGATCGCGATCGTACGCGGGGGCCGAGTCGTCTTGGCCAAGGCCTATGGCAAGGCGTCGGAGCGGCTGCCTTTGGCCCGCGCCGACATGCCATTCCAGATCGCCAGCAATTCGAAGCAATTCACCGCCGCGGCGATCCTGCTCCTTGCCGACGAGGGCAAGCTGCGGCTCGACGACACGGTGAGCAAATATCTGCCCGGCATTTCGGGCGGCGATACGATCACGCTGCGCCAATTGCTCAGCCACACTTCGGGGCTGCAGGATTATTGGCCGCAGGATTACAGCTTCGCGGCGATGGCGCGGCCAGTCACGCCGCAGGGAATCGTCGACCGGTGGGCGAAGAAGCCGCTCGACTTCGCGCCGGGGACGCAGTGGCAATATTCGAACACCGGCTATGTCGTCGCGGGGATGATCGTCGAGAAGGTGGCGGGGATGCCACTGCTCACCTTCCTCCAGCAGCGCATCTTCCGGCCGCTGGGGATGACCAGCGTGCTCGACCAGGATTTGGCGAATGGCGCGCGCTTTCCGCAGGGCTATGGGCGGGCGGCGCTGGGGCCGGTGCGGCCGGTCGTCCCCCCGGCGCGGGGCTGGCTTTATGCTGCGGGCGAATTGTCGATGACGGCGGAGGATTTCGCCAAGTGGGACATCGCTCGGCTGAACCGCACGATCCTCCCCCCCGCCGCCTGGGCTGAGCAGGAGCGGACGATCAAGCTCACTGACGGCAAGGACAGCGGCTACGGGCTGGGCGTGTTCGTCCGCCAGGTCGACGGGCGGCGGGTGATCAACCACGGCGGCGAGGCGGTCGGCTTTCTGTCGACCAACAACGTCTATCCCGACGAGAAAGCGGCGATCGTGGTGCTGACCAACAGCTGGTCGGGCGCCGCCTACACCGACATCGCCAGGAAGCTGGCCGAGATCGTCCTGCCGGTGAAGGCGGTCGATCCCGTGCCGGGCGGCGATGCGCTGACGGCGCGGGTGCGGGGGCTGCTCGAGGGCCTCAGCCGCGGCGAGGTCGACCGGGCGGCGGTGACCGACAACCTCGCTTATTATTTCACCCCGCAGGTGCTCGCCGATTATCGGAGCAGCCTGGCGCCGCTGGGCGCGCCCACCGCGATCGTCTCGGCCGGGCCGCCGGCGCTGCGCGGCGGGTTCGAGACGCGCGGCTACAAGCTGGTCTATCCGGGCAGGACGCTCAGCCTGTCGGTGTTCACCGAGCCGGGCGCGAACGGGCGGTTCGAGCAGTTCCTGATCACGCCGGCGTGATCAGGACGGCGCTGCGGTTGACCGCTGTTCGGGAGCGGGGGTAGGGCGGCGCCATGTCCGACACGCCCCCCGATCGCCTCAGCCTCGACCCGTCGAGCCCGCACTTCGATGCCGACCTGCTCCAGCGCGGGGTGGGTATTCGCTTCAACGGCAACGAGAAGACCAACGTCGAGGAATATTCGGTCAGCGAAGGCTGGATCAAGGTCGCCGCGGGCAAGAGCCGCGACCGCTTCGGCAACCCGATGACGATGAAGCTCAAGGGCAAGGTCGAGCCCTATTATCAGAACGCCAGCGCCGCCGCGCCCGAAAGCACGCAGGCGAGCGACGACGGCGGCACGGACCTCATCGACGAGGCCTGAGGCCTCGCCGACGTGAGACGTTCCTACAGGCTGTTGGTGCGCGGCATTCCGGCCGGGGTCGCCGAGCGCGGATAGACCGGCGCGGCCTTGCGGTCGCGGTTCCACTGATAAAGCTTCTTCGCGCCCCAGGCGAGGGTCAGCGCGGTGCCGACCGGGCCGAGCCCGCGCGCCGCGATCCGTGCGCCGGCGGCGCCGAGGATGGCGCCTTTGACGCCCTCATGGCGTCCCGCCACGCGGCTGCCGAGGAACGCCCCGGCCAGTTTTCCAAGCATCACTCACTCCCGTGAAGTTCGATCTGCCCGGTACAGCGCGCCTCGGCCCCTGGCGGTTCCCTGGGCGCCGGGTTGGCGCAGGCTCCCATGCCGAGGTGGTGCAAAATCCCAACTTGCCCCGCCATAGCTGAACGGATCGTCAGAAAAGGGCGGAAAATGTGGATTGGCACGGCTCTTGTATTGTCATGGTCATGCCTCGCCGAACCAGTCGGCGGACAGACAAGGGAGTAAGAACAGTGACCACCAAGACTTCATTCTTCGCCGCGGTCGCCGCCATTCTGGTGAGCAGCATCGCGGTCGGCGCGGCGGTCGTTCCGGCGCAGGCCCAGGCCATCAGCCTGCCGATGCGGACCCTCGCCAATGCTTGAGGCCGGCGCCACCGCGCTGGAGCCCCGGCGGGGCCGGCTCGAGTGGCTCGGGCCGATCCCGGCCGAGGCTTCGGACAGCGTCGAGCTGGGGCCGGTCGGCCGGACGCTCGACTTCCTCGATATCGTTGCCGCGAGCGCGCTGACCGCGCTGTTCGCCGCGATCAAACGCTAGACCTTTTCACAAGGACGCCTTTCCCATGACGAGCCGCATCCCCTTCGCCCTCGACAGCCGCGACAAGAAATTGCTTGGCGTGTGCGCCGGGCTGGGTCGCAGCTTCAATATCGACCCGACCTTCATCCGGATCGGTTTCGCCGCGGCCCCGCTGCTGCCGGTGATCACTATCTGGAACGTGATCGTCATCTACCTCATCTGCGCCGGAGTCGGCGCCATCGCCAAGGGCCGGCTGAGCCTTCCCGAGCGGCGGACGGAACGGCGCAGCGACTATGAGCGGATGGCCGACTACGGCCCGCGCCACTCGATCCATGACCTCCGGACCAAGCTCGACGCGACCGACCGCCGGCTGATGGCGATCGACGATCACCTCCACAGTGCCGACAGCGACGCGCTGGCCCGCGAGATCGAGGCGCTGCGCCGCGACGACAGCAAGACGGAAAAGGAGACCAACTGATGGGCTTCGAGACGGTGCTGACGATCGGGGCGCTGACCCTGGTCGGGCTGGGGCTCGCCGCGCTGGCCGCGCTCAAGGGCTGGAACGGCTGGCTCGAACTCAAAAAGATGGAACTGGCGCATGGGACGCCGGGCTATCGCGAGGACACGGTGCCGACCTTCACCGGCGGACGGATCGAGATGGCGGACTTGAAGGAACGGGTCCGCAAGCTCGAGCAGATCGCCAGCGGGATCGACCTTTAAGGGGTCAGGCCGACCGGCCACCGATCGACTGGCGACTCGGGGCGCGCTTCCGGATGGAGGCGCGCCCTTTTCTGCGTCCCGCGCGCGGCGAACCGGGTCGCCGGGGCCTTCGCGCCAGAACGGACGAATGTCCGCCAGCGACCGAAAGGACGGCCCCTTCGGTACGCCGCGGAACCTTGGCGCGGCCGCCGATGGTCCGCCAGCATACGAAAACTTGCGCCAAATCAATAAACTGTGCCGAGCCGGTACAGCCATGCCGTGCGCGCTGCGCAGTCATCGCTCATCCCCTAAAAGTAAGGCGTCGGACAGTCCCCTTTCCGACGCAGTAACGGAAGAACGACACGAGGATAAGCCGAAGAAAAAAGTGAAAGGATTCATCATGAATAAGCCACTAACGATGCTGGCGGCACTGTCCGCCTTCGCAGCATCCACTCCAGCGCTGGCACAAAGTGCGTCCAGTTCTGCTTACGGTCTGTCGGTCAACGAGACCGCGACCGTACCCGGCCTCGCCACCGTCACCGCGACCGTGGCCCCGGTCGCCCCCGCCTCGGGCAGTGCGCCGCCCAGCTACAACAATTCGAACCAGGTCGCCTCGGTGACCGAATCCGCCGCGCTCGGCGGTGTCGTTCCGCTCAACCAGAATTTGTCGACCGGCCTGATCACCTCGACCGCCGCGGGCACCCCGACCAGCGCCACCGCGACCTCGACGATCAACAATCTGTCGGCGGGGCTGACCGGGCTGTTCGACGCCAACGTGCTGAGCATCGGCGCGACGACCATCACCTCGACCTCGCAGGCGAGCTCGGCCGGCGGGCTGACCACCTCGGGATCGTCGTTCATCGAAGGGTTGCGGATCACGGGTACGCTGCTCGGCAGCCTCGGGATCGACGTGAATGCGCTGGTCAGCGCGGCGCCCAACACGACCTTCAGCGTCGCCGGCCTGTCGCTGATCTTCAACCAGCAGTCGATGCTGGGCGACGGAATCAACTCGATCGGCACCGCGACCAACGCGATCCAGCTCAACTTCAACAATTTCGCGGCTGGGACGCGGTTGCTCAACGGGACGATCAACATCGGCCATTCGGAGGCTTTCGTGACCTCCGCCGCGGTAGCGGCGGTGCCCGAGCCGTCGACCTGGGCGCTGATGCTGATCGGCTTCGGCGCCGTCGGCCTGGCCATGCGGCGCAAACCGTCCCGTACGCTGCAACTGAAGACGGCCTGACGAGCCCCCTTCTTCAGTCAGCGGGAAGGGCCTGGCGGCAACGCCGGGCCCTTTTTCCGTTGGCCGGGCCGGTCGTCAGGGGCGGCGGGTGAAGTGGTTGGTCCGCATCACCGCCGCGCCGTCTTCGCCCAGATAGACCGCGGTCTCGGTCATGTGCTTTGCATCGGGATCGAGCGTGTAGATGCGGGTCGAGGCGGGGATGCCGCTTTTGGCGAGCGCCATCACCAGCACGGTCGGCGAAACGAGCTTGAGCGCGACGTGGTCGGCTTCGAGCTGGTCACCCGAAATGGCGACGGTCTGGCTGCCGTCGGGCGGGACCAGCGCGGTCATCGCCCGGACCGCACCGTCGGGACCGACGATCCGCACCACCGAGGACCAGTTGCCGTCGGCCCGGTCGGCGAGGGTGAAGGTGACTTCGCGCGGGCGGGCGGCGGGCGGGACGGGGAGGGTGGCGACATCGACCGCCCAGCTGCCGAGCAGGGGTGAGGCCGGCGGCGCGGGCGCGGGGGCGAGGGCGAGCGCGGCGAAGCAGGCGGTGAGGACGGACGGCATCGTGGAGCTCCCTCGGCGATGATGGCGGCGGTCATCATGCCGCCTGTCGAGGCCCGAAGCGAGCCGCTGCTGCTGGTCGGTCGACGCGGGTTGTTCGTCCGCGGCGGGCGGCGCTCGTCGAATGGTTACGGCCCCCAATCGGTTGCCGCTCGCCGCGGCGCTGGGGGGCGGGCAGGGCCAAGCTCACAGGGGACGATTTGTGAGACTGTTTTCCGCTTTTGCCGCGGCCGGGCTGACCGCCATCGCCGCTTCCGCCAGCGCCGCCGCGCAGGCGCCGCCGGCGACCTCGAGCCGGGTCATCAGCTATCCGCCCGACTTCTTCTCGCGCTATGCGCCGCGGACCGCGCTCGACATCGTCTCGCGGGTGCCGGGCTTCACGCTCGACCAGGGCAATGCCGACGTCCGCGGGTTCGCCGGGGCGGCGGGCAATGTAGTGATCAACGGCGCGCGCCCGAGCTCCAAGGCCGAAGGGCTGCAGACCACGCTGGCGCGAATCCCGGCGAGCAGCGTGGTGCGGGTCGAGGTCGGGCCGGGCGACCTCTATGGCTCGGACTATGCGGCCAAGAGCCAGGTGCTCAACCTCATCCTCTCGGCGAGCGGCGGGACCGAGGCCAATCTGACGCTCGGCGCGCGGCGATTGTTCGACGGCAGCTTCAACACCGATGCCTCGGGCTCGGTGCAGGTGAAGCGCGGGGCGGCGACGATCAACCTGTCGGGCGGGACGGGGCGCGACCGCCAGGTCGAGGAAGGCTATGACTACGTCGATGCCTTGCCGTCGGGGATGCGGCTCGAGACGCGGCGCAAGATCAACACCTACATCAACAAGGATCCGTATCTGAGCGCGAGCTGGGCGCTCGAGCGGGCGGCCGACAAGGCGGTCAGGATCAACGTCCGTTGGCAGCCGAGCAGCTTCGAACTCGAGCAGCGCAACCGGGTGACCCCGGCGGATGGCGCGCCGCATGACGACAGCCTCTACGAGCATTACAAGCTGCCAGTGTTCGAGCTGGGCGGCGACGTCACCCGGCCGCTGGCGGGCGGGGCGATCAAGCTGGTCGCGCTCGCCACCCGCCGCAAGCGCGACAATTTCGACGCTTACGTCCAGCGTGGCGGGCTGCTTGAGAGCAACCCGAGCGAGGTCGGCGGCTATGAGCAGCGGCAGATCGCGAGCCTGGGCGAGACGATCGGCAAGCTGAGCTGGACGCGGTCGAACCTCGCCGGTTTCGCGGTCGAGCTGGGCGCCGAGGTCGCCTATAACAAACTCGACAATGAGACGCGGCTGTCGCTGGTCGACGAGGACGGGCAAAGGGTGCCGATCGTGCTGCCGATCGCCAATGCGCGGGTGGCCGAGAAGCGCGGCGAACTGACGCTCAACCTCGGCCGCAACCTGGCAAAGAATCTGCGGGTGGATGGCGGGGTTGCCTACGAATTTTCGCGGCTGCGAGTGAGCGGGGATGCCACCGCGCGGCGCTCGCTCAGTTTTCTCAAGCCGACGCTGAGCCTCGACTGGCGGCCCAAGGGCGGCTGGCACGGCCGGCTGTCGGTGCGGCGGACGGTCGCCCAGCTCAACTTCTACGACTTCATCAGCGTCGCTGAACTGAGCACCGACCGGGTCAACGCGGGCAATGCCGACCTGCTGCCGCAGCGGACGTGGGAGATGCGCGCGACGCTCGAGAAGAGCGTGCTGGGCGAGGGGCTGATCAAGCTGGATGTCGGCTACGACCGGGTGTCGCAGCTGCAGGATTTGATCCTCACGGCCGAGGGCTTTTCGGCGCCGGGCAACCTCGGCACGGGGACGCGCAGTTTCGTCTCGGCCGAGCTCGACGCGCCGCTGGGGGCGCTCGGGCTCAAGGGGGTGCGGCTCAAGCTCAACGGGCAGCTGCAGCGGACGCGGGTGCGCGACCTCATCTCGGGGCGGACGCGCAACTGGAGCGACTATTTCCCCAACTGGGAGTGGGGCGTCGACCTGCGCCGCGATGCGGGAGCCTTCTCTTACGGACTGACGGTGCAGAACCGCGACCGCTTCGCCTTCTACCGCGCCGACGAGATCGACAGCAATTTCAATGGCGGGCCCTATGGCACCGCCTTCGTCGAGTGGCGGCCGGCCAAGCGCACCTCGCTGACCTTCGACGTCGACAATCTGTTCGACACCAATGCCCAGCGCGAGCGGCTGTTCTTTACCCCCAACCGCAGCGTCCCCGACCCGGACCTGCGCGAAGACCGCGTCCGCAACATCCACGTGCGGCTGGGGCTGACGCTCAAGCAATCGTTCGGCGGGGCGGGCAAAGCGTCGAACTAAGCCGGCGACGGGCTCGACAGGTCGGCCATACCGGCTAGTCTCGGAGCATGCTCTTGCTGCTCCTCGCGCAGGCCGCCGCATCTGTGTGGCCACCAAATCGATTCCCTGAAACTGCCGGCCTGCTCAGCAGCCTCGATCCGCCTCCCTCGTTCGTAAACGGCGACGCTGCGGTGCGAGTGACCTACACGCGCACCACGGTCCGCGACGACGGAACGGTCGAGGGGTGCGTCAGCGAAAAGTCGAGCGGCGATGCGAAGCTGGATGCCTATGCCTGCGCCGCGATAAGTCGCCGCCTAAAATTCACCGCCGCGCGGTGGCTCGACGGGACACCGGCCTACAGCGTTTTCAGTGCCCCGCTTCTTTGGATGAACGGAACGCGCCTCCCCGACCCGCGGCGGGCCGTCGCGCCCGACCTCGAACTCTCCGTGCAACGCCTGCCCGCGGGCTTTCCCGGGTTTATCAACCTCCTGCTGGAGGTCGCGGTGAGCGCGAAAGGGGCAATCGTCGCCTGCCGGGCGCGGGAGTCTCGCCAGCCGTCCGCGGCGATCGCGCTGGTGCCGACCGCCTGCGCCCAGGCGACCAGCCAGTTGAGGCTTCAACCCCCGCTGGACCGTTCCGGTCAGCCCGTGCGCTCGATCCAGCTCGCACGGGTGCGCTTCCTCGTCGGGTCCTGACGAGCGCGCTCCGTCAGAAAGACAGCGCCGCCGTCAGGCGGATGTCGCGGCCGGGGAGGGGGGCGTAGTCCTTGAGGAGGCTGCTCGCGCGGCGGGCGGTGACGTCGAGGAGGTTGTTCGCCGACACGCCGAGCGTCAGGCCGGGGCGATCCTCGAGTGGGTGCCAATTGAGCGCCGCGTTGACGAGGGTGAAGCCGTTGGTGTCGGTCTCGTTGGGCGCGGTGCGGCGCTGGGCGAAGTCGCGCTCGACCTCGAAGCGGGCGTCGACCTTGCCGCGCTTGGCGGTCAGCGCGCCCTGGATGCGAAGCGGCGGGATCTGCGGCGCAGGGCCGACGCCCTTGACGGTCGCGCGGACGTAATCGGCGAAACCTTCGAACCCGAAGTCGGTGCCGCCGACCGCGCCGAGCGGGGCGCCGGCGTCGAGCTCGAACCCGGTGTAGGTCGCGCGGCCTTGGCGGAAGGCGTAGACCGGCAGGTCGTCGCGGACCTCGCCGGTGGCGGTCTGGTAGATGAAGTTGCCGAACTTGCTGGCGTAGGCGGTCAGCCCGACGTGGGTGTCGCCGTGGGTGTAGCGGACGCTCGCCTCGCCGCCGATGCTGCGTTCGGTGGCGAGGTTGGGATCGCCGACCTCGTAGGAAGCGCTGCCGCCGTGCGGGCCGTTGGCGAACAGTTCGTCGATCGACGGTGCGCGGGCGTTGCGGGCGAGGTCGCCGCTCAGGCGCCAGTCGTCGCCGAGCTTGTAGCTGGCGCCGAGCGAGGCCGAGACGGTGGAATAGTTGCGGGTGAGGTCGGGATTGCCGACCACGCTGTCGGCGGCGGCGGTCAGGCGCGATTTCTCGAAGCGGACGCCGGCCTCGACCCGGAGCGGGCCGGTTTCGTAATGCTGGACGGTGAACAGCCCGGCCTGGCGCTGGCGGCTGTCGGGGAGATATTTCTCGTCGCCGCGGATGCGCTCGCGCTTGTCGAGATACTGGACGCCGCTCGACCCGCCGAAGCCGCCGCGGTCGGCCTGCTCGAGGTCGATCCGACCTTCGCCGCCCTTGGAGTAGAAGGTGCTGTTGACGCTGTCGTCGGGGGCGATCTCGTCATGCATGTAGTTCGACAGGCCGCCGCGGAAACGGAGCTGGCGGAAGGCGCCGGAGAGCGGGATTTCGGCGCGGGCGTCGTAACGGGTCTGGTGGACGTGGATGCGCGAGCTTTCGCTGTCGATGGCGGGGTCGAGCGAATAGCGGATCGGCACGCCGTAGAGCGAGGTGCGGCGGGTCGCCGAGACGCCGATGTTGAGCCCGCCGTCGACGTAGGCGAGGCCGCCCGCGACTTCGGCGCTGCGGCCAGCGCTGTTGGGAAGGTCGCCCTTGAGGTCGGCGAGCGACTGGATATCGGGGTCGGGGCTGGCGGCGGCGGCGGCGCGCAGCGGGTCGGCGAGGATATAGCCGCCGGTGCGCAGGTCGTCGTTCTTGGCGTAGCTGCCGTCGGCATGGGCGACGAAGCCGCCGCCGAGACCGACGTTGACCACGCCGCTCGCCAGCCGGTCGTTGGCGGCGGTGCCGTAGCCGAGGTTGACCTCACCCCCGACGCCATCGCGCGGGATGGAGCGCGGGATGCGGTTGTCGATGACATTGACCACGCCGCCGATCGCCGAGCTGCCGAACAGCAGGGCAGCGGGGCCGTGGACGACCTCGATCGACTGGGCGGTCAGCGGGTTGATCGCGACGGCGTGGTCGGGGCTCGAGGTCGAGACGTCGAGGCTGCCGATGCCGTCGGCGAGGATGCGGATGCGGTCGCCGCTGAAGCCGCGCAGGACCGGGCGCGAGGCGTTGGGGCCGTTGCTGGTGGCGCTGACCCCGGGCTGGTTGGCGAGGGTCTCGCCGAGCGTCGGGCGGATGCTCGCGGCGAGCTCGGTCCCGCCCAATACCGCGACATTGCCGAGCACGTCATCGTCGCGGCGGCGGCGCCCGGTGACGACGATGTCCTTACCGGAACTGGGCGCGGCGGCGGGAGCGCCGGGCGCGGGCTGGGCGCCGTCGTCGGTGGCCGCCGGGGCGGCAGCGACCGGCTGCGCGGCGTCGGCGGGGACGACCGGCTGGGCGGCAATGGCGGCGAGGATCAGGGCAGGGGACATGAGAAACTTTCAATGACGCGAACGCGAAGGGGCTCTACCGACGATGTTACATCATAACAACCGCACGAGCCGCCGTTGGTCGAAGAGCGGGCTCGCCCCGTCGAGGCGCAGCGTCTAGGGGCGCAGGGATGACCCAGCCCTTGCCTTCCCATGAACAATCGTTCGTCACCCACCTCGAATGCTCGCTGACCGGCGAGCATTATGCGGCGGACGAAATCCACAACCTCAGCCGGGCGGGGCGGCCGTTGCTGGTCCGCTACGACGCGGCGGCGGCGGGGCGGGTGATGACCCGCGAAGTGCTGGCGGCGCGACCGGCGGGGATGTGGAAGTGGCGCGAGCTGCTGCCGCTACCGCCCGGGTCTGAGCCGGTCAGCCTGGGCGAGATCGAAACCCCGCTGTTGCCGCTGACCCGGCTGTCGGTGCGCGAGGGGGTGACGCCGCTGCTGGTCAAGGACGAAGGGCGGCTGCCGACCGGCTCGTTCAAGGCGCGCGGGCTGGCGATGGCGATCTCGATGGCGAAGCATTTCGGGACCGAGGCCGTGGCGCTGCCGACCAACGGCAATGCCGGGGCGGCGCTGGCGGCCTATGCCGCGGCGGCAGGGATGCGCGCGACGGTGATCTGCCCGGCCGAGACGCCGCTCCTCAACGTCGCTGAGACCGCGGCTTATGGCGCCGACGTCTATGTCGCCGATGGGCAGATCGACGAGTGCGGGCGAGTGGTCGGCGAAGGCGCGGCGGCGGGGCGCTGGTTCGACATGTCGACGCTGAAAGAGCCCTATCGCGCCGAGGGCAAGAAGGTGATGGGGCTGGAACTCGCCGAGCAGCTCGGCTGGACGCTGCCCGACGCGATCTTCTACCCGACCGGCGGGGGCACCGGGCTGATCGGCATGTGGAAGGCGTTCGCCGAACTCGAGGCGGCGGGGCTGATCGGGCCCGAGCGCCCACGGATGTTCGCGATCCAGGCCGAGGGCTGCGCGCCGATGGTCCGTGCGTGGGAGAATGGCGACGAGTTCGCCGAGCGGTGGGAAGGCGCGGCGACGATGGCGACCGGCATCCGCGTCCCCAAGGCGGTCGGCGATTTCCTGATCCTCCGCGCGGTGCGCGAGAGCGGCGGGGCGGCCCTGGCGGTGAGCGAGGAGGCGATTGCCGCCGGCGTACGCGACGCCGCCCACGCCGACGGGACGCTGCTGTGCCCCGAGGGCGGGGCGACGCTGGCCGGCTGGCGCAAGGCGCGCGCGCTGGGGCTGGTGGGCGCGCAGGAGACGGTGGTGCTGTTCAACTGCGCCAACGGCAACAAATATCCGCTGCCCGACACCGCGCCGCGAATCCGCCTCGCCGAAACGAGCGGGACGACACTCTAGACCCCTTGCGGAAGTTGGGAGGAAATCCCAACTGTGCGGATGCTGCACTGCAGCATTTCCGTGCGTGGGGCCGTGTGACAGCGGCCAAGTGAAGGAAAAAGCAAGGATCGGCCGCGTATGGCACGCGCCATGCATAGGAGATGGCAATCCTTTTGCCATTTCAGGAGTGACGACCAGTGACGACGACCAAGGGCAATCTGTTCCTCCGCCAGGACACGCTGTTCGGCGCCTGCCAGGGACTGGCCGACGATTTCGGGATCAGCGCCCTGTGGCTGCGAATCCCGCTCGCCGCGACCATCCTCTACAGCCCGGAAATCGCCTTCGGGACCTATGCCTTCCTGTGCGCGCTGGTGCTGGTGACGCGGAAGGTGTGGCCGGTGAAGAGCGTGGCGGTCGAGACTCCGGCCACGGCGGTCGAGGCGGCGCCGGTGCTCAGCGCCGACAACGAGCAGCGCGAGCTGGCGCAGGCGGCGTAACGCCTTGAACCTTCGGTCGGACCGTCCCCCGGACGGTCCTGAGCCGCTTCGCGGCTCACCGAAGGCTGGTGCCGGCTGAGGGATTTGAACCCCCGACCTTCGGTTTACAAAACCGCTGCACTACCACTGTGCTAAGCCGGCTAAATTATTGAATCTAAAGGATTTTCTTCGCTTATTTGATGCGTAAAACCGCTGCATGTGTGCAGGCTTTTGTGCATGCTCGCGTCCTTTGCACAATCAAAACAAGACTGTCCATCCGATCTAAATTGCCTTCTGCCTCCCAAAATTTCGCAGAATGCCGCCATCCATGACCTGAGTCTGCACAGTGGGCGCAATTCCGCACTGCGGCCTGGGAGTGTTCATGGGTTCTGGAAACCGATGAACTAATCGTAATGTCGTTGGTCGGACGCAATCATCGGATAGAAATGCCTTGCAACGGGTTTAGAGAACTCTTAACTCCCAGTGGCGCATGACCGATGGCAATGATGAACTTGCAAAGCTCGGTTGTGAGCATGTGGCGAGCACCGGCAATGGGCAGGTGGCGATCTTGTCCCACGTCAAACCTGACTTTGACGGTATCGAGGAGAGGTATCAGTCGCGTTTGCTGCGCATCATGGAGCTGTGGTGCGACGGCAGGCCACTGACCGAAGAGATGTTCAATCCGAATGAGGGCCGGGCCACCAGAACCAATCTTATGCTTCAAGCATTCAAGGGCTTTAAAATCCGCCTATATGGATTTGTGAGACAAGTATCACTGAAGAAAACTTTCATTATTGTTGATATGGATACTGCCAAAAAGCAGAATAAGGCAGATCCGAAAATTCTTAAGAGAGCTAAATCGCGTGTTGATGAAATTGGGAAAGGGAACTGAGATGTTTGAGCAGAATGCGAACAAGCGCTCTGCTGTCTATGCTGAGGAGGCGCTTGTTGTTGACGTGCAGTCTTTTCTTCATCGGTTGATGAAGGAAAAAGGCATGTCGCGTACTGAGCTGGCTGAAGCGATGGGTGTCACTAAGGCGCGCGTGTCTCAGATTTTCTCTGACGATTGTAAGAACTTCACGATTAAACTTCTCGCACGAGCTGTTTACGCGATGGGTGAGGTGGCTGAGGTTACCTGCACTTCCTGCAAGCGTTTGGATGAAGAGGAAGCCTCCGCCGAGCGTGCTGCCCTGATTGCGGCTGCCCAAAACGTGACCAGCATCTGGGAAAACCTCAACGCCGAGGAAGAGGTTCGCGAGGAGGAAGAGGGTTTGTTTGAGTGCCCGGGGGATGAGCGGCTTGGCCTTGCTCTCGGAGCGCTACGACGACCCCGATTGCCCGAAATGGCGGTTGCACAATGACGAAAAATCAAGCCCCTGCAGTGGTTGAACCCCGCCAGAAAGGCTTCAGCGCGGACGAATACAACGCCGTGGCCATTTCGTCGCGCTTGAACGCCATCCGTCTTCTTTCCTCGAAATTCGACGTCAAAGCTGAGGCGCTCAACCTCGCCGGACCTGAGATGCAACTTTCGTATGGCCGCGAGGTGGTCGCCTGTGAATTCACACCCGGAGAGGGAGAGGTCGCTGCGATCTTCCGCTACAACGTTGCAGGCAAGGCTGGTCGAAAGAAGGTCCTGAGTTGCGTGGCTGACTTTTTTGTTAGCTACGACGTGAGGACTGACGCTGCCGATGCCGCAGCTGTTGGTTTCTGCCGCAATGTGGGGTCGTTTGCTGCTTACCCGTACTTCCGAAACCTCATGGCGCAATTTGCATGGGGAGCGGGACTCGAGCTTCCCCCTTTGCCGGCAATCGCGTCGACTGCTCATATCGAGAAGAAGCCGAAGCTAGCTGAGGGTCAGCGTCCCGCTGACTAGCTAGCGCCATTGGCGCTCCTGATGGAGCAACTTATGAGTACGAGGAAGGAATACTACATTTTGCCTGGCCCGAACGGCTGGCGAATTCGGCTGGACAACACCGATTATCACTACGCCACTCAGGCGCTGGCCATTGCCGCGGCGAGGCAACATGCTGTCGCGCAGTTCGCTTTGGGGGTGAATTCGCAGATTCATGTCCAAAACGCTCATGGCAAGTGGCGCACCGAATGGACCTATGGGAACGACCCCAAGCGCTACCCCGGTTAAGGCGAAGTGGCCGCGCTCCTCGAGCGCGGCCACCGAATTTCGCTGTGGCCAATCTGGCAGCTCACGCGACGTTATAAGTGTGCAGGCTTTTGTGCACCTTTTACTTCGCAGTTTGGGGTGTGTTTCGCAGTTTGCGGCGATCTAAGGCGTTGAAAAATCAACAAATCGCGAATTTCCAACAATCCGGCGGCGTGACTTCAGACGTTTACAAAACCGCTGCACTACCACTGTGCTAAGCCGGCGCGCCTGTGGCGTGGCCGTCCCATGCGGCACGGACCGGCCAAAATCCAGTCCCGCCTGTCAGGCCGCGAGGTAGCGGATCAGCGCCGTGTCGGCGAACTGGACGAGCGACGCGATGCGGCCGTCCTCGGCCAGCGTGACGAGGTCCATCAGCTCGGTCACCGCCGGCATGTGATCACCGGCGATCACCATGACCCGCCAGTGAAGCGCGAGGCGGCGGCCTTCGACCACCGCATCGATCAGCGTCACATCCTCGAAGCGGAAGCGGTCGATCAGCGCGGCGACCGTGTCCATCGGGCGATTGCCGTCGCCCAGACCAACGCCATCGACCCGGGCGGGATCGCCGGCGATGCGAAACTCGGCATCCTCGGTCCACATCTGCGCCAGTAGCGCTTTGTCGCCCGCGGCGCGCGCGGCATAGGCCTTCATGACGAAGCCGAGTGCCTGTTCCCGGTCCATGCGATCATCCCTTGGCGAAAGCAAGGGTGCGTCAGGTGATGCCGAAGGTCCAGCCTTCGGTGCGCGCGAGTGCGGGGGTTAGGCCGGCGGGGCGGAAGGCGGCGGGATTGCGACTGAGTGCGCGCATCCCGGCTGCGGTGACGAGGGCGTCGGTCTGGTGGTCGCTGGGCTCGAAGCGGAGCCGGGCGGGTGGGCTGCCGAGACCGGCGAGTGCCTGGTTGAGCTGGGCGCGGGTGCGCAGTTTGCGGCCGTCCATCCCTGCCATTCGGAGGTAGATGCGGGTGTAGATTTCGACCACTGCGCTGCCGTGAGCGGGCCACGGATCCATCGGCCAGATGGCGACCTGGCCGTCGAGACGGTGGAGGAGGCGCATGCCGGAGAAGCTGGCCTTGGCGACCTGCGCCGCGCCGATCGCGTCATAGGCGCTGGCGGTCTTGCGCCCGCCCTGCTCGTTCAGCCGCGTGTCGCACTGGCGGAAGTGGACGAAGTCGGCCTTCACCCCGTCGGCGATCCCGAAATAGAAATGACGGCGGTGCACCGCCTCGAGGAAGCTGGCGGCGCCGAGGTCCTCGTCGGGGGCTCGGGTGTCGACATAGGCCCAGAAGGCGCGGGCGGTGTCGGGGACGCCGGTTTCGCCGGGCAAATAGGCGCCGCGCTCGGCAAAGGGCGGGGCGAAGCTGAAGTCGAAGCCGAACAGGGTTGGCGCGCGCTTGGCTTCCCTGAGTAGCCAGTCGGCGACCTCGGTGCGGCTCCAGACATGGCCGGGGCGGACGAGGCGGGGCGGGCCGTCGGCCTCGCACAGCGCGACCGCGATTCCCTTGTGCCGCCGCCCCTTCGCCCCCGACCAGTCGATGGCGACGAAGCGCGTGAAGTGGCTCACACCAAGGGCGGCTGGCGGTCGTCGCGCTGGTCGCGGGTGCCTTCGAGCCGCGGGGGGCGCGGGGCGCGGGGCTTGGGCGTGCCGTCGTCGGTGTAGCGCTCGAGCAAACGCGCCGCCGCATCGCGGCCGCCGAGCCCGAAGGCCAGCGCCGTCGCCACCGCCGCCGAGCCGAGGATCAGGCCGAAGGCGAGGATCACGATCTGGTCGGCGAGTCCCATGAAGGTCAGGCCGATCGCGGTGAACAACGCGATGATCGCATAGCGGACGATGGTCTGGGCATAGCCGCCCTCGCCAGTGCCCGAGCCGACGAGGTTGGCGATGATCCGGGCGAGGAAGATGCCGGCGACGATGATCAGCGTTCCGAAAATGACCTTGGAGCCGAGGTCGGTGACCTGGATGAGGAAGATCGCGACCTGGTCGCCGCCGAGCTGGCGCGCGGCCTCGATCGCGGCGGCGAGCATGATCGCGATGAAGGCGATGTTGGCGACGATCCGGCTCGGCGCGCTGCGCGGGGGGAGGATGCCGGTGGCGCGGACCGCGTCGTCGAAGCCGGTCGGCGGCAGGATCGCCTCGATGATGGTCTTCAAGAAACGCGCGGCGACGAGCGCGATGCCGAGCCACAGCGCGGCGGTGAGGATGCGGGGGATGGCGGCGCCGATCTCGTTGAGCATGGCGATCGCCGGGCCGCTGATTGCCTCGATGCCGAGCACCTGCAACGCGGCGATGGCGACGGGGATGATGATCAGCGCGAAGACGAGGGTGCCGGCGGCCTTGGCGAAGGTCGCGCGAGGGGTGCCGGGGACGGTGCCGGGGGGCACGCTCGAAGGATCGGTAGCGACGGTGCTCGGGTGATCGCCGAGGCCGGCGCGGGCCATCCAGCCGTCGACATTGGCGGCGGCGAGCAACGTCTCGACCAGCCGCCGCGCGATCCGCGCGACGATCATGCCGACGAAGAAGATCAGCCCGGCGCCGAGCAGGCGGGGGAGGAAGGCGAAGATCTCGGTGGTGAGCTGATTGATCGGGGCGAGGATTTCGCCGATGCCGAGGTAGCTTAGCGCCGCCATGATCCCGACCAGCCAGATGATGAGCTTGGCGATGGTGCCGAGCTGGTGGCCGACCGTCTCATGCTGGTCGCCGGGCGTGTGCTTCTGGAGGGCCGGGGTCTTGGCGACCGCACGGCTGATCGCCCAGTGGACCGCGCGCGCGACCACCCAGGTGGCGAGCAGGATCAGGATCGCGATCAGGATGCGAGGGCCCCACAGGACCAGCTGGTCGCGATAATAATCGGTGGTCGGTGTCTGGTACATGGCTCGCCTCCTGCTCAGTCCTCGGCTTGTGCCCGGCGTTCGGCCCACCATGCAAGGCGTTCGGCGAGCTTGCGCTCGAAGCCGCGGTCGGTCGGCTGGTAATAGGTCTCGGGCCGCATCTCCTCGGGCCAGTAATTGGCGCCCGAGAAGGCCTCGTCCTGGTCGTGGTCGTATTGATAGCCTTTGCCGTAGCCGAGGTCGCGCATCAGCCGGGTGGGAGCGCCGAGGATATGCTTGGGCGGAGAGAGCGAGCCATGCTCCTTCGCGCTCTTCCAGGCGGCCGATTGGGCCTTGTAGACCGCGTTCGATTTGGGGGCGGTGGCGAGGTAGAGGCAGGCCTGGACGATTCCCAGCTCGCCCTCGGGGGAGCCGAGGAAGTCGTAGCTGTCCTTGGCGGCCATGCATTGGACGAGCGCCTGGGGGTCAGCGAGGCCGATGTCCTCGACCGCGGCGCGGGTCAGCCGGCGGAGGAGGTAGAGCGGCTCCTCGCCCGCGGTGAGCATGCGGGCGAGATAGTAGAGCGCGGCGTCGGGGTCGGAGCCGCGGATCGATTTGTGGAGCGCGGAGATGAGGCCGTAGTGGCCCTCGCGGTCCTTGTCGTAGACGGGCAGGCGGCGCTGGAGGAGGTCGCGCAGGGCGGCGGGGTCGAGCGCCTCGCCGGAGGCGACGTCGAACAGCAGTTCAGCCTGGTTGAGGAGGAAGCGGCCGTCGCCGTCGGCGGTGGCGACTAGCGCTTCGCGGGCGGCGGGAATGAGGGGGAGCGGGCGGCCGACCTCGGCTTCGGCGCGGGCGAGCAGGCCCTCCATCGCCGCCGCGTCGAGCCGGTGGAGGACGAGGACTTGGCAGCGGCTGAGCAGCGCGGCGTTCAATTCGAAGCTGGGGTTTTCGGTGGTGGCACCGACGAGGACCACGGTGCCGTCCTCGACGAAGGGGAGGAAGCCGTCCTGCTGCGAGCGGTTGAAGCGGTGGATCTCGTCCACAAAGAGGAGGGTGCGCTGGCCGGCGCGGGCGGCGGTCTTGGCTTCGGCGAACACCTTCTTGAGGTCGGCGACCCCGCTGAACACGGCGGAGAGGGCGACGAAGCGCAAGCCGACGGCGGCGGCGAGGAGGCGGGCGATGCTGGTCTTGCCGGTGCCCGGCGGGCCCCACAGGATCAGGCTCGACAACTTGCCGGCGGCGACCATGCGGCCGATCGGGCCGTCGGGGCCGGTCAGATGATCCTGGCCGACGACCTCGGCGAGGGCGGCGGGGCGCAGGCGGTCGGCCAGCGGCGCGGATCCCGCGGCGGCGTCGGGCGGCGCGCCCGCGGACAGGCTATCGTCGAACAGGTCCGCCATGCCTTCGTCTCTAGAAGCTCGCGCAAAACTTTCCAGCGGGACTTGTCAGGTGGTTATCTAAGATATATCTAGATGCTACTCAGACAGGAGAAAACAATTGAGTAGATATCATATGGGTTGCGGTCACGAAGGCCGCCGCGGACGCGCGATGTTCATGATGGGCCGCGGTGGCGGCTGGGGCGGGTTTGGGCCGGACGGTCCGTTCGGGCCCGCCGGTCCGTTCGGACCGAGCGGGCCCTTCGGCCGCGATGGGCCTTATGGCGGCGGTGGCGGCGGTGGTGGCGGGCGGCGCGGCCGCTTCTTCGGCGCGGGCGAATTGCGACTGGTGCTGCTGAAGCTGATCGCAGACGAGCCGCGGCATGGCTACGACCTCATCAAGGCGCTCGAGGAGCTGACCCACGGCGTCTATGCGCCGAGCCCGGGCGTGCTTTATCCGACCTTGAGCCTGCTTTCCGACGAGGGCGCGATCGAGGAGCAGGACGGCGGCGGCTCGCGCAAGAAGTTCGCGATCACCGACGACGGCCGCAAGGAACTCGCGGACAATGAGGAAGAGGTCGCGGCGCTGATGGAGCGGCTCGAGGCGACCGGCTCGTCGCGGCGCGAAAGCCAGCGGCCCGAGATCGGGCGGGCGATGGGCAATCTGATGCACGCGCTCAAGAACCGGGTGCAGCGCGACGGCTGGACCGACGAACTGCTCGCCGACGTCACCGACATCCTCGACGACGCCGCCAAGCGGATCGAGCGGCTGAAGTAGGCCGCTAGCCCTTCATCCGCGCCAGCCGCTCGCGCCGTTGGATGGCGCGGCGGTAGGTGCGGATGACGGCTTCGTTGATATGGTCCCAGTCCTGGGTTTCGGCGTAGGCGAGCCCGGCCTGGCCGTGGGCGTGGCGAAGCGCCGGGTCGGCCGCATAAGCGGTCAGCGCAGCGGCGAAGCCGTCGATGTCGCCCGGCTCGACCAGCATTCCGGTGGTGCCGCCGCAGACCAAGCTGTTGGCCCCGGTCGCGGCGGCGGCGACCACCGGCAGGCCGGTCGCCATCGCTTCCAGCGTGACGTTGCCGAACGCCTCGGTCACCGAGGGATTGAGGAGGACGTCGGCGCTGGCGAGCGCGCGGGCGAGGTCGGGGCCGACCTGCTGCCCGAGGAAGCAGGCGCCGGGCAGCCGCTCGGCGAACCAGCCGCGCGCGGGGCCGTCGCCGATCACCATCACCTTGTGCGCGACGCCGCGCGCGGTCAGCTCGGCGATGGTGTCGGAAAAGACGTCGAGCCCTTTCTCCATCACGATCCGGCCGAGGAAGGCGATCACGAAATCCTCGTCGGCGAAGCCGAGCCCGCGGCGCCAGCCGAGGTCGCGGCGCTGGGGATTGAATTGCTCGCGGTCGACCCCGCGCGCCCAGATGGTGATGTTGCGGTTCATCCGCTGCGCGCGGAGCACCGCGGCGGTGGACTCCGCCGGGACCAGCAGCGCGTCGCAGCGCAGGTAGAAACGGCGCAGCATCGCGCGCAGCAGCGGCTCGAACGCCTGCAGGTGGTAGTAAGCGAGGTAGGTTTCGAAGCGGGTGTGGACCGAGGCGACCACCGGCAGGTTGCGGCGGCGCGCCCAGGTCACCGCGCGGTGCGAGGAGAGGTCGGGGCTGGCGACGTGCATGACGTCGGGCTTGAAGGTCTCGAGGTCGCGGCGGATGCGCGCGGGGAGGCCCATCGGCAGGCGATATTCGTCGCGCTCACCGGGGATGGCGATCGACGGCAGCGAGACGAGGTCACCGGTCGGGGGGAAGGCGGGATGCTCGACCGTCGGCGAATAGACGCGGACCTGCGCGCCCTGGCGAAGCAGGTAGCCGACGAGGCGGTTCAGCGCCTGGTTGGCGCCGTCGCGAACGTAATTGTAATTGCCCGAGACGAGCGCGATGCGGAGGTCCGAGGCGTCCATCCGGCCACCCCTTAACGAGATGGCCGGAGGTTTGCCAATGAACGCGCCGTTAGCGGCCGTTGCGGCCGGGGGCGAGCGGGTGGCCGAGGAGCTTGCTGATGAAGGCGAGGCCGAGCGCGCCGGCGACGGCGGCGGCGACCGGCTGGCGCTTGGCGAAATCGCGCACCGCGCCGAAGCCCTTGCGCGCCTGGCCCGAAATCTGGTCGAGGGTGCCGTCCTGCTGCAGCGCGGGATCGTTGGTCGCCTCGCCGATGTTCTGCTTGAGCTGGCCCTTGAGGTCGGTGCCGGTGCCGATGGCGGTGTCGATGTTCATGATGATGCTCCGGATGTTCGCGAGGTTCGGCGGTTCAACGCCCGAACGCGGCGCGAGTGCCGCGCTGCACGATCAATCGGCGCGGCGCCGGCTCGAGCGGAGGAGGAGGCCGAGGGCAACGACGGCGGCTAGGCGGAGGAGGCGCGGCATGGCAGCAAGATGGCGATGCGCGGCGATGAACCCAAGTCCTCCTTTCCGCCGGTGATCGATGCCGGCACGCGGCTGCTGGTCTGCGGCAGCCTGCCGGGCGAGGCGTCGCTCGCCGCCGGGCGCTATTATGCGCATCCGCAGAACCAGTTCTGGCGGTTGCTCGGCGCGGCGCTTGGCGAGCCACTGGCGGAGTTGGCTTACGAAGAGCGGCTGGCGCGGTTGCTCGAGCGCGGGGTCGGGCTGTGGGACGTGGTCGCGAGCGCGCGGCGGCGGGGCAGCCTCGACCAGGCGCTGCGGGGGGTGGCGGCGACCCCGCTTGGCGAGTTGGTCGCGGCGCATCCGGCGGTGCGCGCGGTCGCGTTCAATGGGCTGACCGCCGCGCGGATCGGGCGGCGGTCACTGGCGGGGAGCGCGGGGCTGACGCTCGTCGACCTGCCCTCGTCGAGCCCGGCCCATACGCTGTCGTTCGCCGCCAAGGCCGCGCGCTGGGCCGCGCTGCGCGACCTCGTCGGTTGACAGCCGCGCCGCCCCATTCCACCCATTCGGACATGGCCGAAGAGTTAAGCGACGACGCCGAAACCCCGACTTCCGACCTGTCGATGGTCGACGAGGCGCTGGTCGCCGGAACCATCGCCAACACCAACGGGCTGCTGGTGATCCTCGCCAAGCTGGTCGCGCGCGGGGTGTTCGACGCCAACGACTTGAAGGCGTTCAGCGATAGCTATTCCAAGCCCCTCGACCACGAAGGCATGCGCGAGAATGAGCTGGTCAGCCAGATGCAGGACCAGATGGAAAGCACGCTCGCCGAGCTGATGCGCTACTTGGCGGAGCAGCACTGACATTTAACGGTCGCGGCCGCTATATGACGGCCATGTCGCTGCCCGCCGGCCTTGCCCTATTCGCCGCCACCGTGATCGCCATGGAGGCGGTCGCCTACGGGCTGCATCGATGGGTGATGCATTCGCGGCTGGGGTGGCGGCTGCATGCGAGCCATCATCGCGAGCGGGCGGGCTGGTTCGAGGCGAACGATCTTTACGGGATGCTGTTCGCGCTGCCGTCGGTGGCGCTAATCTATGCCGGGGTGCACGAGCAATTGGGGCCGTGGGCGGCGTGGGTCGGGGCGGGGATCGCGGGGTACGGCCTCATCTATTTCGGCTTCCACGACGTCATCGTCCACGGGCGCATCGCCCACCGGATCGTGCCGCGCAGCCGCTATTTCCGGCGGATCGTCCAGGCGCACAAACTGCACCATGCGGTGCAGGGGCGCGAAGGAGCGGTGAGCTTCGGCTTCGTCTATGCGCCGCCGATCGAGCGATTGAAGCGCGCGCTCGGTGCGAGCGCGAAGGCCGAGGTCAGGGCGCCGCGGGGGTCCGCGGCCGAGTCCACAGACCATCGCGTGGGATCGGCCTGACCGGCCACAGCGCTTCCCAAAAGGCTTCCATCACCAGCGCGGCTTTCTCGCCCTTGCCGGTGCTGATCCGCGCGTCCCAGGCGCGGGGGCCGAGCGCGGCGGCACGGGTCGCGATCTCGCCGTAGATGCCGCTTGCCGAGAGGACTGCCCAGCGGCTGCGGAAGGGCAGGCGGGCGGCGCCGACGCGCGCCGAGCGGCGATAGGCGTCGGCGAGCTCGCTGAGGCGGCGGGCGATGCGCGCGAGCGCGGGCCGGTGGCGCGGGTCGGCGAGGTCGGCGCCCTCGAGGCCCTCGGCGCGGAGCCAGTCGGTGGGGAGATAGACGCGGCCGACGCGCGCATCCTCGACGATATCGCGCGCGATGTTGGCGAGCTGGAAGGCGATGCCGAGGTCGGCGGCGCGGTCGAGCGTGTCACTGTCGTCCGGAGCGACCCCCATGACGTGGGCCATCATCACGCCGACCGCGCCGGCGACCTGGTAGCAATAAGAGAGAAGGTCGTCGGTGGTGGCGGGGCGCCAGCCGGCGGCGTCGCGCTCGAACCCGGCGAGGTGGTCGGCGGTGACGGCGGCGGGGATGTGGCATTCGGCGGCGACGGTGCGCAGCGCCTCGAAGGCGACGATGCCGGTCGGCTCGCCCGCCAGCGCTTCGGCGGTGCGCGCGCGCAGGAAGGCGATGCGCGCGGCGGCGTCGTCGACCGCGACCGCATCATGGCCGAGGGTCTGGCCGTCGGTGACGTCGTCGCAGGCGCGGCACCAGGCGTAGAGCAGCCAGCTCCGCTCGCGGGTCGGAAGATCGAACAACTGGCTGGCGAAGCGGAAGCTCTTGGAGCCGACCGAGATGCTGGCCAGCGCTGCCTCGACCAGCCGGGCGCGATCGTCGGCGTCGCTCATGCGGTGAGCATCAGCCCGGCGGTGGCCTCGGCGCTGCCGACCACGCCGGGGATGCCCGCGCCCGGGTGGGTGCCGGCGCCGACGAAGTAGAGGTTCTTCAGCTGGTCGTCGCGGTTGTGGGTGCGGAACCAGGCCGACTGCCACAGCACGGGCTCAAGGCTGAAGGCCGAGCCCAAGTGGGCGGCGAGGTCGCGGCCGAAGTCGTCGGGGGTGTAGTGGAAGATGGTGCGGATGCGCTGACGGATGTCGGGGATCAGGCGCTCGGCGAGGATGTCGAGGACGACCTCACGATACTTGTCGCCCTCGCTGGCCCAATCGACCGGCGCCTTGCCGAGGTTGGGAACGGGAGCGAGCGCGTAGAAGGTCGAGCAGCCGGGCGGGGCCATGCTCGGATCGGTGATGGTGGGGTGGTGGAGGTAGAGCGAGGGGTCGGTGGCGAGACGCCCGCGCGAATAGATATCGCCGAGCAGTTCCTTGTAGCGCGGGCCGAACAGGATGGTGTGATGGGCGATATCGGGGAAGGTCCCCTCGAGGCCGAAGTGGAGCACGAACAGGCCGGGCGAGAAGCGCTTGCGCTTGAGCGCGCGAACCTGCTGTGGGCCGCGCGGCGAGCCTTCGAGCAGGCCGTAGCTGTGGACCACGTCGCCGTTCGAGGCGACCGCGTCGGCCTCGGCCGACCAGCCCGAGCGGGTGCGGACGCCGGTGACGCGATTGCCGGCAGTGGTGATGGCGGTGACCGGATCATCGAGCCTGAGGACGCCGCCGAGCCGCTCGAAATGGCGGACCATGCCGGCGATGAGCTGGTTGGTGCCGCCTTTGGCGAACCATACCCCGCCGTCACGCTCGAGCTTGTGGATCAGCGCGTAGATCGACGAGCAGGTCATCGGATTGCCGCCGACCAGCAGGGTGTGGAAGCTCAGCGCCTGGCGGAGATGCTCGTCCTGCACATAGCTTGAGACGATCGAATAGACCGATCGCCACGCCTGATATTTGGCCAGCGCCGGGGCGGCCTTGAGCATGTCGCCGATGCTTTGAAACGCCTTGGTGCCGAGCTTGAGATAGCCCTCGCGGAACACCCCGGCGCTGTAGGCGAGGAAGCGCTGGTAGCCGGTCCAGTCGGCCGGGTTGAGCGCGTCCATCGCGCTCTTCAGTTCGGCGTCGTCGTTGGTGTAATCGAACACCACGCCATCGGGCCAGGCGAGCCGGTAGAAGGGCTTCACCGGGACCAGCTCGACGTCCTCGGCGAGTTCATGGCCGCTGAGCCGCCACAACCGCTCGAGGCAGTCGGGGTCGGTGATGACGGTGGGGCCGGCGTCGAACACATGGCCGTCCTTTTCCCACACGTAGGCGCGGCCGCCGGGCTTGTCGCGCGCCTCGACCACGGTGGTCGCGACCCCCGCCGACTGGAGGCGGATGGCGAGCGCGAGCCCGCCGAATCCCGCCCCGATGACGATCGCACTCTTCACTGAGGTTCCTTCAACGCCTTCACGGCGCGCAAAACGGAAACGGGCGGGCGTCCCGAGAGGATGCGCGCGCGGTCGATGGCGCTGCTCTCACCCGCATAGAAGCGGGCGATCAAGGGGGCCGGAAGCCTGTAGAAGCGCTCGAGCACGCGGTAGCGCCGCGGCGGATCGGCGGCGTCGAACAGCATCCGCGAGAGGAGGCGGTCGAAGCCGCCGCGTCGCCAGTGCGCCGCCGCGCGGGCGCGGGTGGCGGGGCCAAGCGCGCCGAAGTCGGGGAGGGTGGCGAGCCAGCTGGCGAAACGGACCGCGTCGGGGAGCGAGTAGCTGGTGAGCGGATGGAAGAAGCCGCCGCGCGCGCCGGCGCGGGCGACGGGGTCGCCGGCGGGCCAGAAGGCATCGAAGTCGCCGCCCTTGAGCACAGGCAATTGGCCGACTTCCTCGCGGCTGATTCCGGCCACGCGCCAGCCCTGCGCGGCGGCGTAAGCGGCGATGCGCTCGTGGAGCGTGTCGCGATCGAGCTCGGGGCCGTCGGTGTAATAGGTGTCCTCGACGAAGACCTGGGTCGCGCTGAAGGGGAGGCAATAGACGAAGCGATAGCCGTCGGTCTGGTCGACGGAGGCGTCCATCACGATCGGCTGGGTGAGGCCGTGGCCGGCGGGAATGTCGAGCAACTGGCCGAGGAATTTCTGCCAGCCGATGCTCAAGCCCTCGGCCTGCCCGCCGCGGGCGTCGAGCACGGCGCCGGCGTGGAGCGTGCCGCCTTCTTCGAGCCGGACGCTGGTGGGAGTGATGGCGGTCGCCGCGTCGCGGATGATCGCCTCGGGCGGGAGGGCGGCGCGGACGGCGGCGTCGAGCGCTTCGCTGGCAATCGTCTGGTAGGGCTGGTCGAGCGTGCGGCGGTGCGCGGGGAAGGCGACGTCGTAGCCCGGCCAGCGATGGCCGATCAGCGGGTCGACCAGCCAGCGGTCGGCCGGCGCGACATCGCTGGCGAAAAAGGACCACAGGTGGTTGCCGCCGATGCGCTCGCCCGGCTCGACGATGGCGACCCTGAGCTCGGGCCGCCGCGCCGCCAGCGCCAGCGCGCACAGCCCACCCGCCAGCCCGCCGCCCAGGATGATCAGGTCGAAGTCGGCGGCGGCCATCGCCCTGTGCCTTGGCATGGGCGCGGATAAGGGGAAACCCCGTAAATGGACCGGCTAGGTTCGGGCTGATAGCACCCGCGCCATGATCCGCCTCGCCCTCCTCGCCGCCGCCGCCTTCGTCTCCAGTGCGGCGACGGGGCCGGGGGTGAGCGAGCTGACGGTCAAGCTCGACGGGCTGCGCAACGCCAAGGGGGTGGTGCACGTCTGCCTGACCGGCGATGCGCAGCGCTTCCTCGATTGCCAGAAGGTGCCCGGCAGTGTCGGGCGGACGGTGCCGGCGGGGCAGGCGGCGCGGGTGGTGCTCGGGCGGGTGCCGGCGGGGACCTATGCGTTGCTGGTGATCCATGACGAGAATGCCAACGGCAAGCTCGACATGACCTTCGGTATTCCGCGCGAGGGGTTCGGTTTCTCGACCAATCCGGCGATGCGGCCGCGGCCGCCGCGGTGGGACGAGATCCGCTTCGTGCTGCCGGCGGGGACCGTCACCGAGACGATCCGGATGCGCTACGTGCTTTGAGGGAGCGGCCGCGCCGGATCGGGTCCGGCGCGGCCTGCCTCAGGCTCTTGTCAGAACTTCACGCCGATCGCCGCGCCGAAGCGCCGCGGCTCGAGGGTGAAGACGTTGGTGAACAGGCCCGACGACGCGTCGGCGACGAACTGGCCGGTGATCGCGTCGTTGTTGGTGAGGTTCTGGACGAAGGCGCGGACGAACCACTTGTCGGCGGCGCCGTTCAGCTGGACCTGCGCGTTGACCACGGTGAAGCCCTTTACCTTGTCGATCGGCTGGTTGAAGCTGCGCGCGTAGAAGCTGCCCGTATAGTTGACGTCGGCACGGGGGACGAGCGTCATCCCGTTGCCGAGCCGCAGCGTATATTGCGCGCCGCCGCCGACCTTCCAGTGCGGCGACTGGGGCAGCTGGTTGCCGCTGAGATTCTGCGCGATGCCTTCGTTGACGAGGAAGGGGAGCGGGCCGGCAGGAACGCCGAAGGCCGTGCGCAGCGCCGCCGACGGGTTGGCCGCGGCGCCCTGCAGCGCCGAGCAGAGCGAGAAGGCGCCGGTGGTGTTGGTGCTGGGGATCGGGGTCGGCGGATTGAGGCCGAGCGCGCCGTTGACCGCCCCGACGAAGCCGTTGACCGCCGCCGCGGGCACGCCCGCGACAGCCGGCGAGACGACGCAATTGGCGCCGCCCTGGAGGTCCTTGATGATCACCGCGTCGCTGCGTCCGCCCGACGGGTCGCGCGGGTCGACCAGGCTCAACCCCTTGATCTTGGTGTGGAGGTAGGAGCCGGTGAGGTTGAGGAGCAAGTCGGGCGTCGGCTTGAACACCGCCTCCGCCTCGGCGCCGTAGATACCGGCGTCGGTGTTGTCGTTGACCGAGGTGCGGGCGACGATGCGGCTGAGCTGGAGGCCCTTGTAGTTGTAGTAGAAGGCCGAGAGGTTGAGCCGCACCGCGCCGCCGGCGAAGGTGTTCTTGCTGCCAAGCTCGAACGCGTCGATCGATTCGGGCTTGAAGGTCGGCGAGACGTTGAACGAGGGGTCGATTGGCGGGTTGAGGCCGCCCGACTTATAGCCGCGCGAATAGGACGCGTAGAGCAGGTTGTTGGGCGTCATCTGATAGTCGGCGACGAGCCGGCCGGTGAGCCGCCCGAACTTGACCCGGCCGACCGCATTGGCCTGGTTGCCGGCGGTCGAGGCGTCGGCGTCGTAGAGGCCGAGGAACGGCGACTGGTTGGCGTCGGTCAGGCCGAAGGGGACGAGGAAGCTCAAGATCGGCGCGCGCGCCACCTGCAATTTGTCGTCGTGGCTGTAGCGGGCGCCGAGCGTGAACTTCAATTTGTCGCTGGCCTGGAAATAGGCCTCGCCGAACAGGCCGTAGCTCTTCAGGCGGAAGTCGCTGACCTCCGAGTTGAAGAAGGGCGGGGCGAGGAAGCTGTTGGGGAAGGTCGCCCCCGCCGCGCGCTGGCCGAGCGCCTGGATCGCGCCGAGCACGCCCGAGGCATAATCGAGGCCGGCGCTGGCGACATAATAGTTGGAGTTGGTGAAGCGGCCGTCGAGATAGATGCCGCCCAAGAGGAAATTGAACGGCCCCTTGAAGTTGGAATCGATGTGCCCCTCGAGCGAATATTGCCGGTAGTAGCTTTGCGACCGGTCGTAGTCTGTGCTGCCGGGCGTGCAGCGGTTGGTGAAGCCGCCGTAGATGCCGGTGTAGTTGAGGTTGGTTTCCGAGGTGCAGATGTTGCCGAGCGGACCGTTGGGGATCAGCGCCCGCACCGCGTTGGTGAACGGGTTGACCCCACCCGGGAAGGCGGCGCCGGGGGCGAGGCTCAGGCCGTAGAGGTTTACCAGGCCCGAATTGCCGGCGAGGCTGTTGCCGGCGAGGAGGTTGTAGTCGGTGCGGCTGTCGACGCTGTTCTTGGCCCAGCCGCCGGTCAGCGTGGCGCTGAACTGGTCGCCGAGATTCTGCTCGAGCCGGCCCATCACGAAATATTCCTTCGCGCGGTAGGTCGGGTTGAAGTCGGCGTTGACGGTGCGCAGGTCGGACGGGTTGGTGATCCCGCCGAAGAAGGGATCGACCCCGCTGTTCAAGTTGGTGAGGCCGAGCCCGAAGCTCGCGATCAGCGGGTTGAAGCCGGCCGCAGCGTTGATGAACTGCCGTGATGAGAGCGTCGCCGAGAGGGTCGAATTGCCGTTGACCACTTCGTTGGCGAGGCGGTCGGGGAGGCAGCCCAGGACGCCGGTCGGGTCGCGGTGGCAGAGCTGCTTCTGGATGCGCGAGCGGTCGTCGTCCTCGTTAAAGGCATAGCCGATGACGTCGAGCGTGGTGCCCGCCGACGGCTTCCAGCGGATCGAACCGCGCAGCGCCCACAGGTCGCGCCCGTCGATCCGCGAATTGTCGAACAGGTTCTTCGTGTAGCCGTCGCGGCCGAGCAGATAGCCCGCCACGCGCACGCCGAGCGTGTCGGTCAGCGGCAGGTTGACCATCGCGTTCAGTTTGACCGACTGGTAATTGCCGACCTCGACGCTGGCCGAGGCCGCCGCGCGGCTGAGGTTGGGCCGCGCGGTGATGAAGTTGACCACGCCCGAGGTCGCGTTGCGGCCGAACAGCGTGCCCTGCGGACCGCGCAGCACCTCGACCCGCTCGAGGTCGAAATATTCGGTCTCGAACAGGCGGGTGGAAACGAGCGGCATGTCGTTGACGTGGATGCCGGTCGCCGCGTCGCAGCTGAAGCCGGTGCAGAGGTCGCCGATGCCGCGGATGGTGAAGCTCGACGAAGTGAAGTTGGTCTTGGTGAAGGTGACGTTGGGCAGCGACAGCTGAAGGTCGCTGGCATTGCTGATTTGCTGCCGCTCGAGCGCCTGGCCGGTGAAGGCCGAGACCGAGATCGGCACTTGCTGGAGCGCTTCGGAGCGGCGCTGGGCGGTGACGATGATGTCGCCGCCGGTGTCGGTGGTGCTCGGCCGGCCGGGGGTGGCGCTCTGGCTGGTGCCGCTGGTGGCGTCGCCGCTCTTGCCCTGCGGTGCGCTGTCGCCGGCGCCGGTGGTGACGGTGCCGGCGGGTGGGCCGGCCTGGGGTTCGGGGACGGTCTGCGCCGCGGCCGGCGCTACGAAAGCGAACGCCGCGAGCGAGGCTCCGGCCAGCAGATATTGCGCACGCGTCATGACGTGTTTCCCCTTTGCGCCCGCGCGGGGCGGCCCCGACGGCCGGCGACGTTGCCGACCGACAACGAACAAACGCGGGTGCCCTCCTCCAAGGGTAGCCCTACGTCCGCATGCCCACCCCTTGCGGAGCGCGGCGGTTGGACGCACACAATGACGCACGGGCCCCGGCCCACTGTCAAGCGCGGGAATGGACGCGATGAGCGAGCGCGAAGTCAGCGACGTCGATGTGCTGGTGGTCGGCGCCGGCATCTCCGGGATCGGGGCCGCTTGGCACCTCCAGACCTATTGTCCCGAGCGCAGCTACGCGATCCTCGAAAGCCGCCCGGCGATCGGCGGGACGTGGGACCTGTTCAAATATCCCGGCATCCGTTCGGACAGCGACATGTATACGCTCGGCTACAGCTTCGAGCCGTGGACCGAGGCCAAGGCGATCGCCGACGGGCCGAGCATCCTGAATTACGTCAACATGGTCGCGGACAAATATGGCATCCGCCGGCACATCCGCTTCCACCACCATGTCGTCAGCGCCGACTTCGACAGCGCCACCGCGCGGTGGACGGTCGAGGCCAGGCGCAGCGACACCGGCGAGACGGTGACGATCCGCTGCCAGTGGCTGCACATGGGCACCGGCTATTATGATTACCGCGAGGCTTATCTGCCGGATTTCGCCGGCGTCGGGGAGTTCGCCGGCCGTTTCTTCCACGCGCAATTCTGGCCCGCCGACCTCGACTTCGCCGGCAAGCGCGTGGTGGTGATCGGCAGCGGCGCGACCGCGGTGACGATCGTGCCCGAGATGGCCAAGGCGGGGGCTGCGCACGTCACCATGCTCCAGCGCTCGCCGACCTACATGGCGAGCCGGCCGTCGGTCGACAAAACCGCCAACCGGCTGCGCGGGCTGCTCGGGCCCAAGGCGAGCTACGGCGTGGTGCGCTGGCGCAACGTGCTGATGCAGCAATTCTTCTTCCAGCTCGCGCGGCGGCGGCCGGCGATGATGAAGAAGCTGATGAAGAAGGGCGTCCAGCGCGAGCTGCCCGCCGATTATGCGGTCGAGACGCATTTCAGCCCGAGCTACAATCCGTGGGACCAGCGCGTCTGCCTGGTGCCCGACGCCGACCTGTTCGCCGGCATCCGCGATGGCAAGATCGAGGTGGTCACCGACCATATCGAGCGGTTCACGGCGAGCGGCATATTGCTCAAGTCGGGGCGCGAGCTCGCCGCCGACATCGTGGTCGCGGCGACCGGGCTCAAGCTGCAATTGCTGAGCGATATCGCCGTCTCGGTCGACGGGGTCCGCCAGCAGTTGAACGAGCACATGACCTACAAGGGCATGATGTTCGGCGATGTGCCCAATTTGAGCTACAGCTTCGGCTATACCAACGCCTCGTGGACGCTGAAGGCGGATTTGACGTCGGTCTATCTGACGCGGCTGCTCAACCATCTTAAGGCGACGGGCAAGCAGATCGCGACCCCGCGGCAGGAGGCCGACGTCGCCGAGGTGCCGTTCCTCGATTTCACCAGCGGCTACGTCCAGCGCGCGCTGGCGATCCTGCCCAAGCAGGGCGACCGCGCGCCGTGGAAACTCTACCAGAATTATTTGCGCGACCGCCGCGCGCTGCGGCGTGGAAAACTGGAGGACGGGGTGATGTTGTTCACGCGCGCGCGGGGCTCCGCCGCATCGTCGCCGCGCCACGAAAAGGAAGCCGCGTGAAGCTCGCCGGACGGGTCGCCGTCGTCACCGGCGCGGGCAGCGGGATCGGGCGCGGGATCGCGCTCGCCTGCAGCCGGCGCGGCTGCCACCTCGCCATCGCCGACGTCAACGAGGACGGGTTGCGCGAGACCGCGGCGATGATCCGCGACGTCACCGTCACCACCCACAAGCTCGACGTCACGGATCGCGCGGCGTGCCTCGCGCTGCCCGCGCAGGTGATCGCCGCGCACGGCCGCGTCGACCTCCTGGTCAACAACGCCGGGGTGGCGATCGGAGGCACGTTCGAGCAGGTCGACGAGGCCGATTTCGACTGGCTGATGGAGGTCAATTTCCATGCGGTGGTGCGGCTGACCCGCGCCTTCCTGCCGGAACTCAAGGCGCGCGACGCGGCGCGGATCGTCAACGTGTCGAGCCTGTTCGGGCTGATCGCGCCGCCGGGGCAGACGGCTTATTCGGCCGCCAAGTTCGCGGTGCGCGGCTTTTCCGAGAGCCTGCGCAACGAGCTCAAGCTGGCGAACTCACCGGTCGGGGTGACGGTGGTGCATCCGGGCGGGATCAAGACCAACATTGCCCGCAATGCGCGGGGGCCGCGACACGTGAGCAATGAGGAAGCGGCCGAGATCGACGCCCGCCGCACCGAATTTTCCGAGAAATTCCTCAAGATGTCGCCAGTGAAGGCGGGCGAGATCATCGTCGCCGCGGTCGAGGGCGAGAAGCCGCGGGTGCTGGTCGGCAACGACGCCAAGTTCGCGGCGCTGATCGAGCGGGTCGCGCCGGTCGGCTATTGGAAATTCCTGGGACGGGGCATGTCATGAAGAAGTGGGTGATCGGCGGCGTCGCCGCGGCGGCAGGGCTGCTCGGCGCGGGAGTCTACAGCGCGCGCGCGGCGCGGCGGCACGAGGAAATGGTGCCGATGGACGGGCGGATCGTCAGCGCCGGGCCTTACAAGCTGCACGTCACCGAGCAGGGCGAGGGGCGACCGCTGCTTCTGATCCACGGGCTTGGCGCGCAGCTGCGCAGCTTCGGCCAGGCGATGGTCGACGAGCTCGCCAAGGACCATCGGGTGATCCGCATCGACCGCCCGGGCTCGGGCTATTCGCCGCCGCTGCCGAGCGGTTCGCAGCGGCTGTCCGACCAGGCCGACGCGATCGCCGCGCTGATCGACGAACTGGGGCTCGAGAAGCCGATCCTGGTCGGCCATTCGCTTGGCGGCGCGCTCAGCCTGACGGTCGCGCACCGCCATCCCGACAAGGTCGGCGGGCTCGCGCTGATCGCCCCGGCGACCCAGCCGGTGCGCGACGTGCCCGAGATCTTCAAGGGCCTGATGCTGCCGCTGTCGGTGGTGCCGCTGGTGGCGCGGACAATCGCGGTGCCGCTGGCGGTGGCGACCCGCGACAAGACGCTCGTCGAGGTGTTCAAGCCCGAGCCGGTTCCAGCGGATTATCTGACGAGCGGCGGCGGCGCGCTGGCGATGCGGCCGGGCAATGTCGCGGCGGCGTGCGGCGACCTCCAGCTCGCCCAGGCCGACGCTGAGGAAATCATCGCGCATTATGCGGACCTCAACCTGCCGGTCGCCATCCTCTACGGGCGCGGCGACAATCTGCTCGACTATCGCGAGCATGGCGAGAAGACCGCCAACGAGATTCCGGGCGCGCGGCTGACGCTGCGAGAGGGCGGGCACATGCTGCCCTACACGGTGCCGGTCGAGACCGCGCAGTGGGTGCGCAGCGCGATCCAGTAGGAGGCCGGCGGATGGCCGAGGCGGAGCGGACAGCGGACTATGTGATCGTCGGCGCGGGCTCGGCCGGCTGCGTGCTCGCCGCGCGGCTGAGCGAGGACCCGGCGGTGAGCGTGGTGCTGCTCGAGGCGGGCGGCGACGACCGGCCTTTGAAGGAGCCGTCGCAGTTAATCAGCAATATGTGGATCCACGTCCCGCTCGGTTACTCGCAGACGCTGAAGGACCCCAAGGTCAACTGGCTCTACGTGACCGAGCCCGACCCCGGCACCCACGGCCGCCAGCACGTCTGGCCGCGCGGCAAGGTGCTCGGCGGATCGTCGTCGATCAACGCGATGCTTTACGTCCGCGGGCAGCGGTCGGACTATGACCATTGGCGCCAATTGGGTTGCGAGGGGTGGGGGTGGGACGAGGTCTTCCCTTACTTCCGCAAGGCGCAGCATCAGGAGCGCGGGCCGTGCGACGACCATGCGGTCGGCGGGCCCTTGAACGTCTCCGACCCGCGCGACGGCCATGCGGTGAGCGAGGCGGCGATTGCGGCGTGCGTCGCGCTGGGGCTGCCCGAGCGGGACCTGAACGGGCCCGAGCAGGAAGGGGTCGGCTGGTTCCAGCTCAACATCAAGGACGGCAAGCGCTGCTCGGCGGCGGTCGCTTACCTCCACCCGGCAATGGGTCGCGCCAACCTGACCGTCGAGACCCGCGCGCTGGCCAGCCTGGTGCGGTTCGAGGGCAAGCGCGCGACCGGGGTCGAGTTCACCCAGCGCGGGGTGCGGCGGGTGGTCCATGCGCGGCGCGAGGTGATCCTCGCGGGCGGGGCGATCAACTCGCCGCAACTGCTCGAATTGTCAGGGGTCGGGCAGGCTGAGCGGCTGCGCGGGCTCGGCATCGAGGTGGTGCACGAGCTGGCGGGCGTCGGCGAGAATTTGCAGGACCATTATGTGGTCGGCGAGACTTACCGGCTGAAGGCGGGGACCATCTCGGTCAACGAGCTGGCGAGGGGGCCGCGGCTGCTCAGGGAGGTGGTTCGCTATTTCCGCGAGAAGCGCGGGCTGCTGACGCTGTCGGCGGCGCATGTCGGGGTGTTCTGCAAGTCGCGCCCCGACCTCGCCGGCCCCGACATCCAGTTTCATATCCTGCCGGCGACGATGGACGCCGAGAAGCTCGCCAACGAGCAGAAGATGGAGCTGGAGGGCGAACCTGGGCTGACCATCGCGCCGTGCCAGCTGCGTCCGGAATCGCGCGGTTCGGTCCATCTTCGCAGCGGCGACCCGGCCGAGCATCCGGCGATCGCGCCCAATTATCTGTCGAACCCGCTCGACGAGGAAGTGGTGGTGGCCGCCTTGAAATGGGGCCGGCGGATCGCCGCCACCGCGCCGCTGGCCGGCTATATCGACCATGAGACCAACCCCGGCGCGGCGGTGGCGAGCGATGCGGCGCTGCTCGACTATGCGCGCGAGCGGGGGACGACGATCTACCACCCGGTCGGGACCTGCGCGATGGGCCGTCACGCGGGCGCGGTGGTCGATCCTGAACTGCGCGTCCACGGGCTCGATGGGCTTCGCGTGGTCGACGCCTCGATCATGCCGCGCCTCGTCAGCGGCAACACCAATGCGCCGACGATCATGATCGCGGAGAAAGCGGCGGACATGATCAAGGCCAGCGCAAAGGCGCGGGTAGCGGCGTAGACGAACGGCAGTCGTCACCCTGAACTCGTTTCAGGGGCCATTCCTCCGCCCACGTTGCGGCTCGAAGATGGATGCTGAAACAAGTTCAGCATGACGAGCAAACAGGCTCAGCCGCGCTTGAGCATGGCCTTGGCAACCTTGCGGGCGAAGCTGCCCCACGGCGGGCCGAGCTTTTCGAACGCGTTCCAGGCGCCGCTCTTGTAGACGCCGCGCGCGTGGCTGAAGCGCCGGAAGCCTTCCTTGCCGTGGTAGGCGCCGATGCCGCTTGCGCCGACCCCGCCGAACGGCAGGCTCTCCTGCGCGATGTGGAGGAGGGTGCCGTTGACCGTCACCCCGCCCGACAAGGTGCGGTCGAGCACCTCATCCTCGCGCGCGCCGTCCTTGGTGAAGCAGTAGAGCGCGAGCGGGCGGTCGCGCGCGTTGACGAATGCGATCGCCTCGCCGAGCGAGCGGTAGCCGACGACCGGGAGGACCGGCCCGAAGATTTCCTCGGAAGCGAGGATGGTCTCGGGCGGCGCATCGAGGACGATGGTCGGCGGCACCTTGCCGGCGGCGGCCGCAGTGTCCGCGCCATGCTGGAGCACGGTCGCGCCCTTCTCCTCGGCGGTGGCGATGGCGTCGAGCAGCCGCTGGCGGTGGCGCTCGCTGATGACGCCCGAATAATCGGGATTGTCGGCGACTTGCGGATAGCCGCGCTTTACCTCGGCGAGCAGTGCGGCGGCCATTGCCTCCGCCTTGCCCTGCGGGACCAGCACATAGTCGGGGGCGATGCAGGTCTGGCCGGCGTTGAGGAACTTGCCGAAGGCGATCGAGCGCGCGGCCTTGGCCAGCGGATAATCGTCGCAGACGATGGCGGGCGACTTGCCGCCCAATTCGAGCGTGACGGGGACGAGGTTGTCGGCCGCGGCGCGGTAGACCTGGCGGCCGATCGCGGTCGAGCCGGTGAACAAGAGATGGTCGAACGGCAGCGACGCGAAGGCTTTGCCGACCTCGACCCCGCCGGTGACCACGGCCACCTCGGCCGGGTCGAACGAGGCGGCGACCAGCTCCT
The DNA here is from genome assembly GCF_009363895.1 of Sphingomonas ginsengisoli An et al. 2013. Classification (NCBI taxonomy): domain Bacteria; kingdom Pseudomonadati; phylum Pseudomonadota; class Alphaproteobacteria; order Sphingomonadales; family Sphingomonadaceae; genus Sphingomonas; species Sphingomonas ginsengisoli (ex An et al. 2013). The sequence goes on along the minus strand of NZ_CP045434.1, from coordinate 1,419,734 downwards.
CGAGCAAGGCGGCGAAGGCCGGGGTCAGCTCGCTCGGCTTCAACAGCACGCGATTGCCCGCGGCCATGGCGTCGATCGCCGGCGAGAAGGCGAGCTGGAGGGGGTAGTTCCAGGGCGAGATGATGCCGATCACGCCGAGCGGCTCGTGCCGGACCCACGCCTTGCCCGGCTGGAAGTTGAGGCCGACGTGGCGCTTTTCGGGCTTCATCCACTTGGGCAGATTCTTGCGCGCGTAGCGGATGGCGCCGAGCGTCGGCACCAGCTCCATCAGCTCGGTCTCGATCCGCGCGCGGGTGCCGAAGTCGCTCGAGATGGCGTCGGCGAAGCGGTCGCCGTTGTAACGAACGATGTCGCCGAGCCGGCTCAGCCGGTCGCGGCGGAGCGCGAGGTCGGCGGGCGGGTCGCGGCGCGAGGCGGCGTGCTGGAGGTCGAACAGGCGCCGCATCTCGGCGCTGTCGGTGGCGGGGAGGCGAGGGTCGGCGTCGGCCATAAGGTGCGCTCCGCAAGCGGTGGTGCGGACCGGTCTATGCTTCCGCGCCGCGGCTGCAAAGGGCTGGTGCCAGACACGAAACGGGCGGCGTCCCGAGGGAGCGCCGCCCGTTCGTTGATCCGGCAGGACCCGGCGACACGTCGATCGCCGGGATGCCTTGTCCTTAGAGGTAGTGGGCGAGGCTCATCCCGCCGCCGCCGATGAGGTGCAGCGGCTGGTGGTCGTCGACCAGCGACACGTCGCTCGGCGTTATCGCGATGCTGACCATCGACGGCGTGGCCGCCGGCTTGCTCGCCACCGTGCCGAAGTCGCCCTGGGTGAGCGTCTTGGTGCCGATCAGCGCCACCGCCACGTCGGCGATGCCGTCGTTGTTCGAGTCGGCGTAGACGACGGTGGTGAAGGTCTTGGCGGTGTCGGCCTTGGCGACCCCGTCGAGATCGACCCCGAGCGTCTTCTCGGCGGCGTTGATGTTGCCGTAGAGCTCCCAGCTCAGCACTTTCAGATTGCCGAAGTCGAGCTTGTCTGACCCGCTCTGGAAATCGAAGATCACGTCGATCGCCAGATTGCCCTTGGCCCCCGGGGTCGGGGTGCCGGCGCCGAACACGAAGGTGTCGTTGCCGGCGCCGCCCCACAGCCGGTCGAAGCCGTCGCCGCCGACGATCACGTCGTTGCCGGCCTCGCCGCGGATGTAGTTGTTGCCGGCATTGCCCTCGATCCGGTTGTCGAGTTCGTTGCCGATGGCGTCGGTGGCGGTGCCGGTGATGGTCAGATCCTCGACATTGGCGCCGAGCGTGTAGTTGATCGCGCTGACCACCGTGTCGCGACCCTCGTTCGCATTCTCGGTCACCGTGTCGCCGGCATTGTCGACGAAGTAGCGGTCGTTACCCGCGCCGCCGGCCATGGAGTCGGCCCCGATGCCGCCGTCGAGGATGTTCGCGCCGCTGTTGCCGATGAGGCTGTTGTTCAGCGCGTTGCCGGTCCCGTTGATGTTGGCGGTGCCGGTCAGCTCGAGGTTCTCGACCTGCGCGACCAGTGTGTAGCTGATCGAGCTGGCGACGGTGTCGGTCCCGCCGTTCGCTGCCTCGACCACCACATCGCCGGCATTGTCGACGATGTAGCGGTCGTTGCCGAGGCCGCCGGTCATCGTGTCGGCGCCAAGACCACCGTCGAGGACGTTGGCGAGGTCATTGCCGAGCAGCGTGTTGGCGAGCGCGTTGCCGGTGCCGCTGATGGCGCCGCCGACGAGCTGCAAATTCTCGACGAAGTTGCTGAGCGTATAGCTGACCGAGCTGACGACGCTGTCGTTGCCCTCGCCATCGAGCTCGACCACCACGTCGCCGACATTGTCGACCAGATAGCGGTCGTCGCCCGCGCCGCCGACCAGCGTGTCGGCGCCGATCCCGCCATCGAGCAGGTTGGCGCTGGCATTGCCGGTGATCCGGTTGTCGAGCGTGTTGCCGGTGCCGTTGGCGGCGGTGCCGGTCAGTTCGAGATCCTCGACATTGGCGCCGAGCGTGTAGTTGATCGAGCTCGCCACCGTGTCGCGCCCGACGTCGGCATCCTCGACCACCTGGTCGCCGGCATCGTCGACGATGAAGCGGTCGTCGCCGATCCCGCCGACCATCGTGTCCGCCCCGGCGCCGCCGTCGAGGACGTCGTTGCCCGCGCCGCCTTCGAGGCGGTTGGCGTTGGCGTCGCCGGTCAGGCTGTCGTTGAAGTTGCCGCCGAGCAGATTCTCGATGCCGGTCAGGCTGTCGTTGCCGAGGCCGGTCGCCTGCGCGCCGGCGATGGCGAGGCTGACGGTCACGCCGGCGGTCGCATCGCTGTAGTCGGCGGTGTCGGTGCCCGCGCCGCCGATCAGCGTGTCGTCGCCGGTGCCGCCGCGGAGGACGTCATTGCCATCGCCGCCGTCGAGCGTGTCGTTGCCGGCAAGCCCGATCAGCAGGTCGTTGCCGCCCATGCCGAGGAGGGTGTCGTTCTTCGATGCGCCGGTCAGCGTCTCGTTGAGCGAACCCTGGCCGGTCAGCACCAGCGAGCCGATCATCCCGTCGAAGTTATAGGCCGTGAAGCCGCCCGTGTAGGTGTTCGACAAGGTCGCAATGGTGACGAAGCCGCTGGCGGCGCCGCTGCCGTCGCGGTCGGCCTGCAGCAACATGTCGGAGCCCGACTGCACCAGCCGCAGATGGCCGGTGTCGAACAGGTCCTGGGCGGTGCTGGTCATGCCGAGGAAGTTGGTGGTGTTGACCCAGCTGTTCGCGGCGAAGGCGCCGCTGGTCACCGTGCGCAGCTCGAACCGGTCGCCCGTGTCGCCGACGGTGAAGTCGCGGACGACGGTCGCACGATCGGTGGTGGTGGCGGCGGCGCCCGATCCGGCGAGCTGGATGGTGTCCTGCCCGCTGCCGGTGGTGATGTCGTAATCGTTGAAGCCGGCCCCGCCCAAGGTGCTGATGCTGAGCACGTCATTGCCGGTGCCAAGATTGACGACAGCGGAGTCGACGCCGGTCAGGACGACGCGGTCGTTACCCGATCCCGCATCGACCGTGACGTTGTCGAGGAAGCGCGTGCCGCTGTAGCCCGGCAGCACGTAGGTCGCCCCCGACGACAGGCCGAGCGGGTCGGTCGTGGTGGTAGTCGCGGTGCCCGAGAGCAATTGGATCAGGTCGTCGCCGTCGCCGCCGTCCATCAGGATGTTGGTGGCAACGGTGCCTGTGGCGCGGGTGACGAGGATGCTGTCGTTGCCGCCGTAGCCGTAAAGCGAGTCGGTCTGCGAGAAGGCGGTCGCGGTGGCGGCCACCGCATTGTCGATCAGCAGGTTGAAGACGTCGTTGCCGCGCAGCGTGTCGCCGAAGCTCGAGCCCGTGAGATACTCGATCCCGATCAGCGTATCGACGCCCTCGCCGCCGGTGTCCTGAGCGACGCCCTGGATGCGGAGGTCGACGTTCACGGCCGCGGTCGAGTTGACGTAGGTCGCGGTGTCGAGCCCGTCGCCGCCGTTGAGGATGTCGTTGCCGAGCCCGCCCGACAGCGTGTCGTTGCCGAGATAGCCGTCGAGGTTGTCGTCACCGGCGTTGCCGACCAGCGTGTCGAGGTAGGCGGTGCCGTGGACAACGTCGTTGCCCGAGCCGCCGCGGAAGATCACCCGCTCGATGCTGATGAACTCACCATAGGCCTGGCCGCCCATGGTGATCGCGCTGTTGCCCGCGGCGTTGCGCAGGTCGAACGTGATGCCGCCGGTCTGGTCGGTGTAGTAAGCGTAAGCGGTGTCGGTGCCATTGCCGCCGTCGAACGTGTCCATCCCGCCGTCGTTGGTGTAGACGGTGGACAGGCCCGCGCTGGTCCCGTTGGCGATGCCGCCGACAAGGATGTCGTCGCCGTCGCCGCCGCGCAGGATGTCGGCGCCGAGGCCGCCGACCAGGCTGTCGCTGCCCGCCCCGCCCTCGAGCACGTCATTGCCGTCGGCGGTCGCGCCGGTGGAGCTCAAGGTGTTCACATAGTCGCCGAAGATGACGTCGTTGCCGGCGCCGCCGATCAGTGTATCGGCCCCGCCGTTGCCGATCAGGAAGTCGGCGAGGTCGCCGCCGACCAGCCGGTTGGCGGTGGTGTTGCCGCCCTGCAGCGTGTTCGAAAAGGCCGCCGCACCGATCAGATTCTCGATGCTGGTGAGCGTGTCCGAGCCGCCGTAGGTGCCGGTGTTCTGCGCCGTGGTGGTGTTCAAATTGACGCTGACGCTCGAGGTCGCGGCGGAATAGTCGACCGTGTCGGAGCCGCCCGCGCCATTGTAGCTGTCGGCGCCGCCGCCCTCGAAGAAGGTGTTGTCGTTGCCGTCGCCGGTGATGCGGTCGGCGCCTGAGCCGGTGCGGACGTTCTCGAAGCCCGAGATGGTGTCGTTGCCGAAGCCGGTGTTCTGCGCGGTCGTCACGCTCAGATCGACGGTGATCGCGGTCGAGCCGCGGAACGTCAGCGTGTCGACCCCGCCGCCGCCGACCAGCGTGTCGTCGCCGAGCCCGCCTTCGATGTCGTTGGCATTATTGTCGCCGGTCAGCACGTCATTGCCCGAGCCGCCGATCAGCCCTTCGATGCTGCGCAGGGTAGCGATGGTCGCGCTGCCGACGCTGGCGGTGCCGTCGCCGGCGCCGCCGAGCGTCGCGGTGACGGCGTCGGTGAAGCCCTCGAACGAGGCGCGGTCGTTGCCCGCGCCGCCGTCGAGCAGGTCGACCGCGCCGGCTGCGTTGGCGCCGGGATTCAAGACGTCGTCGCCCGCGCCGCTCGAGAGGGTGTTGGCGTTGGCGTCGCCGGTGAGGCGATCGGCATAGGCCGAGCCGAGCAGATTCTCGAACCCGCTCAGCGTGTCCGAGCCGGCGTTGCCGGTCGCCTGCGCCGCGCCCTGGAGCGCGAGGCTGACGATGACACCGGCCGACGCACCCGCATAGGAGGCGGTGTCGTTGCCCGCGCCGCCGTTGAGCGTGTCGTTGCCTAGCCCGCCTTCGATGACGTTGTCGTTGCCGTCGCCGGTCAGCGTGTCGTTAAGCGCCGAGCCGATGAGGTTCTCGATTCCGGTCAGCGTGTCGTTGCCCGCCGCGACGGTGTTCTGCGCCGCGCCCTGGAGGTTGAGGTCGACAGTGACACCGGTGCTCGACCCGCCGCTGAAGGCGTTGACGAACGAGGCGGTGTCGATGCCCGCGCCGCCGCTGATGGTGTCGTCGGCGATCGTGCCCTGGAGGAAGTCGTTGCCATTGCCGCCGTCGAGCACCGCGCTGCTGGTGTTGTTGGCCGTGACCGTCGTGGTGACGTTGGCCGCGCCCTGCAGCGAGATGTTGAGCTGGTAGGTCATCCCAGCGGAGAGCGGCTGAGCGGTGGTCGGTCCGGTCCACTGGCCGACCCGGATGTAATAGGTGCCGGGGGTGGCGAAGGTGTAGACCAGATAGGCGTCGTCGTGGCCGGTCGGCTGTGCGTCGCCGGTGCCGGTGTCGTTGGAGGCGAGCACGGTGCCGGCGCTGTTGACCAGCTCGAGGATCGAGTCGGTCAGCGTGCCGTTGCCGTCGATGTCGAAGATCGCCTGCTGTCCCGCCGCGGTGACGTCGATCCGGTAATATTCGAGGCTTCCGCCGGTCGCGACCGCGTTGATGGTGGCGTGGGGGAGGGTGGTCGAATTGGTGATGTCGGGATTGGCGTCGACGTCGAACGCACCGGCCGTCGCGACGGCGGTGGCGATCGAGCCGTTGATGGTCGAGGCCGGCTTGGCGATGTCGGCTTGGCTCGGCGCCGAGAAGGTCGTGGTGGTGGTGAAGCCGCCGCCGATCAACCGGTCGTTGCCGTCGCCGCCGGTGAGCACGTCATGCCCGCCCGAGCCGCCGGTCAGCGTGTTGTCTTGGGCGTTGCCGGTGATGGTGTCGTTGCCCGCGGTGCCGCCGATATTCTCGATGCTGCGGAGCGTGTCGGTCTCACCGTCGTGACTGACGATGACGTCGGCGCCGGTGTCGTTGAGCGTCACGGTGACGCCGGTCGGGTTGGTGAAGATCACCGTGTCGCTGCCGGCGCCGCCGTCGAGGACGTTGTTGGCGGCATTGCCGATGAAGGTGTCGTCGCCGACGCCGCCCTTGGCGTTCTCGATCAGCGAGCGGACGTCATTGTTGTAGAGCAGCGACATGGCGATGTTGCCGGGCGCCAGCGAGACGAGGTTCTGGTAGGCGAGGCTGTTCGCGAGCTGCGCCGGATCGAAGGTCGAGAACTGGCCCGGACGCAGGTCGATGGTGACGCCGGTGGTGTAGTTGCTGACGTCGAGCGTGTCGTTGCCGCCGCCGTCCCACAGGGTCGAAAAGATCTTGTTGCCGACCGGCGCGCCCTGGCCGACGCCGTTGATGAACATCTCACCGGTCTGCTGATTCCAGCTGTAGACCGTGTTGCCGTTCTGCGTGTTGTAGTTGGCGCCATAGAGATACTGCAGCGCGGCGATGTCATACTGCATGTAGCTTTGCGGCTGGTCGATCTTGTCGCCGGCGAAGTTGCTGTTGGTGAACGGGGCGGGCGTATAGGTCATCAGCGACCAGGCTTGGCCGTCGCGGTCGGGGGTCAGCGACTGGGTGCCGAAGCGCGGCGAGGTGCCGAAATAGAAGCTGAGGTCCGAGTTGGTATAGTCCTGGTGCCCGTGCTTCAGGCCCATGGTGTGCCCGATCTCGTGCATGATCGTGGCGAAGCCCCACGAGCCCTTGGCGGCGAGATCGTAATAAGGCTGGTTGGTGCGGCCGAACCAGATGTCGCCGGCGACCCCACGGGTGTCCGACGGGAAGTTGCCATAGGCTGAGGCGACGTCGCTGTCCGCGCTCTGCGAGATGCGGATGTTGGCGTGGACCGTGTCGGTGTCGGTGATCTCGGTGAAGGTGAGGTTGGTCAGCGCGGCGAGCTGCGCGAACGCGGCGCGCGCGGCGGCCTGCTGCTCGGGCCCGAAGGTGATGTGATAGTTGCTGACGCCGTTGCTGTCGTAGGTCGCGCCATTGTAGTTCGAGCCCGAGGTCGGGAAGCTGTAGGTGAGGTTCAGCGTCCCCCACTTGGAGCCGATCAGCGTGGCGTCGACGTTGCGGTCGCCGGTGAAGGAACGGCTGCCGTCGGGGTTGGTGACGAGCGTCAGCAGCGAGCCAATATTGCCGGTCGACGGGTTGGCGTCAGTGATCCCGCCTTTGCCCGGCGCGAAGGCCGGGTCGTCGTCACGCTCGGCCCCGGTGGGGAGTTGCGACAGCTCACTCAGCGTGTCCCAAGTGACGTCCGAATTGCCGGGCTGCTGCGAACCGTCGAACTCACCATCGCTCATCTGAAATCCCCCTGTTCACGAATCTGTTAACCAAACGCCATGTTGTGACGAGCGATTCGGGGGTCGGCAAATGATTTGTTATTCCACGTTAAATCCCAAGGCGGGACGCGGTGACTTGGATTGATTGTGGACCTATCATGGCCGAACGTTAACCTTTGGAGTGCATCATGAAGCGCTGGATTCTAAGCGGGTTGGCGGCGGTCGGGACGTGCGTTCCGGCGGTGACCGCGGCGGCCGAGCGCCCTCCCGCGCCGGGCAGCGCGGCCGCCGGACGCCGGATCCTGTCGACCGCCTTCGTCCGGGTCGGACCCGATAGTCTGCTGACCGTGGCCATGCGCGACGGGCGCGAACTGGTGCTGCGCAACGTCGTCATGCGCCCGGCCGATTTCTGCGGGACGGCGGTGGCGGGCGGGCGCGGGAAGGCGTGCGAACCTTATGCCGAGGTGGTCGCCGCCCGGCCCGGCGCCTGCCGCGCCGCTCCCCGACCTCGCCGCGCCAAACTCGTTGCCAGTCAGGCGCTAGCTGCCTTTCGAGCGCAACAGCGCGCCGATTGTCTCGTCGAAGTGGGTCGCCATCCAGCGCTCGGCTTCGGCCGGATCGCCGGCGGCGATCGCCTCAGCCAGCCGCTGGTGGCGGGCGATGGTCTCGGTGCGGTCGGCGGTGGTCTGGCGGGTGCGCCAGGCCTGCGGCACCGCCACCCGCATCAGCGGGAGGAACGACACCACGATCTGCTGGAACAGCCGGTTGCCGCTCGCCTCGGCGATGGCGAGATGGAAGTCGATGTCGGTTTCGGTCGTCGCCGGATCGTCGGGTCCGGCGAGGGCGAGCATGTCGGCGAGCGCGACGATCCGCTTGATCTGCGTTTCGCTCGCATGCTGCGCGGCGAGCGCGGCGGTGCGCATCTCGATCGTGCGGCGGACGTCCCATACGTCGATGACGCGGATCTGCGCGGTCGAGATGGCATGGTCGAGCGAGGCGGCGATGACCGACCCGTCGAGCGCGCCGACCCGCGGCTTGCGGCCGTTGCCGACGTCGATCAGCTTCAAGGCCGCCAGCGCTCCAAACGCCTCGCGCATCACCGCGCGCGAGACGCCGAGCCGCTCGGCGAAATAGCCCTCGCCGGGAAGCGTGTCGCCGACCCGCAATTGCTCGTCGCGGATGTAGGCGTTGACCGCGTCCATCGCGACCTGGGCGAGCGACTTGGGGGCGGAGGACGCGTCGTTCATCAGGCGGCGATCCCGCAGGCGCGATAGTCGGACGGCGAGACGCCGAAGCGGCGGCCGAAGGCGCGGGTGAAGCTGGCGTTGTTGAGATAGCCGCTGCGATAGCCGATCAGTCCGACCGGCAGGTCGGTGGCGATCAGTTGCTTGCGCGCTTCGGCGAGCCGACGCTCGGCGAGCGCTTCGGACACCGAGCAATCGTAGAGCTGGCGGAAGCCGCGGGCGAGCTTGGTGCGGTTGAGTCCGCAGCGGCGGGCGATCTGGTCGAGGGTCAGCTTGGCCTGCCATTCCTGGTCGATCAGCACGCGCGCCTCGGCCAGTCGCCGCGCGTCGCTCGGGCTGAGTTCGCCGGTGCCCGACCAGTCGGTCAGCCGCTCGGCTTGGAAGGCGGCGAGCAGTTCGCAGAGGAGTTCGATGCTCTTGGCGAGACGGAACGGCTCGCTCGCGCCGGGCGAATGGCGGCAGTCGCGGATGGCGAGCGCAATCGAGCGGAGGTCGGCGGGCATCGCCCAGACGGCGCCGTCGGTAAGGTCGAGTCGGTGGCCGAGCAGGCGGTCGCAGGCGGCGGGGTCGACCAGCAGGATCAACCGCTCCTGCGCCTGGCCGCGGTCGAGCGTCGCGGCGCGCGGGCGGCGGACGAACTGCACCGTCGCCGGCTGGCGCTCACCGCCATGCTCGATCACGAAAGCGACCGCGGCGGGCGGCCAGGGGCGCCCCCCGACGCTTCCCCGGCCGACCAGGCTCAGCATTTCGGGGGAGACGGTGATCGCCTCCATCACCCGCTCCGCCGAAAGCTCCGCTGCCTGTCCCATCCCGCTCTCCTCCGAGTCGGGATGTACAGCTATCCGATAGCTTCGTCCAGACCTGTCTGAGAGGTCAGCGGGTCGGGGGCACGCCTGATCGCCAGACCGAAGCCGATCACCGAGAGGACGCTGACCCCCGCGCCGACCAGCGCGAGGGCGAGCGCGAGCTGGCTTTCGCCGCCGAGCGGGGTGCTGACCCAGGCGACCGCCGAGGGCGCAAGGCCGAAGCCGATCAGCCCGGCGAAGGCGATGAACGCGCCGATCGCGAGCCCGCGCAATTCATTGGGCAACCAGACGGTGAGGGCGACCGAGGTACCCATCGAGGTCACCCCGCCCGCCAGCAGCAGCGCCGCGACCAGCCCGGCGAACATCGGCACGCTCCCCGCCAGCGGGTAGAGCGCGAGCGGGATCGAGACGAGCACCGCGAGCAGCGAGGCGTAGAGCAGCCCGCCGCGCCGGTGCGAGCGCTGGCCGAGGTCGGCGACGAAGCCGCCGAGGATCGAGCCGGCGATGCCCGTCAGCAGCACCACCATCCCGAGCCAGCCGGCGAAATCACCCGGGGCGAGCCCAAAGTTGCGGTGTAGCACGGGGGCGATCCAGATGCCGGCGGCGGCGTCAGCCATGATGACGCTTGTCTGCCCGACGAAGAGGGGGAGCAGCCAGGCCTTGCGGGCGACCAGCTCACGCCAGACCACCTTGAAGGGTGCCGACGGCCCCGCCTCGGTCTCGCGGCGCGGCGGCTCGCGGAGGAACAGCAGGGGCACGAGGCAGGCGAGCGAGAGGAGGGCGAGAAGCCACTGGCTGCTGCGCCATTCGGTGCTGCCGAACAGGCGCGGGAGCTGGCCGCCGGCGACTTGGGTCATCAGGAAGCCGGTCAGCGTGAAGCCGAGCGCGATGCCCGCGGTCTTGCTGAGGTTGGGGATGATGATCGCGCGGCCGCGCTGCTCGGGCGGGCAGTAATCGGCGGCGAGTGAGAGCACCGCGGTGAGGCTGCCGGTGGTGCCGATCGCGGTCAGTAGGCGGCCGAAGAAGAGGATGGGCACGGTGCTCGAGACGGCGGTGACGACGGTGCCCAGCGTCCAGCCGAGCGCCATCACCCACAGGATGCGGGTGCGGTTGGCGCGGTCGACCCACAGCCCGATCGGGATCGAGAAGACCGCCAGCGGCAGCGCGGCCGACAGGCCCTGGACCATCGCGATCGCGCTGTCGCTGAGGTGGAGCTCGGCCTTGGCGGCCTCGGCCATGATGCCGAAGCTCTGCATCATGGTGAAGCCGACCAGCATCGCGAAGCTGATCAGGAGGAGCGGGCCGTAGGCGGCGCGGACGGCGCGGTCCTCGACCGGAATCGCGACGGTGGCGTTCATGCGGCGGGCTCCAGGAAACGGCGCAGGGCAGCGAGGCTGGCGGCGCGGGCGGCGTCGGCGACGCGCGGTCCGGGCATCAGGTCGAAACCGTGGAAGGCGCCCGGCCAGACGTGCAATTCGGTCGGCACGCCGGCGCGGATCAGGCGGGTCGCATAGTCCACATCCTCGTCGACGAAGAGGTCGAGCGCGGCGGTCGAGATGAAGGTCGGGGGCAGCCCGGCAAGGTCGGTGGCGCGGGCCGGGGCGGCGTAGGGCGGGACGTCGTCACCGCCAGGCTCGCGGCCGAGCAACGACGACCAACCGAAGTGGTTGTTGGCGGGGTGCCAGATGAATTCGCCGGCATGGGGGTGCGGCTCGGCCGTGCAGGTGCGATCGTCGAGCATCGGGTAGATGAGATGCTGGAAGGCGGGGGCGTGCTCGCCCCGGTCGCGGGCGAGCAGCGCGAGCGCCGCAGCGAGCCCGCCGCCCGCGCTTTCGCCCATCACGCCCAGCCGCGCGGGGTCGATGCCGAGCGCGGCGGCCTCGCCCATCACCCATGCGAGGGCGGCGTAGCAATCGTCGAGATTGCCGGGGAAGGCCGTCTCGGGGGCGAGGCGATAGTCGACCGTGACCAGCACGCAGCCCAGCGCGGCGACCAGCGGGCGATGGAGAAATTCGACCTCCTTGATGCTGCCGCCGACGAAGCCGCCGCCGTGGATGTGGAGGATGCCGCCGAGCGGACCGGCGGCGCCGCGCGGACGATAGATGCGGAGCGCGAGCGGGCCGCCCGGCCCGGCGATGCTTCGTTCTTCGAGGTCGACGCCCTGGTCGCCGATGTCGAGCTGCGGCAATTCGCGGGCGCGCAGCGCGGGGAGCGTTTCGGCGGTCAGCGTCACCGTCGGAAAGGCATCGAGCAAGGGAAGGAGCTCGGGATCGACGAGGTGACGGCTGCGGCTCATGCGAAGATCTTCCCCGGGTTCATCAAATTCTTGGGATCGAGTGCTCGCTTGATGTCGCGCATCAGGTCAACCGCCTCACCGAGTTCGTCGCGCAGATAGTCCTGCTTGCCGAGCCCGATGCCGTGTTCGCCGGTGCAGGTCCCGTCCATCGCCAGCGCGCGCTCGACCATGCGGCGGTTGATCTCCTTGACCTCGGCCAGTTCGGCGGCGTTGTCGGGCTCGATCGAGAAGACGACGTGGAAATTGCCGTCGCCGACATGGCCGAGGATGGTCGCGGGGACCTGGCCGGCGTCGAGGTCGGCCTTGGTCTCGGCGATGCATTCGGCGAGCCGGCTGATCGGCACGCAGACGTCGGTCGCCCAGCCGATCGCGCCGGGGCGCAGGTTGACCGCGGCGTAATAAGCCTCGTGCCGCGCCTTCCACAGGATGGTGCGTTCCTCGGCGAGATTGGCCCAACGGAACTCGCCCCCGCCATTGTCGGCGGCCAGCGCCTTCACCGTCTCGACCTGCTCGGCGACATGGCCGGGCGAGCCGTGGAACTCGAAGAACAAGGTGGTGAGTTCGGGCAGGTCGAGCTTCGACCAGCGGTTGACCGCACGGATCTGGAGGTCGTCGAGGATTTCGACTCGCGCGAGCGGGACGCCGAGCTGGATCGACTGAACCACCGTGTCGACCGCCCCGGCGATGGTGGCGAAGCTGCAGGTCGCGGCGGAAATGGTCTCGGGGATGGGATGGAGCCGCAGCGTCACCTCGGTGATGACGCCGAGCGTGCCCTCGGCACCGACGAACAGCCGGGTGAGGTCGTAGCCCGCGGCCGACTTGCGGGCGCGGCGGCTGGTGCGGATGACGCGGCCGTCGGCGGTGACCACGGTCAGGGCGAGCACCGCCTCGCGCATCGTGCCGTAGCGCACCGCATTGGTCCCCGAGGCGCGGGTCGAGGCCATCCCGCCGAGCGTCGCATTGGCGCCGGGATCGATCGGGAAGAACAGCCCGCAATCGCGCAGGTGCGTATTGAGTTGCTCGCGGCGGACCCCGGCCTCGACCACGCAGTCGAAGTCGCCGGCGTTGACCGCGACGATCCGGTCCATCCGCGACAGATCGAGCGAGAGGCCGCCATGGACCGCGAGGGTGTTGCCCTCGACCGAGGTGCCGGCGCCGAACGGGACCACCGGGACGCCGTGCGTCGCGCAGGCCCTGACGATCGCCTGCACCTCGGCGGTGCTGGTGGCAAAGGCGACCGCGTCGGGCGGCATGGGCGCGAAATGGGTTTCGCTGCGCCCATGCTCCATCCGGATCGCCTCGCCGGTCTGCAGCCGGTCGCCGAGCAGCTGCTCGAGCTCCGCCAGCAGCGGGCTCGGCAGCCAGTCGGGACCCGTCTCCTTGCGGGTCGCCACCGGCCTAGAACCGGAAGCGGGTGCGGACGCCGTAGCGGCGCTTGTCGCCGATGATGCCGACGTCGCTGTTGGGCAGGCCGGCGAGGATCAGCGTGGTCCGCTCGATGTAGCTTTCGAAATATTTCTTGTTGAAGAGGTTGTCGACGAACCCGCCGATCTCGATCCCGCCGACGCGATAGGTCAGCGAGGCGTTGACCAGCGCATAGGCCTTGAGCGCGCGCAGCGGCGGCTGGCCGGGGACCTCGGGAGCGATCTGGCGGATGCTCGCCGGGATGCGGCTGCCCTTGCCGACCACGCCCGCGTCGAACGCCACGCTGCCCTTGCCGAGCGGCACGACATAGTCGGAATTGAGGTAGTAGTTGTAGTCGGGCTGGAACGGCAGGCGATCCGACGCCAGTGTGCGGCCGGTGGTTGCGGTGTAGATGTCGTCGTTGGTGATCCGCGCGTGCATCAGCGAGCCGCCACCGGTCAGCGTCCAGTTCTCGGTCGGACGGAAGGTGCCCTCGATCTCGACGCCGTAACTCTTCACATTGCCGGTGTTGAGATCGATGGTGGTGAAGCCAGCGGCGGTGCGCAGGATACTGTTGAGGCCGATATAGTCCTTATAGTTGTTGTAGAAGACGTCGGCGGCGAGGCTGACGCGGCGGTCGGCCGAGGCATATTTGGTGCCCAGCTCGTAGGTCCAGGCGCTGTCGCCCTTGTAGGTGCGCAGGTTGGCCGGGACCGCGGGCGGGTTGAAGCCGCCGCCGCGCGAGCCGCGCGCGACCGAGGCGTAGGTCATCAGCTCGCGGTTCCAGTGGCGGGTGACCGCGACGCGCGGCGAGACGTTGGTCTCGTTGATCGCGCCGCCGGTGACGACGGTGGCCGGCGGCAGCCCGGCGAGCGCGTTGGGGAAGGCGTTGACCTGGAGCCCGTTGGCGCGGCGCTTCTGATGGTCGTAGCGCAGGCCCGCCGACACTTCCCACGCATCGCTCGGCCGCCAGAACAGGGTGCCGAAGGCGGCGGTGCTGGTGTTGCCGGTGAAGGCGTGGGTGGTGTTGGTGAGGTTGAGGACGCCGGGGAGGACGGTCAGAACGCTGTCGGTTGTGCGGGTCTCGCGGCTGTAAAAGAGACCGATGATCGAGCTCAGGGTCGAGCTCAGCGTGCTGTCGAAGCGCAGCTCGGCGGTCTTGGTCTTGAGGTCGTCGAGCGAGCTCTGACGGAGCGTGTCGGCGGCGGTGAAGTCAGGGTCGGCGTTGTCGGTGGTGACGCCGCGGCGATCGTAGGCGCCGATCAGCGTGACCTTGGTCGACAAGGCGTCGAGCGGGAACTCGAGCTTGGCGTTGAGGCCGCGGTACTTGAAAAACTGATAGTTAGAGCTGTTGTAGGCGACGTCGCTCTTATAGTCGGTCGGCCCCGAGACGAAGGCATAGGGTACCGCGCCGCCCTTCACCCAGGTGTAATAGCCGTTGACCGTCAGCTGGACGTTGTCGGCCGGGGTCGCCCGGACGGTGCCGCTCAGCGCGTCGGTGTTGAGCGGGTTCTGGTCGACGTTGAGCAGCGTGTTGTGGATGAAGCCATCCTGCTGCTGGTGGGTGTAGGCGATCCGCGCCTGAAGCCGGTCGCGGATGATCGGGCCGCTGATCGAGCCGCCCGCGATCCACTGGTTGTCGGGCCCGGCGTAGCTGGCGATGCCCTTGATCTCGGTGCGGTTGCTCGGCTGGCGGGTGATGACGTTGATCGCCCCGCCCAGCGTGTTCTTGCCGTAGAGCGTGCCCTGCGGGCCGCGCAGGATCTCGACCCGCTCGACGTCGGTCAGCGGGTTGTTCAGGTAGGAGGTGTTGGGCTGGTAGATGCCGTCGACGAAGATGCCGACGCCCGGCTGGACGGTGTCGATGAGCGTGGTGCCGACGCCGCGGATGGCGACAAAGGCGCGGCCGGCGCCGTCCGAGTTGATGTTCACCGAGGGCGAAATGGTGGCGACGTCGCGGACCGCGGTGAAGCCGCGCCGCTCGATCGTGTCGCCGGTGACGGCGGTGGCGGCGACGGGAACGTCCTTGAGCGTTTCCTCGCGCTTACGGGCGGTGACGACGACGTCCTGGCCCTGGCCTTCGGCGGCGTTGGCGGGCTGGCTGGCGGCGGTGTTGGGTGCGGTCGCGGGGACCGGGGTGGCCGGCGGCGGCGGCGCGGCGACTTCCTGCGCCACGGCGGGCGACGCGATCAACATCGCCGACCCGGCGAGCAGCAGAAACTTGGACGTCATGATGTGCGATCTCCTCCAGACCAGAGGAGCCGTGTAGGCGTTGCGCTACCTATCTGAAAGGTCGGAGGCTGTGCCGATCGGCACAAAAACTATGCCGAGCGGGCCTGCAAAGCGAGGGCGATGCTGGCGAGCGGGCCGGCCTGGTCACCGAGACCCGGGGCGCTGACGTAGCCTTCGTCGGCGGCGAGCGCGGGCGAGACATGGTAGCCGGCGAGGCTGTCGAGCAGGCGCGCGCGCACCCGCGGCAGCAGCCACGGCCGACCCTCGCTGACCCCGCCGCCGATCAGGATCCGCTGCGGCTGGAGCGTCAGGAAGAGGTTGTGGAGCAGCATGGCCAGCGCCTGCTCGACCCGGTCCCAGCCGGGCCAGTCGTCGGCGATGGTGCCGGGGCCGTGGGCGGCGCGGATGGCGGGGCCGGCGGCCAGTCCCTCGGCACAGTCGCCGTGGAAGGGGCAGGCGCCGGGCCATTCGTCGCCCGCGAGCCGCGGCCCGCGCAGATGCCCGGCCTCGCCGTGCCCGAGCCCGCCGATCGAGCGCCCGTGATCGACCACGCCGACGCCGATCCCGGTGCCGACAGTGATGTAGGCGAAGCTGGTGAGCCCTTGCGCGCGGCCCCAGCGCCCTTCGGCGAAGGCAGCGGCGTTGACGTCGGTGTCGAGCGCCACCGGCACCGCGCCGTCGCTCAAGCCGTCGAGCAGGTCAGCGCCGCTCCAGCCGGGCTTGGGGGTCGGCAGGATCCGGCCGTAGCCGCGCGAGTTGGGATCGAGGTCGATCGGGCCGAAGCTGGCGATCCCTAGCGCGTCATAGCGGCCGCGCCAGCGCTCGAGGATGCCGCGCAATTCGCCCAGCGTGGCGGCGGGATCGCGCGTCTCCACCCGCTGCTGCTCGACCACCGTGCCGCGGGCGTCGGCGAGGGTGCAGACGCCCTTGGTCCCGCCGAGCTCAACCCCGGCCAGCAAAGCGTCGGCGCCGCTCACCAGCAGCTGTAGCCGCCGTCGGCGAGCACGATGCTACCGGTCATCAGGCTGCTCGCGTCGGAGGCAAGGAAGAGCACCACCGCGGCGACTTCCTCGGGGGTGCCGAGCCGGCCCATCGGCGTGCCGTCGATCCAGCGGCGGTACATTTCGCTGGTCTGGTCGGCGAAGGCGTTCAAGGGCGTCGAGATATAGGTCGGGGCGACGGCGTTGACGCGCACGCCGCGCGGCGCCCACTCGGCGGCGAGCGAGCGGGTGAGCTGGTGCACCGCCGCCTTGGAGGCGTTGTAATAGCTCTGCGGCTGGGGGCGGTTGACGATGAAGCCGCTCATCGAGCCGACGTTGACCACGCTGCCGCGCCCGGCGGCGAGCATGTGGCGGCCGAATTCGCGCGCGCACCAGAAAGTGCCGTTCAGATTGACGTCGAGGACGTTGCGCCAATGCTCGTCGGCGACCTCCTCGGCGGGCGTGTCGCTGCGCGCGATGCCGGCATTGTTGACGAGGATGTCGGCGTCGCGGTGGCGCGCGGCGACCGCGACGACCTGCGCGCTGTCGGTGACGTCGAGCAATTCGGTGGCGACGCTGAAGCCCGCTTCCGCGAGCTGCGCGGCGGCGGTGTCGAGGCGGGCCTGGTCGAGGTCGGCGATGACCACCGCGGCGCCCGACTCGGCGAGCGCTTCGGCGCAGGCGAGGCCGATCCCCTGCGCGCCGCCGGTGACGAACGCCTTGCGGCCGTCGAGCCGGAATTTGGCGAGGTAGCTCATGAGAGGAACTCGGCGGCGGGCATCACCGGCTCGTGCACCGTCTTGTCGGCGGCGAGCAAGTGGACCTGGCGGCCGGCCTCGTCGAACTCGGGCCAGGGCAGGCTGCCGTCGGTGGCGAAACCGACCCACAGGTCGTGGATGCGATCGGCCAGCGCGGTCGGCGGGCTTTCGCCGAGCAGGCCCTTGGGCCCGCTGGCGAGGGCAGTCGTCTTGAAGACGAACGGCACCTCGACCGCATGGGCGGCGCCCAGCTGGCCGTCGCAGGCGGGCGAATGCCAGTCGAACTCGTAGAGGTGGGTGGGGCCTTGGTGCGCGGCGGCGAAGCGGCGCGCGGGCCAGCGGAAGACGAGGTCGGTGAGCGCGTCGGTGAAGACATGGCCGGCGCGCTTGCCGCGGCCCCAGCCGTAGGCGCGCAGCACGGCGAGCGGACGCGGGTGCGACTTGCCGAGCAGCCAGCGCAGCAGCAGCCCGGGCGCCTTGTCGCGCACCTTTGTGGGGACGAAATAGAGGTTCATCTCGGCGGCGTTGGTGCCGATCAGCAGGTCGATGTCCTTGCCGGCGCCGTGGGCGAGCGCGTCGACCGGCTTCTCGGGCAAAACGTCGTCACCCCAGACGGGGACGAAGCGGCTGATCCCGAACACCGGCTCATAGCCCTGGGCGTCGCGCAGGTCGAGGCGGGCGAAGGGCTGGCCGACCTTCTCGAGCGCCTGCCAGACCTTGTCGGCCGGGACCGTGCCGAACCCCTCGGCGGTTGGGGCGACGCCGAGCTTGACCGCCAGCTTGCGGACGAGGCGCTGCATGACCGAGACCTCGCGGACCATCGCGCCATGGCCGCTCTCGACGATCGCGCGGCGGAAGAGGCCGGTGGCGAGCGGCGAGGTGATGAGGTTGGCGATCGCCATCGCGCCGGCGGATTCACCGAACACGGTGACGTTGGCGGGGTCGCCGCCGAACGCCGCGATATTGTCGCGCACCCAGGCGAGCGCGCACAGCATGTCGCGCAGGCCAAGGTTGGTCGGCACGCCCGGGATCGGGAGAAAGCCGTCGATCCCCATGCGATAATTGATCGCCACGCAGACCACGCCCGAGCGGGCGAATTCGCTGCCGTCGGTGACCGGTGCATCCTTGCTGCCGACGACGAAACCGCCGCCGTGGATCCAGACCATTACCGGGCGCCTGTCGCCGTCTTCAGGCGCCCAGATGTTGAGGCGGAGGTAGTCGCCGCCGTCGAGCCCGCCGTGGCCGACCAGTGCGGCGACATCGAGCTGGGGGAAGGGGCGGATCTTGTGCGGGGCGCACGGGCCCGCCTCGGTCGCGTCGCGCACCTCGGTCCACGGCTCGGGCGGCTCGGGCAGCTTGAAGCGGCGGGGGCCGACCGGCGGCGCCGCGTAAGGAAGGCCGAGGAAGGTGCGGACGCCGGCGCTCAGCCGTCCCCGCACCGGCCCCGAACGGGTCGCGACGACGGGCGTCGCCTTGCTGTCAGCCGGATCGATCATGCGGCCTTGTAGGGCGCTCGGGCCCAGCTTCGCACCCGCGCCCACTGTGCGGAGCGGATTTTTCGCTGTGCCGCTGAGCGCAGGCCGATGGCACTCACCGGCGGTGGGCGGTCAGCCAGGCGAGGCTTCCCGCGCGCAGCCGCGCGGTTTCGCCGAGGCGGGTCCGGATGCGCGTGGTGACCTGCTGGATCGGCTTGCGGTCGCTCGCCGCGACATGCGCCGCAGCATAAGCGTTGAGCTTGGCGATCGTCGCCGGCTTGTCGCTGCCCGAGCCCAGCTGCGCGAGGTAGCGCGACCAGCCCGATGTATCGACCAGCGCCCGCACCTGCGTGAGATGCGCGAGCGCGAAGTCGAGCGCGAGCTCGGGATGGTTGCGGGCGACCGCCGAGATCATGCCCGCGCTGACCGTCGCGCCGGGCTCGGTCGTCAGCGCGAGCGCCAGCGCGCGGCGGGCGAGCCCCTCGTCCTTCGCGCTGCCGAGGAGCTGGTAGTAAGTAGTGCGCTCAACCGAGCCCTTGGTCGACTGGGCGAGCTGGTGCAGCCGTTCCCAGGTCGGCGCATCGGCGCCGTAAGCTACGACCCCGAGCCAGGTCGAGCGGAGCGCGCCGGGAATGCGCGCCGGATTGGCGAACAGGCGGCGGCTCTGCGCGAGCACGGCCGGGTCACCGACCTTGCCGAGCGCGCTGATGAGGTCGGGCCTGAGCGTGGCGTCGAGCACCGGCTCGTCATCGCGCGGGCTCATTCCAATCTGGTCGAGGATCGGCTTGAAGCGGCGGTCGATCTGCGCCGCGACCAGCGCCTGCGCCGACGGCTGGTCGGCGAACAGGCCGTAGAGGTCGAGCCACTTGGCCAGCGCGCTCGCGGTGACCTTGCGCTGGGCGTTGGCGGGAACCGCCGCGAGCAGGTCGAGCGAGGGCGCGACCGGCAGGTAACCCGAGCGGGACAGTGCGCTGTTGTCGTTGAGCAGGCCATATTGATCGACCGCGCTGAGGCGACCGAAGGCCTGGGTCAGCGCGGCAAGCTGCTGCGGCTGGTAGAGCGTGCGGTAGTAGCCAGTCTGGCCGGCGTTGACGAGCAACGGGCCGCAGCCGGGGGTCGACAGCGTGGCGGTGCGGCCGGCGGTGACCAGCGCGGTGGCCGGGCCGCCGACGGTCGTCGCCCGCACCGGCACGTGCCAGGACAGCGGCTTCAGCTTGCCGCGGCGGTCTTCGCTATACTGGTCCTGGGTCAGCGTGGCGCGGGTCGCGCCGCCGCTGCAGGTGGCCGGCCCGACGCGGATCAGCGGCACGCCCGGCTGGAGCGTGAAGTCGTGGGCGATGCGGGTCAGCCCGGGCGCGCCGGCGCCCTCGACCGCCGACCACAAATCGTCGGTGCGGGTGTTCCCGTAGGCGTGCTTGGCGATGTAGGCCTGGATGCCGCGCTGCCAGACGTCGGCGCCGGCGAAGCCCTCGAGCATGGCGATGACGGATTCGCCCTTCTCGTAGGTGATCGTGTCGAACGCCTGGTTGGCCTGCTCGACCGTGCGGACCTGCTGGACGATCGGGTGGGTGGTGGCGAGCGCGTCGATGCCGAGCGCCGCTTCGCGCGAGGCGACATGGCTGACGTCGCTGCCCCATTCGGGGTGGAAATGCTGCTCGGTCTTGTTCGCCATCCAGCTGGCGAAGCCCTCGTTGAGCCAAAGGTCGTCCCACCACGCCATGGTGACGAGGTCGCCGAACCACTGGTGCGCCATCTCGTGCGCCTGGACGCCGAAAATGGCCTGGCGTTCGGCGTCGGTGGTGATCGCCGGATCGTCGAGCAGGATCCGCTCGAAGGTGAAGATCGCGCCCCAATTCTCCATCGCGCCGAAGAATTGCGACTGGCCCGGGCCGGCGACATTCTCGAGCTTGGGCAAGGGGTAACGGGTGCCGAAGTAGCGGTTGTAGTAGGTCAGCACCTGGCCTTCGGCGTCGAGCGCGGTGCGGGCCTTGGATTCATTGCCGCGGCTCATGGTGATGGCGACTTCGGTGCCGTCGACCTTCTTGGAAATGCGACCGAAATCGCCGGTGGCGAAGAAGAGCAGGTAGCTCGACATCAGGGGGGTGGTGGCGAAGGTGACGCGCTTCATGTCGCCGGAAAGTCGCTCGGTTGCGACAATTGGCATATTTCCTACCGCCATTTGCGCATTCGGAACGACCGCCGAGAGGTCCCACTGGGTCTTATAGTCGGGCTCGTCCCAGCTGGGCACGAAGGCGCGCGCGTCGGCGGCCTCGAACTGAGTGAAGAGCGAGCGGCGCGGGGTGCCGTCGGGTGCCGTGCTGTCGAGCGCGAACAGGCCGGTGGCCTGCTGGTTTATGGTGCCGGTGTAGGCGATGGTCAGGCGGTAGCGGCCAGGGGTCAGCGTGCCCGGGAAAGTCAGGGTCGCGGTCTCGTTGGCGGCATTGACGGTGGCGCGGCCGGGGCGGACCGGGCCGCCGCTGCCGGGCTGGATCGCGACCGACTGGAAGCGGAGCGCCTTGGCGTTGAGGGTCAGGCTGCTGGTCGGCTTCACCACGTCGAGGTCGATCGCGACCGTGCCGGCGAAGCTCAAGCGCGCGGCGTCGGGGGTGACGGCGACGGTGTAGTGGCGCGGGATGGCGGTACGCGGCAGCTGGGTGACGGTGGACTCGATACGGTCCTGGGCAGGCGCGGGAACCTGGGCGAAAGCGGCGGGCCCGGCCAGCGCGGACCCGAGGAGCAGCAACGGCAACAGACGGTCAGAACGCATCACTCGGGCCTCTTCCTTGATGGAACGCCCGTGTGGCCGCTCCCGCGCCATCAAGCAAACAAGCGCGGATCGTCAGGCGGCCGGCGAGGTTCGACGGACGGCGGCTTGCGATCAGCGCCGGTAGGTGCCCGCGGTCATGAGGTCGCGCGGCTGCGACGAGGTGCCGACCAGCAGGCGATAGCTGCCCGCGGGCGTGAACCACTTGCCCGCGGCGGCATCCCACGACTGGAGCGGGTGATTGCTGCCGTCGAGCGCGATCGGGATGGAGACGGTGCGCGACGCGCCGGGCGCGAGGTCGACGCGGGCGAAGCCGACGAGGCGCTTGGCGCCGCTGCCGGGCAAGGCGACATAGGCCTGGACGACCTCGCTGCCGGCGCGCGCGCCGCTGTTGCGGACGGTGGCGCGGACGGTCAGCCGGGCGCGCTCGGTGACGAGGCTGGGCCGGGCGAGCGTGAAGCTGGTGTAGGAGAGGCCGTAGCCGAACGGGAAGGCGACGCACGGATTGCGGCCGCCGACCGCGGCGCAGCGACCTCTCGCATTGGCGTCGTACCAGCGATAGCCGATCAGCCGGCCTTCCGCGTAAGTCACCGTCTGCTTCTTCGCCGCGGCGTCGAGGACACCGGGAAATTGGGTGGCGGTGACGGTGTCGAGGAAGCTGCGCCCCGCGAAGGGGAAGGTGACCGGGGTCTTGCCGCCGGGCACCGCGCGCCCGAACAACAGGTCGGCGACGATCCGGCCGTCCTCCTGGCCCGGGAACCACGCTTCGAGGATCGCCGGCCCCTGCGGTCCGACCATCGCCGGGTCGAGCGCGACGCCGGCATTGTCCTTGAGGACGAGCGCGGTCTTCTGCGCCATCGTCCGGCCGGTGGTCGAGCGGGCGGCGAGGAGCGCGCGAAGCATCGCCTCGGTCCCGCTCGAGCGGGCGACGTTGGGGCCGCCGCGGCCGGTGACCGGCGCACCGGGCACGGTGGCGATGCTGTTGGGCCGCGCGCTGTACCAGTTGAGCGACTGGCCCGCGGCGGCGGGCGCGGCGAGCGCATGGCCGCTGTCGTCGTGGAAGGTGGCGCGGTCGGCGCCTTCCTCGGCGACGGTGCCGGCCATGACGATCACCGCATCGGCCGCCGCGGCCGCGGCGAGCGCGTCGGCGAAGCGCACCGGGCCACCGTCGATGGTGGCGGTGCGATTGTCGTCGTCGACCAGCACCACCGACAGCGCCGCGCCGGCGGGCATCGCCGCGCGAATGCCCTCGGCCGGGGCGACCGTGTAGTGAGGGACGACGTCCGAGCTGCCGCCGCCGCCACCCATCGGCTTGCCGAGCACCGCGCCGCCAGCGATCGCCTGCTGCGCGAAGGGCTGCGAAGCCTTGCCGACCAGCACCAGCCGGTGCGCGGTCGGGGCGAGCGGCAGGGCGCCGTTGTTCTGCAGGAGCACCGCCGAGCGGACACCGATTTCGCGCGCGATGCGGCCGCCGGCGGCGACGTCGAGCGGGGTCTGCCGGACCGGGCGGTCGAAGATGCCGGCGCGGAACATCTCGGTGAAGCGACGGGTCAGCGCGCGGTCGATCTCGACCTCGCTGACCTCGCCCGCGGCAAGTGCGGCGCGCACTTTGTCGGGCGCCCAGTGGATCGGGGTCGGCATCTCATGGTCGAGGCCGTTGCGGAGCGGGGCGACGGTGCTCTTCATCGCGAAGAAGTCGGTCTGGACGTAGCCGCGGAAGCCCCAGTCGCCGCGCAGGACGTCGGTCAGCATCGCCTTATTCTCGCAGGCCTGCGCGCCGTTGACGAAGTTATACGAGCACATCACCGCCGCGACATGGCCGTCGCGGACCGCCATCTCGAAAGGCAACAAATAGATTTCGCGTAAGGTCGCCGGGTCGATCGTCTCCTGGATGATCATCCGGTTGGTTTCCTGCTCGTTGGCGACATAATGCTTCGCCATCGCGATCAGTCCGCCGGCCTGGACCGCCTTGATCTCGCTCACCGCCATGGTCCCGGTGAGGAAGGGGTCTTCGCCGAAATATTCGAAGTTGCGGCCGAGCACGGGTAGCCGCGCGAGATTGACCCCGGGCGCCTCGAACACGTGCAGCCCGAGCGCGTTCATCTCGGCCGCGATGACCTCGCCGAAGCGGGTCGCGACGGTCGGGTCGAACGAGGCGGCGACCGCCATCCCCGACGGCAACGCGGTGGCCTTGGCCGAGGTCGGGTGGGTGTAGACGGCGAACTTGCTCTCGGTCCCGGCGGCGATCCTATCGCGGACCGAGGGCGCGACGCAGTCGTTCTGGCCGACCCCGACCGGGCCGTTGGTGATGCGGAAGGTCGGGATGCCGAGCGCGGGGATCGCGCTGACGTGGCGCGCGCCGAAGCATTGCGGCAGCTCGGCGAGCAGCTCGGGCTCGGCGCCGGTCAGTTGCTGCAGTTTCTGGTCGAGGGTCATCGCCGCGACGAGCTGGCGGGCGCGGCGGGTGGCGACGGCATATTGCGCGTCCGGCGTGCGCGCGGCGGCCTGCTCGGCGCGGGCGGCGGGGGAGAGCCACGGGCGGGCGAGCGGCGGCGCGGCGCCGATGGCGGCGGTGGCCAGGAGCGCGAGAGCGAACCGTTTGATCATGACGATTTTCTCCTCAGCGTGTGCGCTGGGCGCGGCTGGCGTAGAAGCCGGCGAGCACGTCGAAGGCGGCCTTGCGCTGGCCGGTCTCCGAGATCAGGCCCTTGCGGTTCCAGCCCTGCTGGAAGTCGGGGTTCTGCCGGCGCGGCGAGCGGAAGTCCTTGAGGATCCACGGCGACATGCCGCGCAGGGTCGGCAGCTTCTGCGCCATCGCCAGCGTCGCGCGGTAGTAATCGGCCTGGAACTCCTCGGAGAATTTCTGCTTGTTGGCGGGGTCGTGGAAGCCGGCGCGGGCGTCGGCCCCGAACTCGGAGAAGACGAGCGGCTTGTCGGCGGGGACGCGCCACTCGCTCGTGGCGAGGTCGCTCAGCCGGTCGTTGGTGTACCAGCCGTTGTAGGTGTTGATCGCCAGCACATCGAGGTCGGAGGCCAGGGGGTCGGCCATGGTCATCACCGGATGGTCGGCGGCCTTGTCGCGCTCGACCAGCAGGGCGGCGCTGACCAGGCGGGTGTCGTCGAGGCGGCGGACGTCGCTCACCAGGGTTCGGAGGAAGGCGATGCGGGCGTCGGTGACGGGGGTCTCGTTGGCGACGCTCCAGATGGCGATCGAGGCGCGGTTGCGGTCGCGGGTGATGTTCTCGGCGAGCATCGTCCGGGCGCGCTCCAGCGTGGCCGGGTTCGACCAGGCGACGCGCCAGTAGACGGGGACCTCGCTCCACACGAGGAGGCCCAGCTCGTCGGCGAGGCGGGTGGTGACCTCCGAATGGGGATAATGGGCGAGGCGGACGAAATTGCCGTGGAGGCCGTCCTTGATCTCGCCGAGCAGGGCGCGCGAGGCGGCGGGTGTCATCGCCCGGGTCGGCTCGGCGCCCAATTCCTCTTCGTGCATCGAGATGCCGCGGAGGAAGATGGGCTTGCCATTGAGGAGGATGTCGCGGCCACGGACGGCGATGGTGCGGAAGCCGATGCGGTCGCGCCAGCGGTCCTCGCCGGCGCTGATCGCGACGTCGTACAATTGCGGGCGTTCGGGCGACCAGCGGACGAGCGCGCGGGGGGCGGTCATGGTCGCGCGCCAGTTGCCGGCGGCGTCGGTGACGCCCGACTGGGTCAGGCGGAGGCCGGCGATGCTGAGCTGGACCGGGCGGCCCGCGGCCTGGGGTCCGTCGAGGTGGACGTCGACCGCCAGCCGGCCGTCGCGGGTCAGCCGGACCCAGGCGTCGTCGACATAGGTGTCGGGGGTGGCGATCAGGCGGATGTCGCGGGTGATCCCGCCGTAATTCTCCCAATCGGTGACGGGCGGCGGGACGGTCGCTTCGGTCGCCTGCGAGTCGACGCCGACGGTGACCTGGTTGTCGCCATCGCGGAGCAATTTGGTGACGTCGAAGGCGAAGGGGGTGAAGCCGCCCTCGTGCATCCCGACGAGCTGACCGTTCAAGTAGACGCGGGTGGCGTAGTTGGCGGCGCCGAAGCGGAGGAAGCGGCGGCCGGGGCGGGCGGCGGGGACGGTGAAGGTCCGCTGGTACCACATCAGGCCGTCATAGTGGCGCAGCTCGGGCGCGGTGGTCAGCCAGGAGGAGGGCAGCGAAGTCAGCGGCGAGCGGGCGAGGTCGAACTCGTAGAGGACGCGGCTGTCGCGCTGCATCGCGCTGCGCACGTCGACGTCGCGCCAGCGTTGCTGGCCGATGTCGGGAGTCTCGCCGTGGAAACCGGCGATGCCTGAGCGGAACGGGTCGATCGAGTAGTGCCACGGGCCCGACAGGTCGAGGCCGTCGCGGAGGTCGGCGGCGACCAGCGCCGGGGAGGGAGACGTTTGGGCGGAGGCGGTGGTTGCGCCAAGGAAGAGGCTGGCGGCCAGGATTGCCCAGCGGGTCATTCGCATCGCCTCAAACTCCTTGCATCGATCAGGCTTGTCCGGTGGTCGCGAGCAGGATCCCGCGCTCGAGCCCGCGCAGCTCGGCGAGGCCGCGCATCCGGCCGAGCAGCGAGTAGCCGGGGTTGGTGTGTTTGGTCAGGTCGTCGAGCATCTGGTGGCCGTGGTCGGGGCGCATCGGGATCGAGCGGCCGGTCCGCTGCTGGAGCGCGACGACCTTCGCCATCACCGCGGGGAGGTCGGCGTCGCCCTCGAGGTGGGCGGCTTCGTGGAAGGCGCCGCCGGCCTCGCGCTGGACCGAGCGGAGGTGGAGGAAGCCGATCCGGTCCCCGAGCCGCTCGACCATGCCGGGGAGGTCGTTGTCGGCGCGCACACCGAACGAGCCGGTGCATAGGCACAGGCCATTGGAGCGGTTGGGGACGGCGGCGAAGAGCGCGGCGACGTCGGCCTCGGTGCTGACCGCGCGGGGCAGGCCGAAGATCGGGAAGGGCGGGTCGTCGGGGTGGACGACGAGCTGGAGCCCGAGCTCGTCGGCGACCGGGCAGACCGCTTCGAGGAAGGCGAGGTGGTTGGCGCGCAAAGCCGAGTGGTCGATCCCGTCGAAGGTCTGGACGGCGGCGAGGAACTGGGCGGCGGTGAAGCTTTCCTCGCTGCCCGGCAGGCCGGCGATGATCGTCTGCTCGAGCCGCGTCCGACCGGCCTCGTCGAGCGCGGCGAAGCGGCGGCCGGCTTCCTCGACCAGCGCGGGGTCATAGTCGTCGGCGGCGTTGGGACGGCGCAGGATGTGAAGGTCGAAGGCGGCGACCATCGCCAACTCGAAGCGGAGCGCTAGCGCGCCGTCGGGGAGGGGCCAGGCAAGGTCGGTCCGGGTCCAGTCGAGCAAGGGCATGAAATTGTAGGTGACGGTGGTGATGCCGCCCGCGGCGAGGTTGCGCAGGCTTTCGCAATAGGCGTCGACCAGCCGCGCCCAGTCTGGCCCGCGGCGCTTGATCTCCTCGTGGACCGGGAGGCTCTCGACGACGGTCCAGTCGAGCCCCGCCGCCTCGATCAGCGCGCGCCGCTCGAGCACTGCTGCGCGCGACCAGACGTCGCCATTGTGGACCTCGTGGAGCGCGGTGACGATATGGGTCGCGCCGGCCTGGCGGATGTCGCGCAGGGCGACGGGATCGGCCGGCCCGAACCAGCGCATCGCCTGGGTCATGCGGACCGGGGCGTCGCTCATCGGCCCGGGCGGCTTTCGAAGCGCAGGCCGACCGCGCGGCTCGGCTGGAAGCCCTTCCACACGGTGACGGCGGGCGGGCCCGGGCTGTAGCCGGCGTAGCGGCCGACCGGGGCGTCGGGCCACGCGCCCGCGTCGCTGTCGGGAACGAGGCCGTCGATGTAGGCGGCCTTGGCGTCGTCGTCCTTGACGTAGCGGTCGAGGAAGGCGGTGATGAAGTGGGCTTCGATCGGCAGCAGCCGGTCCTTGCGCCAGACCGAATCCTCGAACCAGTCCTGGTCCCAGAAGGTGCGGCGCATCGCCGGCGGGGCGCCGACCAGTGCGATGCTGTGGCCGGCCTCCTTGAAGGTTAGCAGGTAACGCGGGGCGCGAGCAGGCTTGTCATATTCGGCGCGGACGTTGTCGTAGCCGACGACATGGTCCTGGCTGCCGGCAATGAACAGGGTCGGCACGGCGACCGCGCCTGCCTCGGCGCCAGTCCAGATCGGCAGCGGTCCCCAGCGGACCGCGGGCGAGATCGCGACCACCGCCTTGAGCCCGCTCGGCGCCAGCGTGCCGGCCTGCGCTCCGCCCGCAGCATAAGGCGCGAGGATGTTGCGGCTGGCGGGCACGAAGGCCGGGTTGAGCGGCGCGCCGGCGACGGTGAGCACTCCGTAGCCACCCATCGAATAGCCAATCAGCGCGATGCGGTCGGGATCGATGGCGGCGGGCAGGCCGCGGCTGGCGCGGGCGCGGCGCTGGGACTCGGCGGTGACGAAGGCGATGTCGAGCGGACGTCGCGCGACCGGGGCGGCGCGCATCTGGGCGGTGCGCAGGCTGATCGCCGGATCGCGGAAGGCGGGGGCGATCACGACATAGCCCTTGCTGGCGAGATTCTCGCCGAGCCAGGACAGTACCTCGGGCGTGTTGCCGTAGCCGTGGGCGAGGATCACCAGCGGGAAGCGGCCGGCGGCGGCGCGGGCGCCGGGGGTGGCGAGGCCGGGCAGGGTGAAGGGCACGTCGCGCGCGTCCTCGCCCGACAGCGCGGTGCGGTAGGTGGTGCCGCCGCCCATGTGCGCCGCGGGATACCAGATGGTGACCGGCAGCACGCGGTCGCCGATGGCGGGGCGGTCGGCGCCTTTGAGCGGATCGGCCTGGTTCGGCTGGACCCAGCGGTCGGTGGCGACGCCGACGCCGTAGCCGCCGAGCTGAGCGAGCTCGGGCGCGTCGACGCCCGGGCGGGCGGCGGCCCCGGTCACCGGCGCCGGGGTCGTGGCCGCAGCGGTCCCGCCCGCCACGGCCGCCGCCGCCAGCAGTGCCATCTTACAAAACTGACCCACGCTTATGCCTTTCGCGGGCGGCGGGTGCCGCCGCCTAGAAGTTCAGGCCCAGCCGCATTCCGGCGTAGCGCCGGAAGTCGCGCGGCAGCACCGCCTGGGTGGCGATCTGGTTGCCGAAGTTGCCCGCCGAGTTCACCAGCGACCCATAATATTGCTTGTCGAAAAGGTTGTTGACGAAGCCGATCAGCTCCCACCGGCGCTGGGCATCGCGGACGCCGAGGCCGAGGTTGACGATGCTGTAGCTCCCCTGGATCGTCTGCGGATCGATCGGGGTGAAATAGACCTTGCTCTGATATTGCCAATTGGCCTGGATCACGCCGCGCATCTCGGCCGACACCGCGGGGGTGAATTCGCCGCCGACGTTGAACTTCCATTTGGGCGCCTGGATGGCCCGCGTGCCGGTCAGGTTCTGGCGGGCGGGCGTTCCCACGCAGCCGGTGGTCGCGTTTTGCAGCGGATAGCACTGCGCGACGTCGAACGAGGTGTATTTGGCATCGAGATAGGTCACCGCGCCATTGAGGTTGAGGTCTTCGCCGACGCGCAGCGAGCTTTCGAGCTCAACGCCGCGGGTGCGCAGCTTGCCGACGTTGGTCAGGCGGAAGTTGGTGGTGCCGTCGGCGAGCGTCTCGATCGTCTGCGCCTGCAGATCCTTGTAGCTGGTGTCGAACAGCGTCGCGTTGAGGGTCAGCGCGCGGTTGAGGAACTGGGTGCGGATGCCGAGCTCCTTGTCGCGCGACTTCTCGGGCCGGATCGGGCCGGCGGCGGCGCGGTTGGCGTTGAAGCCGGTGGTCAGATCGTAGGTCTGGCCCTTGTAGCCGGTCGCGTAGGTGGCGAAGGCGTTGATATTGGGCGTAAACTCGTAGCGCACGCTCGCCTTGTAGGTGGTCGCGGTGTCCTTGGCCGACCCGGCGAACGACGTGTTGGTGATGAAGTCGTGGAAGGTGTAGCTGACCTTCTCATTCTGGACGCGGCCGCCGGCGGTGAGGGTCAGCTGGGGCACGACGGTCCAGTCGGCCTGGGCGAAGGCCGAGAGCTGGCGCGAGCGCGCGGTGGCGAACCAGTTGGCGAGCGAGAAATAAGGCCCGCGGACGAACGGCCGCTCGAACTTGGTCAGCGCGTAATAGGCGCCGATCGTATAGCGGAAGGGTAGCTCGCCCGGGGATTGCAGGCGCACCTCCTGGGTGGTCTGGCGCGACTTGAACTGGCCGACCTGGTTGTTGTTGCCGAGCGTGCTCGGCGCCGAGGTGTCGTCCTGGTCGAGATAGTCGTAGAGGTGGAAGCGGTCGTAGGAAGTGATGGTGACGAGGTTCATCGGGCCGAGCCCGATCTCACCCCGCAGATAGCCGCCGCCGCCCTTATATTTGGTGCGGCTGTCGAAATTGTTGCTGATGTCCTGGTTGTCGGGGCCGATGGTCACGCCGGGGAAGACCACCGCGGGGGTCAGCGCCGCATTGCCGCGCAGGCGCGCGTTGGGCGAGATGCGGATGAACGGGCGGCCGACGTCGGTCTTGCCGTCGATGTAATTGCCCGAGAGGGTGAAGGCGACGCGGTCCGACGGCTTGAAGCGCAGCTTGCCGCGCACGTTCACAGTCTGGCGCCCGTTGACCTCCTTGTTATTGTAGAGGTTGCGGACGTTGCCGTCCCAATAGTTGTAGGCCGCCGAGACGACGTAGCCGAGCGTCGGCGAGAGCGGACCCGAGACGCTGAAGTTGACCGCGCGCTCATCGTCTTCGGTGACGACCGCATTGGCGCGGACCTGGAGGTTGTTGGTCGGATCGCGGGTGATGATGTTGACGAGGCCGGCCGAGGCCGACTTGCCGTAGAGCGTGCTCTGCGGACCGCGCAGCACCTCGATCCGCGACACGTCGGGGAGGTCGGTGAAGGCGCGCGCCTGGAAGGCCAGCGGGACTTCGTCGACCAGCACCGCGACGCTCGATTCGACGCCGATGCCGAAGGCGAAGGTGCCGACGCCGCGCAGCGAAATGTTGCTGTTCTGCGGTTGCTCGGCGGGGCGGATCACCAGCGAGGGGTTGATCTTGCCGATGTCGGCGAAGTTGCGGACGCCGGCGGCGGCTAGCTGCGCGGGCGACACCACCGACACGGCGAGCGGGACCTTCTGGACATTCTCGGCGCGCTTGTTGGCGGTGACGATGATCTCGCCATTGTCGACCGGGCCGCCGACGTTCGAGGTGGGACCGCCGGGGGCGGTCTGGTCGGGCTGGTTCAACGCAGCGGAGGCGGTGCCGGCCGGATCGGGGGCGGGCGCCGGGGCGGGAGCGGGCTGCGCGCTCGCGGTGTCGGCGGGGGCGGTTTGGGCCATGGCCGGGCTGGCCAGTAGGGCCAGCGCAAGCGCAGTGGTGCCGACGGTTGCACGAAGATGCTGCATGATTTTCCTCCTCACACCCGAAGGTGCCTCCGACTCAGGCGTTACCAAATGGTCAAGCCACTTGCAACAAGGTTGGTCGAACACTTATCGGCAAATCAGCCTGACCACTCATTCGCCGCGTTGCGAAACAGAGGGGGAGGCGCTAGGATGCGGGCAAGAGCGGGATACGGACATTGATCAGACCACTTGGCATCGCCGGCGGAGTCCAGGCCGAGGGGCGCAAGCTCTACCAGCAGGCGGCGGCGGCGATCGCCGCGTCGATCCAGCGCGGCGACTATAAGCCCGGCCAGCGGATCCCGTCCGAGCGCGACCTGGCCGAGGAGCATCAGGTCAGCCGGCCGACCATCCGCGAGGCGCTGATCGCGCTCGAAGTGACCGGCCTCGTCCGCTCGCGCCACGGCTCGGGCATCTTCGTGGTCGACAATCCGCCGGTCGGGCCGCTGTCGATGAGCCTCGACATTGGCGCGTTCGAACTGACCGAGGCGCGGCGGCTGTTCGAGGGCGAGACCGCCGCGCTGGCCGCGGTGTCGATCAGCGACGAGGACCTCGCTCGGCTCGAGCAACTGATCGCCGAGATGGACCGCGAGAATCAGGAGCAGGTGGCGGGCGAGCAGGCCGATCGCGAGTTCCACCTGGTGATCGCGCGGGCGACGCAGAACAGTGCCATCGTCAGCGTGATCGAGACGCTGTGGGACGCGCGCTACAGCTCGCCGCTGTGCGCGCACATGCTTGCGACCGCGCGAAGCATGGGGGTCCAGCCGCGGATCGACGAGCATGTCACGATTTTAAAGGCGCTGCGCAAGCGCAACCCGACCGCTGCGCGCGCGGCGATGCGCGACCATCTGCAGCGGGTGATCGAAGGGCTGCTGGTGGCGACCGAGACCGAGGCGCTCGAGCGGACCCGCGCCGAGCTCAAGGAAAAGCGCAACCAGTTCGCGCGGCGCGCGGCGGTCTAGCGCTACAGCGTCAGCCGCACGCCGGCGCGGCCATCGTGGGTCACTGGCTCGCCCGCGCCGTCGTTGACGCGGAGCGGGCGCCGGTCGCCGGGCGGGAGCAGGATGGTGACCGCGTCGTCGCCCCAGCAGCCGGGACCATCGCGCCACACCTTCACGTCGATGCGGTCGGCGTCGGCCGAGCCGGTGAGGTGCCAGCGGTCGACCGGGCCGTCGCCGTCGCCCGCATCCTCGACCGCGTTCCACTCGAACGACCCCGCGGTTGGCGGGAACAGCCAGACGCCGCGCCGGTAGGGCTCCAGCCGCCAGCCGCCGCGGGCGAGGTCGACCAGCATGGCCGAACCGGCGCGGGCGAATAGAGGCGGCGGGCCGTCGAGCGGCGCGGCGACGATCGCGGACGCGCCGCCGGCGAAGCGCTGGCCTGACCAGAGGTGAACCCACTCGGTGCCGGCGGGGAGGTGGAGCGTTCGCTCGGTCGCCCCCGGCTCCATCACCGGCGCGGCGAGCAGGTCGGGGCCGAGCAGATGCTCGTCGCTTTCCTCCCAGCAGGCGGGGTCGGCGGGGAAGTCGAGCCAGGTCGAGCGGACCATCGGTTCGTAGTCAGCGCAATAGCGGTGGAGCAGGTCGTAGAAGAAGGGGATGAGCGTCTGGCGCAGCGCCATCAGGCGGTGGATGGCGGGCAGCGCCTGCGGGTACATCCACGGCTCGTTGACCGTACGGTCGTCGTTCCAGCTGTGGATGCTGAAGCGCGGCATCAGCACGCCGGCCTGGACCCAGCGGAGGAGCAGCTCGGGCGAGGGGGCGGGGCCGGCGAAACCGCCGACGTCGTGGCCGCTGTTGGAGACGCCTGACAAGGCGAGCCCGAGCGACTGGCGGGCATTGTAGCGGATGGTCTTCCACTCGGTCCGATTGTCGCCCGACCAGGTCTGCGCATAGCGCTGCAAGCCCGCCATGCCTGAGCGGGTGACGACATAAGGCCGGCGGTCGGGGCGCGCCGCGACCTGCGCCGCGCGCGAGGCGCGGGTCATCAGCAGCGGGAGCAGCGGGCGCATCGCCGCCGCCGCGACGGGCTGACCGAAGCCGTCGAAGCGGGCGCGGCGGTCCCACAGCTCATATTCGTTATTGTCGTTCCACGTCGCCTCGATGCCCTGGTCGAGCAGCGCTCTGGTGACCTGCGCGCGCCACCAGGCCGCGCCGGCGGGGTTGGTCATGTCGATATAGCTGCCGACCTCGTCCCAGAATTGCGCCTCGACCGGCTGGCCGTCGGCGTCGGCGACGAACAGCCCGGCCGAGGCGACCTCGTCGTAGCGCGGGTGGCTGCGCAGCAGGCACGGCTTGATGTTGGGGACGAGCTGAACGCCGGCGTCGCGATAGGAAGCAACAAAGGCGCCCGGGTCCGGGAATTTGTCGCGGTTCCAGTGGAAGACGTAGCGCTTGTCGCCGATCGAGGTGTAGCCCGACGACAAATGGAAAGAGGTGCAGCCGAGGTCGTGCTCGGCGCATTTGTCGAGGAAGCCCGCCATCTGCGCCGCCGCATCGGGCGCGTCGGTGTAGGTCATGGTCGAGCCCGAATAGCCGAGCGACCAGCGCGGCATCATCGCCGGGCGGCCGGTCAGCCAGGTGAAGCGGCGGGTGACGGCCAGCGGGTCGGGACCGGCGATCATCCAGCGGTCGACGTCGCCCTCATCGGCGACGACGTGGCGGTAGAGGCCGTGATAATTGTCGAGCTCGCGGCCGAGGTCGTAGGTCACGTCGGCGGCGCTGTCGAAAAATTCGCCGTGGCAGTGCCCGGCGGCGTCGGCGACCAGCAGATAGGGGATCGACTTATAGAGCGGGTCGCTGGTCTCGGCGTCGAAGCCCATCGGGTCGAGATTGGTGAGGCGGAAGCTGCGGCCGGCGCGGTTGGCGTCGCCGGCGCGGTCGCCGAGGCCGAAGTAGCGTTCGCCCGGCTGGCGCGCGAGATAGTGGTGGGCGCGGCCGTCCCACCAGCCGAAGTCGTAGGATTGGGTCGGGCGGTCCTCGGCCATCAGCGTCCAGCCGTCGCCGTCGTTTTGCTCCCAGCGGCAGCGGAGGCCGTGGAGGGCGACGGTCAAGCGAAGGCGCGGAGTGGCGAGGGTGAGGGTGCCGGCGGCTTCGGCGAGATCGAAGTCGGGGCAGGTGAAGCCGGCGATGTCGAGGCGGTCGCGGCCGGGCTCGGCGAGGTCGCTTGCACCAGGCGCGATCGCCCAGCTCGGCGGGCTGGTGACCTTGCCGTCGCGGAGCAGGAGCAGGCGGACGATGTCGTCCTCGAGCACGAACAGATGCGCCACCGCGCCGGTGTCGGCGGTGAGGGTGACGCGGCCTTTCTCGCGTGCGGTGGCGGCAAACAGTGGCGGGTTGGAAAGCGTCGCGCGTCTCATGCGGGGCTCAGGACTGGCTCGGGTTCGGGAAGGGTCAGGAAGCGCATGAAGGTGATCAGCACCGCCGCGCCGATCAGGTCGAATACCGCCAGCGCGCCGAACAGCGGGGTATAGCCGACCGAGTCCGCAAGCTGGCCGATCAGCAGCGAGAAGAGGAGGCCACCGATCCACCCCGCCTGGCCGACGAAGCCGTTGGCGGTGCCGACCTCGTTGGGCTTGAAGACGTCGGCCGAGAGGGTGTTGAGCAGGCCCGACAGCATCTGGTGGGCGAAGCCGCCGACGCTGAACAGGGCGATGGCGGCGAAGGGGCTGGCGACGAGGCCGATGCAGCCCGGCGCGATCATCAGGACGGCGCCGAGCGTGAAGCCGGCGACGCGCGAGGGGACGAGTTGCATTCCGCGCCGCATCAGGAAGGGCGAGAGATAGCCGCCGAGGATGCCGCCGGCGTCGGCGGCGAGGAAGGGCAGCCAGGCGAACAAGGCGATCTGCTTCAAATCCATGCCGCGCTCGGTGGCGAGGTAGAGCGGAATCCAGAAGCTGAAGGTCTGCCACGCCGGTTCGGACAGGAAACGGGGGATGGCGATGACCCAGAAACGCTTGGCCGAGAGGATCTCGCGCGCGCTCGCCTTGCGGCCGACCACCGGGGGTCGGTCGGAAACGATCATCTCGAGCTCGGGCTCGGTGATGGCGGGGTGCTGCTCGGGCGGGCGGTAGCAAAGCCACCACAAGGCGGCCCAGACGATCCCGACCGCGCCGGTGACGATGAAGGCCCAGCGCCAGTCGGCCCAGATGGCGACCGCGGCGACCACCGGCGGAGCGATCAGCGCGCCCAAGGAGGTGCCGGCGTTGAACCAGCCGACCGCGACCGAGCGCTCGCGCGCTGGAAACCATTCGGCGACCGCCTTGATGCCCGAGGGGATGGCGGCCGATTCGGCGAGCCCGAGCAGGCCACGGAACAGCGCGAGGCTGAGCCAGCCGACCGCGAAGGCGTGGAGCATGTTGATCCCCGACCAGGCGAGGCCGAACAAAGCGAAGCCGGCGCGCAGGCCGACCTTGTCGACGATCGCGCCGGCAATCGGCTGCATCACGGTGTAGGCGAGCTGGAAGGCGCCGACGACATAGCTGTATTGCTGCGTCGACATGTGCAGCTCGGTCTTGAGTTCGGCGGCGAGCACGCCGAGCGAATTGCGGGCGAGGTAGTTGGCCATCGTCCCGGCGCAGATCAGCGCGACGATCCACCAGCGAAGGCCGCGAATCCGCATGGGCTTTATGTCCTCCCGGGCCCCGCTCCTCCGGTGCCCACGCGTCGAAACCTAGGCCAAGCGCCTTGGCCTGTCCAGATTGGTTAGACCAATTGCGCGAGCGCGGCGTAGGGCGCGTCGTCGGTGCGGGGCGGGACGGCGCCCTGGTGCATCACGACCCAGCCGGCGAGGCGGTGACCCGCGGCGGCGCCATCGCGCGGCGCCTGGCCGGCGAGGCGGGCGTGGAGGTAGCCGGCGTTGAAGGCGTCGCCCGCGCCGCTCGTGTCGCGCGGCTGGAGCAAGGCCGGGGGCGGGACGAGGTTGCCGTCGATGAGGCAGCCCTCGCCGCCGCATTTGATGACGACCTCGGCGACCCCCGCCTCGCGCCACTCGGCGGCGATGGCGGCAAGGTCTGCGGTGCCGGCGAGCGCGGCCTCGTCCTCGCGGGTCGGCAAGCCGATGTCGGCCACCGCCATGCCGAGCCGGCGGGCGCCCTGGGCGGTGGCGAGGTCGGGCCACAGCCGCGGGCGGTAGTTGGTGTCGAAGGCGACCCTGCCGCCGCGCTCGCGGACTTGCTGCGCGAGCGCGAACAGGCGGTGGCGGCCGACCTCGGGGAGGATGGCGAGCGAGATCATCGAGAAGAGGAGCAGGTCGGCCTGCGCGGCCTGGGCGACCAGCGCGTCGGTGTGGGGGAGCGCGAAGAGGTGGCGGGCGGCGCTGTCGCCGCGCCAGTAGGTGAAGTGTCGCTCGCCGTCGGGGTCGTTGGCGATCGCATAGAGGCCGGGGGCGCGGGCGGGGTCGGTGGCAATGAGGGCGGTGTCGACGCCTTCGGCCTGCCAAGCCGCGCGCAGTTCGTCGCTGAAGCGGTCCTTGCCGAGCGCGGTCATGAAGGCGACGGGACGGCCGAGCCGGGCGAGGTGGATGGCGGTGTTGAGCGTGTCGCCGCCATGGCCGAGCTGCCAGCCGCCGCCTGATGGCGCACGCGCCAGCTCGAGCATTCCCTCGCCGACGATGACAATCCTGCTCATGCGCGTGTCGCTCCCCAAAGCGGCCATACCAATTTCGCGCGACTGGTAAAACCAAGACCGGCTGCTATGTTTCGCGCTCGGCGCCATGGAGGAAGAGTAGCGCGATGACCCGGCCGTTGGCCCTGCACGAAGATCGACTGTTTTCGAGCGACCCCGTCCAGCGCGGGATCGCGCGCGAGCTGTATCGTCAGGTCGCCGACCTGCCGATCGTCTCGCCCCACGGCCACACCGACCCGAAGTGGTTCGCCGACGACCAGCCCTGGCGCAATGCGACCGAGCTACTGCTTGCGCCCGACCATTATATTTTTCGCATGCTCTACAGCCAGGGCGTCTCGCTCGAGGCGCTCGGGGTGCCGTCGCGCGAGGGGGCGCCGGCGACCGATCCGCGGGCGGCGTGGCGGACGTTTGCCGGCCACTACCACCTGTTTCGCGGAACACCGTCGCGGCTGTGGCTCGACCATTCGTTCGCGACCGTGCTCGGCTTCGACGTCCAGCTCGAGGAGGCCACCGCCGACCATTATTACGACCGGATCGAGGAGCTGCTCGCGACCCCCGACTTCCGCCCGCGCGCGCTGTTCGACCGCTTCGGGATCGAGGTGCTGGCGACGACCGAGGGGGCCGAGGCCGACTTGTCGGCGCACCACGCGATCCGCGCCTCGGGCTGGCCCGGGCGGGTCATCACCACCTACCGGCCCGACGGGGTGATCGACGTCGAGCATGAGGTCTTCCCGACCGCCATGGCGCGCTTTGCCGAGCTGACCGGCGAGGACGTGTGGTCGTGGGTCGGCTACCTTGCCGCGCACCGCCGGCGGCGGGCGGACTTCCGCGCCGCGGGGGCGACCGCGACCGACCATGGCCACGCTTCGGCGCGCACCGCCAACCTCGGTGTGGCCGAGGCCGAAGCGTTGTTCGCGCGGGTGACCGGGCCTGACGCCAGCCCCGCCGATGCCGAGCTGTTCCGCGCGCAGATGCTGACCGAAATGGCGAAGATGAGCGTGGAGGACGGGATGGTGATGCAATTGCATCCGGGGTCCTACCGCAACCACAATGCGCGGCTGTTCGCCAGCCACGGGCGCGACAACGGCGCCGACATCCCGATGCGGGTCGATTATGTGGCGGCATTGAAGCCGCTGCTCGACGCGGTCGGCAACGAGCCGGCGCTGACGCTCATCCTGTTCACGCTCGACGAGAGCACCTACGCACGCGAGCTGGCGCCGCTGGCGGGCCATTATCCGGCGCTGCGGCTGGGGCCGGCCTGGTGGTTCCACGATTCGCCCGAGGGGATGCAGCGCTATCGCGAGCTGACCACCGAGACCGCGGGCTTCTACAACACGGTCGGGTTCAACGACGACACCCGCGCCTTCCTGTCGATTCCGGCGCGGCACGATGTTGCGCGGCGGGTCGATTGCGCTTTCCTCGCGCGGCTGGTCGCCGAGCACCGGCTCGAGGAGTGGGAGGCGGCCGAGCTGGCGGAGGAGCTGACCGTCGGCCTCGCCCGCCGCGCCTACAAGCTGTGAGCGCGCCGCCGCGGCTGGCGCCGGCGACGGTGGAGCGGCTGAACCGCGAGGTAGAGCGGCCAGGCTATGACCGCGACGCGCAGGGGATCGGGATCGTCCATCTGGGTATCGGCGCGTTCCACCGAGCGCACCAGGCGGTGTTCACCGACGATGCGATGGCCGCGGGCGACCGCGACTGGGGGATCGCCGGGGTATCGCTGCGCTCGGCGGCGGTGAGGGATTCGCTTGTCCCGCAGGACGGGCTCTATCTGCTCGACGAGCGTGCGCCGGCGGGGGATCTGCTGCGGCTGGTGGGGGCGGTGCGGCAGGTGCTGGTCGCGCCCGAGCAGCCGGCGGAATTGACCGCGCTGATCGCGGCGGCGACGACCAGGGTCGTCACGCTGACGGTGACTGAGAAGGCCTATTTCCGAAGCGGCGAGGGGATCGACCTTACGGAAGCGGAGGCTGCCGGCAATTCGATCTACGCGGTGCTCGCGCGCGGGCTGGCGGAGCGGCAAGCGCAGGGGCTGGCGGGGCTGTCGCTGGTCAGTTGCGACAATCTGGCGAACAATGGCGCGGTGCTGGCACGCGGGATGAGCGCGTGGCTCGAGAAGCATGCTCCGGCATTGCGGCGCTGGTTCGAGGCCGAGTGCGCGTGCCCGGCGACGATGGTCGACCGGATCGTGCCGGCGACCACGCCAGCCGACCGCGACCGGATCGCGGCGGCGGCGGGGGTGCGCGACGAAGCGGCGGTGGTGACCGAGCCGTTCCGCCAGTGGGTGATCGAGGACAGGTTTGCCGGGCCGCGGCCGGGGTGGGAAAAGGTCGGCGCCGAGCTGGTCGCCGACGTCGCGCCGTTCGAGGCGGCGAAATTGCGGATGCTCAACGGGGCGCATTCGGCGCTCGCTTATCTCGGGCTGCTGGCCGGGCATCGCTTCGTCCACCAGGCGATCGCCGACCCGGCGATTGCGCCGGTGGTCGAAAGGTTAATGCGGCAGGAAGCGGCCACCAGCCTGACCCCGGCGCCGGGGCAGGATCTGGGCGCCTATGCCGACGCGCTGCTCGCCCGGTTCGGCAACCACGCACTGCCGCACAGCCTCGCGCAGATCGCCACCGACGGCTCGCAGAAAATCCCCCAGCGCTGGCTCGAGCCGCTGGCCGTCAATGCGGGGCAGGGGCGGGCGAGCCCGGCGACGCTGCGCGCGCTGGCCGCTTTCCTGCTTCACGTCCGTGGCGACGGGGCGCCGGTCAACGATCCCATGGCGGAACGGCTGGCGGCCTGCTGGGCCGAGGCGGGCCGCGACGGAATCGTCGCGGCGGTGCTCGGGCCGGGCGGCGTGCTGGCCTCGGACTGGGTGCCGAGCGAGGCCGACCGGCGGACGATCGAGGCGGCAATGCGCGAGCTGGCGGGAAGTTGAGCGCCGGCTACAGGATGGTGACGCGGCCAGTGCTGAGCTAACGGTGCTCTACCCTGTTCTTCCCTGCTCTTGATGCAATAAGACGAAAACAGCTCATTTTTGGTACCAAGATCGGGCACTTCCCCCCTATCGCAGGCATTTTCAAACGCAATGATCTGCCGATTTCTGACACTTTAAAGCCGCGGAACGCGCGTTGCCTGTTATTTGCCCTAACAGGGGAATTAGTCGCCGGAACAGGGCTAAACTTCGGCCGAAACAGTTACGCCTTCCGCCAATAAGAGGCGGATACAGGTCTCGCGCGTTGGCTCCGCCCAAATTTTCAAACGCACCCGTTGACCGCGTTCCGCTAAACCTCCGGATGAAGACCCCGAAGAGAAATCCATGACTACAGACCGCGTCAAGCGATCGATTTTATAGAAGGCAACGGTCTGAACTTTTCGGCGTTCAATGTCCGCGATAAGGCTCTGGAGAGCTGGACGCTCGAGGTTGCTTCCAGACCACCCGGCACCGTCATATTTTTAAGCGATCTCCTCCCAGCCGAGATGTGATTGGCAGCGAATGTAGGCCGAACAAACCTCGCGTTTAGCTTGCAGCGAGTTTACCTCTTCGTGGTTGCTAATCTCAGCGCTCTTGCGTGTGTAGATAGCACATCGACTTGCTGACCTCTCATGGTCGTGAGTCATTCCGAGCCTATCCGATCCGATTGGGACGTCGCGCGGCACTTTGCGATTGATACAACCACATTGGATGCAATCTGAAGTAAGTTTGAAATAAGTTTCGGCAGTCTCCGCGAATGATCGAGGCGGACCCCATTGAGCATCGAGTTTCGGACAGCACATATCTCGAGCTTATCGATAGCTTGCTTGCGAATCTCGTCCCCACAAGCATTATGAGCTTTTTATTTGTTTTGGTCGCAAGCGCCGCGACAAATCCGCACTCGGACCACTATTTGACGGGGTTCGCGCTCGCGGGCGCGGTGGCGTCAGTCGCGCGAATACTAGTTCTAGCCTTGCAACGCATCCGACTGAAG
This sequence comes from Sphingomonas ginsengisoli An et al. 2013, assembly GCF_009363895.1. Lineage (NCBI taxonomy): Bacteria > Pseudomonadati > Pseudomonadota > Alphaproteobacteria > Sphingomonadales > Sphingomonadaceae > Sphingomonas > Sphingomonas ginsengisoli (ex An et al. 2013). The sequence goes on along the minus strand of NZ_CP045434.1, from coordinate 1,379,538 downwards.
AGTCGCCCATGGACATTGGAGAGCGCCGCAAAATTCGAAAAACTTTTCGGAAGTACGTATATCGCCTTCGCCGCTTTGCTTGGGTTATTTGCGGCTCGGGCGATGCTAATTTGCGATCTCGCGATGCAAGTCCTGCTTGCAGCTTTGGTGGTAGGCTATGCCGCCGGAGTGGCGGCAGGTGTTTCACTCCGCCCCCGCATCAGCCTGTTGGCACTCTTGGTCGCGGTGATCCCGTTTGCCTCAGCGTCCGCTATGATCGCAGATCCATCTCACCTGACCCTAAGCCTAATTCTCGTTGCACTTCTGATCGGCGGGATTGGTAGTATTCGCGCTCGGTATCGCTGGACAACCGACAACATCGGCATGCGAGATTTGCTCAGCTCGTTGGCCCGTCACGATCCTCTCACCGGCCTGGCTAATCGACTGGGGTTGGCTGAAGCTTATAGTCGGGTTGAGACCGCTTCGGATTCCCGGACTTTCGCAATGCATTATCTTGACCTTGATCGTTTCAAGCCCGTCAATGATCAATATGGTCATCTGGTTGGAGACCGCCTTCTGCAGTTGGTTGCGCGGCGCTTGTCGGACATAGCAGGGGGTTCGGGCATCGCCTGCAGGCTCGGCGGCGATGAATTTGCTCTGCTGCAGACCGCCATCACGCATCCAGGCGAGGTCGAGCTTGTGCGGCGACGCATAACGAGGACGCTTGAACGGCCGTACGAGATCGACGGTGTCTCGATCGTTATCGGCGTGAGTATCGGAAGCGTTCTAGGTGATGGGGGCTCCTGCCGGCTTGAGGAGCTTCTGGAGCGAGCCGATGCAGGTTCTTACGCCGTAAAGAGAGGTCGTCAGACGTTCGCAGCCGCTGGGCCAGCGATGCAAGCTGCCCTCTAGTTTAAGAATATCGAGTGTGGCTCGTCTTACCCCAAGCGGACGGGCCTACCCTTGCGAGATGTCATTGTATCCCAAGACATCTCGCAGCAGCGCCGCCGCGGCCGGTCCTAATCTCACACCGCGGCGGCGCTTTTCAACTTTGGCGGAGTAGGCTTCAGCGCTTAGAAGGTTGGCGCTCTTGACCTCCAACTAATCAATTGTCCGCCAGCTGTCGCGCTGCTCATTGGCTAATCTGGCAGACTGGAACCTCAATTGGATCAGGCATATGCGTCAATAGGTCGCTGCCAATCTTTCAATCGGCCTTTTTCACAAAGTGAATTGTCGGCGTCCGTGCCGACAAATGACTAGCCGCATTGGTGTGCCTAAACGCTAATGGCGTCGAGGTAGCTCCTCATGCGTTCCGCGCCGCGATCGGTGAGCGCGATAAGCGTCATTCGCTGATCCCTATCATGTCCCCGACGGAATATGAGCTGCTCCTGTTCGAGATACTCAAGCCAGCGCTTACAACTGGTTGCCGGCACTCCCGATTTCTCGGCGAGGTGATTTACGCTCATGCCAAGCGTGCCTTCGCTGGTTGCGAAAAGCGTGAGGAGGATATCCCAAGGAGCCTCACCGAACATGGCTGGCGCGAAAAAAGTGTCTCTCTTCCGGCGGCTCTCGAGAAGCTTGCGCGCTTTGAGCCATGCGGCAACGACGCGTTCGCCTTCATTATGGTCGGCGTCGGCGTCGGCGAGGACGAGCGATGACAGTAACTCCTTGAGATGCCCGAGGCCAACCTGTGAGATTCTCAATTCAAGGATATTGTCTTCCTGTCCCATCAGTAACCTCAACTCCAACCAAGTCAGTTTCGACTTGCGTCACTCGCCACCGCCCTGGTGACGGGAAGGCAATCTAACCGCCCGTGTGACACGCCCGTGCCTTCGAGACCTGCACCAGTGAGCCGTATGTTATTTTTTGGGTTACTTTCCGAGCCAGCCCAAGGCTCGCATGCTGCTCCAACCACCGCTGGCGAGAACGACGTGGTCCACGACTTGAATGTTGAAGAGGCGAGCTGCGGCGACAAGCGAGTCGGTCGCCCTGCGATCGGTGACCGATGGCGCCGGATCGCCAGACGGGTGGTTGTGCGCCACGACCAAGCGCTGCGCGCCAAGGTCCAGGCAACGCCTCACGATTGCCCGCGGGTCGAGCACCGCATGCCGGTTGTCGCCCCGCGCAATTTCCTCGTCGCGAAGTAGGTGTCCGCGGCCGTCAAGGAAGAGAACTCTTACTCGCTCAACGTCGGAGTGAGCCAGGCAGAGCCAGAGATAGCGCACTAACACCTGGCCGCTTGGCGGCGAGCCGAGGTCGGCAGTCAGCAGCGGACGAAGCGAAGTTTCCATCACCGCTTGCGTTGCCATAACTTGGCGAATGATGGCGGGATGCGCCACGACGCGTTGTAAGGCCGCAGCGTCGGCTGCCAGTAGCCGCGGAAGCGATCCAAATACATCAAGCAAAGATGCTGCCGCTGTATCTGCAAAGGCCGGATCAGCAGCGCGTAGCAGGTCGGTCAGAACGGCCCGTGACTGATCGATGCCCTTCTCTTCAAGCTGGCCAGCAATATGATCAGCAGAATGGGGTAACTCCACATCGACAGAATCGCGGCGTAGGCCCACGGTAAGATATCGGGAGCGAGCATCCGTGCGAGATGCCCGAAAAGCGGAATTGCTAGCAACGCGGTTACCCATATCGGCCAGAACCTGTTGGCGTTGAGCGCGAGGACAAAAAAAGCAGCAAAGGTCGTAAGATCGACCAGAAGAATGCCCGTTTCCTCACCGGTGAAGCGTGTCGCACCAGGCGACGCCGCCAAGACAGTCAGCAAGCACCCCACCAGATAAATTGTGATGCCTACCTGCTCAGTATTCTTTCCTCTGATGAACGCAGTCACGACGGTCAGGAGAAGAAACACAATAAAAAGGTAGTTGGCTTTCATCTGGCAGGGCGCGAGGCAATGGCTTACGCGACAATCCGCAGTGGCGGAGTTTCATCGGTGGATGCAGCGGAGGGCTTGGGCAGGATGTCGCCGACGCTGACTTCGCGAAGGCCCATCTGAACTCGCGTTTCTTGAAGATGGTGATGCGCTTCGATCACCTTCGCACGTGCCTGGACTAGAAATGATAATGCCTCGGCCGTACTCCCAATCGCTTCTTGGCCGACCACGGCGGACACGCGGGCTTCTGCACGAGCAGTCGGGATAGTTGCGGCAAGACCGCCAGCTTGCGCCAGGGCGATATCAAGAGCCTCTTCGAGGGCGAAAAGGTTAGCCGCGATCTTGCGGGCTGCGGTGCGACGTTCATTGAGCATCATGATCTCCTAGGCGCCGAGCGGCGCGGGCTGGTGGTCCGATGCCGAACCCCGAAAGATCGCTACCCGTGAAGGCGTGAAAGCGCCTCCAGGCCAGCAACAAATACCCCGAACACAAGGAGCAGCCCGGTCGTGATGACCGCCATCCAAATCACTCGCTGCGAGGGCGAGAGATCTGCTGGCTGACGCCCTTCTCCGGCCCAGGGCCAGTTGACCGCTTTAGCGAGCGGCTTGTCCCAGTGCGGATCAAAATACCCCGCGCTGTCGGCAAGCTGCGCCGCTTCCCATGCGTCCGAAGCCCGAGCTTCGACAATAACCGGATGTGGCCCTGCCTCGAATTCCTCAACGCCCGGTGACCCACATGTGGATTCCCCACAGCCAGCTTGCTCCCAGCGCGCGAATTGCCGAGCGGCCTCGCGCCGATCACGGGCGCCCAAAGTGCGTACGGCGTATTTCAGTCGCTGCTCGACAGCCGACGCGCTGATGCCGAGCGCGCGAGCGATTTCTTTCGAACTCATGTGATCAGCCGCGAGGCGCAAGCACTCCCGCTGTTTGTCAGTCAATTCGTCGAAAGGTGATGCAATCATAGGTCGATCTCGGCTTACCTTTTCCTCGAGAAAACGGGCTTTAAGCCCCGCATCGAGGTGAAAGGATGCGCAAGCTTTCCGCGCGCCTGTCAATGCTTGCCACGATCGCGCTTCTCAACACGAATTCGCTCCTCGCTAAGACGGCCCGATGCATCTCCATCTCAGCGCAGGGTAACTCCTCTTTCGGACACTAGCCAGCAGAGTTCGTTTACTCAGGCGTAATGATGATAGTGCTCTCTTGAGATCGAATTGAGGGAACACTCAGCCTACTGCGACCCGAAGCGCCACAAACATCCGACAGGGTGCCGGTCGTCGGCTCGCCGCGTGCTCGAGACGCCTGATAGGATGCAGCGGGCAGATTGAGGCATACCGATCCGTCCACTGCAACCCATGCCCGAGGTGCGACGCTCACCCGTATCACAATAGAGGCTTGCGAACTCGCCCCCAACTCGCCTGCCTCGGCACGATAGTCGCCGAAGGCCAACGCAAGCACTAAGACGCTTAGGTATATTCGCATGCGCGCGAAGCCCCGACACAATCATTGCTATGCCGGATTTGCGCGAGCGCTGGGCCAAATTGAGATAATAATGCATCCAAAAGCGAGCGATCGCACTATTTTCCCTGCGCGGCGCGAATCTCGCGAGCCTTTTTCAACATCGCAATGACGTCGTCCCGCGGCTCGGCTCGTTCCAGCCGATCGATAAGTTCGTTGAGCGGAATCAAGCGAATTTTAGGGCTCAACCGGCTGGCGACAATGGCTTCGGGACGCATGTGAAACCCTCTGATATTCCAGTCATACTTACCTCATGGGCGATTTAATTGTTGGTCCAAGGTGGACTATGCGCGGGCCAATCTGGGTGACACTTCAGCTTGCCCTTAGTGCCTCACGTTCATAGTCGACCTGGAGCTGGGCAATCCGGTGCCTCCAAATTTCCGAAAAGTTGAGATTGATCATGGACGAACCTTCCAAGCCTTCCGCCAGCGCGAGAAATAACGATGTCATCGAAGTCCCGCGTCGCAGGCTGTTGCGCCTGTCATTCATGCTTGAGGCTTTGGCGCACACTCGGGAGCCGGCATTTGAGAGCGACTGCTCAGCTCGGCGTGGCGAACTGATTTCCTATGCGCGTAGCGCAATGCAGCGTCGCCAAGCGCGCAAGGAGCATTTCGCCAAAGCCATCATTGGCGAGCCCGCGTGGGACTTGTTACTCATTCTCTATGTTGCTGATGGGATCGGTGAAGCCATTACGGTGACTGAGGCCGCCGACCGCGCGCGATTAGCGTCCACGAGTGCCAAGCGTTGGATCGAATACCTCGAAAAGGAGCGTCTGGTGCATCGTCGTCCGCACGAACGCGACGGCCGGCGCATCGCGCTTTCGCTTTCGACGAAGGGGAGAAGGTCGCTCGATAGCTATTTTTGCGGGATCGTTTGCACGGATCGTTAGGTTCGAAAGCTTAGGACCAATCTGAAGCGATATCGTCGATCAGGTCGGCGAGCCGCGCGCGTAAAGCGAGCGGAGCTCCGCTTTCGTCAAGGAGGGCTAGGCTCTGCCTCAAAAGCAAAGCCACTTTGCTCTGCACGTCGGACTCCTCGGGTTGCCCCGGCGGCAAGCTCATCGGTTCCGACACTACTCTACCCTCATCACCAATGCGGACCGCACATTCCCCGGATTCCGCGAATTAATCCGCAGTTAATAGGTTTCAACGTGAGATTAGTAAAGCCGGTCGATGGGTCGGCTAGCATGCGAATTGAGGAGGTGCCTTCTTTGGTCAAAGGTCAAACTGGTCCAATTTTCTGATCAAATCGATATACGACTTCATCTTTGAATAACCGCTTGCAGTAAGTGCGAGGCGCGTCGTGCGCTTGTCATGCGGGTCGGAGCATCGCTCCGTAAGGTCCCAGTCTACCAACGTCTCGACCCACCTCAGCATACTCGTGGGCTTGATCTGAGCGCGTCGACCGATCGATGAGATCGACAGCGGGCGACCTAGAAAGCTCGCTTCGTATAGAATGAGAAGTATATCCCAAGCCGGCTCACCAAAGCATCTGGCATCGAAAAGTCGCGTCCTCGCCCGGCGGAAGGCAATGATCTGACTGACCATGCGATGATCCTCAGCATCGACGAATGGCAGTCCGCGGGATTGGTTAGCGCCGCTCACCATCTAGCACATCGCTCCGCCGGGCAGAGAGATGGTCGAACCCAATTGTTGATCAAAGCCAGGGTGGAAAATTGACTTGCAACTTCGGCTCAAATCACTCTCCAGACGCAAATTTTCCGGAATCTACCGAACTTTGCCTCAGGAGTTTGCACCGTCTTGGTTTGACTTAGGTCTGTCTTGGACCGTGTTCTCGAGGGAGCCAAGCGCTTCCACTGTCGACGACGACACCCAAATCTTTGAGATTGAGCGCACGATTAAACAGGATGCCGATGCGGGCACCATCGCTCCAACGGATCTGCCCCGGCACCGGACCGACTTGCGGAAAGGTGACGACAACCTGGCCTCGGTCGGTCGGATCGCCGTCGACCGCAAGCATCGCGCCAGAGGGCGAAATGTTTCTAAGCCAGGCTTGGGCGACCTCGGCGCCCAACCTGACTTTAACGCTAAGGTCGGTGTTGAGCCGCGGCGCTCGCATTCGCGGGTCGAACGCGCTTAGGAGGCTTTGAAGAATTTCCGGTGCGAGATCGTCGTAGAATTGAACCCCGACCTTTCCAGCATCAAGCCACGCGATCGTCCCTTCGATAACAAATTCGCGGAGACACACGGTAATCGGTTGCCCCGGCTTGCCGGTAGTTGCGGCTCTTAGACTCAATCCGCTGAGGCTGAGATCCAGAACTAGACCGAGCTGAACCCGGCCGCCTGTCTCGATCGAAGCTAACTGAAGGACCGGCACATGCCGGGCTCCCTTGCGCCGTTCTCCGACTTGTTCACTGACGCCAAATACACTCGCCACACGCGGTCTCCCTTCGCGAGAACCGTTGGCGAGCAGCGTTTACCAAGCGCGCAAAAATAGAACCGAAACGGAACTTCCTTCGGTTCACCGGACAAAGGAATGTAAAGCCCCATGGCATTCGTGAGATGGCAACTTCATTCTCAGTGTGCGACGAGCGCCGGGTACTCATACAGTCCGGCCGTAAGCAGTCCGGCTGCGATCACAAATAACCCCACGACCTGTGACCAATACAGTCGAGGCCGGCTGTCCCGGGTCTTCTGATGCAACGCGTTAGGAGCCAAGACACGACCGCTCATAAGCGCGGTAGCAAGGAGCGCTAAACTGACAGCCGACGCCACTAACAATGTTGTTGGCACTTTACCTCTCCATCGCCTGCAGGCGGCAATATCGGGAACGGCGGCCTACGTAACATCCAGTTTGGTCCGAGAAAGGTCCAATGCGGTTCAAATGTTGTTTCGGCCGCGCTCAAGGCTGGTCGCCATGTTCGCTGTCGAGGCAGAGAGAATGGAATTGAAGCCGCAGTGGGATCGGATCGAAGACGTGGCAGCCTTGTTGATGGAACTTCACGCCGCAATCAGCAGATAGTCCATCTTTGCCAGGTCAGTGAGCATGTCAGGACCGGACGGCCTCCATCCCAATCGTGCGCGAGTCCACTCGTTCGATGCGGTCATGTCGAGTGCGGCGAACGGCGCCATCCAGCCGAAATAGCGCTCGACCTCGTCGGCCGCGATTGAGCGGACAGGGAGGCCCGTGCCCTTGCCGAACGCCTCGGCGATGGCGCGGGCTGTGACGCCCTTCTCGACCGACGCATTGTAGCGCGCGCCCGGCTCACCCTTGTCCAGCGCGAGGACGTAAAGCTTCGCGACGTCGCTGACGTGGGCGGCGGACTAGCGCGTCTGTCCGTCGCCGACATAGGCGACGGCGCCGGCCCGGCGCGCCTCGGCGACCAGCGGCGTGTTGAGCCCCGCCTTGGTGGTGTCATGCACCTGCGGCAGGCGGATGGTGCGCAGGTCGATGCGCCGCGCGATCAGCGCCGCGCCGGCGAGTTCGGTCGCGATGCGCGGGTTGGCGTGGCGCGGGTTGAGCACATCCTCCGTTGCCGGACCGCCGTTCAGCGGCGTGCCGAGACCGACGCCCGAAGTGATCAGGATCGGCTTGTGCGTCCCTTCGAGCGCCTCGCCCATGGCGGCGATGTTGCGCTCGTCCTTCCTGGTGTTGTCGACGAAAGTTGAGAAATTATGGTCGAACGCGCAGTGGATCACGGCGTCGGCCGCCGCCGCGCCGCTGGCAAGCGTTTCGGGCTGTTCGAGGTCGCCGCGATAAATGTCGACGCCGGCCGCTTCGAGTTGCCGAGCCCCGGCGTCGGAGCGGGTGAGGCCGAGCACCTGTTGGCCGGACGCGAGCAGCTTGGGAATGACGTGCGAGCCGATGGAGCCGGTGGCGCCGGTCAGGAATACGCGCATGGGAAATCTGCTTGTCGCGAAGGATATCGCGCCCTGCTCGAACATGTTAAAGTAGTAATCTTATCGTGGTATAACCGGCAACAGGATCAATCATGGCCAGCGACACGCCCAGCCAGCTCGGCACCTATCTGCGCGATCGCCGCACTCGCCTCGATCCCGCGGCGTTCGGCTTTGGTGGCGGCCGCCGGCGAACGCCGGGGCTAAGGCGCGAAGAGGTGGCCAGCCGGGCCAACATCAGCCCGACCTGGTATACCTGGCTGGAGCAGGGGCGGGGCGGGGCGCCGTCGGCCGACGGCTCGACCGCATCGCGAAGGGCCTGATGCTGACCGAGCCGGAGCGCGAGCATCTCTACATGCTGGGCCTCGGCCGCCCGCCAGAGGCGCGCTACCAGCCGGTCGACGGCATCTCCCCGCGACTGCAGCGCGTGCTCGACGCCCTGGTGCTGAGCCCCGCGATCATCAAGACGGCGATGTGGGACGTGGTCGGCTGGAACCGGGCGGCGGCGGTGCTGCTGACCGATTATTCGAAGCTGCATCGCGAAAGTCGCAACATCCTCCGCCTGATGTTCGGCAGCGGCCGGGTCCGTGCACGCAACGACGACTGGGACAGCGTTGCGCGCTTTGTCGTTGGCGCCTTCCGCGCCGACATGGCGCGCGCGGGCGCCAGCAACAGCGCGGACGCCGCCAGACTGGTCGAAGAACTGTCCCGCCTCAGCCCCGAGTTCGAGGCGTTGTGGCAAGACAATGATGTGGCCGGACATGGTGAGGGCGTGAAGCGGATCCACCATCCCGAGGCCGGGGTGCTCGCGATCGAATTCTCGTCGTTCGCGGTCGAGGGGAGACCCGAACTTGGGATGATCGTCTACAACCCCGCTTCACCCGCCGACGCCGAGCGGCTGCGCGCATTGCTGGACGATCGCGAAGGCTGGGCGAAGGGGAAGGCTGTCTGGTGACGCGGGCAGTGCTGAGCTAACTGGTCTCTACCCTGTTCTTCCCTGATTTAAGCGGAATAACAGGGTAAATTGTATGAATCGCACGTCCGATCAGGACATTTCTGCTGGTTGAGCGGTGCCAATCTTCGCGTTTGCGGCGGAAATCTGCCGTTTCGCACGTGAGCCTTCGCCTTCCCTGTTATTCGCCGGAACAGGGCATTTAATCGACCGAACAGGGTAATGAAATTCACGAAACAGGTGCGTTAATCGCAAGTAACAGGTGAGACCGATCGGATTGCCGGGGATGGCTCAGGCGCCGGCCTAATTGTTCAAACGCAAGCCTTGGCGGATGACGCCATGCTGTCCGGACCTACAATCCGGAGACCGCTCCTCATGACCTTTGACCAACCGGACCTGAAGCATGCGCTCGCGCAGACGAGAACCGACCTGCTACGACCTAATGGCGCGAACGCCCGCACGCACTCTCGACAGCAAATCAAACAGATCGCTCAGAGCATCGAGCGTTTTGGCTTCACCAACCCTGTGCTCATTTCTGATGCTGGCGAGATCATTGCAGGGCATGGTCGGGTCGCGGCAGCCAAGCTACTTGGGTGGAGCCAAGTGCCCACGATCAAGCTCTCCCACCTGAGCGAGGTCGAACGACGGGCTTACGTGCTGGCGGACAACAAACTCGCACTGAATGCCGGTTGGGACCGTGAAACCCTGGCCATCGAGCTGGAGGGGCTGATCGACATCGGCTTCGATGTCGAATTGACCGGGTTCAGCCTCGCCGAGATCGACCTGACTCTTGATTCGGCGAGGGAAGGGGATCCGAGCCGTGACGACCATCCAGAAGAAGTGACCATTCAAGCGCAAGGCCCTGCGGTCTCTCAAGCCAGCAATCTTTGGTTGCTTGGCCGACACCGGCTCTTGTGCGGCGACTCCCAGGAGGGGGCCTCGTTTGAACATTTGATGGCCGGGGCGCAGGCCGACCTCGTGTTCACCGATCCGCCGTATAACGTAGCAATCGATGGTCACGTGTGCGGCGCCGGCGCCATCAAGCACCGCGAGTTTGCATTTGCATCCGGTGAGATGAGTGAAGGCAGATTCACGGCCTTCCTCCAGACTACACTGGGGCACGCAGCAGCCTGCATGCGCAATGGCGCCATTGCGTACGTTTGCATGGACTGGCGGCACATCAACGAGCTGATGGCTGCCGGCACTGAGGTGTTCACCGAACTCAAGAATTTGGTCGTTTGGAATAAGACCAACGCCGGGATGGGGACCTTCTATCGGTCCAAACACGAGCTTATCTTCGTCTCCAAGCAGGGTAACGCCAAGCACACCAACAGCTTCGGCTTAGGTGAGACCGGCCGCTATCGCTCGAATGTCTGGGACTATCCGGGTATCAGCTCGCTTGGTGGCAATCGTTCCAGCGAGCTGGCGATGCACCCGACCGTCAAGCCGGTCGCCTTGGTCGCCGATGCCATTCGGGATTGCTCCCGGCGCGGCGAGATTGTCCTCGATTGCTTCGGCGGGTCTGGCACAACACTCATTGCTGCCGAGAAGACTGGCCGATGCGCCCGGCTGATCGAGTTTGATCCTCTCTACTGCGACACGATCGTTCGGCGCTGGCAGGACTACACCGGCAAGGAGGCCCGCGATTCACGTACTGGGCAGCTGTTCAACGACCGTGCGGAGCAAGAGCGAGGCGAGGGCGCGTGACCGACAAAGCGCCTGGTGCCAATCGACCGGGGCTCCGAAGCGGGTACCGTCAGCCGCCCAAGGATCACCAATTCAAGAAAGGGCAGTCAGGCAACCCGAAAGGAAGGCCGAAGAAAAACCATCGGTCGCTAGGCGCCATCGTGGCGGCCGAGCTGCGCAAGCCAGTTCCGGTTACGCAAAACGGGGAACGCGTAATGATGACCCGTCTTGAGGCCATCGTCACAAAGGCGGTTCAGGATGCCTTGACTGGTTCTCCAGCTGAGCGACGGTTAGCCCTCAAGCTCCTTGCCGCGCATCTGCCCCAGGAGGCACTTCACCCCTTGCCGGCGGGCTTCCGGGTGCATTTTATCAAGGCTGACAAACACGATGAGAATCTGTGACCGGCTAAGGTCAAGCTCGTGCCTAATTCTGCTGTGTCGGCCATCTCCCACACGATGAGCCAATGTCTGCTTTCGACCCATTGCGGACATTCAGGTATTTTGGCCGGTGCGGTAGGCGGAATGTCCGTTATGGTCCTCAGCGACCTCCCGTCCAACGCGCTTAAGTCCAAGCCCGTGGACGGGAGCTCGCGGAAGTCCGCGGCTAAGTCGCTCTAGAACCGCAGCTGGAACGCGATCTTGCCGGTGTGCTCGGTTGCCGAGCTGCCGATAGTGCCGGAGTAACCGGCAACGAGCTTGGCTGCCCCGAATTCAAGATCGAGGTCGACGCCGAGCTTTGCGGCATCACGTGCCAGTGCTCCTCCGTTGATCGTGAAGTTGGCGCCCGCTGACCGGAAAGCGTTATCAGCACGGCTAGTGGTGTCGCCCGTTACGTGCTGCCACGCAATGCTGGTGCGCGGAGTGAACGTAGCCCGGCCGAGGTTGGCCGATGAAGAGAGCTTCACCCCGACCTGGGTGCTGGTCAGGTGACGGGACGCCGAAGTCACGTTCAAAGCCGCAAGACCCCCGTTTTCAGTGCCGCCATCAAGCTCGAGATGATCTCGCGACAAACCGGCGAACGGCACAACCATGATCCCTGAGACTTGAGTGGCATAACCCACCTGTCCGAAGAGATGATAACCGTTGCCATCGCGACGTGACGAGGCTGTCTCGTTGAAGCCGGGGAAGGTGATCGACCGCTGGGTCGTGATATTGTGCGAAGCATAGTTCGCCCCGATCACCGCATTCAGGCCGAGGTCGGCACCGTAAGCCACCTGACCACCGATCAGCCAGCTCTTGACCTTCGCCTCACTGCCGCGATCACGGATATCGATCTCGGTCCTTGCTCGGCCTCCCGCAACGGTTGCCGCGAACGCGCCGCGGGTCCAGTTGAGGCCGCCAAGAAGGTCATCGGTGCTGGACAAGGCAAGGGTGCTGCCAAGGCGCGTCGGCTCAAACCTGCCTCTGCTGTGTCCGCTGTCGAGCCACAGGCTGACGCCTTCGCTGCGACGCTGGTTGGTGGCCATGGCGTCCTGAAGGCGATCGCGCTCCCCAAAGATCGCGCTCTGAGTGGAGGCGTATGCCTCACCCGAAAGCGCGTCGTAAGCCTGACGAGCGCCGTCCGCCGACTGAACGAGTAAGGCGTCGTAGAGCGCGCCTGCGCCCGTGGACTGGAGGTTGGCTCCGACCGCCGCCTGGTTGGAACTGCCCGCGAGCGCCGCTAAATTAATGTCGTTGCGGCGCAGCACGAGCATGACCGACTTGGCGTCATATTCGAGGCCGGGTGTCAGGAAGGCCAGGTTGGACGAGATGTTCGCGAACGTACCGCTTACCGAGACATTTGAGTCAAGGATCGTGTAGCGGCTCAGCGGACGGTAAGCAGCGCCAGAGGCCAGCACCTGCACAGTGCCGCCGCCGATCATGATGGCGCCAGTGGCGCTTGTCCGATCAGCCGCCGACACGCTGGCGTCGACCTGGTAGATCGATCCGGCCGCGAAGCTCAGCGGACCGCCAATTGTAAGCAAGCCGATGCCATTGCCGGGCGCGAGAACACCACCCGACAGAACACTTACACCGCCAACACGACCGTTCCCGGTCAGCGTTCCGCCCGAATTGATCGTCGCGGCTGAGGTAAGCGAGCCATCGATTGCCAGTGTCCCCCCGTTCACGAAGGTCGCCCCGGTGTAACTGCTGGTACCGGTCAGGTTGAGGACACCCGAGCCGAACTTGGTAAGGCCGCCGGTGCCGGTAATGGGGCCGCTGAAGACCGTATTTGCTGCTTGATCAACGGTGAGACGCCCCGCACCAAGTGCAACCGTGCCTGCACCGGCAAGGCCACCGATGGTGTCATTGAAGCCGCCCAGATCGAATGTTGCGCCTGAGCCAATGTTGACGACGCTCGTATTGGCAAGAACATTGCTGGCGCCGAGCTGGAGGGTACCCCCCGACACTTGGGTCATCCCGGAGTAGCTGTTGTTGCCGGAAAGCGTCAGGACGCCGGTGCCAAACTTGGCAAGGCTGCCAGTGCCGCTGATCACGCCCGAATAGGTGGTGTTGTCGTTGCCACCCAGGATCAAGGCATTGCTGCCGAGATCAATCGCGCCCGACCCGCTGATCGTACGCACCTGTTCATTGCCATTGACTAGGCGAACGGTGGTGCCTGCGGCGTTGATCAACGCCGCACCGTCATTGAGTGCCGAGCCGCCTGACAGGACCAAGGTGCCGGCATTGACTGCGAAGTCGGCCGCCAGGCCGTCGGTGCCGCTGAGGGTCAGCGTCCCGACGCCATTCTTGAAGCGGGCTTCGAAACCGCTGAACAGGCCGGCGTCGTACGCCGTGGCGTCAGTGATATCGAAGGTCAGCGCATCGCCCCCTGCGCCGCCATCGATGGCACCACCGATGGCGCCACCCGAAGTCGTGAAGGTGTCGTCGCCAGCACCGAGCAGCGCGCCGTTGATCATGCCGGTCGACTCAAGGATTATTGTATCGGCCGCAGTTCCGGCAGTCGCAACGTAGCGGCCGTTTAATAGCCCACCGACTGTCAGAGCGCTGGTACCCGAACCAAGTGAGACGATATCCCCGTTGGTCGTCGAACCGTCCAGCAGGTTGATGAACGACGGTCCGTCGACAAGCACCGCCGTCGTGGTGCCCGTCCCGGCGTTAAGAGTTCCACCACTTGTCAGGTCGAGCCCCGCCTTGGCATTGATGGCAAAGCCGAAGGTGTTGCTTCCTCCAGTAATAGATCCGCCGGCTTGATTGTTGACCGTCAGGAGGGAATCGAAAGCCACGACGCCGGCATTCACACCGGTCACGATCGATCCGCTGTTCGTAAGGCTCAAGGCACCATGGGCGCTAACCCCGTCCTGGTTGCCACCAGACACGCCGCGGCTCAGGATTGAGCCAGTGTTGGTGACATTGCCGCCGGCGTTGAGGAACAGTCCGCTATTGCCGCCGCTGATGGTACCGCTGTTGTTGAGGGTCAGCTCACCACCCGAGTTCACGCCTGAGCCATTGGTGGCGAAAATCGTGCCGCTGTTGGTCAGCGCTTGGGTAACCGACCCGAAGTTCATCACTCCGTCCTGATTGCCGTTGATCGTTCCGGTGTTCGAGACGACCGCCCCGTTGACGTTGGTGACAATGCCGGTGTCAGCGTTGATCAGGCCGGCATTGGACACGTTTACAGCGCCGCCGGTGACGTAGACACCCCAGCCGCCCGACCCGAGCGCGGTGAGCGTTCCTTGCGCCTGATTGGTGACCGTGCCGCCATTGAACAGGCTAACCGCATTGTCGACCGTGGCCCGGATCAGGCCGGCGTTGGTTACGGTGCCGGCACCGCCGCTGATGGCCACGCCGCGATATTGGCCATCGATGACGCCGGAAGCCTGGTTCGAGACGGTCCCGCCATTGAACATGGCAATTGCCAGTTCGGTCGAAGAGCTGATGGTCCCGGCGTTGGTGACGGAGCCAGCCGAACCTTGGGTCGAAACGCCACGATACTGACCGGTGATGGTACCGCCGGCAAGATTGTTGACCGTTCCACCATTGAGGAAGATCGCGCCATAGCCCTGCGACGCCGTGGCTGCGGTGCTGGTGATCGAGCCGCTGTTGTTCAGGACGTCGTTGACACCAGAGAACTGCGTTGCTCGTCCGCCCGTGATGGTCCCGCCCGTCAGGTTCGTGAGCGTGCTATTGGCTCCGGTCACAACACCGAAATTGAAACCGGCGCTACCGCCGGAGATCGTCCCGGCGTTGCTGACCGAGCTGTTGGCGGCGATGTTGACGCCGTTAGAGACGCCGCTGATCAAGGCGCCTGCGCGGTTATCGATTGTAATCCCGCCGCCGGTGACGCCATTACCCTGGCCAGTAATCTGTCCACCATTCAGGTTGGTGACATTGCCACCCTGCTGAAGCTCAATGGCGTTCGCCCCGCTGACCGTGATCGCGTCATTGGAAATCGTGCCCGACGCGATGCGCCCGGAATTGACCACGCTATCCGTCGAATTGCGCCCGACTACGCCCCATCCGGAGCCTACGATGTCGCCAGCGTTGCTCAGGGTGAGGCCACCGCCATTTGACAGGTCGATGGCCGAGCCGAACACCACACGAACGATATTGCCGCTCGCGCTGTTCGTGATGTTGAGGTTGCCGCCGCCAGTGGACACGACCCCGCCAGTGAGATCACCCGCATTGTTAATCGTGGACGCTGCGGTGCCAGTCGACTGGAAAGCAAATGCGCCACCGTTGATCGTTCCGCCAAGCTGGTTATCGATGTTTCCGCCGCCTGCGGTCAGGACAGCAGTGCCATTGGCGCTGACGGAACCGGCGTTGGTGAGGGTTAAGGCTGCGTTTGAAAGGATGCCTCGCGACGCGCCAGTGATCTGGCCACCGGCGTGGTTTGTAACGGTGAGATTGCCGCCGTCGATGCCGATCTGGTTGGTGCCGGTGATTGTGCCGAAGTTGTCAACGGAAAGGCTCGAACCAGCCGCCGACACGCCGTAGCCGCCTGAAATCAAGGCTCCGCTATTGCTGGCCGACCCATTGATGAGCGTCGCATTGCCGCCGTAGACGGCAACTCCAACCGACGTTCCGCCGACGATCGAGCCTTGGTTATCGACCTTATTTCCATCCGCAAAACCAATCACGCCGACATCGCCAACGCTGACTAGAGAAGCAGTGGAGGCGATGCTTACCGATGCATTCGCTCCATCGAGGGATACGTTCCGGAGCGCATTATTGCTTCCAGTCAGGATGATGGCCGAGCCATCGACCACGTGAAAGCCGTTGGCGACGCTGTTGGTGCCGCTGAAGGTCATCGCTTCGCTCGCGCCGAGGCCCGAGATACTCACGACGCCGGAGCCGCTGATACCCTGTGCGACCGAGCCGCTCAGGGGCTGCGCATAGGCAAGCGTGCCATTGTCGATGATGGTGCTGCCCGAGATCGTGTTGCTTGCGCCAATCAAGGTCGAGCCGCTGTTGATCGTTGTCGTGCCCAGCCAGTTGTTGCCAGCATTCGTTAGGGTGACGCTCCCAGACCCATCGATGACGACGTATTGCACCGGATCGGTGCTCGCCGTTGAACCCGTGACGATGACGCCGCTGAGGATTACACCCACGCCGGCATCAGTCTGGAAGATTGATGGGTCGCCAGCGGCTGGCGAGGCTACCTCAAGCATGAAATCGTTTGTGTAGGTACCGGAAGCGGCAAAATTGACCGTCGGATCGATCATGTGGACAGGGCCGGAGCCAAAGGCCAGCGTGTTGTTGGCAACAACAACACCGCCGGTGACGTAGGTGCCCCCGGAATAACTGTTCGCTCCCGACAGGACCTGTCGACCGCCGGCGATCTCGATACCGCCGGGTCCAGTGACGGTGCCGCGGAAATCATCCGCAGCGTTGCTGATGACCAAGTTTCCGCTCGAGACGTCCACTGTTCCCGACCCGGCGAGTGAGGAGATGTGGGAATTCGTCCGGCCTGAGATGGTGACGTTGAACGTGGCAAGATCGCAGCACAGGCTGAGGTTGCCGTTGAGAGAATTGATTGTGGGAAGCAAATCCTGGCTCGAACCGGACGCGACCACGCAGGCCGAGATGCCGGCCGAAGCGCAGTTCGTGCCGATCAGGCCCACGCCGCTCAGGCTGTTCGATAGATTGTAGACGTCATCATCGTTAGTTGTCAGCACGCTCACGATCGTGCCGTTCTGATCAACGAACCCGATTGTCGCGGTAATGTAATATGCCGAGGCTGAAAAACTCAGGGTGCCCGGAGCGCCCGGCGTCGTAGAGCCGCTGAAGCTGCCGTAGACGGTGTCGCTCTTGTCGACAGAGACGACGTCACTGCCGGATTGCGTAACGTGCAGAACGCCATCGACGACATAGCGATCGGACGTGTTTGCGCCGAGTGTGCCGGTACTTCCGGCGGCAACTGTCACTTCCGCCGCAGATGCAGGGCCGGCCACGAAGGCGACTGAAGCAAGCAGCAACGCAATTCGACGGGTAGAGGTCTTCTGGTTCGTAAAGAGCAACGAGGCCACGGCATGATCTCCGAGAGAATATTCGAGGAGATCGTGCGGCAAGGGACGCCGGTCGGCGACCGAACGCCGAACGTGTCAAAAACGCAGACAAGCCCCCCTGGGCAACACTGCGGTTACCAGCTTCTCCTTACCGATCTGTAAAGTTTGGTGATTGCAGTTTCTTTTTGAGCGGTTCGGTCGGACGGTGGGCAAAGTTCGACAAGCAGACTGCTGCGGAAAGAGAGGCGCCGCGGGAGGGGGCGGAGCCTTTGCGAGAGGTCAAGCTGGCCGAGGCTACGGGCAATGTCGCAACCGGAATTGAGCGAAGTTAGGAGCTTGTCCACTACGCCGGGCTGGAGGGCGCCGTTCTGGCCTGCTCACTGCGCGCCTAACATCTCAAATCCATCCCCGCATCGAGGCGACGCAGTTGAACACCGCACTTTGCAGTCCTCGAGCAAGGCGAGCGGACGAGATCGCAATTTCCGTCAGCAGATTGAAGTCGTTCGCGGCTGGCTGTTGAACGAACGACGTAAGAGCTCGAAGAATGCTCAGCCAAATATGATGGCAGACATTTTGAGCGAGGCGACATTCTTTTAAGTTCGCGCGCGGTACCCGGCGCGGAAACGTGAATTCTCCACACCGACTTATTGAGGTCGAAATCGTCCCAACGCGAGTTGAGGATCTCGCGAGTCCGCGCGCCGGTCAGCATCAGCAGCGCCATGATGTATTTCAGCTGCCTGTTGGGGCTGCTCCGTGCGGCAATGAGCAGTTCTTTAGCACTGGCCGCAGTGAGCAATGCGAAGCCCTGATCCGGACGACCAAACGGGGTCGAACATACGCTCGCCGCAGCCTCAGCGGGTACGAACTTCATGTCGACAGCAAGAGTCCACATCCGCTTCAAAAGCTTTTCCAGCTGGCTCGCTTCGGCGCCGACCATGTCCGGAGCACCTGCGATAAGTTCCTGCAAATCGGCGGCATTGGTGTCTGTTAGACGGCGCGCCCCAAACTTCGGGATTATATGATCGGACAACAGGAGCTCGGCCGTGTCACGTGCCCGCTCATCCCCCGCCAGGCTGCTGAGATAATGCTGGGCCAACTCCTGGTAGGTCGGACTCATGGGAAGCGTCCCCGGTGTCCACTGGAGACTTTGCAGCGGGACCGGAGCAACGCGAACGCTCGGGGTATTCAGCCCCAGCTTGGTGGCGAGCTTCTCCACCGCTAGCGGCTCGCCGCCCTCCGCCAGGGTCTTGTCCGGATCGCCGGGACTTGGCAGCCCGCCGACCGGAAAAATCCTCCTCGCTGTTTGCTAAAGTGCAAATAAAATGACGATTAGCGACGGCCCTTGTGCGAGCGCCGGAGAATGACGAACAGGGTCATGACGCCCCCCCCTCGTCGCGCCGATTGATGGACTCGTTTGTCTTGGTGAGGATCAGCGGTGGTCGCCGTTTCTTCGCCGAGAATTTTGCCATCAAACGCAGGTCAAATTGTTTGCTGATGAAGAGGATGGCGAGAGCCACGAATGACAAAAGCACAACAAGCAACGCTGCCCGAACGGCTGGGTCGTCAATCGCCATCAGCCGGCTTCTCCTCACCCTTGTGGTGCTCACGCAAGAGTGAATTCAAGGCGTCAACTTGTTCCGGTGACGTCTCAGGCGAGCCGATTATGCGGCCACGCTCAACCGTACCGAGGACGCTCACGGTCGGCTTCGTCCACTTTCGTTTGGCGCCGCTCTCGTAATTTTCGGTCACTTCAAACTGGTCCTCATGTCGTTGCCCGCCCATGTCGTCGACGACGGCTTGCGAGTCGTCAATTCTTTTGTACTTGGAGGAGCGGTCACAGAACCGAGCTGTCGATCGGCGCCCACCGTTTTGGTCATCGACGGCGCCGAGGCGATGGCTCCTCTGGAGCGCACAAGTGGTACCGCCCCGGCGGCTGCTCGGTGGCCGCAATGGTACACCGACGCCCTTACAGCATTTAGGACCTCAACGCCGTAACTCTCGACGCCATTTTTCATTGTTCGCCGACTTTGGGCCAAACGCTGGTCAAATTAAAAGTCGCGCTGCGGCAGACGCTAATGCGCGACTTTTCGTCGCTCGAGCGACTAGGCACGGAGATAATCTACTCAGTTAGAGCCGATCAAGACCTAGCGGACAAACCGACCGGGAATTGCACGTGCTAGCTGCGATCGTCGATTGCGAAACGCATCAACGCGAGTTTCTCGGAACTGAAGCGAGTTCAAAAATCCGGAAAAAATTGAGTAAGACCAACGCGCGGGGAGTTGGCGTCATCTCGCTTGAAAGTTCGCTTCAGCGAACCGAACGATAAGTCTGCGAGCCTCAAAGCAGGCACGAGGTCGGCTTTCGATTTATTGCCGACATTCAGATACCGATCCAATAAACTCCGCAGTCTGCTCTTGATCGAGCGGCAGCTAGGCAGAGAGCCTTAGCGTACACGCTGCGTGTGACCCTATTCTGCCCGAACGATGACCAGACGAACGGGGCTTGTGGGGAGACCTTTCATCTCTAGCGCTGCTCCGCCGAACTCACAGCTGCCTAAGGGCTGCAGCTGCTTGATGATCTCGCCCGTTCGCCCGTCCACCAACACGAAGCCTTGCCTGACGGCTACGCACAACTGAGCCCGATTGTCTGAAATGCCGGTTTGCCAAGCGCGCTGAGCCACGCTGACACTGATGTTTACACTACCCGTGGAAGATGCACCGAACCGACCATCGGACGCACCTGCCAGGGATGACGACGTTATGGCGAGGAAGAAGAGAACGATGCGCATGACGCATTCTCCAAAATCGCAAAGACGAGACGGATCTCAGCTCATTCCGCCTGCATCTCCGAGCCGGCGGCAACAAACAGTCCGCTCCACGAGATGATCTGCTTGTCCCGGGTGTAAGTGGCTCTGCACCTCAAGCCCATCAACACGCGCCTAAGCCGCGTTCCTGACCGCCGCTCTCGTATTCAAGGAGCTGAGTGAGACCAGGCGCTGCAGTTGCGTGAAGAGCAATGGCGTGTTGAACGAGAGCCCTATTCTATCGCCATCGCTCCAGCGAACCTGCGCTGGGAAACTGGCGAGCCCTGGTACCTTCAGGGCCACCTGACGCAACCGCGGGGGCTTTCCAGAGATAATCACCGCAGCACCGCTCGGTGAAAGGTTCACAACCCGCACCGAAGTAAGTGCCCCTTCGCACCAAATTTGCGCTTGGAAATGTACCGGCAAGCGGGGACTCCGCTTTCGAGCGCCGCTGTCCAACACGGCGCAACCCTCGACAAGTTCGTTCAACTTTTCATTGAACCTAATCCCGAGCAAATCGCCAGTGCGCCAACTAACGTGGCCGTGGAATTTCTGGTCACCTCGCATCGACACGGTGACGGCCGACCCCTCGGGAGCGTTACCAAAGTAGCGGACTTTCATCCCACCCGCACCAATGTTCAAGACAAGGCAGAGCTGCTGCTCTAAATCAGTTGTGAGCGTCGCCATCTGAAGAACGAGACGATGCCGTTCGGATGAGCGTCGCTCGTTGAGCGATGCGTCACATTGCGCATCGCCGAAGTGAGTGGAACTAGCGGGCACTGAGTACAGCGCATCTCCAGACAAACAAGGCATCGTCAACCCCTCATAAAAGTCCGCTAAATCGAAATGGAACTGTCGATTGATTACCCTTCAACACGCTCCATCCGCACTGTGTTCTAAGGCGACTGGCATAACAGTCTTGGGGATTGCATATGCCAGTCGCCACTCGCTTGCACGAGACCATGTTCTTACCTTGCGATATCTACAAAGGAGCAAGGCGTGTTCAGAGGTTTTTTATGCACTGGAAGTTCGCCGATTGCGAGCATCGGAAATCACTACCGTGGAAATACGGTGAGGTAGTCGCCGGCCTTCAGACCTGAACCAACGGTATCGAATGTTGGCTTTTTCATCGCGGCGGTGGTCAAGCGCGCTGTTGTTAGCTCCGCTGCCTGACTAAATCAGTGCCGAACCTGCTCAAGACACGGGGCAAACCCGGTATCGATTCCGCAGTCGAACGAGTGTAGAGCCAGGCCTGCAGCTTCAATTGCGGGCCAGCCCCGCTCAGCAACTACGTAATATCGAGACCATGGAGAGACCGGGTGTCACTGGAGTACTTGCTCTACGTGAGCCTTTATAAGCCTAGTCCGCGTCGAGCGCCTAATGAGATTGGGCGCCTCGTGAACCACGCTCGAGAAGCGAACGCGCGCAATGGACTAAGCGGAACCTTGATATTTACTGGTACTCGATTTGCACAGTTTTTAGAAGGGCCGCACCAAAACCTCGCGAGAGTCATGTACAAGATATTGGCAGACGAACGTCACAACCGAATAACCGTCTTAAGGCGTGACACAAGCCGCGTGCGACGATTTGATAGTTGGTCGCTATCTTACTCTGGACCTTCGCTCTACGTCGATCGACAGCTTGAGTCTCTTGTTGGCAAAGGTAGAGAACTTCACGGTCATAACCATGAACGCGAAGTGGATCAACTCCTAAGGCTTATGGTGATCCTGTAACGCCCTTTGGGGAATGGACCTATTGACCCATTCCGCATAAGCTCGCACCAATCCAGGGTAAGCCGCAATCTCAGCTTATGGGCAAAGGGAGCATGACAACATCGAAACTCTCAATCGGGACATGAGCAAGCGAGCCTATGTTGTTGATGACGACGGCCCTTTTCGCAAATCAATGCTATTGCTGCTTGAGACGGCAGGATGGCTGGTTAGAGGCTTCGAGTCCGCTTCTCAATTTCTAGAAGAATGCCTTCTTCTCCCACCTGGAGCTTTATTATTGGATGTCAGGATGCCTGGCCACAGTGGACTAGATCTTCTTGAGAATGAGGGTGTCTGCCTCGCCAACTTCGCTACGATCATTGTAACGGGACACGGTGACGTTGAAACCGCTGTTCGCTCGCTCAAATCGGGAGCCGTCGACTTCATCGAGAAGCCCTTCAGTGGCGCCGATCTTCTCACCATGCTTGAGAATAGTTATGCCCATTTATTGAGCAGCGTTGAGTTCGCTAAACGAGAGCGTACGGCTGCACAACAAGTCGCAAATTTAACTTCAAGGGAACTGGATGTTCTGCGAGGACTTCTAGCAGGAGCTTCACACAAGACGATTGGTAGGCATTTCGGAATAAGCGATCGAACCGTAGAGATGTACCGCAACAATATGGTGCGGAAACTCGGGGCCAGGAGCACAAATGAAGCCATTCACGTCGGCATCATGGCGCGACTGGAACCAGCCAGGATCGAGCGGAACAACAGGGACTAAGGTGAAGTCCGCAGATCGGGTCAAGCCGAGCGAATTGGGCTACTAAATTAGCTCCGGACTTGCGTGATTGAGCAATTAAATTTGCGAACTTCTTACTTACGTTTTCAAATTCGACTTTCTTAGCGGTAACCGAAACGAAAAAACCGTCCCTTCCGGAGAGGATTTCAGAAGCTTGATGCTGCCTTCGTGAGACTCCACGATCGTTCGGCATATAGATAGTCCGAGGCCAGTACCGTGCGCTTTGTTGCTTGAGAATGCCTCGAAAACTGAGTCCTGCAATTCCACAGGAATTCCTGCGCCCGTATCAGCGACTTCGACTAAAGCCTCGCCTTTCTGCTCCCTTAATGTAATGCGGATCTTACGGATTTCAGCATGACCGATCGCGTCCATAGAATTTCTAATGAGATTGATGATCACTTGCTCTATTTGCACAGGGTCGATGTCGACATGCAGTCCTGCCGTCAGTTTCTCTTCGACGATTATGTCGCGTTGAACCGCGTCAATGGTTGCCAAGCGTATGCCGGACTGGATCACAGGCCTTAAATCGGAGATCTGACGTTCAGAGCTTCGCTTGTTGAGCCCTTCCCGTATTCGTCGTATGATGTCGCCAGCTTTCAGCACTGCCTGAGTTGCGTCCTGAACTGCTGCCCTGGCTGCCTCACTGCTTCCTTTTATCAATAGCATCTCGGCAACCGCCAAGTAGTTCGACGTGGCGGCAAGGGGCTGGTTTAACTCGTGGGCGATAGTAGAGGCCATGCTGCCCATTGCCGACATCCGCGCAAGTTGAACCAGCTCTCCTCGCATTTCTTCAATAAGTCGTTCTGACTTGCGGCGCTCGGTGACGTCGAGATTCAAGCCTACCAGCTTAATCGGCTTATTCTCTTGACCTGCACCATAGACGGCACTTCCAAAACCTTGAATCCACACCCTTCCGCCTTGAGTGCTATACTCGGCATTGTAGAGCGATCCGCTTGCTACGGCTGCGCGAAAAGCGGCGATGACACCTTCTGCATCGCCATCGAGGGTCGCTGCCCACTCATCTTGCGATAAAGTGCGGGAGGGGCCTCGGGGCAGCCCGTGCATTTCGAGACTTCGCTCATCCAGAATTATTAAACCCGTACGAAGGTCAACTTCCCAAACACCCGCGCCGGCCCGGGCTTGCGCAGCCGACAGTCGAGCGTGGTCCGCTTGCGCTTTTTCCTCGCGAATCGCCTCTTCAGTGAGATCCGTGATCGTTCCCGCGAATAGAAGCGGCGCACCGCCTGGGGCGTGCTCCACGATGCGGCCCCGCCCCTCGAGGATTTTCCAGCTGCTATCTGCAGCTCTAAAGCGAAAACGAACACTCATTGCGCCTTCGCCGGCGTTCAAATAAGTGTCCACAGTTTCCCGATAGCTTAAAAGGTCTTCGGCGTGGATCATACTGCGCCACCCGGCCACGTCCCTGACCTTTGGACCCGCATAACCCATGTGTCGCCAAAACCCTGGAGTAAGCTCGAGCTTACCCGTGTCGATGTGGCTTAACCAAGCACTTATGCCTGCGCGTTCTAAAACTTCTAGAAAAGAATTCATGCGATCCTTACTCGCATTTTTGATACTTTTGACGGGTTGTGCGGATGGACGCAACGGCGTTCTCAAGGCTGAGCTTCCCACCTTGCGGATTGTTCGACCTTTGCGGTCCGATCGCAAAGAGCATCAGTTCGTATGCGAACACTCCCGAGCGTTCGTGACTGCGAAACTTGGTCAGTTTGCAGCCGACCGTATCAAGCGGTCGCAAGCGGCCGCAGGCTTTCACACGGTATGACGCAAAGTGCGTGGTATTCTGGATTTTAGACAATCGGACACTTGCTATTTCGTCAAACGTTGGCCCGGAGATAAAATTCCACGTGTAGAACGAACTTTTCTATGTTAAGACCGGCGTATTGCTGGAATCGGTTTAGGCGCACCAGTAACTGGGAGACTGTGGAGAGCTTTCGCTATCGGAGGCTCTTCATGTTGCATGGAAAACGCGTAGCGGTCATCGAAGATGACCCCGATGTCAGAGCAGCAACGGCTATGTTGCTGGAGGCTATGAACGCCCTTGTGTTCAAATTTCCGTCTGCCGTTGATTTTATTGACGATGGCGGTTCCGTTCGAGCGGACATAATCCTACTTGATATGATCCTGCCAGGCATAAGCGGTGTTGATGCACTGAATGCACTTAGGAATGAATTTCCATCGATACCCGTTTTAATTGTCAGCGGGAGTGGCGACGCGACAGGCGAGATTCGTGAAGCTGCTATAGGCTACATCGAGAAGCCCTATCCGGCGGAGAAATTAGTAGCTCAGATCCTAGCCTTAACCGGTCATCAGACCGACAAGCTGGTTGCTTAGAGCGATTTTCCCGCGTTCGTTCAGTGCAGCAGAGACACTACGCACGTTCCGGACGGTGTGGCAGCACAGACCTACGCTTTCAACTTACGGCCGACGTCCCATCGGAGTGTCCGCTTTCATCCTAAAGCAGTATTTGGGCCTAGCGGATGCTCGCTTTGAGTACCTCAAAGCATTCCGGGTCGATCGCGTTCCCAACAGCTTCCGCCATGATCGCGAGGGCTTCGTCGACCGGCAGCGCCGCTCGGTAAGGCCTCTCGGAGACCAGGGCGTCATAAAAGTCGCAGGCGGTGATGATACGCGTGTCGCGACTAATTGCAGCTCCCGAAATGGCCAGCGGGTATCCGCAACCGTCAAGCCGCTCGTGATGCGCGGCTGCGACGTCAGCGAGATCTGACAGTGCGCCGATCCGTCCGAGGATCGCTCGCGTGTGAGCGGCGTGGCTTCGCATTTCGACCCATTCTCGCTCATCCAGGCCGGCGGGCTTTTCTAGGATCGCGCTCGATACGCCTAGCTTTCCGACGTCGTGGAGCACGGCAGCGCGGCGAAGCCAACGGGCGCGCTCGCGGCTCATTCCGAATGCTCCGGCCATGCGCTCGCTCAGCTGGCCGACGCGCTGTGAATGGCCGGCCGTGAACGGGCTCTTGGCGTCGATCACTTGGCCGAAAGCGTCGGCGATCGCATCGAGGTAGTGGTCATCCAGGGGCGCCTCGATTTCTTGGGGCGCCATCCGGACGACTCGAGCCTCAATAGTAGGGGACGCAAGCGCCGACCAAAACATCGCGGACGCGCTGACGGCTTCGAACGCTTTCACCAGTGCCGGGTCAAACCACACGCCACTGCGTCGCCGCGCCTCATCGATGGCGGCGGCCGGACCAGCATGGATGTGGAAGACATCCATCACCTGCGCCAGCAGGGCAATGCGCGAGTGGAGCGGAATGGCATCACCGCGCAGCCGGCCGGGCCGACCCGATGCATCCCAATGCTCATCGAGGTGATAGATGCCGTCACACACCGCGTCAGAAAAGCGCAGCGTGCGCGCAATGTCCGCTCCTCGCGTGCAGCGCGACACGATCAACTCCTGAGCGATGGCGTCGCCGTTGCGAAGAATGTTTCCAATTGCCGCTGCCCGCTGCCTGAACGGGCGCCCTTGCGCGGTCTTACGAAACACGAAGTGAAGTGTCGCTGCGAGGCTGGTACCAATCGTTTTGTAGCCCTGCTTGAAGGCTCGGTCGTCCGCTTCATAAAGCTCGCAAATACGTGCCGCGTTACTGCTGCAACCAAGGTCCTTAAGGAGCAGAGTGTAATAGAGGTTCCCGAGATCGTCCGGCGAAAGACCGATCTGACGGCCTATCTGCATGCCAATCCAGCAAGCGCGAATGCAATGGCCGGCGGGCTGCCCCTCCGTGAGATCGAGCGCGTAACTGAAAGCCGCGATCACCTCGGCTCGGCTGGTGGTTGGGACGGTGATCGGCTGGTGCAGCATCGCGAAACGTTATCACCTGGGTGATTAGCACGCTCTTTAGTTAAATGGTAAATATGCCTTGGGCGGGGGCGTGCGATCCCGAGCGAATGCAGCCCGCGGGAGCATTCCTGTCTCCCTCGATTAGACATTCAGGCTGAATGTCCGAATTCCACCACAAGCAGACGTCGAGCAGACCTGAACGGGGTTCCGCATATGGGTCTTCTCACGTTGGGCCCAAGCGGCTGACGAGGCCTATCGGTCTTACCCGGGCGACTTTGCCTGAGAGCTTTAAGGATTGGTCCTTGGTTCGCGCTGCTCGGATGCCCGCCGAAGCGGCGCGTTCGAGAATGATCGCGCAGTAATCACTCGACTGTTCGAGCAAGCAGAGCATTGGTGTTCGCGTGAGTCGCGGCGCTGAGAATGCGCTGCTGCCCCGACCAGCCTGCTGGCGGGGCTGTGAGTGGTGGGAAGAGGCATCTCGCCGCTTCGAACCGAAAGGCCACTCACATGACGAACATGCAAACAGCAGCGGACCGTAAGAGACTTAAAGCGGCAAGGGATTCAGCTGCGCCGAAAGTGGAAACAGCGCCAACCAAGTTGCCATCCAAGCAGCAGGGCCTGGCTGATCTGCTGGTCCGAGATCAAGGCGCTACGTTGGACCAGATGATCGCTGCGACTGGATGGCTGCCACACACGACGCGCGCGGCAATGACGGGTCTTCGTAAGAAGGGGTACGTCATCGACAGCGACAAGGTCGACGGCGTGCGCACCTACCGTGCGGTCGCACCATGATGAGCGACCTTGATGATGCGCTCTGCGCCTTGCCGAGGCTGGGCAGGGCTCGATTGCAAGAGAAGTGGCGCGAGACTTTCAGGGCCGCGCCACCAGCAGCGTTCACGCCAGACTTGCTGGCACGTGGCATTGCTTACCGCCTGCAAGAGAAAGCACTCGGCCGAATGGACGCCGCGCTTGCTCGCCAGTTGCTATCGAAAGCGCGGGGGAAGTTCGCTCCCAAACCTAAGCTGCGAACAGGCAACAGGTTGGTCCGTCGCTGGCGCGGTCGAACCTACGTTGTCGATGTGCTGGATGAGGGCTTCCGCTACGAAGCGGCAACGTACGGGTCGCTCAGCGAAATCGCGACGAAAATCACCGGCACGCGCTGGTCCGGACCTCGCTTTTTCGGATTGCCCAGGTGAGCAAGGTCCGCTGTGCGATCTACACCCGCAAGTCGAGTGATGAAGGGCTTGAGCAGGAGTTCAACAGCCTCGATGCACAGTACGACTCCTGCAAAGCCTACATCCTCAGTCAGAAGCATGAGGGCTGGTCTGCGACCCGGGAGCGTTATGATGACGGCGGCTTTTCGGGCGGGAGCATGGAGCGGCCGGGGCTCAAGGCTTTGCTGGCCGACATTGAGAGCGGCAAGGTCGATGTCGTGGTCATTTACAAGATCGATCGGCTGACCCGCAGCCTGGCCGATTTCGCGCGTATCATCGAGGTCATGGAAAAGCACGGCGCAAGCTTCGTCAGTGTGACGCAGTCGTTCAGTACCAAGACCAGCATGGGCAGGCTAACGCTGCACGTGCTCCTGTCGTTCGCGCAGTTTGAGCGCGAGGTCGGTGCCGAACGCGTGCGGGACAAGATTGCGGCGTCCAAGGCCAAGGGCATGTGGATGGGCGGCACGGTACCTCTGGGCTACGACGCCATCGATCGGAAGCTGGTGGTCAATGATGCTGAGGCGGCAACCGTACGGGCCATCTTTACTGCATTTGCTGAGATTGGGTCAGTGCAGGAGACCGAGCGCTGGTCATGCAAACAGGGCCTCACGACCAAGGTCCGGCAGCGCGCTGGCAAGCAGATTGGTGGAACGCCCTTTCACTACGGGGCACTGCGCTGTCTGCTAAGCAACCGGACTTACGTGGGCGAGGTCGAGCACAAGGGAAAGTCATACGCAGGGCAGCACACGGGGATCATCGAACCCGAGGTCTTTGACCGTGTGCAGACGATTCTTTCCAGCCGCAGCACACCCGCGATGCGCCTGCCCAAGTTGGTGTCCGCGAGTCTGCTCCAAGGCATCATCTTCGACCAGCATGGCCGGTCGATGGGACCGACACACACCCGCCGGAACGGTCAGCGCTTTCGCTACTACGTCACGCGCGCAAACAGCATCACGGAAGGATCTGCAGCAGCCTACCGGATTACCGCCGATCCGCTCGAGCGACACTGCATCGCCCTGCTGACTGCGCACCTCGCTTCGAAGGTCACCACGATCGAGGCGTTAGAAGCTGCCCGCCCAACGGAGAGCGCCAATCCCGCAGCGCAGCGATCATTCATCCAGCAGCACGTGCAGAAGATTATTGTGGGAGATGCCCAGCTCACCATCGAACTTGCGGACGGTATAATACTCCATCGCCAAATGGAGCGCGTGCGGCACGGCAACGATGCGACGCTGGTCATTGGTGAGCTGACTACTTCAGATAGCCCTGCGGGCAACCAGCAGCTTATCGTCCTGCTTCAGGATGCCGCCCGGGCCCAGGCTCTTGCTCTAGCCAAGCCGCAACTCACGCTCGCCGAGCTCGCCACGAAGTTCGGCCGGTCGACGGAGCGCTTCAAGCGTCTTATTCGCTTGAGCTATCTCTCTCCCAAGATAGTGACCTTGATCCTCACTGGTGATCAACGCTCCCAGCTGAGCAGCAAGACGCTGCAAAAGGTGGACGGGCTGCCGCTGTGCTGGAGCCAGCAAGAAACATTGCTGCTGTGTAGTCTCGAGGCCGCGGAGATTCCCGAGACATGCCTTCCCCGCGCCAGAGAAAAGTCGACTTTTAAGCGGTAAGCCAAGACCCACCAAAGTCTCTGCGGAACCGCCGCATAAGAGACCCGCGGGATAACGGCGGAATTCAGCCAATCAATGAGGCGCGTTCGGAGGAAGCGCTCATTTCACGCCGGAGACTCAGTCCGTGGTGACCCCTACGGGAATCGAACCCGTGTTTCAGCCGTGAGAGGGCCGCGTCCTAACCGCTAGACGAAGGGGCCACATGCGGTGGCGAGGCGCGCATATGGCGGCGTCGGCCCGCTTCGTCAATCGGCGCGCCGCCAGCGGCGAAACGCGGTCGCGGCGTCAGGCGCTGAGCCGCACTTGCTCCTGTCCGCGGCGGCGGTCGAGCCAGTCGAGGCTGGCATCGGCGATCCGCTCGGCGGCGTGGCCGTCGCCGAAGGGCAGCGCGGGCAGCGCCATTTCCGCATGAGCGTCGGCATCGCCGAGCAGCCGCTCGACCTCATCGACGATCAGCTTCGTGTCGGTGCCGACCAGCCGGCTGTTGCCGCTGCGGATGCCTTCGGGCCGCTCGGTCTTGCTGCGCAGGACCAGCAGCGGAACGCCGAGCGCCGGAGCTTCTTCCTGCACCCCGCCGCTGTCGGAGAGGATGATGGTCGACTGGCGCATCGCCATCACCATCCCGCGATGATCGAGCGGCGGCAGCAGGCTGATCCGCGGGCGGCCGGCGAGCAGGTCGCGAACCGTGTCGGCCATTGCCGGGTTGGGGTGGAGGACGACGTCGATCGCCAGCCAGGGCGAGCGTGCGAGATGCAGCAGCGCCATCGCGACGGGAATGAAGGCGAGCCCCCAATTCTCGCGCCGATGGCAGGTCACCAGCAGCCGCGGCAGCCCGCCGAGCGGCGCGCCGATCCGGCGCGGCAGAGGGCCGACCAGCCGGCGCAGGGCATCGAGGCCGGTGTTGCCGGTGACCAGCACCTCGCCCGCCACCTTCTCGCGCTTCAGATTGGCGGCATTGTCGGGGGTCGGCGCGAACATGAGGCTCGCCAGCCGGTCGATGGTGGTGCGATTCTCCTCCTCGGGCCAGGGCAGAGCCGGGTCGAACGAGCGCAGCCCCGCCTCGACATGGGCGAGGGGCACATCGGCCTCGCGCGCGGCGAGCGCGCCGCCGAGCGCCGATGAGGTGTCGCCCTGCACCAGCACGAGGTCGGTTTCGACCAGTTGCGGGGCGAGCGCCGCCGCCACTCCTTGCGCGAAAGCGATCGGATTCTCGTGTGGCGCGCAGCGCAGGGTCTCCGCGGGAAGGTGCCCGATGCCGAGCCCGGCGAGGTCGAGCCGGGGATGCTGGCCGGTCAGGAACAGGCGAGGCGGGCAGCCGCGCGCTTCGAACGCCTGGGCAAGCGGGGCGAACTTGATCGCCTCGGGACGGGTGCCGAGGACAAAGGCGATGGATGGAAAAGACACCGGGACATTCGACTCCTCCGAGCAGAGTCGATCCGGCGTCGTCGTTTCTGACCCGAAATGCTTGGCTTGGCAAGCTGGTGTCGGCGCGCGGAGCGCTTATACCGGTCGATGGGGGACGAGGGGGAGCCAGATGACGCGACGCGGGACGGGGGACAAGCGATGCTGATCGCGCAGGTCACCGACATCCATTTGGGCTTCGATCGGGGCAACCCGCACGAGCTCAACGTTCGCCGGGTCAATCTGGTGATCGACCAGTTGAATGCGCTCACGCCGCGCCCCGATTTGCTGATCGTCAGCGGCGACCTGGTCGAGCATGGCGACGACACCCACGCCTACGACCATGTCCACGCGCTGATCGGGCGGTGGGAGGGGCCGGTGCTGCTGGCGGTCGGCAACCATGACGGGCGCGAAGCCTTTGCCGCCGAATTCCCGCAGGTGCCGCGCGATCCGAACGGGTTCGTTCAATATGTTCACCAGCAGGGCGAGTTGCGGATTATCGTCCTCGATACGCTCGACGAGGGGCGCCACGGCGGGGCCTTTTGCGCGGAGCGCGCCGGCTGGCTGGCCGAGCGGCTGGTCGAGGCGCCCAATGCGCCGACCTTGCTGGTGCTCCATCATCCGCCGCTCGATACCGGCATCCCGTGGATGAGCGCTCTGCCGCACGAGGGGTGGGTCGAGCGGCTGCGCGAGGTGGTCGCGCCGCACGATCAGATCGTCGGCATGATCTGCGGCCACGTCCACCGCGCGATCACCGCGACCTTTGCCGGCAAGCATTTGGTGGTGGCGCCGTCGACCGCACCGCAGGTGGCGCTCGACCTCGATCACGTCGATCCGCAGCATCCCGACGGACGCGCGCTGATCGTCGCCGACCCGCCCGCCTTCGCGCTCCACCAATGGGACGGGGAGCGGCTGCTGACGCATTTCGAAATCGCCGGGCCACGCAATGTGCTGGCGAGCTACAACAGCAATTTGCAGCCGATGATGCGCGAATTCCTGCGCGAGCGCGGGACGGGCTGAGCCCTAGCGGAAGTTGTCCGCGTAGGCCTGGAGCTTGAGCTTCACCGGCGCGGCGGGGACGAGGTGGTAGGCGAGGCCGTGCTTCTCGCAATAAGCGATCGCGGCTTCCTTCGTGTCGAAGGCGAGGCGGACTTGGGTCCGGGTGTCGGCGTTGCCGACCCAGCCGGTCAGCGGGTCGTGTGCCTGGGCGCGGCCGTTCTCGAACTCGAGGCTCCACTTGCCGGCCTTGGCCCGGCCCGACTGGGTGGTCTTGCGGTCAGCCTCGATGATGCGCGCGATTGCCATGGCCGCGCGGTGGCTCAAAGCGGGCCCGAAATCAAGCGCGCGGCTTGGCCCGCAGCGTTGGCGCGGCGCTTGCCGGATCGTCGGGCCAGGGGTGGCGCGGGTAGCGGCCGCGCATCTCCTTGGCGACCTCACGCCAGCTCCCGGCCCAGAAGCTCGGCAGGTCGCGGCTGGTCTGGATCGGGCGGCCCGCGGGGGAAGTGATGGCGAGCGTCAGCGGGACCTGTCCGCCCGCGACCGTCGGATGCTGGCGGAGACCGAATAGCGCCTGCGCCCGCACCTCGATGGTGGGACCGCCCGCCGCGCCATAGTCGATGGCGTGGCGGCTGCCGGCGGGGGTGGCGAAGTCGGGCGGGGCGAGGCGCTCAACGCTTCGAAGCGCTTCGTAGCCGAGCAGCTGTTCGAGCGCCTGGCGGAGGGCGGCGTCGCCGATGTCGGACAGGCGGCGCTTGCCGGCGACGAGCGGCGGCAGCCACTCCTCGAGCCGGTCGCGGAGGGCGTCGTCGTCGAGCGCGGGGAGGGTGGGGTCGTGCGTGGCGGCAAAGGCGGCGCGGTGGCGCAGCGCGGTCGCACCATCGCCCCACGGCAGAAGATTGAGGCCGTGGGTGCGGACGCCTTCGACCAGCGCGGCGGCGATCGCTTGCGGATCGGGCCTGGGGTCGGGGCCGCTCGACAGGCGGATGCTGCCGAGCCGGCGCGAGCGGGTCGGGGTGACCGCGCCGGTGGCGGGATCGAAGGCGCCGTCGTGCCCGGTCACCGCGCGCTCGCCGAAGAGGCTGAGCACCGCTTCCTCGTCGAGCGCGGCGGCGGAGAGGATGCGTGCCCCCGCCGCGCTGCCGGCGACCTCGGCGACCGCCAGCCAAGGCGCGCTGGCCAGCGAGGAAGCGGGGTCGAGGCGGAAGCCGCGCCCGCCGACCGATTGCCAGCGCTCGCCGTCGGCGCTGCGGCGGCGGGCGAGGCGATCGGGGAAAGCGAGGGCGATGGCCTGGGCGAGGGCTTCGCCACCGCTCGTCCCGAGCGCAGTCGAGGGGCGTTGGTCCGACGCCCCTCGACTACGGCCTTCGGCCTCCGCTCGGGACGAGCGGGTTTGTTGTTCCCACCGCCGCGCCAGCCCACGGGCCGCTTCGGCGCGCTTGCCTTTGTCGCCGCGCCAGCGTTGCCAACGGCGTTCGAGGTCGGGGTCGGTGCCGCCGAGGCCGCGCTCGGTGAGGAGGACGGCGGCCTCGGCGGCGATCCTGCCGAAGCCGCGCGTCGCGCCTTCGATCAGCATGTGCGCGAGGCGCGGTTCGAGGGGGAGGCGGGCGATGGCGCGGCCGTGGTCGGTGACTCGGCCGTCTGCGTCGATTGCGCCGAGGCTGGTCAGCCGCCGCCGCGCCTCGGCGAGGGCGGCGGCGGGGGGCGGGTCGAGGAAAGGGAGGCGCGCGGGATCGGGCTCGCCCCACAGCAGGCTGGTCAGCGCCAGGCTGGTGAGGTCGGCTTCGAGGATCTCGGGCGGGTCGTGCGCGGGCAGCGCATTGGTGGCGGCCTCCTCCCACAGCCGGATCGCCACCCCCGGCGCCTGGCGCGCGGCGCGGCCGGCGCGCTGGGTGACCGCGGCGCGGCTGGCGCGCTCGGTGACCAGCCGGGTCAGACCGGCCTCGCGGTCGTAGCGCGGGCGACGGGCGAGCCCGCTGTCGATCACGATCCGGACGTCGTCCAAGGTGACGCTGGTCTCGGCGATGCTGGTCGCGAGCACGAGTTTGCGGGTGCCGGGGGCGGGGGCGGCGAGGGCGGCGCGCTGGTCGCGCGGGTCGACCTGGCCGTGGAGGCGGTGGAGGACGATATCGGACGGCAGGTTGCCGAGCGCATCGGCAGTGCGCTCGATCTCGGCGACGCCGGGAAGGAAGGCGAGCAGCGAGCCTGGCTCTTCGGCAAGCGCGCGGCGGCAGGCGGCGGCAACCTGCGGTTCGATCCGCGCGGCAGCGTCGCGGCCGATGTGGCGTACGGTCAGCGTGTGACTGCGGCCTTCGCTCCCGATCCGGGGCGGGTCGCCGAGCAGTCGCCCGAAGCGCTCGCCGTCGAGCGTCGCCGACATCGCCACCAGCCGGAGGTCGTCGCGTAGCGCGCCGGCGGCGTCGAGGGCGAGGGCGAGGGCGAGGTCGCTGTCGAGGCTGCGTTCGTGGACTTCGTCGAACAGCACCGCCGAGACGCCGGCGAGCTCGGGGTCGGCTTGGATGCGGGCGAGGAAGACGCCGTGGGTCATCGCGATGACGCGCGTGGTGCGGCCGACCTTGCTGTCGAGGCGGGTCTGGTAGCCGATGGTCGCGCCCGGCTCCTCCCCCAGCTGGCGGGCGATGAACTCGGCTGCGGCGCGGGCGGCTAGGCGGCGGGGGACCAGCAGGAGGATCTGGCCGGTACACCACGGCTCGGCCAGCAAGGCGGGCGCGACCTGCGTCGTCTTGCCCGCGCCCGGTGGGGCGATCAGCAACGCGCGCGTCCCCGCCCGCAGTGCGGCGATGAGGTCGGGCAGGACGGCGTCGATCGGCAGGGTCACGCCGCCGCCTTAGGCGAAGCGCCGCCGTGCGCGCAAAAAGAGGGCTCAGACGGTGGCGGAGCGTCCGGCGGCGCCGTGACGGATCATCAGCCCGCCGAGGACTAGCGCGACCAGCAGCAGAGCGGGCACATCGCCGAGCAGATGCCCGCCCTGCATTGGCGACCGCAACGCTTCGAGCGCCATCACTACGGCGTGGACCACGCTCGACCAGACGGTGAACCAGATCAGCGAGGCGTTGGCCGCGGGGTCGCGGGCGGCGCGGATGAGGAAGACGCCAAGGGTCGCGTAGACGCCGACGATCATTAGGAAATAGTCGTTGCTGGCCGGGCTGCCCGAATGCCAGGCCCAGCCGCTCGGCCAGAACATCGCCAGCGGATAGACGAGGCAGAAGATCACTCCGAACAGCAGCAGCGCCGCGCTCAGCAAACGGTTGTCGGACATCGCAAGTCTCCCCCAACGGCGCCCTCATCGGGAAGCCGAGAAGCGTAATACCATGTTTTGCGCCATTTCCGATGCGCCGTCGGCGCAATGCGGCGGTTCGCCGTTAATCGGTTCCGGGGGTGCGGCCGGCCCGGTAGGACGACTGCTCCCCCGGAAATTTCCAGCGTCTTTTCAGATGGTTGGAGTGCCAAAACCTTGCATGAAGGAGTAATCCATGCGCAATTTCAGCCGGCTTGTGCCGGTTCTCGCCGCGGCCACTGCGATCGCGGCCTGCTCGACCAATTCGACGTCGCCCGCCAAGAGCAGCGACCTGACCGCACCGCCGGCCGACGCCGCCACGACCAGCACCACCCCCACCGACACGGGAACCACGACCCCGCCGACGACGGCACCGACCGATCCGACCAGCGGCACCTCGAGCACCGGGACCACGGGCACCGGAACGACCGGCACCACCACCACTCCGCCTCCGCCGCCCCCGCCGGGTCGCTAAGCGAGGCTAATAGGCGCGCGCCACGGCGAATTCGACCGCCTGCGACAGCGCGGCGCGCGCCTTTCCATTGGGAAACCCACTGATCGCGTCGAGCGCGCGACGGGCGTAGAGACGGGCGCGCTCGAGCGTGTCGCCGATCGCGTCGGTGTCGCGCAGCAAGGTGATGGCGTGGGCGAGGTCGTCGTCGCTGGTCCGCTCGCCGCTGACCGCCGCCTTCCAGAACGCCCGATCGGTCTCGCCGCCGCGGGCGTAGGCGAGGATGATCGGCAGCGTCATCTTGCCCTCACGGAAATCGTCGCCGAGGCTCTTGCCGCTGGTCCCCTCGTCGCTGGTGTAGTCGATCGCGTCGTCGACCAGCTGGAAGGCGATGCCGAGGTTGCGGCCGAACGCCTCGAGCGCGTCCTCGGCGTCCTCGCCCGCTTCGGCGACCACCGGGGCGATCCGGCAGGCGGCGGAGAAGAGCGCGGCGGTCTTGGCCTCGATGATGTGGAGGTAAGTGTCCTCGTTGGTCGCGATCTGGCGCTGCGCGGTCAGCTGCGCGACTTCGCCTTCGGCAATGACGGCGCTGGCATGGCTGAGGATCTTCAGGACTTTCAAGGAGCCGTCCTCGACCATCAGCTCGAAGGCGCGGCTGAACAGGAAGTCGCCGACCAGCACGCTTGCCGGATTGCCCCAGATGAGGTTGGCGGTGCGCTTGCCCCGCCGCATCCCCGAGCCGTCGACCACGTCGTCGTGGAGCAGGGTGGCGGTGTGGATGAACTCCACCGCGGCGGCGAGCTTGTGGTGGCGCGAGCCCGAATAGTCGCACAGCGCCGCCGAGGCGCAGGTCAGCATCGGCCGCATGCGCTTGCCGCCGCCCGCGATGAGGTGGCCGGCAAGCTCGGGGATGAGCGGGACCTGGCTCTGCATTCGGCCGAGGATGACCTGGTTGACCGCGTTCATGTCGGGCGCGGTCAGTTGGACCAGTGGCTCGAGGCTGGGGGAGGCGCCGGGGCGGAGGTCGTGGAGCGAGGCAGTCACGTGGGCGCGGTTAAAGGGGGCGGCGCGTCAGGGCAAGGATTCGACGGACGTCATTGCGAGCGTAGCGAAGCAATCCACTGTGCCATCGGGCGGCATGGATTGCCTCGCCTGCGGCTCGCAACGACGATTGGTTACCAGACGTGCACGCGGTCGGCGGGGGCGAGGTAGAGCTTGTCGCCGGGCTTGACGTTGAAGGCAGAATACCAGGCGTCGACGTTGCGGACGATGCCGTTGACGCGATATTTGGCGGGGCTGTGCGGGTCGGTCAGCAATTGCGCCCGGAGCGCGCCGTCGCGGGTCTTGGTTTCCCAGCTGTAGCCGTAAGCGATGAAGAAACGCTGGTCGCCGGTCAGCCCGTCGATCACCGGCGGTTCGCCATGCTGGGCGACGTAGCGGCGGTAAGCGGCGTAGGCGACCTCGAGCCCGCCAAGGTCGCCGAGATTCTCGCCGAGGGTAAGCTGGCCCTTGATGTGGACGCCGGGGATCGGCTCGTAGCCGTTATATTGCTCGACCAGCCGCTGCGCCTTGGCGGTATAGAGCTTGGCGGTCGCCGGGCTCCACCAGTCCTTGAGCTCACCCGCGGCGTTGAACTTGCGGCCCTGGTCGTCGAACCCGTGGCCGATCTCGTGGCCGATGGTCGCGCCGATGCTGCCGTAGTTCGACGCCGGGTCGGCGTTGGGGTCGAAGTAGGGCGGCTGGAGGATCGCGGCGGGGAAAGTGATCTGGTTCTGGGTCGGGTCGTAATAGGCGTTGTTGGTCTGGGGCAGCATGTCCCACAGCGTCCGGTCGACCGGCTTGGGATAGCGGCTGAGCAGGAGCTGCCAGTCGAACTGGTTCGAGCGGACGACGTTGCCGAGCAGGTCGTCGCGCTTCACTTGGAGGCTGGAATAATCGATGTACTTGGCGGGGTGGCCGGTGCGCGGGTCGAAGCTCGCCAGCTTGGCGAGCGCCTGGGCGCGGGTGCCGGCGTCCATCCAGCTCGCGCCGTTGATCTTGTCCTTGAGGGCGAGGCGGATGTTGGTGATGAGCTCACCCATCTGGCGGTCGCTCTCGGCCGGATAGTGGCGCTGGACGTAGATCTGCCCGAGCCCTTCGCCGAGCGCATTGTTGACGAGGTCGACCCCGCGCTTCCAGCGGGCGCGTTGGGTCGGCACGTCGCGGAGCGTCTTTGAGTAGAAGTTGAACTTCGCCTCGTCGAACGCCCTGGGGAGGTAGCCGGCGTAATTGCTGATGAAGTGGACGGCTTCCCAGTCCTTCCACGTCTGCAGGGGCACGCTGGCGAACAACTGCCCTTCGGCGGCGATCGCGCTGGGCTCGCTGACGATGACCTGGCTCGCGTTGCCGAGGCCGAGCTTGTCGAGGGCGCGGTCCCACTGCCACTGCGGAGCGAAGGCGCGGAGCTGGGCGCGGGTCTTGGGGTTGTAGCTCTTGTCGACGTCGCGGCTCTGCTCGGGCGTCCAGTGCGCCTTGGCGATCTGCGTCTCGAGCGCGATGATCCGGTCGGCGCGGGCGGCGGCGTCGCTGATGCCGGCCAGCTCCTGCAGGCGGATTAGGTAGGCGCGATAGGCCTGGCGGTAGCCGTCATATTTGGCGCCCGTCAGCAGGTAATAATCGCGGTTGGGCATGCCGAGCCCGCTCTGCGAGGCGTAGATGCCGTAGCGGGTCGGGGTCTTGACGTCGGAGTAGATGCTTAGGCCGATGGGCGAGGGGAAGGCGGGGTTGCTGAACAGGTCGATCAGCCCGTTGCGGTCCTGCACCGCCGCGATCTGCGCGAGATAGGGACGCAAGGGGGCCGTGCCGCGCTGCTCGATCCCCGCTTCGTCCATCCAGCTGCCGTAGAGGTCGCCGACCTGGCTGCCGATGCGGCCGCCCTTTTGGGGATCGCGGGAAAGGTCCTCGACGATCGCGCGGACGTCGCTGTCGATCTTGTCGTTCAGGACCGAGTCGATGCCGGCGAAGGTGCGGTCGGGCGCGATCTGGGTGCGCGCGTCCCAGGCGCCGTTGACGAAGGCGAAGAAGTCGTCGCCCGGCTTGACCGAGCGGTTCATCGCGGTCGCGTCATAGCCCCAGCTGCCGAACGCCGGCGGCGCGGCCGACACCGCCTGAACGCCCATCGCCAGCGCGGCCGCCGCAACGCCCGCCAGAATCACCTTTTTCATGTCTCTCATCCACCCTCGAAAAGCTGCGCTTTGGTTCGCCGCCCCCAGCGATAAGTCAAATGCCATTTCGACCGGACGACGAACGGCGGCTCAGCCGCGCGGCAGGGTCAGCCGCACCATGAGCCCGCCCAAATCCTCGCTCTCCTCGAGCGCGACCGAGCCGCCGTAGATTTCGGCGACGTCGCGGACGATGGCGAGGCCGAGGCCGGTGCCGGGCTTGCCGGTGGTGTCGAGCCGGACCCCGCGGGTGAACAGCTCGCTGCGCTGGTCGGCGGGGATTCCGGGGCCGTCGTCCTCGACCAGCACGTCGACCTTGGCAGCCCCCGGCTCGACGGTGACGAAGACGCGGCCGTGGCCATATTTGGCGGCATTCTCGACGAGGTTGCCGAGCATCTCGTCCAGGTCCTGGCGTTCAACCCGGACCTCGACCGTGCGGTCGCCGGCGATGTCGACGGTGACCGCCTCGTACATCCGGTCGACCGCGCGCTGCACCGCGTCGAGACTGTCCCACACCTTGGAGCGCGCCTGGGTCGAGGCGCGACGGCCGATCGCCCGGGCGCGGGCGAGATGGTGGTCG
Source organism: Sphingomonas ginsengisoli An et al. 2013 (assembly GCF_009363895.1). NCBI lineage: Bacteria > Pseudomonadati > Pseudomonadota > Alphaproteobacteria > Sphingomonadales > Sphingomonadaceae > Sphingomonas > Sphingomonas ginsengisoli (ex An et al. 2013). The sequence goes on along the minus strand of NZ_CP045434.1, from coordinate 1,340,343 downwards.
ACCTGGCGGCGCATGGTGGTCGCCTCGCGGCAGACGAGGTCGGCGAGATCGGGGTCGCGCGCGGTGGCGGCGTTGGTGATGACGGTGAGCGGGGTCTTGAGCGCGTGGGCGAGGTTGCCGGCGTGGGTCCGGGCTTCCTCCGACTGGGCTTCGCCGTGGGCGAGCAATTGGTTGATCTCCTCGGTCAGCGGCTGGACCTCGACCGGGAAGTCGTCGGTCACCCGCGCCCGCGTGCCCGAGCGGATCGCCGCCACCTCGCGGCGCACGCGGCGGAGCGGCCACAGGCCGTAGACGGTCTGCAAGGCGGCGAGGACCACCAGCCCGATGCCGAGCAGGGCGAAACTCCAGATGAGCGTGCGGCGCAAATCCTTGATCTGCGCGTCGAGGTCCTCGCGGCTCTGCGCCACCTGGAAGCGCCAGTGGACGTTCGAACCGGGCAGGATGACGTCGCGCTCGACCAGCCGCAGCGGCTCGTCGGGGAATTCCTTGCTGTCGTAATAATGCGGCTCGACGTGGAAGCGGTTGCCGTCGCTGATTGCCAGACGCCGGTCCCATAGCGAGCGCGAGGGGAAGCAGAAGGGGGTCAAATCCTTCGCCTTGCAATGGTTCTGCGGAACGTCGGTGATCTGGAAGTAGAGACCCGAATAGGTCTCGATGAAGCGCTGATCGGCGGGCAGGCGAGTGAAGCGGACGTCGCCGTCGGGACCGATCTCGGACGAGGCGATCATGCCCTTGAGGATGTAATTGAGCTGCGTGTCGAAGCTGCGGATGAGGCTGGTCGTCAGCACCCGGTCGAGCGCGAACCCGCCGGCGAACAGCAGGATCGAGATCCAGATCGTCGCGATGACGATCATGCGGCGGGTCAGCGACCCGGTGTAACGCTCCGACCGGGTCGGCTGATGTTGTCCGGCAAGATTGTCGGGCTTCTCAGCCACCAGCTTCCGGCGGCCGCGCCACAGACGCTCAAGCCCATTGCCGATGCCGACGCCGCCGACGGCCGCAACGGTTCCGGCAAGGTCGAAGCCGCTTGAATTACCGACACCGGCTCGATGAAGGAACAAAGCGAACAGAATTCCGACCAGTCCGATGACCAGCCGCAGCAGCGCCGCGTTGACCGCGCGCAGCTGCAGCGGTGCCATTGTCACGCCGCGGGCTCCTCCAGGCTGTAGCCGAGGCCGCGGATGGTGGTGATGACGTCGGGGCCGAGCTTCTTGCGGATGCGGGTGACGAACACCTCGATCGTGTTCGAATCGCGGTCGAAGTCCTGGTCGTAGATATGCTCGATGAGCTCGGTCCGGCTGACCACCTTGCCCTTGTGGTGGAGCAGGTAGGAGAGGAGCTTATACTCCTGCGCAGTGAGCTTCACCGGCTCGCCGGCCTTGGTGACCTTGCCCGAGCGGGTGTCGAGGCGGATGTCGCCGGCGATGAGCTCGCTCGAGGCATTGCCCGAGGAGCGGCGGATGAGCGCGCGCAGGCGGGCGATCAGCTCCTCGGTCTGGAATGGCTTGGCGAGATAGTCGTCGGCGCCGGCGTCGAGGCCGGCGACCTTGTCCGACCAGCTGTCGCGCGCGGTCAGCACGAGGACGGGCATCTTCTTGCCTTCCTTGCGCCAGCGGTCGAGCACGGTCAGCCCGTCGACCTCGGGGAGGCCGAGGTCGAGCACCACCGCGTCGTAATTCTCGGTCTGGCCGAGATAATGGCCGTCCTCGCCGTCGGTGGCGAGGTCGACAGCATAGCCGGCGCCCTCCAACGTCGAGCGGAGCTGCCGCCCCAGATTGGGTTCGTCCTCGACGATCAACACGCGCATGAGCTCTGGTCCTTACGTCCTTAGGCCTTTGGCGCGTCTAACCCGTGCCAAGCTGAACGGTTGCTTAGACGGAATGAATGGGGGTGGGGAACCTCCCTGTGCGAGCGCAGCTCGGATGGGGAGGTGGCAGTCGCCGCAGGCGGCTGACGGAGGGGCCTGCAACGGCGCCGCTGGCCCCTCCACCATCCGCCTTCGGCGGACGGTCCCCCTCCCCACGGCTGCGCCGCAGGGAGGCTCTAGCGCGAGCGGCCGATGATGCGGCCGGTCTGAGCGTCGACGTCGACCCAGATGACGCGGCCGCCGCGCATGAACTTGAGGCGATAAGTGTCGCCGTTGAATTCGGGGCCGAGATAGTCGGCGCCGCCCATGAACGGCATCACCCGCCGCTCAATCGACGGCAGCGGCATCGAGCGGCCTTCGCGATAGGCCTCGAACACGCGGTCTTGGTCGCGGCCGCCGCGCTCGTGACCGGGACGCGGCTGGGGCGGGTCAGCCAGCACCGGGCTGGCGACAAGGCCGGCGGCGAGCGCGGCGAGGAGGAAGCGGAACTGGCGCATGGCGAATCTCGTGAGGGCGGTCCTACCAGAAGCCATTGAATAGGTTGTGAACAGCACTGTCAGCAAAGTCCACCGACACGGGTGACGCGGGACGACGGGCTGGGTAAAGGCCGCCGCCATGGCCGCTCCTCCCATCCTGTCGTTCGAAGACCTCGGCCTCGTCCAGGGCGACGGCTGGCTGTTCCGCAAGCTCGACATCTATGTCGGGCCGCGCGACCGGCTGGCGCTGATCGGGCGCAACGGGGCGGGCAAGACGACGCTGCTCAAATGCCTCGCGGGCGCAATCGACACCGACGAGGGGCGGCGGACGATCGTGCCGGGGACGCGGGTCGTGCTGCTCGAGCAGGACCCGGTGATGACCGGCCATGCTAGCCTTGAGGAGTGGGTGCTGGCCGGGGCCGACGCGCCGCCGGCGCATGCGGCGGCGGCGATTGCCGACCAGCTCGGGATCGACCTCACCCGTTCGACCGCGACCGCCAGCGGGGGCGAACGGCGGCGCGCGGCGATCGTGCGAGCGCTGGCGCAGGAGCCCGACGTGCTGCTGCTCGACGAGCCGACCAACCATCTCGACCTCGCGGCTATCGACTGGCTCGAGGATTGGCTCGGCCGCTTCACCGGGGCGTTCGTGGTGATCAGCCACGACCGGACATTCCTCACCCGGCTGACCAAGAGCTGCCTGTGGCTCGACCGCGGGCAGATTCGCCGCGCCGAGATCGGCTTCGGCGGGTTCGATGCGTGGACCGAGAAGGTCTATGCCGAGGAGGAGCGGGCGGCCGAGAAATTGGACGCCAAGCTGGCGATCGAGCTGCACTGGCTCCAGCGCGGGGTGACCGCGCGGCGGCGGCGCAACCAGGGGCGGCTGGCGAAGCTCGGCGAGATGCGGGCCGCACGCGCGGCGATGCTCGGGCCGGCGGGGGCGGCGAAGCTCGGGCTGGCGCGGGACGACACCAAGACCAAGTCGGTGATCGAGGCCGACAAGGTGTGGAAGTGGTTCGATACTGATCCCACCACCGCTCGTCCTGAGCGGCGGCCGGAGGCCGAAGTCGAAGGGCGTACCGCGGAACGCCCTTCGACTACGCTTCGCTCCGCTCAGGACGAGCGGGAGGGGGGCGCGGAGCGGCGCGTGGTCATTCGCGACTTTTCTCTGCGGATTCAGCGGGGCGACCGGATCGGGGTGGTCGGGGCGAATGGGACGGGCAAGACCACGCTCTTGAAGCTGCTGACCGGCGAAATGGCTCCTGACGAGGGGAAGGTCACGCTGGCGCGGACGCTGTCGGGGATCGTGATCGACCAGCAGCGCAAATTGATGAGCCCCGAGAAAAGGGTCCGCGACGTGCTCGCCGAGGGCGGTGACTGGATCGACGTCCGCGGGACCAAGAAGCACATCAAGGGCTACCTCAAGGAATATCTGTTCAACCCCGAGATGACCGAGGCGCCGGTCGCGAGCCTGTCGGGCGGCGAGCGGTCGCGGCTGCTGCTGGCGCGCGAGTTCGCGCGGGCGTCGAACCTGCTGGTCCTCGACGAGCCGACCAACGACCTCGACCTCGAAACGCTCGACCTCCTGCAGGAGGTGATCGCCGACTATGACGGGACGGTGCTGATCGTCAGCCACGACCGCGACTTCCTCGACCGGACGGTGACGGTGACGCTCGGGCTCGACGGGTCGGGCAAGGTCGACATCGTCGCGGGCGGCTATGACGATTGGGCGCGGCGGCGGGGCGAGGCGGCACGGCCGCAGCCCAAGCCGAAGAGCCCGGCGCCGGCTGCAGCGGCCGCGCCCGCCGCGCCGGCGAAGAAACTGAGCTACAAGGACCAGCGCGACCTCGACCGGCTGCCCGGCGAGATCGAGGCGATCGAGGCGAAGATCGCCACTGCCGAAGCCGCGCTGGCCGACCCCGACCTCTACACCCGTGATCCGAAGCGCTTCCAGGCGCTGATGGACCAGACGGCCAAGCTGCGCGCGGACAAGGAAGCCGCCGAATTGCGCTGGCTCGAGGTCGCGGAAATGGCCGAAGCGCTCTCTTAACCTGCTTTCACTGTCATTCGTGCCGGTTTCGCGCTAAGGCGTTCGCACATGCAACATGATCAAGCTCATCCCGTGCTCGCCGCGGCTCTCGCCGCGCGTGGGTATGACACGCTGACTGCCGTCCAGGACGCGGTCATCCAGCCCGAGGCCAAGGGCCGCGACCTCATCGTCTCGGCCAAGACCGGGTCGGGCAAGACCGTCGCCTTCGGGCTCGCTATCGCCGACCAGCTGATCGAGGTCGACAAGGCGCCGTGGACGCGCGAGCCGCTGGCGCTGTGCATTGCGCCGACCCGCGAGCTCGCGCTGCAGGTGTCGAAGGAGCTCGAGTGGCTCTATGCCGAGACCGGGGCGCGGGTGGTGACCTGCGTCGGCGGGATGGACCCGATGCGCGAGCGCCGTGCGCTGCAGGGCGGGGCGCATATCGTGGTCGGGACGCCTGGTCGCCTTCGTGATCACCTTGAGCGCGGTGCGCTCGACCTGTCGGCGCTCCGCGCGGTGGTGCTCGACGAGGCCGACGAGATGCTCGACATGGGCTTTCGCGAGGAGCTCGAGGAAATTCTCGACGCGACCCCAGCCGAGCGGCGCACTTTGCTGTTCTCGGCGACCATGCCGCGCCCCATCGTCGCGCTCGCCAAGCGCTACCAGAAGGACGCGCTGCGGATCGAGACGATGGGCGAGCGCGAGGCGCATGCCGACATCGCCTACCAGGCGGTGACCACCTCGCCGACCGACATCGAGCATGTCGTCGTCAACCTGCTCCGGCTGCACGAAGCCGAGACCGCGATCCTGTTCTGCGCGACGCGTGACGCCGTGCGGCGGCTCCACGCCAGCCTGACCGAGCGCGGCTTCCAGGCGGTGGCACTGTCGGGCGAGCACAGCCAGAACGAGCGCAACAATGCGCTGCAATCGCTGCGCGACGGACGCGCGCGCGTCCTGGTCGCGACCGACGTCGCCGCGCGCGGGATCGATTTGCCGACGGTGACCCTGGTTATCCACGTTGAATTGCCGCGCGATGCCGAGGCGTTGCAGCACCGCTCGGGCCGGACCGGGCGCGCCGGCCGCAAGGGAGTGGCGGTGCTGATCGTGCCTTACCGCCGTCGCCGCCAGGTCGAGGTCATGCTGCGCAATGCCAGCATCAAGGCCGAGTGGATCGTGGCGCCGACCGCGGAGGACATCCGGGTCAAGGATCGCGAGCGGCTGCTCGAGCGGCTGCGCGCGCCGGCCGAGGTCGACGAGGAGGATCAGGCGCTGGCGGCGACGCTGATGGCCGAATTGAGCCCCGAGGCGATCGCCACCGCGCTGGTGCGGACGCTGCGGACCGAGCTGCCCGCGCCCGAGGATATCCTGTCGAGCGACCCGGCGGAGCGGGGCGAGTCGCCCAACCGCGCCGGCTTCGAAGGCTCGACCTGGTTCCGGATCAATGCCGGGCGGCGCCACAATGCCGACCCGCGCTGGCTGCTGCCGCTGATCTGCCGCTACGGCCATGTCGGCCGACAGGACATTGGGGCGATCCGCGTCGCGCAGAACGAAAGCTATTTCGAGATCGCGGCGCGCAGCGTCCCGGGCTTCGTCAAGGCCCTGAAGCGCACCCCGGTCGCGCCCGAGGACGAGGGAATGGTGATCGAGGTCGCCCCGCCGCGCGATGTCGAGGCGGCGGCGCGGCCGGTCGGACCGCCGCGCCACAAGGGCCGGCCGATCCGCACTCCGCGTCCGGCGCGGGCAGGGCGCTGAGCCGGTCGCTTGAGTTCACTTCGCGAAGGCTCCGTTTCGGCATAACAGGTGGCGCATGAAGACGGCGCTGCTCATTCTCCTGCTCGCTTCCGCCACGCCTGCGTGGGCGGGAGATGACGATTTCTGCGCCGATCGGCCCGGCCTCGCCACCGGCACCTGCGTGGTGCCGGGCGGGCATGTGCAGGTCGAGTTCTCGCTCGGCGAATATAGTCGGATGCACAACAGCGATGGGACCGAGCACGACTGGTCGTGGTTGCCGGCAGAGCTCAGGATCGGGCTCGACCAAGCGACCGAGGTCAATTTTGCGTTTGCGCCGCTGCTGCGGTCGAAGCTGACCAGCGATGGCGTCACCGACCGCACGCACGGCGCCGGGGACCTCACCGTCGGGATCAAGCGTCGGCTGACTGCCGCCGACGCCAAGGTGGTGGTGACGGCGCTGCCGTTCGTTACCCTGCCGACGGGGTCGCGCGACTTCACGCAGGGGCGGGTGTCGGAGGGGATTTTGGTGTCGCTGACCGGTAATCTCAGCAAGAAGTGGTCTTGGACGCTGACGCCCGAGGGCGAGCGCAACCCCGACAGCGACGGCCCCGGCCATCACTGGCGGGGGGCGCTGGCGAGCGAGATCGCTTATGCGGTGTCGGACAAGTTGAACCTCGGGCTCGACGCCTTGGTCGCGCGCGAGCGCGACGGCGACGATCACAAGCGCGAGGCGCAACTGGGGCTCGCCGCGGCTTATCAGGCCAGCAAAAAGGTCCAGCTCGACGTCGAGGTCGACACGGGCTTCGCGCGCTCGTCGCCCGACCTGACGCTGATCAGCGGCGTCGCCGTCCGCTTCTAGCGGATCGGCTCGCCGAAGGTCAGCTGGCGGATGAAGCGCACCGGCGGGGAGCCGTGGCTCAAGGCCGAGTCATGGAAGCGCTTGAGGTTGAAACCCGGGCGTCGCTCGGCCGCGGCGCGGAAGTCCTTCCACTCCGAATAGCCGACCCAGTAGGTCGGCAATTGCGCGCTCGACAGCTGCATCCGCACCCACTTGCCGGCGGCCTCGCGCTCTTCCTGGAAGGCGGTGCGCGTCATCAGCCGCATCGCCGCCTCGCGAGTGAGGTTGCCGGTGTGGAAATCCTGGTCGAGGATCGCATTGACCGGCGGCCGCATCGCGAACTTGTAGTGGGCGAGGAGGTAGCGCGGGTCGCGATTGAGGAAGCCCGCCTCGGCCATCACATCCTGCCCGTAGCAAGCCCAGCCCTCGATCATCGAGCCCGACTGGAGCAGCGCGCGCAGCCGCGACTTGTAGAGATTGGCGTGGGCGAGCTGAAGGAGGTGGCCGGGCACGCCCTCGTGCAAGGTCAGCTCGTGCAGCGTCCACTTGTTATATTCGCGCAGGAAAGAGGCGGACTGTTGCGGCGTCCAGTCGGGCGGGATCGGGGTCACCGCGTAGTAGCCGCGCTGATCCTTTTCGAACGCGCCGGGCATGTCGGCATAGGCCGCCGCGACGCCGCGCGCATATTCGGGCATCTCGATGACGTTGAAGCTCTGCGTCGGGAAGCTGATGATGTTCTTTGCCTTGGCGAAGGCGATCGCCTCCGTAAGCGTGCCCTTGGTGAAGGGGATGACCTGGTCCTTGGCCGGCACGTCGGCGGTGACGATGGCGAGCCCGGCCTCGATCACGGCTTGCTGCTGATCGGAGCTCGGGTTGGCGGGGGTCGGTGGCGCGCCGGCTTTTCCGCGCAGCATGCCTGCGGCGACGGTGTACATCTCGGCGCGGAGGCGGGTGATCTCGGCCTCGGCGCGGGCGCGGATGTCCTGCCGGCTGAGTGTCGAGTTGAGCGCGAGGCGCAATTTCTCGTCGTAGAGCGCAACGCCGATCCGCTCGTTGCCGCGCGCCTGCGGGACGAGCGTCTTGTCGAGCCAGACCTGCTGCTGCGCGACGGCGGCTTTCGCCGCCGCGCCGGCGCGCACCAGCCGCGCGCGCTCGGCGGCGGGGAGGGCGGCCTGCTGCTTGACGATGTCGTCGATCAGGCTGGTGAGCCCGCCATTCTGCTTGGCGGCGGTCTCGGCATGGATCTTAGGGACGCGTGCCGGCACGAATGCTTCGCGCATCTGCTGGAGGAAGCGTGGCAGCGCCTCGAGCCGCTGCGTCGCGGCGCGCAAGCGCACCGGCAGCGGGGCGAACTCGCGCGAGGAGAGGCCGAACAGCGCGGTGCCGATCGGGCCGGTGTAGGTCAGCGGGTCCCATGCCCAGTCCTGCAGCCGCGCGTCGCTGAAGATAGTGTAGTCGAGCTGGTCGCGCAGCAGGATGGCGTCGACCTGATGCTCGCGGCTGAGACGGGCAGTGTCGAAGCGGGCGAGCTCGACCTTGGCCTGGTCGGCGAAGCGGCGCTGGGCGAGGCGGCCGGCGGCCGACACGTCGGTCAACTGGCCGTCGAAGCGATGGTCGCCGAGGGTGGTCGCGTAGATCGGGTTCAGGCGAAGAAACTGGTCGACCACGCGGTCGCTGAACGCCTGGAAGCGCGCGTCCTCGCTGACCCGGGCGGCGCGGGGCGGGGCGCCCGCCGCCGGGCCGACCAGCCCGATACCGGCGACACCGAGCGCGAGGGCAGCGATGAGAGACCGCATCGCGCTCACGCCCGGGCCTGCGCCGCGGCGCGCTCGCGCACCCGTCGCTCGAGGATGGTCAGCGGCATGGCGCCGTCCTTGAGCACTTCGTGGAACTGCTTGATGTCGAACTTGGCGCCGAGCTGGGCTTTGGCGGCCTCGCGGGCGCGGAGCCAGGCGAGGTGACCGATCTTGTAGCTGCAGGCCTGGCCGATCGAGGCGCAATAGCGCTCGACCTCGCGCTGGACACGCGGGCGGGGGAAGCCGGTGGTGGCGGTCATATAATCGACCGCATGTTCGCGGCTCCAGCCGAGGTGGTTGAGGCCGGTGTCGACGACGAGGCGGGCCGAGCGGAACAGGAAGCTCTGCAGATAGCCCGCTCGCTCGATCCCGGTGTAGCCGCCGATCTCGTCCGACAATTGCTCGGCATAGAGCGCCCAGCCTTCGACGTACGAATTGAAGAAACTGATCTTGCGCAGCATCGGGATGTCCTTGGACGCCTGCGCCAGGCTGATCTGGAGGTGATGCCCCGGAACGCCTTCGTGATAGGTGAGGCTGGGCAGCGAATAGCGCGGCCAGTCGCCGGTGGACTTCAAGTTGATCCAGTAGATCGCCGGGCGCGAGCCATCGAGCGAGGCGCTGTTGTAATAGCCGTTGGGGGCGCCGTCCTGGATGTCGACCGGCACGCGGCGGATCTCGAGCGGCTGGGCGGGGAGGGTCGCGAAGGCGCGGGGGAGCCGCGCGGTCATCGCCTTCACGCCCGCGTTCAGATCGGCGATGAGCTGGGTGCGGCCGGCGTCGGTCTCGGGATAGAGCTGCTTGGGATCCTTGTTGAGCGCGGCCAGCCGCTCACCGACGGTGCCCTGGGTGTAGCCCGCCTGTTTGAGCAGGCCGTCGAGCAGGCCGGTATATTCGGCGACCTGTGACAGGCCGAGCTTGTGGACCTCGTCGGGGGTCATGGTGGTGGTCGTCGCTTCGGCCAGCGCCGCGGCGTAGATGGCGTCGCCGTTGGGGATGCGCCGCGCGCCGTCGCCCGGCTGTGTGGTCCGCCGCAATTGCTCGACCAGCGCGATCTGGCGGTCGAGAGCGGGATAGACGCTGGTCTCGACAATCTTCGCGGCGCGGGCCGACCAGTCGCCGGCGATACCCTTGGCCTTGGCGCGGTCGGCGAGTGAATGGACCATGCCGCTGTCGGCCGGCGCCGGGCTGCGCAGCTTGCGCATCTGCCCGAGCGCGAGGTCGAGCGACCAGCCCGGCGCGACCCGGCCCTTGGCGGCCTGGCGCTTCTGCTCGGCGCTTTCGTAGTCGAGGATTTGCCCGAATTCACCGAGGCGCGAGAGATAGGCCTCGGCGTCGGCGCGGGTCTCGACCGGGTGCTGGCTGTTGAGGAAGTCGGGGATCTGGAAGTAGGCGCCGTCCTGCTGGGTGATGAGATAGGGGCTCTGCACGCTGTCGAGGTCGAAGCGGGTCGGGGCGAGGAGATTGCGCTCGAATCCGTAGAGGACAATCTCGCGGTTGAGCTGTGCGGCCTGGCTGAGGCTGGCGGCGGGGATCGCCTGCACTTCGGCCTGCCAGCGGCGGGTCCGCGCGACTTCCTTGGCGCGCGCCTGCTGCGCGGGTTCGGGGTCAAAGGTCGTGCGCAGCTTGGCGTTGGCGCCCTTGTCGAGCCCGAGCGCGGTGGCGAAGGCGGGCGATTCCCTGATCCGCTCGTCGAAGATCTGCTGGAACAGCGTATCGATCTTGGCATCGTTGCCGGCGACCGCGGCGGCGGCCTGCTCGGGCGCGCTCAAAACGGCGGTTGCGGTGACCGCTCCGGCGGTGGTCAGAAAGCTGCGACGGTCCACTTGCAGATACTCCCCTATTCTGTTCGGCAGGGAGCGTAGCGGGGCTTCACCCCGGGACAAGCCCCGCTCGATGAACGGCGGAAATCCGACCTTACGGTCCGATTGCAACCGATTCTTAACCCTGTTCCAGCACAACCGCGGCATGAGATTGGCGCAGGGGGCAGGGAAATTGGCGACGCGAACCGCGCACGGTCCGCCCGACGTCATCTGGCTGTCGGCGCTGTTCGGCCTCACCTTCTTTTGCACCGCGCTGGCGTTCGTCCTCGGGCAGGGCGCCGGGATCGACGCCATTCAGGTCTATTATCTCTACATCAGCCGGATTTTCCTGCTCGCCCCTGTGCTGCTGATCGGCGGCGCCTCGATCGGCGTCCTGATGCTGGTGATCGGCGGCGACCAGCTGCCGATGCAGACGTTCGGCAACTATTTCGGCAAGCGCTTCGAACGGCGCGGCAGCGTCGCCGCGGCGTTCGCGCCGGTCCTGTTGATGCCGCTGCTGCTGGGCGCGTTCGGGACGCTCAAGCAGCTCATTCCGATCTACAATCCGTTCAGCTGGGACGATACGTTCGCGCGGATCGGCTACCACATGTTCTTCAACCATTCGCCGTGGCGGTTGACCCACGCGCTGTTCGGCTCGCCCTTCGCAACGATGGCGCTCGACCGGCTTTATGCCGCTTGGGTGCCGCTGCTGTTCCTGGTGACCCCGGTGGTGGCGCTGGTCGCGCCGCCGCTGCTGCGCGCGCGCTTCTTCCTGAGCTTCGGCTTCGGCTTCATCCTGATCGGGGTGGTCGGCGCCTATTATTTCAGTTCGGCCGGGCCGTGCTTCGCCGCCCATCTCCATACCGAGACGGCGGTCCGCTATGTCGAATTGATGCAGCGGCTGCATACGATCGACCAGACGAGCTACCACCTGTCGTCGATCTACTTCCAGGATCACCTCTGGCAGGCCTATCAGAGCAACGAGTTCGGCTTCGGCAACGGCATCTCGGCGATGCCCTCGATGCACAATGCGGTGGCGATCCTCTACGCGCTGGCGGTCGGCGGGCTCGGCTGGCGGCTGCGGGCGGTGGCGTGGACCTTCGCGGGGCTGATCATGGTCGCCTCGGTTCACCTTGGCTGGCACTATACCGCAGACGGCATCATCGCCTGGTCGTCGATGTACTGCATCTGGTGGACGAGCGGCTGGTTCCTCCGGGCGACCGGCTATGAGCAAGCGGTGAGCGGACCGGCGACCGCGGAGCCGCAGCTCAGCCTCGTCGTCAACAATGGGGCACGGCTCGCCGCCTGAGCTGGTCGCGCCTGCCAAGTCGCGTCAGGCGGTCAGGCGATATTGCTTCAACAGATCGTAGAGCGTCGGACGGCTGATCCCGAGCAGCTTGGCCGCGCCCGAGATGTTGTTCTCGGTTCGGGTCAGCGCCTGGCGGATCGCCTTGCGGTCGGCGGCTTCGCGCGCGGCGCGCAGGTTGATCGCTCCCGGTCCGTCAAGGTCGGTGGCCTTGGCGCCGAGGTCGAGGTCGGCGGCGGTGACCTGCTTGCCCTCGGCCATGATCACCGCGCGCTTCAGCCGGTTCTCGAGCTCGCGGACGTTGCCCGGCCAGCCGTGCGCGTCGATCGCCGCGGCGGCATCGTCGGATAGCGACGTCACCGGCCGCCCGAGCTCGCGCGCGAAACGCTGGACGAAGTGGCGGGCAAGCAGCACCGAGTCCCCAGTCCGCTCCTTGAGGCTGGGGATGCGGACGACGATCTCGGCGAGGCGGTAGTAAAGGTCTTCGCGGAAGCGGCCATCGGCGGTCATCGCGTCTAGGTCCTGGTGGGTCGCGCTGACGATCCTTGTGTCGACCGGGATCGGGGCGCGGCCGCCGACCCGCTCGATCACCCGTTCCTGGAGGAAGCGCAGCAGCTTGACCTGGAGGGGCAAGGGCACATCGCCGATCTCGTCGAGGAAGAGGGTGCCGCCCTGCGCCAATTCGATCTTGCCCGGGGTGGTCTTGACCGCTCCGGTGAAGGCCCCGCGCTCGTAGCCGAACAGCTCGGCCTCGAGGAGGTTCTCGGGGATAGCCGCGCAGTTGATCGCGACGAAGCCGGCCTTGGCGCGGCGGCTCTTCTCGTGGACCGCGCGAGCGAGCAATTCCTTGCCGGTCCCGCTGGCGCCGAGCAGCATCACCGAGACGTCGGCACTCGCCACCCGCTCGATGGTGCGGGCGACGCTCAGCATTTCGGGCGCGGCGGAGATGATCGAGCCGAGCACGGTGGCGCCGCCGTCGAGGCTGTCGGCGAGGCGACGGTTCTCTTCCTCGAGCTCGTGGAGCTGGAAGGCGCGGCTGACGATCAGGCCGAGGTCGTCGATGTCGACCGGCTTGCGGTAGAAATCGTAGGCGCCGAGCGCGATCGCCTTCAATGCACTTTCGCGCGCGCCGTGGCCCGAGGCGACGATCACCTTGGCGTCGGGCTTGAGGGCGAGGATCTCGGACAGGCAGGCGAAACCTTCGCTGGTGCCGTCGGGATCGGGCGGCAGGCCGAGATCGAGCGTAGCCACCGCCGGCTCGTGCAGCCGCAGCATCTCGATCGCTTCGGCGCGGTTGTGCGCGGCGACCACGCGATAGCCGTCGTAGGCCCATTTCAGCTGGCGCTGGAGGCCCTCGTCGTCCTCGACGATCAGCAGCACGGGCAGGTCGGGGGCGGGCTCGGTCATGCGCTGAGGCTTTCGGGCTGGGCGAGGTGGGGGAGGAGGATGGTGAAGCGGCTGCCGTGGCCGGGGCGGCTCTCGACTGCGAGGCTGCCGCCCATCGCGGTGACCAGCGCGCGCGCCTCGTAGGCGCCGATGCCGAAGCCGCCGGGCTTGGTCGAGGCGAAGGGCTGGAAGAGGCGCTGGCGGATGAATTCGGGGTCCATCCCGGTGCCGCGGTCGATGATCTCGATCGCCACCTGGTCGTCGAACTGGGCGGTGTGGACGGTGACCGGCTCGTGCTCGGGGCTGGCGTCGAGGGCGTTCTGGAGCAGATGGCCGACCGCCTGCTCGAGGCCGCCCGGATCGCCGCGCACGACGAGGCCGGTGGGGCCGAGCAGCCGCACCGGATGGCGGCCTTGCTTGCCCGCCACCGCGGCGGCGAGCACGCCGCGCAAGGCGAAGGGGACCGGCGCGGGGGTGCCGCCCGGCGCGCTCGCCGGAGAAAGCTTGACGAGGAGGTCGTTCATCTTCCCGACCGAACTCTTCAGGGTGGCGATCATGTCGGCGCGGAAATCGGGGTTGTCGGCGTGCCGCTCGGCATTGCGGGTGAGCAGCGAGAGCTGGCTGACGAGATTCTTCACGTCGTGGAGGATGAAGGCGAAGCGGCGGTTGAAATCCTCGAAGGCGCGCGCGGTGGTGAGCGCCCGCTGGCCGACGCTTTCGGCGAGCGCCGAGGCGGCCTGCCGCGCGGCGGTGCGGAGGAGGTCGAAATCCTCCCAGTCGAGTATGCGACGGACCGGGGGCGGGGCGAGCAGGACGAGGCCGACCACCCGCTCCTGATGGACCAGGGGAATGCCGGCCCACAGCCGCTCGTCGATCAGCCAGTCGGCGGGCGGGGCGAGCGCGCGGTCGGCGGCCGAGCCGCGCGTCACCGCGCCGCGATCGAGCTCGATCACCCGGCCGCTGCTGAGCTGGTCCCACAGGGCCGCCAGCACGTCGCTGCCGGTGCTGGTCGGCAGGCGGCCGAGCCAGTTCCACTGGCCGGTCCAGCCGATCCCGCCCTCGTCATTGGTGAGCAATAGGCCGCCGGGCGCCTCGACGATCTCGGCCAGCGCCTGGATGACGCGCTCGGGGAGCGGCGGCGCGTGCGGGCCGCTGCGGCCGAGCGTGTCGGCGACGCGCAGCCATTCGGTGCGATAATCGTAGCGATGCTCGAACAAATGCTTGGCGGCGACGACCTTGAACCAGCCGCGCAGGCGGGCGGACGGCAGGATCGCCACCGCGGCGACGGTCATCAGCGCGAGCAGCAGCAGCGCTGCCGACTTGGCGATGCCCCAGTCGGACCCGCGCAGCGCGGTGGCGAGCACCGCCATCACCGCGAAGTAGGAGCAGACCGCGACCAGGCCCAGGGACTGGAAGGTCGCTGCGCGCGACAGCCGTAGCCGCCAGCCATCGAGCTGCTGACCGCCCAAGGCGAACAGGGGCGTGACCAACGCCACCATCAGCCCGCGCGCGGCGAAGGCCTCGTCGGCGGGGTTCGTACGCCAGTAGATGAGCGTGTAGAGGTTGAGGTCGTAGAGCCAGATCGCGCCGAGCCCGAGCATCAGCAGGCGGATCGACGAGCGGCTGGTCGGTGAGGCCTGGCCGTAGAGGTTGTGGACCAGCAGCAGCGCGCCCGAGGCGGCGACCGCGCGCAGCATGGTGCCGATGCGGCCGAGAAGGACCATGCGGGCGGGATCGGCGAAGATGAGCTGGTCGGTGATGAACTGCAGCGCGATGACCGCCGCCACCGCGGCATAGACCCAGCCGACGCCGTGGAGCTGGCGCCCGCTCTCGCGCCCGCTGCTGGCGAGCGCGTGGAGCAGGCTGACCCACATCAGGTTGCGGGCGGTCTCGGCGTGCGCGGCGAGCAGGCTGTGCGGGTCGATCGCGGTCAGCCACGCCCACAGGCAGGTCAGCAGCAGCGCGCCGAGGAGATTTTTCTGGACGCTGCTGCGCACCCCTTCGCGCAGCTGCCAGACGAGCAGCGTCGCGAACAGGATCGCCGCCAGCGCATGGCTCCAGAAGAGCAGCAACGCATTCACAGTGTCAGCTCCACCGACATGGAGCGGCACTGTCGGAGAAATTTACAAAGGAAGGGTGAAGATGGGGCGTTTCCTCCCTGGGACGGGGACGGGGACGGTGGCGCGGAGCGTGGAGGGGGTCCGTAGCCGCGCAAGCCCCTCCACCATGCTTCGCATGGTCCCCTCCCCGTCCCGGGGAGGAGATCAGGCCTTTTTCAGCACGTCTTGCGCGGCGACCGTCATCGCCTCGATCGCGGTGCCGATGACAGCTGGCGCGTCGGGCGCCCAGTAGGGCGAGTGGAGGCTCGGCAGCTTGGTGGTGTCGCCGCCGGCCGCGGCCCACTTCTCCTTGGGCACCCCGCCGACCCAGAAGATCAGGCTCTGCTTGCTCTGATCGGCGAGCCAGTAACGGCCGAAATCCTCGCCGACCATCGCCGGGGGGACGCTCTTCACCCGGTCGGCGCCGAAGGTTTGCGTGAACAGCGCGGCGGTGTGGGTCGCCAGGTCTTGCGTGTTGAAGGTCGAGGGGGTCGAGCGGTCCTCGACCGTCACCACCGGCATCCGGTCGTCGGGCATCCCGGCGGCGATCGCCTCACCGCGGGCTACGCGGGCGATGCCGTCGAGCAGGCTCTTGCGGACCTCGGGCGTGTAGCTGCGCACCGTGATCTGCAGCCGCGCCTCGTCGGGGATGATGTTGTGGGTGGCGCCGGCGTGGAAGCTGCCGACGGTGACCACCGCGGGATCGAGCGGATTGCGCTCGCGGCTGACGAGGGTCTGCAGGCTGCCGACGATCCGGCTGGCGAGAACGATCGGGTCGCGGCTGTTCTGCGGGGCGGCGCCGTGGCTGCCGACGCCCTTCACCAGCACATCGACGCTGTCGACATTGGCCATGACGTAGCCGCCGGCGACCCCGATCGTCCCGGCCGGCAGGCTCGCGCTGTCGTGGAAGGCGAGCTCGACGTCGGGCTTGGGAAAGCGGGTGAAGAGGCCGTCGGCGAGCATCGCCTTGGCGCCCTCGCTGGTTTCCTCGCCCGGCTGGAGGATCATCACCAGCGTGCCGCTCCATTGTGCCTTGCTCGCCATCAAGCGGCGGGCAGTGCCGAGGAAGGCGGTCATGTGGGTGTCGTGGCCGCAGGCGTGCATGACGCCGGTCTCGACGCCCGAATTGGCGGTCGCGCGGACCTTGGAGGCGAAGGGCAGGCCGGTCTGCTCGACCACCGGCAGCGCGTCCATGTCGGAGCGGATGAGCAGGGTTGGGCCCGGCCCGTTGCGGAGGACCGAGACGACGCCGGTCTTGCCGACATGCTCGGTCACCTGGAAGCCGAGCTTGCGCATTTCGCCGGCGAGCTTGGCCGATGTGCGCACCTCCTGCATCGACAGCTCGGGATTGGCGTGGAGGTCGCGGTAAAGGGTCAGCAATTGCGGCATGTCGCCGGCGATGCTCTCGCGCAGGGTTGCGGCGGAGGCGGGGGCAGCGAGGGATGCGGCGAGGAGGGCAATGCCCAAGGACTTTGTCATGCGGAACCCTTCGGCTTGCTCAGGACAGGCTTGTTTCAGCATCCATGCGCGAACGCAAACCGAGTCTTGGGTGAGGAACTGGACCCTGAGACAAGTTCAGGGTGACGGGCGCGCGTTGAAAGTTACGCCGGCACCAGTTCCATCACGTCGGTCAGGCTCTCGAAGGTCGGTGCGGGCATCACCAGCCGCCAGCGCTGCGGGCCGATCCGCTCGACGAAGCCGACCACGTCGCGGTCATGGTCCTGGCCATATACCAGCGCCCGCCGCTCGTCGCCGAGCACCAGCGTGCCGAGGAACACCGAGCGCATCTGGTCGGCCGGATAGAGCCCGCCGACCGGCCGCTGCGAGCCGCTGACCTTGGCTAGGCTCTGCAACTGGCCGTCGCTGCCCACCCGGCACCGGAAAGCGGGGTAGGCGATGTAGGGCAGCATCCCGGCGCTCTTGGCGCCGAGTTTGATCGTCCGGCAGCGATAGTCGCCGTTAGGGAGCGTCGAGCCGGGGAGCGCCGCGTCGGGCTGGAGCAGCACGCCCTCGCGCGCGATCTCCGCGCCGTGGCCCGCCTTGGTCGCCTGGTCCAGGCCGCGAAGCCAGTCCCTGCGCCAGTCGCGCAACCGGCCGCGGTCGGCGGGGGTGACCACCCGCTGCCAGTCGGCGGTGCGTTGGGGGACGACCGCGTTGGGCGCCATCGTCTGGCAAGCGGTGAGCGCGAGGAGGGCGCCGAGCGGGGCCAGTTTCATCGTCATTGCGAGCGCAGCGAAGCAATCCATTGCGGCCAAGTCAAACGGGATCGCCGCCGCGCTGCACGCCTCGCCATGACGAGGTTGGGTCACTGCGCGGTCCAGCCGCCGTCCATCGACAGGTTGGCGCCAGTGATGCTGCCCGCCTCGGGGCGGCAGAGGAAGAGCGCGAGGCTGGCGACCTCGACCGGCTCGACGAAGCGCTTGGTCGGCTGGGCGGCGAGGAGGACGTCGTTCATCACCTGCTCGCGGGTGAGGCCGCGGGCCTTCATCGTGTCGGGGATCTGGTTCTCGACCAGCGGCGTCCAGACGTAGCCGGGCGAGATGCAGTTGGCGGTGATCCCGTCCTTGGCGGTTTCGAGCGCGACCGCCTTGGTGAAGCCGGCGACGGCGTGCTTGGAGGCGACATAGGGCGCCTTGTTGGGGCTCGCGACCAGGCTGTGGGCGCTGGCGGTGTTGATGATCCGGCCCCAGCCGCGCTGGCGCATCGAGTGCAGGCACAGCCGGGTCGTATGGAACACCGCGCTCAAATTGACCGCCATGATCAGGTTCCACTTCTCCGGCGGGAAATCGTCGACCGGGGCAACGTGCTGGACCCCGGCGTTGTTGACGAGGATCGACGGACTGCCAAGCTCGTTGGTACAGGTGGCGATCATCTTATCGATCGCGTCGGGCTTGGAAAGGTCGGCGTCCGAATAGCCGGACAGGTCGTGGCTCAATTCGGCCATTTCCTCGCGCAGGGTCTTGATCTCGGCCTTGTCGCCGAAGCCGTTGAGCATCACCCGCGCGCCTTCGGCGGCAAGCGCCCGGGCGATCGCCAGCCCGATGCCCGAAGTCGACCCCGTGACCAGCGCAACCTTGTCCTTGAGCAGCATGCGGCTATCCTTTCGTCGATCGGCCTGTCGCGTGCCGCCGGGAACATTGCAACCGTTACGGTGCGCGAAGCATTTCAGGGCGCGGAGCGACAGGAGAAGACATGCGTCTCGACGGACCGGAAAGCAGCAATTTCGAGGACCGCACCGGGCAGGGCGGTGGCGGCTTCTCACTCGGTGGCGGAGGCGGAATCCTCGGTTTCCTGCTGCCGATGATCCTCGGCCGGTTCGGGATCGTCGGCATCTTGATCCTGGCGCTCGGCTATTGCGCGCTGTCGAGCCTTGGCGGGGGCGGCAGCATTCTTGGCGGCGGCAGCGCACCGACCCAGCAGACGCAGGGCAGCAGCGCCGCGGCCTCGCGCCTGCCGCCCGCGACGAAGCAGTTCATGACCAAGGTTCTCGGCTCGACCGAGCAGGTGTGGGGGCGGATCTTCCAGCAGTCGGGGTCGCGGTACACGCCGACGACGCTGGTCGCCTACAGCAGCAATTCGCAGTCGGGCTGCGGCGCGGCGCAGTCGGCGATGGGGCCGTTCTACTGCCCGACCGACAAGCAGATCTACATCGATCCGAGCTTCTTCAACGAGCTGTCGCAGCGGTTCGGCGCGCCGGGCGATTTCGCCCAGGCCTATGTCATCGCGCACGAGGTCGGGCACCATGTCCAGGACCTCCAGGGCCTGCTCGACAAAGCCAGCGCCCAGCAATCGAGCAGCAGTGAGGCGGCGGGCAATGCGGTGCAGGTCGGGATCGAGCTGCAGGCCGACTGCTACGCCGGCGTGTGGGCGGCTAATGCGACCAACCCCGACGGCACGAAGGTGCTCGAGGCGGGTGACGCCGAGGAGGGCCTCAAGGCCGCGCAGGCGATCGGCGACGACACGCTGCAGCAGGAAGCCGGTGGCCGCGTCCGCCCCGAGACTTTCACCCACGGCACCTCGGCCCAGCGGGTCGGCGCGCTGCGTAAGGGGCTGGAGACCGGCGATCCGAGCCAGTGCACGTATAATCAGGGGTGAGGAGATGCCCGCTCCGGTCCACCGGAGCGGGCTACCGGCTCAGAGCCGGACCAGCATCTTGCCGGTGTTCTTGCCACTGAACAGGCCGAGGAAGGCGTCGGGGGTGGCCTCGAGCCCGTCCATCACCGTCTCGCGGCCCTTGACCTGGCCGCCGGCGACCCATGGCCCCATCTCGCCGTAGAATTCGGGGTTGCGGCCCAGATAGTCGGTATAGATGAAGCCCTTCATCATGATCCGCATCGCGATCACCCGCATGATGTAGCGGAAGGCCGCTGGCTCGCCCGAATTATAGCCGTCAATCATCCCGCAGATGGCGAAGCGCGCATTCTGGCGGGCGGCGGCGAAAGCGGCGTCGAGGTGCTCGCCGCCGACATTGTCGAAATAGACGTCGATGCCCTTGGGTGCGGCTTCGGCCAGCGCCTTCACCAGCGGCGTGCCCGACTTGTAATCGACCACCGCGTCGGCGCCCAAGGACTTCACGAACTCGCACTTGTCGGCGCCGCCGGCCGAGCCGATCACGGTCATGCCCTTGGCCTTGGCGATCTGGACCACCGCCGAGCCGACCGCACCCGCCGCCGCCGAGACGAAGACGATGTCGCCGGCCTTGGCCTGCGCGGCATCGAGCAGGCCCCAATAGGCCGTCCCGCCGGTCAGCCCGAGATTGCCGAGGAAGGCTTCGGGCGCGACGCCGGGGATCGCCGGCAGCTTGGTGAAGTTGGCGGCGGGCTCGACCACCTCGTCGCGCCAGCCGGCCATGTGCACGACCAGATCGCCCGGCTGGAGCGAGGGATCGCGGCTCTCGACCACCTCGCCGACCGCGCCGCCGGTCATCGGCTCACCAATCTGGAACGGGGGGACGTAGCTCTTCACGTCGTTCATCCGCCCGCGCATGTAGGGGTCGACCGACAGCCAGCGGTTGCGGACATGGACCATCCCGTCGGTGAGTTCGGGAAGCGCGACCTCGGCGAGCTGGAAATTGTTCATCGTCGGCAGGCCGGTCGGCCGGCTCTTCAATTGCCATGCGCGTGCCATCGTCGTCTCTCCTCCGTGGGGCGTCGTCGCGCTTCGCTTGCAAGGCAGGCAGACCCCGGGTCAAGCCCGGGGTGACGAGCGTAGGGCAAAAGAAAGGCCCGGCCGCCTCGTGGCGACCGGGCCTTCCTGTCACGCCGTCAGCGTGAAGGCGGGTTAGGCCTTCTTGCTGCCGTCGTCATAGGTGCCGGAAAAGCTCCGATCGAGGATGTGAGGACCCTCGCTGGTGCTGTCCGTACTGCCGGTCGAACCGCTCATGGTCGCCGCGCCGGTCGAGCCGGTCGCGCCCGTCATGCTGTTCTGCCGGTTGAGGTCGTCGCGGTCGCGGTTGGAGCGGTCGCGATTGTCGCGGTCGTCACGGTCGCTGCCGAACAGCCCGCCGAGGAAGCCGCCCGAACCGCGGTCGTCGCCACGCTCTTCGTGGAGCTGGTTGCGGAGCGAGTCCTTGGTGCCGTTCAGCGTCACCTTGTTGCCTTCGACCTTGTCGAGCAGCTGGCAGGAGAAACTGCGGTGGACGCCGTTCGCTTCGGGGTCGTGCTTGGTCAGGATGACCTTGTCACCACGGACCTTGTCGACCGTGCCGATGCGCTCACCGCTCTGGTCGACGACCTCGAAATGCTCGCGAACCTGGCCGAGCAACTCACGCTTGGTCTGGCGCTGCTGACGGAAGCCCGTGAACTCATTCTCGAACCGGCTCTGATGCTCCTGCCGATAGGCATGATAATCATTGTCGAGCTCGTCGATCTGACGCTGGCGCCAGCTCGAATAATGGTCGTCGTGCGGGCTCGAGCCGCGGCCGAGCAACGAGGCGCCGGCCCCGCTTGCCGCGCCGACGAAGCCGCCGCGGTTGCGGCTGCGGTCGTCATCGCGGTCGCGGTCGCCGCCGAACATGCGGTCATTGCGCTGGTCCTGGCTATAGTCCTGGCGGCCGTACTGCTCGCGGCTGAAGTCCTGGCTGCCCATGCCCGAGCGGCCCATGTCGCTGCCGCGGCCATAGTCGCCGGTCAGCGGCTGGTAGCGGTCGCCGCCCTGGCTCTGGAAACCACGGCTCGAGCGATCCTGGTCGCGGTCCCAATTCTGCCCTTGCGACGACGAGTAGCCGCCGCTGCGCTGGCCATAAGCCGAGGGATAGTCGCGGCCGCGGTCGGCGCGGTCGTCCTCGCTGTAGTTGGTGCTGCCCCACGGCGAGCGTTCCTGGCGGGCATAGTCGCCGCTGCGGCCAGATTGGCTGCGGTAGTCGCTTTGACCCTGGCCGTAGCTCGACCGGCCGCCGAAGCCCGAACGGTCGTCGCGGTCGCGGTCGTTGCCGAAGAAGGCGCCGCGATCATTGCGGTCGCTGCCGAAGCGGTCGCGGTCCATGCGGGCATCGCGGTCACGCCGGCCGCCCGAGCTTTCGTCACCGAACCAGCTTTGCACCTCGTCGCGCGCACGGTCCCAGAAACCGCGGTTGTCGCCACCGCGATCGCGGTCGCCACTCATGCTGTTGCGGCTCGAATAGCGATCTTCGTCGCGATATCCGCTGCCACGATCATACCGGTCGTAAGCCATTGCAACTCCTCCAAAGAGAGCATGTCGGACGGGGCAGGGGGATGCCCGCCGCATGTGGTTTGGTTAACGAGCGGAGGTGCCCCGCGTTCCGATGAATACGGGCTTCGCAGGCCAAGGGGAGGCGGCGGATCGACGAGGCGAAAAGGCGCGTTGCATGGCAACAAAAGCGCCGCTAGAGGAGCGCTCACCCAAGGTGCGGGGCTGTAGCTCAGATGGGAGAGCGCTGCAATCGCACTGCAGAGGTCAGGGGTTCGATTCCCCTCAGCTCCACCACTCACCTTGGATTAGACGCCGCGCTGTTCGCGCCCGGATTTTCCCCTTTATTCGCACTGGCTCAGCGCACGGCCTGCTTCACATAGCGGTCGAACCAGGCGATCGAGCGCTTGCTGACGTCGGCGGCCTGGGTCGGCACGCAATGGCCGGCGTCGGGGTAGATGACGAGGCTGGTCGGGACGCCCTGGCTCTTGAGCGCATTCCACCATTCGACCGACTGGGTCGGCGGCACCTCGATGTCGCGCTCGCCGACGTAGATGAAGGTCGGCGTGCGCGCCTTCTTCACATGATAGACCGCCGAGGCATCCTCATAGGCCTTGGGGTCGTCGTAGGCGGTCTTGCCGAAGAAGGGCGTCATCCAGGTGTTGATCCCGTTGGTGCCGTAATAGCTGATCCAGTTGCTGAGGCCGGCGCCGGCGACGATCGCCTTGAAGCGGTTGGTCTGGGTGTTGGCCCACATCGCCATGAAGCCGCCGTAGGAACAGCCGGTCAGCCCGAGGCGATTGTCGTCGACCGGCGCGATCTTCTCGACCGCGTCGATCCCGGCGAGAATGTCGCGCAGGTCGCCGCCGCCGAAGTCGCGCTTGTTGGCGGCGGTGAAGGCCTCCCCCTGGCCGTAGGAGCCGCGCGGGTTGGGCAGGAAGACGTAGTAGCCGGCGTCCTCGAGCGCGCTGCCGAGGCCCTTCTCGATGAAGCGGGGGGTGCTCGCCGCCGAGGGGCCGCCGTGGACCGAGACGATCATCGGGGCGCGGGTGCGGGGGTCGGCGGTGAGGGGTGAGAGCAGCCAGCCCTGCACCGTATAGCCCTCGTTGCGCCAGCTGACGCTGCGCGCCTGCACGGCGGCGGGAGCGGCGTCATTGTCGTGGGTCAACTGGCGCGGGGCGGTGGCCGGGCCGGCGTAGATCGCCGGGGCATGGGTGAAGTCCTGGACGACGCTCGCCACCGTGGTTCCGTTTGTGTCCCAAGCGAGCTTGCCGTCGCCGGCGGCGAGGCTGACCGGCATGGCGAACAGCGGACGCGGGGCGCGGCCCGGCTCGAGCGTCATCGCGCCCATGCGGTCGTTCTGCAAAGTCGCCGCGCGCAGACCGCCGTTGGTCCACTCGAGCGAGGTGAAGGTGACCGGCTGACCCTTGGTCAGGTTGGTTGGCTGGCCGCCGGCGAGCGGCACGCTCCAGACGTCGCCGCCGATCGAGCCGAAGTCGCTCATCAAGCCGCCGATATAGGCGACGCTGCGGCCGTCGGGGGAGACCCGCGGCATGTTGAGCTGGGTCGTGGGGCGGGCGATGCTGGTGACCGCACCGGTCGCCGCATCGATCCGGTCGAGCGTCGCCACCCACCAATTGGCGTCGCCGTTGCCGAGCGCCGAGGTCACCACCAGCCCGCGCCCGTCGGGCGTCCAGTCATATTCGTAGATGTAGCGCCCGCTCGGCGAGAGCGGGGTGACTGCGGCGGTTGGGGCGCTGGCGAGCGACACGATGGCGAGACGCTGCTCATCGTTGGTGACGCCAATCTCGCCGACCTGGCGGGCGCCGGCTTGGGTCGCGCCGGTCTCCTTAGTGGCGCCAAGCGTCACCAGCAGCGCGATCCGCTGGCCGTCGGGCGAGAAACGCGGGGTCGAGGCGAGGCCGGCGACGGTCGCCACCGTGCTGACCCGCCCGCCGCGGGCGAGCATCAGCATCGCCTTGCCCTGCTTCTGATCGCGGGCGAGGAAGGCGAGCGCGCCGCCATTCGGCGCGTAGGTCAGGCCCGAGTAGGAGCAAGTCGCGCACGGATCGAGACGGCGGACGATCCGGCCGTCGCGCGCCGAGCGGATGACGATCGCGCTGTGCGGCGCGGCGTCGCCTTCGATCGCCGCCAGCTCGGTCCCCGACGGCGCCAGCGCGAGTCCCCCGTAGCGATGCAGCGCGGCCGAGGCCGGGGCGAGGCTGATGGAAGCGAGCAGAATGGCGGCGATCGAGTGCATCGGGGTTCCTCATCCAAGGCCGACCGAGCGACCGCGTCCGGCTCGCATATGGAGGCCGGCGGGCGCTGTCCATTCCGGGCGCGCCGGCGGCGGTCAGTGGCGCGCCAGTGTCGCCCGTGCCTGCCGCGCCGCCGCCCAATTGGGCGCCAGCCGCAGCGCGGCATCATATTCCTTGGTCGCGTCGGCGCTCCGGCCCTGCGCCGCGAACAGGTCGCCGCGCAGCTTGTGCGGATCGGCCCAGTTGGGCGCGAGCCGGATTGCGGTGGCGAGCTTCTCATCGGCCGTGTCGAAATGGCGGACCTTGCCGAGCAGCCGCCCCCAATCGGCATAAGCGGGGGCAAGCCGCGGCGCCTGGCGGACGGCCTCGGCGTACCAGCGCTGCGCCTCACGGGCATTGCCCATCGCCTCGGCGACGAGGCCGCGGTCGCGGACGCAGGTGTAGCAGTCGAGCGGGGTGCGGGCGATCAGCGCCGCCGCCTCGGGCAGGCGGCTGAGTGCGACCAGCGCCTCGGTCTCGAGCGGCCAGTCGCCGGTCAGCGCGATGCTGCGCGCCCGGGCGGGATAAGGGATCTCCGCTTCCTGCGCCGCCGCAGCTGTGCGGAAGGTGTTAAGGGCCGACGCCAGCGCGGGCGAAGGGCCGCGAAGCAATTCCGCGCTCAAAGAAGCGAAGGCGGCGTTCGCCGCGATTGCGGCCGGGGTATCGCCCAATCCGGGCGGGGGCCGGTAGGAAAGCGCAGCCGCGAGGTCGTGCCGCTCGATGCTGGCCTCGAGCCGGGTCGCCGCGGCGGCGTCGGCCCGTCCGCTCATCGCATCGAGGCATAAGGCGGACTGGTCGAGGGCGACCGGATCGCGGGCCAGGCTGGCGCTGATCGAGCGTTGCCGACAGCGGTTCGCCTCCATCTTCGCCGCATCATATTCCTTGCTCATCGGCAACGCGAGCGAACGGGCGATCACATCGACCGCGCGCTGGTCGTGACCCATGTTCTGCTCGGCCGAAGCGACGTTCGACGAGGCCGGGATCATCTGGGGATCGATCGCCAGCGCGCGATTGGCGGCGGCAAGCGAGCCGAGGTAATCGCCTTCGCCGCGCAAGGTAACCGACAGCCCGTTATACGCCCATTTGCGCTCGCGCTCGGACGGATCGTGGGTGAGGTCGAGCAGCACCTGCTTGGCCTCGGCCGCGCGCTTGGGATCGGTCTGGACATAGATGCTGTAGCGATAGGGCTGGGTTTCGCGGAAGATCAGCTCGGCGCCCTGATTGACGAGTGCGTCGAGGTCGCCGGTCTTGCTGACGAAGCGCTGGCCGGGGGTGCCGCTGACCCGCGCGGTGAGGGCGAGCCCGGCGGGGGTCTGGCTGACCTCGCCCGAAATGCGGGTTTCCTTGCCGAGCCAGGCGCGGAGCAGCTTCCAGATCTGGTCGGCTGTGGCGCCGGTGTTGGGGATGTCGATCTTGAGCTCGTCGCCCCAATTATTGTCGTAGCTCGACGCCGCCCGCGTCGTGTCTGTCTGGGCCTGCATGGCGGCCAGCCGGTCGAGCACCTGGCTCGCCACCACTTCGCCCGACAGTCCCTGCTGGGTCATCGCCGGGGGGACGCGAAAGCTTTCCACGATCAGCGCGTCGCTTCGCGCGGCGTGGACCAGCAAGGTGACGAGCAACCCGACGACGCCGAGCGCGGCGATGGCGAGCACCGCCCAAAGCGCCGCGCGGACTCGCTCGCCGACCTCGCGGACCCGAAGCTCGGTGCATTGGGCGTGGATGAGGTCGGCCTGCCGCTCTAGCAGCTTGCGCGCGACCTCGGGCAGGGGCCTTCCCGCCGCTGCCGCGGCCATCGCGATGTCGAGCGGGTTGGGGCTTTCGGGGAGCGGCTCGGCGCGCTGTTTGCGCTGGCGACGAGGCGGCGCTGCGGCGTCAGTGGCCATTGCTTCCCTGAACCCCCCAGTTCGTGACGGTGCGGAGGCTATCAGCAATGGCTGGAAAACCAAGGGGCTGGAATTGCTCGGCCTTTGGCACAGGTGGCGTCGGCTGTTTGGTCATGCTTGAAGGTGGAAGAGCCACGGTCGGGGCAAAACGGGGAGTGAGGGCGTGCGGGCAAATCTTCGGGTGGGAGTGGCGCTCGTGCTGGCGGTGGCTGCCTCGTCGTGCGGCAAGCAGCCGGCCGAGGCGCCGCTCGAGGCGCCGCCGCGGCTGACGACGCCGGCGGTGCTGCCGCAGACGACCTCGGCCTTCACCGTTCCGATCCAGCTTCCCACCGCCGTCCTCCGCGCGGCGCTCGAACGCAGCGCGCCGCGGCAATTATGGTCGATCGACGAGCGGCGGCCCAAGTGCGTCCCGGCGCAGCGGCTCAAGCTCTTCGGACGCCGCCTCAAGGTCACGCCCGACCTCTCATGCCGGATCGTCGGCCAGGTCACCCGGGGGGCGATCAGCATCGCCGGGCAGGGGGAGCGGCTCACGATCAGCCTGCCGGTGTTCGCGCGGATCAGCGCGCGCGATGTCGGCGGGGTGCTCAAGGGCGAGACGGCGACGGGCTCAGCGGTGGTCCGCGCCGCGGTCCGGCTGGCGCTTGGCGCCGACTGGCGGCCGCGCGCCACGGTGGCACTATCCTACGACTGGCGCGAGCCGCCGGGGATCGACTTCCTCGGCCAGCGGATCAAGTTCGTCGGTCGCGCCGACCGCGAGCTCGCCAAGGTGATCGGCGGGCTCGAACGCGACCTTCAGCGCGAGATCGCCAAGGCGCCGGTCAAGCCGCTGGTCGCGCAGGCCTGGCGCGAGGGCTTTACCGTGATCGAGCTCAACCGCGACAAGCCGCCGGCGTATATGCGGATCACGCCCAAGACACTCGGCCTCGCCAGCTATGCGGTCGACAGCCGTTCGGTGCAGCTGCTGATCGGCGGCACCGCGCTGACCGAGACGACGGTCGGCGCCGAGCGGCCGGCCCCGCCGGTGCTGACGCCCCTGCCGCCGGCGAGCAAGGTGGCGCCCGACTCGCGCGGGCTGTCCTTCACCGCGGCGGTGCTGGCCGACCCGCGCCAACTAGAGCCGGTGGTGCTGCGCGCGCTGCAGAAGCTCAACGCCAAGGGGATCAAGCTCGACAAGCTCGGCCCGATCGAGGCGCTGTTCGATAAGGTCACCATCTATCCGACCAGCAACGGCCGGCTGGCGGTCGGGATCGACGTTCGCGCGCGGCGGCTCGACCCGGCGGCGCGGATGCTCGACATGAAGTCGCAGGGCACCGTCTGGCTGACGGGCAAGCCGGTCAACGACAATGACAGCCAAGTGGTGCGGGTCGAGGACCTCGCCATCTTCGGGCGGACCGACAATCGGCTGACCAACCTCGCGCTGCCTTTGGTCCAGCGGCCCGACATCATGGCCGCGATCACCGCCGCGCTGACCCAGGACTTCACCAAGGATTACGACAAGGTGCTGACCTCCGCGAGGAAGGCGATCGCCGATCGGCCGCTGGGCAAGTTCCGGCTGCAGGCCACGATCGACCAGGTCCACCACGGCCAGCTGGTGGTAACCGGCTCGGGGCTGCTGCTGCCGGTCAGCGCGCGCGGCACCGCCCGGCTGCAGCTCGCGCGCTAGATGCCGTCGCCTCCCAGTGCGCGGAAGACCTCGACCCCGTTCTGCGCCTGCGCGAGCCGCGCCCCGACGAGATTGCGTTCCGCGCTATAGGCCGAGCGCTGCGCGTCGAGCGTGGTGAGGAAGGGGTCGATGCCCTCGCGATAGCGGGCGGTGACCAGCCGCAGGGTCTCGTCGGCGGCGGCGACGTTGCGCTGGTTGGCGCCGACCCGGTCGACCAGGGTCGAGCGGTCGGCGAGCGCGTCGGCGACTTCGCGGAAACCGGTCTGGATCGCCTTCTCGTAGGTCGCGACCGCGGCCTGGGCCTGCGCGCGGCGAAGCGCGACGGTGGCGCGGCTCGCCCCGCCGTTGAAGATCGGATAGTTGAGCGCGGCCCCGGCGGAAAAGCTCAGTGCGCCGCCGGTAAAGAGGCTGGTCAGCGCGCTGCTGGCGAAGCCGAGCAGGCCGGTCAGGCTGATCCGCGGGAACAGCGCAGCGCGCGCCGCGCCGACCTCGGCATTGGCGGCGCGCAGCTGATATTCGGCCTCGATGATGTCGGGACGGCGCAGCAAGATGCGGCTGTCGAGCCCGGCGGGCAGCTCGGCGATGGTTGGCGCCGCCTGCTCGATCGAGGTCGGCAGCAGCGAGGGGTCGATCGGCGCGCCGACCAGCAATTGCAGCAGGTTGATGTCCTGCGCCTTGGCGGCGCGCTGGACGGCGAGGTCGTTGCGCGCTGTCTCGAGGATCTGCTGGGCCTGGAGGAGGTCGGTCTTGGGCGCGACCCCGCCGCGCAGGCGAGCATCGGTCAGCTTGAGGCTCTGGTCGGCCGAGCGGACGGTCTGCTCGGCGATCACCAGCAGGCTCGAATCCGCGGCATATTGCAGCCAGGCATTGGCGATTTCGCCGAGCAATGTAACGCGGATCGCGCGCGCCTCGGCGCTGGTGGCGAGCAGCCGCTGCTGGTCGGCGCGGGTCAGCGAAGCGAGCCGGCCGAACAGGTCGAGCTCGAAGCTGGGCACCTGCAGCCCGAGGTTGCCGCCGACCTGGACCCCGTTGATGTCGCCATTGGCATTGCGGGTCGGAGTGGCGGTGACGCCGGCGTTGACGTCGAGCGCGGGTAGTTGGTTGGCGCGGGTGATCCGGACCTGTGCCCGCGCGGCGGCGATGTTGGCGACGGCAATCGCCAGGTCGCGATTGTTGATCAGCGCCTGCGCCACCAGCGTCTGGAGCCGGACGTCGCGGAACACCGTGTGGTGGTCGAAGGCCGGGAGCGAGGGCGCCTCCTGCACATAGGGGTCGCCGGTCGGCCAGGTGGACGGCACCGGCGGGGCCGGGCGGACATAGGCGGGGTCGAGGCTGGTGCAGCCGCTCAGCAGCAGCGCGCCGGCGGTCAAAGCGGTGGCAAACCTCATCATGTCGTGGCCTCGCGCGGTGTCTCCGGCGACGTCTCGGGCCTCTGGGCGCGGCGCTGCCGCCAGCGCTCGCGGACCCGGCCGAGGCCGTTCTTCACGCTGGCGCGAACGAGGACGAAGAAGAAGGGGATGTAGAACAGCGCGAGCATGGTCGCGGTCAGCATCCCGCCGATCACCGCGGTGCCGATTGCGATGCGGCTGTTGGCACCGGCACCGGTCGAGATCGCCAGTGGGAGCACGCCGAAGATGAAGGCGAAGCTGGTCATCAGGATCGGACGAAGCCGGATCCGGGCGGCTTCGAGCGCGGCATCCATCACATCCTTGCCCGCCCGCTCGGCCTGTTCGGCGAACTCGATCATCAGGATGGCGTTCTTGGCTGCCAGCCCCATCGTCGTCAGCAGCCCGATCTGGAGATAGACGTCATTCTCCAGCCCGCGCAGCGTCACCGCGATGATCGCGCCGACCAGGCCCAAGGGAATGACCAGCAGCACCGCCACCGGGATCGACCAGCTTTCGTAGAGTGCGGCGAGACAGAGGAAGACGACCAGTAGTGACAAGCCGTAGAGCAATGGTGCCTGACCCGACGACAGCCGCTCCTGATAGGAGGCGCCCGACCAGGCGACGCTGGTGCCGGGGATCTGGCTGGCAAGCTTCATCATCTCGTCCATCGCCTCGCCCGAGCTGACGCCGGGCGCGGCCGATCCCTGGAATTCGGCGGCGGGCACGCCGAGGAAGCGCGACAGGCTCGACGGACCAGTGTCCCAGCCGGTCTCGCTGAAAGCGGTGAACGGCGACATCTGCCCGCTCGAGCCGCGAACGTACCATTGGCTGAGGTCTGACGGGTCCTTGCGATAAGGCGCGTCGCCTTGGACGAAGACGCGCTTGACCCGGCCCTTGTCGATGAAGTCGTTGACGTAGCGACCGCCCCAGGCGGTCGACAGCGTCGAGTTGACGTCGCCCTGGTTGAGGCCGAGCGCGGTCAGCTTTTGCTGGTCGACCTTGATGTCGAGCTGGGCGACATCGGGGAGATCGGACAGGCGCACGCCGGTCAGCTTGGGATTGGCGTTGGCGGCCGCGAGCAACTGGTCGCGCGCGTCGGCGAAGGCCTGGCGGGTCATCCCGCTCGAATTCTGCAACTCCATGGTGAAGCCGCTCGACTGGCCGAGGCCGCGGATCGCGCCCGGCACGAGCGCGAACACCTGCGCGTCGCGGAAGCCGCGGAAGGCGCCCGAGGCGCGCGCGACGATCGCGTCGGCGCCATTCTCCTTCCCCTTGCGCTGGTCCCACGGGGCGAGGTTGATGAAGCCCTGGCCGGTGTTCTGTCCGGTCGCGCCGCCACCACCACCACCACCCGCGACGGTGAAGACGGTGGCGAGGTTCTTGTCCTCATATTTGGCGAGATATTGCTCGATGGCGGTCTGGACCTGGAGCGTGCGCTGCTGGGTGGCGCCGGCGGGAAGGCGGAACTGGATGCTGGCCGCGCCCTGGTCTTCGGTCGGCAGGAAGCTCGACGGCAGACGGAAGAACAACACCACCAGCACCGCGCAGACCACCGCGTAGACGCCGAGCGCGAGCCACTTGCGCGCGATCACGGCCTTGACCGCGCCCTCGTAGCGCTCGACCCCGCGGCTGAAGGTGCGGTTGAACCAGTCCTGGAAGCGGTGGGTCAGCGCCATGAAGCGATTGGAATCGTGGCGCTCGGCCGCTTCCTCCTCCTTGGGCTTGCGCGCTTTCAGCAGGCCCGAGGTGATCGCCGGCGAGAGAATCAGCGCGACCAGCACCGACAGCACCATGCAGCTGATGATGGTCAGTGAGAATTGCTTGTAGATGACGCCGGTCGAGCCGCCGAAGAAGGCCATCGGCAGGAACACCGCCGAGAGGACCACCGCGATGGCGACCAGCGCGACCTGGATCTCCTCCATCGACTTGAAGGTCGCTTCCTTCGGGCTCATGCCCGGATTTTCTTCCATCAGGCGCTCGACGTTCTCGACCACCACGATGGCGTCGTCGACGAGTAGGCCGATCGCCAGCACCAGCCCGAACAGGGTCAGCGTGTTGATGGTGAAGCCGACGAGATAGAAGATGGCGAAGGTGCCGAGCAGCACCACCGGCACCGCGATCGCCGGGACCAGCGTCGCCCGCCAGCTCTGCAGGAAGACGAACATCACGATGACCACGAGGACGACCGCCTCGAGCAGCGTCTTCACCACCTCGTCGACCGACAGTTTAATGAAGGCGGTCGTGTCGTTGGCGTAGGTGTGCTTGAGGTTCGACGGGAAGCCGGTCGCCAGATCGTTCATCTTGGCCTTGACCAGCTCGGCGGTCTTGAGCGCGTCGGCGCCGGGCGCGAGGCTGACCGCAATGCCGGCGCCGGGGTGGCCATTGACGTGAATGATCGCGTTGTAATTCTCGGCGCCCAATTCGACCCGGGCGACGTCGGCGATGCGTACCGTCGCGCCCGACGGCGCGGTCTTGAGGATGATATTCTCGAACTGCTCGGGGGTTTGCAGCCGCGACTGCGAAGTGACTGTGGCGTTGAGCAGCTGCGGACCGGCGGTCGGCAGGCTGCCGACCTCACCCGCCGCGACTTCGGTATTCTGGTTCTGAAGCGCGGTGATGACATCCGACGGCATCAGCGAGACCGCCGCCAACCGGGCGGGATTGAGCCAGATGCGCATCGCGCGCGGCGAGCCGAACACGTTGACGTCGCCGACCCCGGGAATGCGCGAGAGCGGATCCTGGATGTTCGAGGTGAGATAGTCCGAGACGTCGATGTTGGTCAGCCGGTTAGTCGGGTCGTAGACCGCGACGATCAGCAGGAAGTCGGGGTTGGACTTGGTGACCGTGATGCCCTGCTGCTGGACCTGCTGCGGCAGGCGGCTGGTGGCCTGCTGGACCTTGTTCTGGACCTGCACCTGGGCGGTGTCAGGATCGGTACCCTTGCTGAACACCGCCGAGACGCTGACCGAACCGCGCGAGCTCGAGGTCGAGCTGAAGTAGAGTAGACCGTCGAGACCGGTGAGCTGTTGCTCGATGATCTGGGTGACGCTGTTCTCGACCGTCTGGGCGTTGGCGCCGGGGTAGGTGGCGCGGACGTTGACCTGCGGCGGGGCGACGTCGGGATATTGTTCGACCGGCAGCAGGGTGATGCAGCCGATGCCGGCGAGCATCACGATGATCGCCAGCACCCAGGCGAAGATCGGCCGGTTGATGAACAGCTTGGACATGCGCTAGCGGCCGCCCCCCGCCGCCGCGCCGCCGCCGCCGCGCCCGCCACGACCGCCACCGCCCTGACCGGGCGCCCGCGGGGCGATCTTTTGCGGCGTGTTCGCCGGGACGGGCTTGAGCGCCGCGCCCTCCTTCAGATTGGCGAGACCCTGCGTGATGATCTTGTCGCCCGCGTTGAGACCGCTGGTAATCACCCAGTTGGTCCCGTAGGTGCGGTCGGCGTTGACATTGCGCCGCACCGCCTTGTTGCCGGGACCGACGATGTAGACGAACGCCTCGCCACCGAGATCGCGCTGGAGCGCGCTCTGCGGCACCAGGATCGCGTTGGGGGTCACCGCCTGGATGAAGTTCGCCTGGACGAACATGCCCGGAAGCAGCGTGCCCTGCGGATTGGGGAAGCTGGCGCGCAGGGTGACCGTGCCGGTCGCCTGGTCGACCATCATCTCGGCAAACTGGACCGTCCCCGTGTAGCCGTAGTCGGAGCCGTCTTCCTGCTTCAGCCGCACCTGGGTGCTGCCGGGGTCGGCGCCGCCAGACCGGATCGCCTGCCGGAGCGCGCTTAGCGCCGCGCTCGACTGCTGGATGTCGACGTAGATTGGGTCGGTTCGCTGGATCACCGCCAGCGGGTCGGTCTGGCTGTTGCTGACCAGCGCGCCCTGGGTGAACAGGCTGCGTCCGATCCGGCCGCTGATCGGCGCCTTGATGGTGGTGAAGTTCAAGTTGATGTTGGCGGTCTGCAGCGCCGCGCGGTTCTGCGCGACCTGCGCGGTCGCCTGCCGGGCCTGGGCCGCGGCGTCGGTGTAATCCTGCTGGCTGACCGCCTGGATCTGCGCCAGCGGACGATAACGCGCCGCCTTGGCCCGCGCGGCATCGGCCGCGGCGATCGCGTTGGCGACATTGGCGCGCTGTTGGTTGGCCGCGGCCTGATAGAGGCGTGCGTCGATCTGATAGAGCGGCTGGCCCTGGCGGACGAAGCTGCCCTCGGTGAACAGGCGTTTCTGGATGAGGCCGGTGACCTGCGGGCGTACTTCGGACGTCTCGAAGGCGACCGTGCGGCCGCCGAGTTCGTTGACCAGGGGCACGTTGCTCGGCTGGACGACGACGAAGCCAACCTCCTTGGGTCCGCCCGCGCCGCCGCGGCCGCCCGGACCGCCGGCGCCGCCGCCCGAATTGCCACCGTCGCTGCCGCCGCATCCGGCCAGGGCCGTGCCCAGCATCAGCAGGCCCGCCCAGCGCCCCACGCTCGGCCGCGCGCGGCCAGGGAGTGAGGGCCGCAGCGACCGTGCCGTCATCCGATCATCCTTCAAGCAAACTTCCGGTCTTGTCAGGGGAGGGGGCACTTGGGCGTCAGCCCCGCATCCGCCAACCCGCGCATCGGCGGACGGGCGGCGACGCTCGACGAAGGGAAAACGCCGCCAAGCGCCTGTCGGTTAAGTTCGTTCCTGCAACAAAGTTCCCCTACTGGCCCATAGACCAGCCATGAACTTTTGGTCAGGCGCTGGCCGGATCCTCGCGCACCCGCAGGGTGGCAAGCGCGGCAAGCACCAGCGTTCCGGCGGCGAAGGCCATCGTCCAGATCGGTTGGCCGGGGAAGAAGGCCTTCATGATCGAGCCCATGAGTGCCGCTACCAGAAGCTGCGGGAGGACGACGAAGACGTTGAACAGTCCCATGTAGATGCCGAGCTTGCGTTGGGGCAGGCTGGCGGCAAGGATCGCGTAGGGCATGGCGAGCAGCGAGGCCCAAGCGATCCCGATCGCGATCTCAGCGAATATCAACTGTGACGGCGTGCGAAGGACAAAGAAGCTGGCATAGCCGACTGCGCCGCAAAGCAGGCCAAATGCGTGAGTCCTTACCTTGCCGATGGTTCGCGCCAAGAACGGCAGTAATGTGAGCGCGGCGATCGCCGCGACCCCGTTGTAGATCGCAAACAAAACCCCCACCCAATTGCCTGCTTCCTGGAAGCTCGCGCTGGTGCTGTCGGTCGTCCCGTAGAAATATTGCGCGACTACTGGGGTCGTGAAGGCCCACATGATGAACAACGCAGACCAGGTGAAGAACTGGACCAGTGCCAGCTTTTTCATGACCGGCGGCATGCCCGAGAAATCGCCAACGATGCTCGACAGCATTCCTGCGCCTTTTCCGCGGCGGGCAAGGATGATTGCGAGCGCGCTCAACGCGGCATAACCGATCAGCAGCGCCCCCAAGAGGTAAACCTCCTTCTGGAGGTCGAGCGCGCGCGTCCCGACGATTACTAGCACGCCGGCCATCAGCCAGACGAAACACCAGCTGAAAGTCCGGCTGGCGAGGAGGCGGATCGTGTCGTCTCCGCTCTCGTGCTGTGTCGGCTCGCCGAACTGGCTAAGCTCCTCGGGCGAATATTCGCGGGTGCTGAGCACTGTCCACAGCACGGCGGCGAGCAGCGCCGCGCCGCCGGCCCAGAAGCTCCAGCGGACGGTCGGCGGGACGCCCCCGCCGGCGACCTCGTTCGCGACCCCGAAATGCTCGAGCAGGTATGGGAAGATCGAACCGACCACCGCGCCCGCGCCGATGAAGGCGGTCTGCACCGCATAGCCGGCAGTATGCTGATCCTTGCGCAGCACGTCGCCGACGAAGGCGCGGAACGGCTCCATCGAGATGTTGAGACTGGCGTCGAGCGTCCACAGCAAGAGGCCCGCCATTAGCAGCACCTGGCTTTCGGGCATCAGGATCAGGCTCAGCGTCGCCAGCAGCGCGCCGGCGAGGAAGTAGGGCCGCCGCCGCCCGAAGCGGCCAAGCCAGGTGCGGTCTGAAAGGAAGCCGATGATCGGCTGGATCAGCAGCCCGGTCAGCGGCGCGGCGATCCACAGCGCGGGCAGGTCATCGAGGCTCGCGCCCAAGGACTGGAAGACCCGGCTCATGTTGGCGTTCTGCAGTGCGAAGCCGATCTGGATGCCGAAGAAGCCGAAGCTCAGGTTCCACAGGCCCGCCCAATTAAGGCGCGGCTTCTCCGCCATGCTCGTGATCTGATCCAATGCTTGAGGCCTCCTCCGCCCGCAACGCTGGCCGCACGCTGGCACCGAAGCGCGCCGCTGCCAACGGCACATCGCGCTTGTGCGGCACGCGTGCATAGGTATTCACAGGTGACAGCGTGCGTCGGCATGGCCAGCGTGCGGCAGGAGAGGGGATTTTTCGATGGCCGTGACAAGCGTGGCGCCGGATGCGGCGGGGGATGGTTCGGGTTCGGCCGGTCAGCACATCGATGCGCCCGAGCTGCGCTATTTCGTGTTCGCATTGTTCTTCATCTTCGGCGGCATCACCAGCCTCAACGACGTCATCATCCCCAAGCTGAAGGAGCTGTTCACGCTCAGCTTCTTCGAGGCGAGCCTGGTCCAGTTCTGCTTCTTCATCGCCTATGCGATCGTCGGCATCCCCGGCGCGCGGCTGGTCAAGCGGATCGGCTACATGCGCGGCGCGCTGGCAGGCCTCGTCACCATGCTGGTCGGCTGCTTGCTGTTCATTCCGGCCAGCCGCCAGGCGCTCTTTCCCTTGTTCCTGTTCGCCTACTTCGTGCTCGCATCGGGCGTGGTGCTGGTCCAGATCGTCGCCAATCCGCTGATCAGCCTGCTCGGACCGGCACGGACGACCAGTAGCCGCCTGACGTTCGCCCAGGCGTTCAACTCGCTCGGCACGACCATCTTCCCCTATTTCGGCTCGATCCTGATCCTCGGCGGCCTCGCCACGGTCGCCGCCAAGGACCTGTCGGGCCCAGCGCTCGACGCCTATCGGACCAACGAAACCCACGCGATCGTCAGCGGCTATATTGGTCTGGCGATCGCTCTCGCGGTGGTCGCCGGGGCGGTGTGGCTGTTTCGCAATGCCTTGAAGGGCGAGCGGCACGAGCCGAGCAGCCTCGCCGACGGCCTCGCGCTGCTCAAGGGCACGCGCTTCGGCTGGGGCGCGGCGTGCATCTTTCTCTACGTCGGCGCCGAAGTGGCGATCGGCAGCTTCATCGTCAGCTATCTCAAGCAGCCCGAGGTGCTGAACGCGACCGATCTGTCGGCCGGCAAGCTCATCCCGCTCTACTGGGGCGGGGCGCTGATCGGCCGCTTCATCGGCTCGGCGGTGCTGCGCGTCGTCAGCCCGGGCAAGCTGCTGACCTTCAACGCGATCGGGGCGATCACGCTCATCCTCATCAGCGCCAACACCAGCGGCAACGTCGCCGCCTACACGCTGCTGGCGATCGGCCTGATGAACTCGATCATGTTCCCGACCATCTTCAGCCTCGCCTGCGAGGAACTCGGCGCCAAGGCGGCCGACGGGTCGGGGATCATCAACGTCGCCATCGCCGGCGGCGCGATCATCCCGGCCATCTACGGCGCGACCGCCGACAAGATCGGCCTGGCCGCGGCGCTGGCGCTGCCGGCGCTGTGCTATGCGCTGATCGCAGGCTTCGGCATGTGGTGCGCGCGGCATCATCATGCCGACCGCGAGGTGGGCGCCTAAGGGACGCTCGATCCGCGGACCTTGAGCGTGACCGGGAGCAATTTGCTCTCGGTCCCGCGTTGCTCGATGCTGGCGATGAGGCCTTCGACCAGCGCCTTGCCCGCGGCGCGGGCGTCCTGCGCGACGGTGGTCAGCGGCGGGTTGGCGTAGCCCGCCGCGGCGAGGTCGTCGAAGCCGACCACCGACACGTCGCGCGGAACGACGTTGCCGCCTTCCTGCAGCGCATGCATCGCCCCGACGGCGGCGAGGTCCGAGGAGGCGAACAGCCCGTCGGGGAGGGGGCCGCGCCGCGCCAATTCGGTGACCGCCGCACGGCCTTCGGCTTCGCTCGGCCCCGCCATTACGCGGAGCTGCTCATCGACCGGTAGACCGGCGTCGTGGTGCGCGCGAACGTAGCCGCGGTGGCGCTCGAGGAATTCGGGATAGGCCTCGGTGGCGGTGCCGATGAAGGCGATGCGGCGCCGGCCGGCGTCGAGCAAGTGGCGGGTCGCGTCATAGCCGCCCTGTTCATTGTCGCAGCCGACCACCGCGCCGAACTCGGCCGCGCGGGGATTGCCCCAGCAGATGAAGTGCGTCCCGTGCTTGACCAGCTGCTCTAGCCGCGGGCGATGCAGCGTATAGTCGCCGTAGCCCAGCAGGATGATGCCGTCGGCCTTGCGGCTGTCCTCGTAATCGACGTGCCAGTCGTCGGAGAGCTGCTGGAAGCTGATCAGCAGGTCGTAGCCGTGCGCTGCGCAGGCCCGCACCATCGAGCCCAGCATCGACAAATAGAAGGGATTGATCAGCGTGTCGTCGGGGGTCGGGTCCTCGAAGAACAACGCGGCGAGGGTGCGCGCCTGCTGCCGGCGGAGGCCCGAGGCGTTCTTGTCGACCTTGTAGTTGAGCTGCTCCGCGGCGGCGAAGACTCGGGCCCTGGTTTCAGCGCTGACCGCCGAATTTCCCGACAGCGCGCGGGACACGGTCGGCTGCGAGACGCCCGCCAGGGCCGCGATATCGAACGAAGTTGGCCGCCGCTGTGACATCTGTGCCGCACTGTAGCCGCTTGAATACGTATGTATAGCGGGGCCCGTCCGTTCCCCTCCCGAATATGGCTGGTAGATTACGCTTCGGGGCAGATCACTGGTTTGTCCGTGGAGGAACTTATCGGCCACGACGCCTGGGTGTCAGCGCCGACTGGAGGGGAACAAACGTGACTTCGAACCTGTATCTGCGGCGCTTTACCGGCGCGGCGAGCCCGCTGGCGCTTGGCGTCGCCCTGGCGATGACCGCGAACCCGGCCGCTGCGCAGTCGACCACGCCTCCGGCGCCGAGCCCAGTGGTCACCGGTGACGCCAGCCAGGCGACCGCGGCCGCCGCGCCCGTCGCCGATCCCGCCACCACCCCCGCGGTCGACCCCAACGCCGACAGCAGTGTCGTCGTGGTTCGCGGCTTCCGCGCCGCGCTGCAGTCCGCCGTCAACAAGAAGAAGAACAGCGACCAGGTCGTCGAGAGCGTCTCGGCCGAGGACATCGGCAAGCTGCCCGATGCCTCGATCGGTGAATCGATCGCCCGCCTGCCCGGCATCGCCTCGCAGCGCACCAACGGCCGCGCCAGCGGCATCGCCGTCCGCGGCTTCGGTCCCGACTTCTCGACCACGCTGCTGAACGGCCGCGAGCAGACCTCGACCAACGACGCCCGCGGCGTCGAGTTCGATCAGTATCCCTCGGAAATCGTCAGCCGCGTCGACGTCTACAAGACGCCGTCGGCGGCGCTGGTCGGCCAAGGCCTGGTCGGCACCATCGATATCCGCACCGCGCGTCCGCTCGACTATTCGAAGCCCGTGGTCGCGATCGGCGCCCGCGCCAGCTACGACGACATCGGCAAGCGTGCCGGCTTCCCCAAGTATGGCAAGCGCTTCAACGGCACCTTCATCGACCAGTTCGCCGACAAGCGCGTCGGGATCGCCATCTCGGCGTCCTACCTCGACGAGACCTATCCCAACCAGCAGTTCAACGCCTGGGGCTATTCCGGCAGCGGCACGTCGGGCGATCCCTATGTGATCGGCGGGTCGAAGTCGTACGTGTCGACCACGCGCCTCAAGCGCTACGGCATCAACGGCACGCTGCAGTTCAAGCCGACCGACACGGTGACGATCACCGCCGACGGCTTCTACAGCCACTTCAACGACGATGGTAATTTGAAGGGCATCGAGCTGCCGCTGGCGTTCGGCGGCGGCTTCAACACCACCGGTCCTGTCAACACCACCGTCAGCAACAATGTCATCGTCAGCGGGACCTTCCCGACCGTCTATGGCGTCGTCCGCAACGACATCTTCCAGCGCAAGGCCAAGCTCTACTCGGGCGGGCTCAACCTGACCTGGAACCCGGGTAACGGCTGGGCTGGCTTCATCGATTACGGCCGCTCGCGCACCCGCCGCAACGAGCTCAGCCTCGAGAGCTATTCGGGCACGGGCTACGGCAACAATGCCGCCGACCCGAGCGATCGCATCGGCTTCACCTCGACCGAGACCGGCACGACCTTCACCCACGTGCTGAACTATTCGGATCCGAACCTCATTCGCCTGACCGATCCGCTCGGCTGGGGCGGTTCGACGATCCAGGCCGGTTACTACAACAACCGCATCGTCAAGGACGACCTGGCGCAATATCGCGCCGAGGTCAGCCACGAGTATAACAACTTCTTCAATCGCCTGCGGCTCGGCTTCAACTTCACCGACCGCAACAAGTCGCTGACCCCGGACGAGGCCTTCATCAGCCTGCCGGCCGGCCAGACGAGCGCGGTGGTGCCCTCGCAGTATCTGCAGACGCCGACCAAC
Source organism: Sphingomonas ginsengisoli An et al. 2013 (assembly GCF_009363895.1). Lineage (NCBI taxonomy): Bacteria > Pseudomonadati > Pseudomonadota > Alphaproteobacteria > Sphingomonadales > Sphingomonadaceae > Sphingomonas > Sphingomonas ginsengisoli (ex An et al. 2013). The sequence continues at coordinate 1,300,614 of NZ_CP045434.1, read as the reverse complement.
CTCGACTATCTCGGCCTTGGTCCGATCATCAGCTACGACGCGCGCCAGCTGCTGGCCGCGGGCGTGCTGCGCTTCCTGCCGAACAACTCGCAGGACATCCCCGCCAAGGCGTTCAACGTCAAGGAACGCCTCGCCATCCCGTATGTGCAGGTCGACCTCAAGGGTGAGTTCGGCTCGGCCGAAGTGACCGGCAACATCGGCGTCCAGGCGGTTCACACCGACCAGTCGTCGAGCGGCCTGTTCTTCGTCGCGGGCAACTCGACCGCGCAGTTCCGCAAGCTCGGCGCCAAGTATCTCGACGTGCTGCCGAGCGCCAACCTGTCGCTCCGCTATCCGGGCGGTCAGGTGATCCGCCTCGGGCTCGCCCGCGAGATCCAGCGGCCGCGCCTCGACGACCTGCGTGAGGCGCTGTCCTACGGCGTCGACACCAACCCGGCCAACTGCCCGACCGCGGCGAGCAGCTGCTACAGCGGCGGCGGCGGCAACCCGTACCTGCGGCCCTACCGCGCCAATGCGCTCGACCTGACCTTCGAGCAGTATTTCGCCGGGTCGAAGGGCTACGCCGCCCTGCAGCTCTACTACAAGGACGTGTCGAGCTACATTTCGGACGGCAAGATCGTCTACGACTTCACCGGCCTGCCCGCCCCGACGGGCGTGCTGCCGGGGACCTCTACGGTCGGCTATCTCAGCGGCAAGGCCAACACGAGCGGCGGCGGCATGTACGGCGCCGAGCTGGCGGCGACCCTGCCGTTCACGGTGTTCACCAACTATCTCGACGGCTTCGGCTTCACCGGCGGCGTGGGCTACACCCACACCCGGGTGCGCGATCAGAACGGCAACATCAGCCAGATCCCGGGCTATTCGAAGTGGGTCGCCAACGGCACGCTGTTCTTCGAGAAGTGGGGCTTCAACGCCCGCGGCAGCGTCCGCTACCGCTCGAGCTTCCTGGGTGACTTCACCGGCTTCGGCGGCTCGCCGACCCGGCGGACCGCGCTGGGCGAGACGATCATCGACGCTCAGGTCGGTTACGACTTTGGCGAGGGGAGCATGCTCAAGGGCCTGTCGCTCTACCTCCAGGGCCAGAACCTGACGGACGAGCGGTTCGAGTCGGTCGCGAACACTGCCAACCCGCTGACGGTCATCGACCATCAGACCTATGGGCGGCGCTACCTCGCCGGCTTCACCTACAAGTTCTAAGGTGCCACCGGCCCCGCTCTCACACGGGAGCGGGGCCGGACTTTTTTTGGGCCACGGGAGCCATGATGTCCAAGTCCGGGATCCGGGACATCGTCATCGCCGGCGGTGGCTCCGCTGGCTGGATGGCGGCGGCGGCGCTCGGGCGTTTCCTCGGCCACGGCCATCGTCTGACCCTCGTTGAATCCGACGCCATCGGCACGGTTGGCGTGGGCGAAGCGACCATTCCGCAAATCCACTTGTTCAACGCCTCGCTGGGGATCGACGAGCGTGAGTTCGTCGCCGCCACCTCGGCGACCTTCAAGCTGGGGATCGAGTTCGCTGGTTGGGTCCGTCCCGACCACCGCTACATGCACGCCTTCGGCGTGGTCGGTCGCGGCAGCGGGCTGATCCCGTTCCGCCAACTGTGGTTGCGTGCTCGCGCAGCGGGGGTCGCGGGCCCCTATGGCGACTACAGTTTCAACGAAACCGCCGCGCGCGCCGGGCGGATGGGGCGCGGGAACGGGCAGCCAGGACCGGTGCCCGACCTCGCTTACGCCTATCATTTCGACGCCGCGCTCTATGCCGGCTTCCTCCGCCAGCTCGCCGAGGCGGCGGGCGTTACCCGGATCGAGGGTAAGATCGAACGGGTGGAGCGCGATCCCGCCAGCGGGGACATTGCCGCGCTCCATCTCGAGGCCGATCGACGGGTCGCGGGCGACCTGTTCATCGACTGCACCGGCTTTCGCTCGCTGCTGGTCGGCGAGACGTTGGGCACACCGTTCGAGGATTGGTCGCGCTACCTGCCGTGCGACCGCGCGCTGGCGATGCCGTGCGCGCGCTCTGACGCCTTCCGCCCTTACACCCAGTCGCTGGCGCGTGCCGCTGGCTGGCAGTGGCGCATCCCGCTCCAGCACCGCACCGGCAATGGGCATGTCTATTCGAGTGCGCACCTCAGCGACGACGAGGCTGAGCGGATCCTGCGAGACAACCTCGACGGCGAGCCGCTCGGCGACCCGCGCCCGATCAAGTTCACCAGCGGGCGGCGGACCATGCCGTGGACCGGAAATGCGATCGCGCTCGGACTCGCGGCGGGCTTCATGGAACCCCTGGAATCGACCAGCATCCACCTCGTTCAGTCGGGCATCGCGCGGCTCTTGACGATGCTTCCGGCGAGTGAGGACTGGTCGGCCGAGCGCGACCTGTTCAACCGCCTGTCCGCTACCGAGTGGGAGCGAATCCGCGACATGATTGTGCTCCACTACCACGCCAACGAGCGGGTCGGTGAAGCCTTCTGGGACGACTGCCGGGCAATGCCGATCCCCGACACGCTGGCGCAGAAGATCGCCGCCTTCCGCGCCTCGGGAACGCTGGTCCGCGAGGCCGACGAGCTGTTCACCGAGGAGGGTTGGGCGCAGGTGCTCATCGGGCAGAGCGTGCTGCCCGCGGGCGCTTCGCCGCTGACCGACGGGCTCGAACCCGCCGAGCTGCAAGGCTATCTCGCCGCGATCGCCGACGCCGGGCGACGCAAGGCCGCGAACCTGCCCACTCACGCCGAATTCGTTGCCGCCTTGACGCGCGGCCAGCTCGCTCGAATGAGCGCGGTTCACTAGGGGAATGACCATGACGCGCCGCCTGACCATGCTTGCTGCGGGGCTTGCCGCGCTGACCGCCGTGCCGGCGCTGGCCGCGCCGCCCGCCGCCGCGCCGGCAGCCGACTATCGCGCCCGCCTGCCGCAGGACGAGATCATCTATTTCCTGCTGCCCGACCGGTTCGAGAATGGCGATTCGCGCAACGATCGCGGCGGCCTCAAGGGCGACCGGCTGCATACCGGATACGACCCGACCTCGACCGCCTTCTACGAGGGCGGGGACTTGAAGGGGCTGATCAAGCGCCTCGACTACATCAAGGGGATGGGAGTCACCGCCATCTGGGTCGGGCCGATCTTCACCAACAAGGCGGTGCAGGGAGGTCCGGGCCACGAAAGCGCGGGCTATCACGGCTACTGGATCACCGACTTCACCAAGGTCGACCCGCACCTCGGCACCAACGCCGATTTCGCCGCGCTGGTCGCCGCCGCGCACGCGCGGGGCATGAAGGTCTATATGGACATCATCGCCAACCACACGGCGGATGTGATCCAGCTCAAGGAATGCCAGGGCAAGCAGGAGTGCCCCTACCGCAGCGTCGCCGACTATCCCTATCAGCGGCGGGGCGGCCCGGCGGGGGCGGCGATCAACCCCGGCTTCGCCGGTGCCGAGGATCATAGCCCGGCCAACTTCGCCAAGCTGACCGACCCCAATTACGCCTACACCGTCGAGGTCCCAGCGGCCGAGAAGACCATCAAGGTTCCGGCATGGCTCAACGACCCGATCTATTATCACAACCGCGGCAACTCGACCTTCAGCGGTGAATCCGCGCGGCTCGGCGATTTCGGCGGGCTCGACGACGTGATGACCGAGAACCCGCGCGTGGTCGCCGGCTTCATCGACATCTACGGCGCGTGGATCGACAAATACGGCATCGACGGTTTCCGCATCGACACCGCGCGGCACGTGAACCCCGAATTCTGGCAGCAGTTCGTGCCGGCGATGCTCGCCCGCGCCAAGGCCAAGGGCATCCCCAACTTCCACATCTTCGGTGAGGTGTTCGACGACAGCGGCCAGCCCGGTCGCACCGCGCGCTACACCCGCGAGGACAAGTTGCCGGCGGTACTCGACTTCGCTTTCGGGGTGACGACCATCGCCACCGTCTCGGGCAAGTCCGGGACCGAGCAGTGGCGCGACTTCTTCGCCCAGGACGTGCTCTACGAGGGCGGGCCGGCGAGCGCGCAGCAGCTGCCGACATTCATCGGCAACCATGACGCCGGCCGCTTCGCCATGTTCATGAAGAAGGAGCTGCCGCAGGCTAGCGACGCCGAGTTGCTCCAGCGGGTGATGCTCGGCCACGTGCTGATTCTCACCGCGCGCGGTGCGCCGACGATCTATTCGGGCGACGAGCAGGGCTTCGTTGGCCGCGGCGGCGACCAGGGCTCGCGCCAGCCGCTGTTTCCCTCGAAAGTGGCGATCTACAACGAGGACAGGTTGCTCGGCTCCACCCGCACTAACGCGGTCGAGAATTTCGCTACCGACCACCCACTCTACCGCCTGATTGCCGAATTGAGCGCGATCCGCACCGCCCAGCCGGCGCTGCGCCGCGGGGCGACGATCGTTCGCGCGACCGAGGACAAGCCCGGCCTGCTCGCTTTCTCGCGGCTGCTGGGCGAGGACGAGGTGCTGGTCCTCGTCAACACCTCGAACGCGCCGATCACGCGCAACGTCGCGCTCGCCACCGCGACCCGCGGCTTCACCAGGCTGGCGGGCGACTGTCCGACGCTACAGGCGCCGGGCAGCGCTCGGATTACCCTGCCGGCGCTCGGCTACGCGATCTGTCATGCCGATCGCTGAGGCCGCGACCGCCTTGCCCGCCGCCGCGCGCACTGAGCCCTGGTGGAAGGGCGCCTCGGTCTATCAGATCTATCCGCGCAGCTTCGCCGACACCAACGGTGACGGGGTCGGCGATCTGGCGGGCATCACCCGCAACCTCGATCATGTCGCGAGCCTTGGCGTCGACTGCATCTGGATCTCGCCTTTCTTCACCTCGCCGATGAAGGACTTCGGCTACGACGTCGCCGATTATTGCGCGGTGGATCCGCTGTTCGGCAGCCTGGCCGACTTCGATGCCTTGCTCGCCCGAGCGCACGAGCTCGGGCTCAAGGTCATCATCGACCAGGTCTATTCGCACAGCAGCGACCAGCACCCCTGGTTCCAGGAAAGCCGCTCGAGCCGCACCAATCCCAAGGCCGACTGGTACGTTTGGGCCGACGCCAAGCCCGACGGCTCGCCGCCGAACAACTGGCAGTCAGTATTCGGCGGCCCGTCGTGGACGTGGGACGCGCGACGCGAGCAATATTACCATCACAGTTTTCTGAAGGAGCAGCCGCAGCTCAACGCTCACCTGCCGGCGGTGCAGGATGCGCTGCTGGCGGTGACCCGCTTCTGGCTCGACCGCGGGGTCGACGGTTTCCGCTTCGACGCGCTCAATTTCGCGATGCACAATCCGGCGCTGACCGATAATCCGCCGGTCACGACGCCGGGCAAGCGGACGCGTCCGTTCGATTTCCAGCAGCACATCCACAATCAGTCGCACCCGGCGATCATCGGCTTCATCGAGCGGTTGCGCGCGATGATCGACAGCTATGGCGATCGCTTCGCGTTGGCCGAGGTCGGGGGCGAGCAGGCGCTGGGCGAGATGCACGCCTTCACCGCGGGCACCGACCGGCTGCACAGCGCCTACGGGTTCGATTTTCTCTACGCCTCCGCGCTGACCCCGCGGCTGGTCGCCGCGACCGCCGCCGCCTGGCCGGCCACTGCCGGGACGGGCTGGCCGAGCTGGGCGTTCGAGAATCACGACGCGCCGCGGGCGGTGTCGCGCTGGGTCGCCCCGGCCCACCGCGACCAGTTCGCGCGCACCAAGCTGCTGCTGCTGGCTGCGCTGCGCGGGACGATCATCCTCTACCAGGGCGAAGAGCTTGGGCTCACCCAGGTCGACGTGCCCTTCGATAAGCTGCGCGATCCCGAGGCGATCGCCAACTGGCCGCAGACGTTGAGCCGCGACGGTGCTCGCACGCCGATGCCGTGGCGCGGCCAGGCGAACGACGCCAACGGCTTCTCGACCGGTGAGCCGTGGCTGCCGCTCGGTCCCGACCATGCCGCGCTGGCGGTCGACCGGCAAGACGGGGATCCTGCCAGCATCCTCGCCTTTACCCGCCGCGTGCTTGCCCTGCGCCATTCGTCGCCGGCATTGAGCTGGGGCGACTTCGAATTGATCACCGCCAGCGACCGCAAGCTCTGCTTCGAGCGGGTGCATGAGCGTCAGCGGCTGCGCTGCACCTTCAACCTGTCGCCCGACGAAGTCCCGCTCCGCCGCAATAATGGCGCGCTGATCGAGACCGGAACTGTGCTAGCCGATGCCCTCGGCCCCTACGCCGCCCTGATCGAGGAAATCCGATGAAGCTGCTGCTCGCGTTCATTGCTCTGTTGTTCGCGGTGCCGGCCGCCGCCCAAGTCGAACAATCCGGGCTGGCGGACTCGGCGCTGGCGAGCGCGACTTCGCCCGACGGCCAGCTCAAGGTCGCACTGACCCTCAATGGCGAAGGGCGGATCGGCTATCAGGTGACCCGCGGCACGCAGCCGGTGATCACCGAAAGCCACCTTGGCTTCCTCTTTGCCGACGCGCCGCAGATGCTGCGCAACTTCGGCTTCGTCTCCGCCGAAAAGGGCAGCAAGGACGAGACGTGGCAGCAGCCGTGGGGCGAATGGCGCTCGGTCCGCGACCACCACAATGAGCTGACCGCTACCTTCCAGGAGAAGGACAAGCTCAAGCGCATCCTCCGCGTCCGCTTCCGCTTGTTCAACGACGCGGTCGCTCTCCGCTACGAATTCCCGCAGCAGCCCAACCTCAAGACCGCCAACATCACCGAGGAACTGACCCAGTTCCACCTCGCCGAGGATGGTGACGCCTGGTGGGCGCCCGCGTTCGAGAGCAACCGCGAGGAGCAGCTCTACAACCACACCGCCATCGACGGCATCGGCCAGGCCCAGACGCCGTTCACCATGGTGACCAAGAGCGGGCTCCACCTCGCTATCCACGAGGCCGCGCTGGTCAATTATTCGGGCATGAACATCGGCCGGGTGCAGGGGCTCGAGCTCAAGGCGATGCTCACCCCCTCGTCGAGCGGCCCGGCGGTGGTCCGCGACCTGCCGTTCGAGACCCCGTGGCGGGTGATCCTGATCACGCCGGACGCGCCGTCGCTCTACGCCGCCAACGCCGAGTTCCTGAACCTCAATGAATCCAACAAGCTGGGCGACGTCAGCTGGGTCAAGCCCCGCAAATATATGGGCATCTGGTGGGGGATGCACCTCGACGAGCAGAGCTGGGCGACCGGGCCCAAGCACGGCGCCACCACCGCCTATGCCAAGAAGATGATCGACTTCGCCGCCGCCAACGGCTTCACCGGGCTGCTGGTCGAGGGCTGGAACAAGGGCTGGGACGGCGACTGGTTCGCCAACGGCTGGGACTTCCGCTTCGCCGAGAATACCCCGGACTTCGACATCAACGCGGTCAGCAAATACGGCCTCGCCAAAGGCGTCCACCTGATCGGCCACCACGAAACCAGCGCCAACATCGCCAGTTACGAAGCGCAACTCGACGCCGCGATGGCCTTCGCCCGTGCCCATGGCGAGGACACGGTCAAGACCGGCTACGTGTCCGATGCGGGCGGGGTCCAGGCGCGGTTGCCCGACGGGCGGATCAGCTTCGAATGGCACGAAGGCCAGATCATGAGCCGGCACCACCTCCGGGTCGTGACCGAGGCCGCGAAATATCACATCAGCATCGACGCGCACGAGCCGATCAAGGACACCGGCCTCAGGCGCACCTACCCGAACTGGGTCAGCCGCGAGGGCCAGCGCGGGATGGAATATAACGCCTGGGGCGTGCCCAAGAATCCGCCGCACTACGACACGGCGATGATCTTCACCCGCATGCTGGGCGGGCCGTTCGACTTCACCCCGGGCATCCTCAGCCTGATGGGCCGCGGCAACACGCCGATCCCGTCGACGCTGGCTCGCCAGCTGGCTTATTATGTGGTGATCTATTCGCCGATCCAGATGGCCGCCGACCTGCCGGAGAATTACCAGGCCAACCGCGCTGCCTTCCAGTTCATCAAAGACGTCGCGGTCGACTGGGACGACACCCGCATGGTCGCCGGCAAGGTCGGTGAGTATGGGGTGTTCGCGAGGCGGGAGCGGGGCAAGCCGACCTGGTTCCTCGGCGGCATCACCGACGAGCAGGAGCGCCGGCTGAACCTGCCTTTGTCCTTCCTCGACAAGGGCGCGCGCTACCGGGCGGAGATCTACCGTGACGGCGACACCGCCGACTTCCGTACCAATCCGCGCAGCATCGTCATCGAGCAGCGCACCGTCACCGCCGCCGACACCATGCCGATCCGGATCGCGCCGGGCGGCGGTTTCGCGGTCCGCTTCGTGAGGCTCGGCCGATGATCCTCCGCTTCCTCCTCGCGCTACTGGCGTTGCTGGTCGCGACGCCGGCGCTCGCCGCCGCGGATACCGGCCGCTTCGTCGAGGCCGATGTGCCGTCCAAGGCTTTCGGCCCGATCCACACCGTCACCTGGCTCCCGCCGCGCTACGACCGCGACAAGGCGCGCCGCTACCCGGTCGTTTACATGCACGACGCGCAGAACCTCTTCTTCAAGGAGCGGTCGGGCTACAACAAGGTGTGGGCGGCCGACAAAGCCGCGCTGCAGCTCATCGCCGCGCACAAGGTCGCGCCGTTCATCATCGTCGGCATCAACCATCCCGGGCCGCTGCGCTACCAGCGCTACTTCCCTGACAAGGTCGCCGACCCGGTTCTCGCCCGCGGCATTGCCGGCAAGACCGGGCCGCTCCAGGGCGATGGCTACGTCAGCTTCCTCGCCGACGAATTGAAGCCGCTGATCGACCGCACCTACCGCACCCGGCCGCAGGCGAGGTTTACCGCGACCACTGGCTCGAGCATGGGCGGCCTCATCAGCATCTACCTGCTTGGCGAGCGGCCCGACGTGTTCGGCAAGGCGGCGGCGGTGTCGACCCACACCCCGCTCATCGATCCCGACACGATCAAGGCGCGGCCCGAGCTGGCGGACATCGTCAAGCGCGACTGGGCCGCATGGCTGACCACCCGGATGGGCGCGCCGCGCGGGCGCAAGCTGTGGATGGACCATGGCACCGAGACGCTCGATTCCAACTATGCGCCCTACCAGACCGCGGTCGACGCCGATCTGAAGCAGCTCGGCTGGACCGATGCCAATTACCGCAGCCGGGTCTTCCAGGGCGCAGCGCATGAGGAATATGCCTGGGCGGCGCGGCTGCCCGAGATGTGGGGCTGGCTGCTGGCGGACTGGAAGAAGTGAGCCTTCGCCCGGCCCCGCGCCGGATCGTCATCCTCGGCGGCGGCACCGCCGGCTGGATGGCCGCCAACCTGCTGCAGCATGAGTGGGGCGGGCAGGGGACTCAGATCACCCTGATCGAAAGCCCGGCGATCGGGATCATCGGGGTGGGGGAGGGCTCCACCCCACAGCTTAAGGCCTTCTTCGACAAGATCGGCGTTGCCGAGGCTGAGTGGATGCCGCGCTGCAACGCCACCTACAAGGCGGGGATCGAGTTCCGCGGCTGGTCGGACAAGCCCGGCTTCGAGCGCTATTTCCATCCCTTCCCGACTGAGGTCGACCGCTTCACGGAGGGCAAGTTCTTCTACTCCGCGCACGCCCGCCGCAGCGGCCGCGATACGCCGGGCCATCCCGATCCCTTCTTTCTCGCCAGCCGGATCGCCGCCGAGGGCAAGGCTCCGCTGGCACCCGCCAATTTCCCCTTCCACACCAGCTACGGATATCATTTCGACGCGCATCTGGTCGGCGCGACGCTGCGCGAGATCGCCGTCGGGCGCGGGGTCACTCATGCCGCCGCGACCATCGCCGAGGTCGAGCGGAGCGAGGAAGGCGACGTCGCCGCGCTGGTCGCCGACGACGGCCGCCGCTTCGAGGCCGACCTGTTCCTCGATGCGAGCGGGTTTCGCGCGGCAATCATCGAGGGCGCGCTGGGCGAGCGGCACCTGAGTTTCGCCGACAATCTGTTCAACGACCGCGCGGTGGTTGCGCCGACCGAGCTGCCCGCCGGCGGCCCCAAGGCCCAGACTACCGCCACGGCCAAAAGCGCGGGGTGGATCTGGCACATCCCGCTGACCAGTCGCGCCGGCAACGGCTACGTCTATTCTTCGCGCTTCATCGACGATGATGCCGCCGCGGCCGAGTTGCGCGAGCATTGCGGGCTCGCCCCCGACGTCGAGGTCCGCCACCTGGCGATGCGCTGCGGCCGGGTCGAGCGCAGCTGGGTCCGCAACTGCCTCGCCATCGGGCTCGCGCAGGGCTTTCTCGAACCGCTCGAGGCGACCGCATTGCACCTCGTCATCGCCACCGTCGAAGGCTTCATCGCCGCCTGGGAGCGAAGCGAGCGCGACGCCTTAAATGCCGCGATCGCCCGCCGCTACGAAGGCATCCGCGACTATCTCGTCTGCCACTATCGCACCGCCGGGCGCCGCGACACGCCCTACTGGCAGGAGGCGACCAGCCACGACCGGCTCAGCGACAGTTTGAAAGGCATCATCACCGCCTGGTTCACCGGCGAGGATCTGGTCCGCGAACTGCACGATCAGGGCATCGCCGACATTTATCCACCCTTGAGCTGGCACTGTCTGCTCGGCGGCTACGGCAATTATCCCGGCCCTGAGCGCTTGCGCCCGCCGGGTTCGGATGTCAGGCGCATCGACATGTCCGAGATAGACCGCTTCGTCGGCGGTTGCGCCATGAACTTCCCCAGCCATGCCGAGGCGCTCGCCCGGTTGCCGCAGGACGCACTCGCCGCATGACCGACCGCTCGCCTGTCGCCACCCTGATCCTGTTCGGCGCCACCGGCGACCTCGCCGCGCGGATGCTGCTGCCCTCGCTCTACGGGCTCGACCTCGACGGGCTGCTTCCCGCTGGCCTCAAGGTCCTCGCCACCGCGCGCAGCGAACACAGCGACGAGAATTTCCGCGACCACGCCCGCCAGGCGATCGCCGAGCATGTCGCCGCGCAATATGTCGACGCCGCGGTGCTCGACCGCTTCGTCGCCCGGCTGAGCTACGTCCAATTGGACGCGACCGACGCCGCAGGCTTCGCCCGCCTCGCCGCCGCCGTTCCCGACCGTAACGCCGGCATCGCCATTTTCCTTTCGACAGCGCCTTCGCTGTTCAAGCCGACCATCGACAATCTCGAGGCGGCCGGGCTGGCCGGGCCCAATGTCCGCATGGCGCTCGAAAAGCCGCTCGGCACCGACCTCGCCTCCAGCCGCGAGATCAATGACGCGGTCGTCAAGGCCTTTCCCGAGGAGCAGACCTTCCGGATCGACCATTATCTCGGCAAGGAAACGGTCCAGAACCTGCTCGCGCTGCGCTTCGCCAACCTGCTGTTCGAGCCGTTGTGGAACAGCCAGTATATCGCGCACGTCCAGATCACCGTCGCCGAGACGGTCGGTCTCGAAGGGCGCAGCGACTATTACGACGGCGCCGGCGCGCTCAGGGACATGGTCCAGAACCACATGCTCCAGCTTGTCGCGCTGGTCGCGATGGAGCCGCCTGCCAACTTCGACGCGACCGCCATTCGCGATGAAAAGGTCAAGGCGCTGCGCTCGCTCCGCCCGATCACGGCCGCCGACGTTGCCACCCATGTGGTGACCGGCCAGTACGGGGCCGGGGCGGTCGGCGGGAAGCCGGTCGGCGCCTATCTCGACGAGCTCGGCCGCCCGTCGGACACCGAGACCTTCGTCGCCTTGAAGGCGCAGCTCGACAATTGGCGCTGGGCCGGCGTGCCCTTCTACCTGCGCACCGGCAAGCGCATGCCCGAGCGCTCGACCGAGATCGTGATCACTTTCAAGCACGTGCCCCACAGCATGTTCGCCGCCAAGGGCGCGCACACGGTTCCCAATCGGCTGGTGATCTCGATCCAACCCGAGGAGAATATCAGCCTCGAATTGATGGCCAAGATGCCCGGGCTCGACCGCGGCGGCATCCGCCTGCGCGAGGTGCCGCTCGACATCCGCCTCGCCGATGCCTTCGCCGACACCCGCCGGCGGATCGCCTACGAACGGCTACTGCTGGATTTGATCGAAGGCGACCCCACCTTGTTCGTGCGCCGCGACGAGGTCGAGGCGCAGTGGCAGTGGATCGACGGCGTACGCGCGGCGTGGACCGCGGCCGGGCTCAAGCCCCGCAGCTACGGCAGCGGGAACTGGGGACCCACCGCGGCGATTGCCCTGGCCGAGCGCGATGGAGTGAGCTGGAATGATTGAAGCCGAATGGTGGGAATATGACGACGCGGGCGAGTTCGCCGACGCGGTCGCCGGGGACGTCGGCTTCATCGTCGAAAGCGCGGTCGATGCGCGCGGCGACTGCCTGATCGCGCTGCCGGGCGGCAACACACCCAAGCCCATCTTCGCCAAGCTGGCCAAGCAGAAGTTGCCGTGGAAGCAGACCACCATCATCCCGACCGACGACCGCTTGGTCGAGATGAGCGACGAGAAAAGCAACATCCGCCTGATCGCGCAGAGCTTCATCAGCACCGGGGCGCGGGTGTTCCCGACCGCGTCGATGATCCCGGACTACAAGCTGGCCGGCAACTCGGCCGACGCGAAACTGGCTGACCTGCGCTGGCCGCCCGACCTCGTCTGGCTCGGCATGGGCGAGGACGGCCACACCGCCTCGATCTTCCCCGGGCCCGACCTCGAGGATGCGCTGAACGCCCCCAAGGCGCGGCGGATGGTTGGGGTCATGCCCGATCCCCTGCCGCCCGAGGCGCCGGTTGCACGCGTGACCCTCACGCGTGCCGCCATTCTGTCGGCCCGCGCGATCCTGATCACGATTACCGGCGAGAAGAAAAAGGTATTGCTCGAGCAGGCGATCGCCGACGGGCACAGCTCGAAGCTGCCGATCGGCCGGGTGCTGGCCGAGGCCGAGCAGCCGATCGACATCCACTGGCTCGCCTGATGGCGCTCGATCCCCGCATCGCCGCGATCACCGGTCGCATTGTCGAGAAGTCCCGGCCGACCCGCCGCCGCTATCTCGAGCTGATGCAGCGCCAGTCCGAGAGCGGGATCAATCGTGGGCGCCTGTCGTGCGGTAACTTCGCCCACGGTTTCGCCTCGTCGGAGGGCGACAAGGACCGCATCCGCACGCGCGCCGGACCGAACATCGGCATCGTCACCGCCTACAACGACATGCTGAGCGCCCATCAACCCTATGCGCGCTTCCCCGAGCAGATGAAGATTTACGCCCGCGAAGTCGGCGCGACCGCGCAGGTCGCAGGCGGCGTCCCGGCGATGTGCGACGGCGTCACCCAGGGGCAGGACGGAATGGATCTGTCGCTGTTCAGCCGCGACACCATCGCCCTGTCGACCGCGGTCGCGCTGAGCCACGGGATGTTCGAGGGCGCGGCGCTGCTGGGCATCTGCGACAAGATCGTCCCCGGCCTGCTGATCGGCGCGCTCCGCTTCGGCCATTTGCCGATGCTGCTAATCCCCGGCGGGCCGATGCCGTCCGGACTCCCCAACAAGGAAAAACAGCGGGTCCGCCAGCTTTATGCCGAGGGCAAGGTCGGCCGCGACGAGCTGCTCGCCAGCGAAAGCGCCAGCTACCACGCGCCGGGCACCTGCACCTTCTACGGCACCGCCAACTCCAACCAGATGATGATGGAGCTGATGGGTCTGCATATCCCCAACAGCGCCTTCGTCCAGCCGAACACGCCGCTCCGCCAGGCGCTGACCCGCGCCGCCGTCCACCGCGTTGCCGAGCTCGCCGCGGGCAAGCAGCGTACCTTGGCCGAGTGCGTCGACGAGCGTGCCATCGTCAACGCGATGGTCGGCCTGCTCGCGACCGGCGGCTCGACCAACCACGCCATCCACCTGCCGGCGATCGCCCGCGCCGCCGGCATCCGCATCGACTGGCAGGACTTCGACGAGCTGTCCGCTGCCGTGCCGTTGATCGCGCGGGTCTATCCCAATGGCTCGGGCGACGTGAACGACTTCCATTATGCCGGGGGCACCGCCTTCGTTGCGCGCGAACTGACCGCTGCGGGCCTGCTCCACGCCGACCTCGTCACCGCCGGCGCCGACGACTTCAGCGCCTGGCACGGCAACCCCCACCTCGACGGCGACCGACTGACCTGGGTCGACGCCGGCGAAAGCCGCAACGACACCATGCTCCGTCCGGTCGCGACGCCATTCCTGGCCGATGGCGGCATGCGCCTGGTCAAAGGCAACCTTGGCCGCGCAACCTTCAAGACCAGCGCGGTCGACCCGAGCCGCTGGACGATCGAGGCGCCGGCGCGGATCTTCTCCGACCAGGACGCGGTGCTCAAGGCCTTCCAGGCCGGCGAGCTCGACCGCGACGTGGTGGTCGTGGTCCGTTTCCAGGGCCCGCGCGCCAACGGCATGCCCGAACTGCACAAGCTCACCCCGACGCTCGGCGTGCTCCAGGACCGCGGCCACCGCGTCGCACTGGTGACCGACGGGCGCATGTCGGGCGCCAGCGGCAAGGTCCCCGCCGCGATCCACGTGTCACCCGAAGCGCTCGGCGGAGGTCCACTCTCGCGCCTCCGCGATGGCGACGTGGTCCGCCTGTCGGGCGATGACGGCTCGCTTGAAGCGGTCGGGATCGACCTCGCCGCCCACGAGCCCGCCGCCCCGACCGCGCCGCCCGAGGGCACCGGCCGCGAGCTGTTCGCGCTGATGCGCCGCGACTGCGACGATGCCGAGCGCGGCGCCTCCGCCATGCTCGCGCTGATGGAGGCCGAGCAGCAGTCGGCGCCCCACCCGGAGTTCGCCGCGCCATGAGCCGCCAGATCGTCACCACCGACATCGGCGGCACCCACGCCCGCTTCGCGCTCGCCACCATCGACGCCGGCAAGGTCGTCGACCTGTCCGAGCCGGTTACCCTCAAGACCGCCGAGCACGCCAGTTTCCAGACCGCCTGGGAAGAGTTTGGCCGCCGCATCCACATCCCGATGCCCAAGGAGCTCGCCATCTCCTTCGCCGGGCCAGTCGGCGGCGAATTGCTCAAGCTCACGAACAATCCGTGGGTGATCCGGCCCAAGCTGATCGGCGAGAAATTGGGCGCCGAGCGCTACACGATCGTCAACGATTTCGGCGCGGTCGCCCATGCCGTCGCCGCCTTCGATGCCAGCGCCTTCACCCATTTGTGCGGTCCCGACCGGGCGCTGCCCGAGACTGGCGTTGTCACCATCCTCGGCCCGGGCACCGGGCTCGGGGTCGCCGGGCTGCTGCGTCGGCCCGGCCATTATGAGGTGCTGCAGACCGAGGGCGGGCACGTCGACTTTGCACCGCTCGACGCGCTCGAGGATCGCATCCTCACCGAATTGCGCCGCAGCTTCCGCCGGGTCTCGGTCGAGCGATTGATCTCGGGCCGCGGCCTGATGAACATCTACGAGGCGCTCGCCAGCGTCGAGCAGCGCCCGTCGGGCTTCCACGACGAAAAGGAGCTGTGGACCGCCGCGATGGCGGGCAGCGACAGCCTCGCCGCCGCAGCGCTCGATCGCTTCTGCCTCACGCTCGGCGCGGTCGCGGGCGACCTCGCGCTGGCGCAGGGCGCGTCGGCAGTGGCGATCGGTGGTGGCCTTGGATTGCGGCTTGCCGACCATCTGCCGCGCTCGGGCTTTCGCGACCGCTTCATCGCCAAGGGCCGGTTCGAGCGCATGATGGACGACATGCCGGTCAAGCTCATCACCTACCCGCAACCGGGCCTGTTCGGCGCCGCAGCGGCCTTCGCCAAGGAGCATGGATGACCATCGACGAGGTGATGACCGCCGCCCCTGTGATCCCGGTGCTGGTGCTCGACGGCAGCATCGATCCCGCCGCGCTGGCCGAGACGCTGGTCGCCGCCGGCCTGCCGGTGCTCGAGGTCACGCTGCGCACGCCGCAGGCGCTCGACGCGATCCGCGCGATGACCAAGGTGCCGGGCGCGATCGTCGGCGCGGGCACGGTGCTCAACCCCGCCCAGCTCGACCAGGCGCTGGAGGCCGGCGCTGAGTTCATCGTCGCCCCCGGCCTAACCGACAGCCTCAGCCGCGCGGCGATCGCCAGCGGGGTTGCCTACCTGCCCGGCGTCGCCACCGCCGCCGACATCATGCGCGGCCTCGACCACGGCCTCACTCGCTTCAAATTCTTTCCGGCCGAGACCAGCGGGGGCCTGTCCGCGCTGAAAGCGCTCGCCGGTCCCTTCGGCCAGGTCCGCTTCTGTCCGACCGGTGGGATCACCGCCGCCACCGCCCCCCAGTGGCTCGCCCACCCGGCGGTGAGCTGCGTCGGCGGGAGCTGGATCGTGCTGGCGGGCGAGACCGACCTTGGCCGGATCGGCGAGCTGGGACGTGCCGCGGCGGTTCTCGGTCGGAACTGATCAACCTCTCGCTTGTGGATCGCGTCGCCTTCCGCGACGGTGATCCGATGGGCGACGGCTTCGACTGGCATCTGCCGCTTTTCGCGCTGCTCGCTGTTGCTGCCATTTATCCGGCGCTTCAGGTCTGGCGCTTCGTCCAGACCCTGCGGATGCCGCGCGACGTCACGCAGCCGCCGCTTCCGCCACTCACGCCGATCGAGCGCAAGCGTCTGCTGCTGTGTGTCGCGGCACTGCCGTTACTGGGTTGCGCGGCAATCCTCGTCGCGCTGGCGCCGCACCCGGTGGCTGCGTTCCCGCTAATCGTCGGGAGCCTCTTCGGCCTCGCGATCAGCCTGCTGACCGGGTTTCGGGTGTTGTCCGCGTTGCGGACGGGGACAGCCGTGGTCAAAAGTCGCGGTTGGTCGGGCACCTACGATCGTGCCGCCCAGCCGGCCCATTTCTGGCTGGCGAATGCCTTTAATGGCTTCGCCGGCCTCTTCTTTGCCTTTCTGTTCGTGATTATGGTTCTTGCCGTCACCAATCCGGTCGCGGCGCCCCCCGAAAGCTGCTTCGAACCGGATAGCGTGGCGCTTCGCCATTGCTCGGTGATCACGCATCAGCGCGAAATGCGGACCCTGTCGAAGCAGCTCGCCACCAACCCTGACGACAGCGAGGCCCTCGAGAAACGGGCCCGGCTCTATGAATCGACTGACGATCTCGTCGATGCCCGCGCAGATTGGGACCGGCTGCGCGTCATCCGCAACCGCGAAGGTCGGCCGCTCACCGGGAGCTGAGGCGAAGCGAGCCGTCGGAACATGGACAGCGTCGGTTCGCTGTTTGACTATGGCCACCCGTTTCCAGAACCCCGTCGTACCATCACCCTCGCAATTCCAGACCGATGCTTTCCAGCAGGCGCTGGCGCGCTGGAATCGCGCTCGGCTCGAACCGTCCTTTCCTGACGACGCAGCGCAGGCGCTTGAGCGCGACCGGCCGATGCAGCGCCTTGAACTCGCCTTCCTCAGCGAATTGCGCGCCGAAGTCCGCGACCGGGCCGCGGCCGCGCCGATCAATCCCGAGGGCTTCGTCGCCTGGTTCGAGGGGCTCGAGCGCAGCGGCCCGGGGCAGCACGATTCGCTGTTCGATTGGCTCGAGCATGAGGCCACGCTCGACCAGCTCAAATATTATCTGACCCAGGAGGCCGCGGGGGAGGCGGGGTTCGACGACCTCGTCGCAATGACCCAGGTTCGCGTGCCTGACCGTGCGAAACTGGAGCTTGCGCGCAATTACTGGGACGAGATGGGCCGCGGCAATCCCAAGGGGATGCACGGCCCGATGCTTCATTTCGTGGTCGGCGCACTCGGGCTCGAGCCCAGCATCGAGAACACCGTGTGGGAAAGCCTCGCGCTCGCCAACGCGATGACCGCGATGGCGTCGAGCCGCAGCTGGACCTGGCATAGTATCGGCGCGCTCGGCGTGATCGAGCTGACTGCCCCGGCGCGGTCGGCCGCGGTCGGGCGGGCGATGCGCCGTCTTGGCCTCGATGCGAAGACGCGCCGCTACTTCGATCTCCACGCCACGCTCGACATCAAGCACAGCGAGGAGTGGAACAAGGAGGCGATCCTGCCACTCGTGTTTGACGCCGAGCAGGGCGCCAGCCGCGCGACCGCGATGGCCGAAGGCGCGCTGATGCGGCTCGAATGCGGCCGCCGCTGCTTCGAGCGTTATCGCGCGGCCCTGTGGTCGTGAGCCGCCGCGCCCGCTAGGGCGGCGGCCATGCATGATTCCCTCGTCGCGCTGCTGCGCGAGCTCGACGCCGACGGCTACCAATTCACCTGCGTGACCCCGGCCACGCACCAGCGGGTCCTCGCCCGCCGCGGCTCCAACGCGCGCGCGGCGGATCTCCGCGACGTGTTCGGCTGGAGCCTGCCGTTCGCCCGCGACCTGCTGCAAGGGCCGGTATTCGACGCGCTCAAGGAAGCCGGGGGAATCGAGCCCGCCGGCGACCTGCTGCGCAGCCGCTTCCGTGTCGCTGAGCTCGACGGCCGGCTGTTCCTTCATTCGGCCTTCCCGACGACGGCGGCGGACAGCGTCTTTTTCGGCCCCGACACCCATCGCTTCGCGCGCTTCGTCAGCGAGCAGCTCGCCGACCTGCCCGAGCCCTCCCATGTCGTCGACCTCGGCACGGGGAGCGGGGCGGGGGGCATCATCGTCGCTGGCCTCACGGACGCCGAGCAGGTGACGCTGGTGGACATTAATCCCGCCGCGCTCGCGCTCGCTGCCGCCAATGCCGAAGCGGCCGGGGTCGCGGTCGAATTGGTCGAAGGCGATCTCTCCGCGGTCGCGGGGACGCCCGACCTGATCATCGCCAACCCGCCGTTCATCGCCGACGACCGCCAGCGCTCCTACCGCGATGGAGGCGGCGACCTGGGCACCGGCCTGTCGGTGGCATGGGTCAACGCCGCGTTGGCACGACTGGCTGAGGGCGGCGCCATGCTGCTCTACACTGGCAGCCCGATCGTCGCCGGCGAGGACCGCCTGCTGACCGCGCTCAGCGACGCTGCCGACGAAGCCGGCGGCACCTTGCGTTATGACGAACTCGACCCCGATATCTTCGGCGAAGAACTCGATCAGCCCGTCTATCGCGCCGCCGAAGTCGAGCGGATCGCGGCGGTGGGGGCGGTGCTTCGGAAGGGCTGACGACGGTCATTTCTTGACCCAGGTTTGACTCGCTCGATGAACAGGCAGACGGCCACCTTTCCCCGCAAAGGAGTCGAAACGATGCCGTTCGTCACTGTCGCCGATGGGACCGAAATCTTCTATAAGGATTGGGGCCCGCGCGACGGGCAGGTGATCGCCTTCCACCACGGCTGGCCGCTCAGTTCGGACGACTGGGATCTTCAGCTGATGTATTTCGTCAGCCAGGGCTTCCGCGTCGTCGCGCACGACCGCCGCGGGCATGGCCGCTCGACCCAAGCCGCCGAGGGTCATGACATGGACACCTATGTCGCCGATGCGGCGGCGGTCGCAGACCACCTCGATCTCAAGAATGCGGTCCACGTCGGTCACTCGACCGGCGGCGGCGAAGTCGCCCGCTATGTCGCCAATGCCGCGCCCGGCCGGGTCGCCAAGGCAGTGCTGATCAGTGCGGTCACCCCGCTGATGGTCAAGACCGATGCCAATCCCGACGGCGTGCCGCTGGCGGTGTTCGACGACATCCGCCAGCAGACCTCGACCAATCGCGCGCAATATTTCGCCGACTTCCCGATGCCCTTCTTCGGCTACAACCGCCCAGGCGCCGAGGTGAAGGAAGGGGTCAAGCAGAATTGGTGGCGGCAGGGGATGACGGGCAGCATCCTCGCCCATACGCTGGGCATCAAAGCCTTCTCCGAGACCGACTTCACCGAAGATTTGAAGCGGATCGCGGTGCCGACCCTGATCCTCCACGGCGAGGACGACCAGATCGTTCCGATCGACATCACCGCGCGCAAGGCGGCGAAGCTCGTCCCTGGTGCGAAGCTCATCACCTACCCCGGTTTCCCGCATGGCATGCCCACCACGCAGGCCGAGCGGATCAATGCCGACCTCCTCGCCTTCATCCGCGAGTAGAGAAGAATTTGAGCGGCAGAAACAAATCGGGGTTCTGCTGCATCCGACGAAGTAATCTTGCGTAGCTGATTAACCATGAGTTCCGCGCCCTGCGGCCGCTCGCGGTAGGGAGCAACTCATGAATTACCTGAAACTGGTCGCGGCTATGCTTGCCGCGGCAACAGCGTCGACGCCGGCCGCGGCCGCGCAATTCGCATTCAATTTCAACACGACCAGCACGTTGTTCGGTGGTCCGACCCAAACCATCCAGGGCGTCTTCACCACTTCCGACACGCCTGTCGATCGCTTTGGTTTCAGCGGGCTGGAAATCACTGGCATCTCTGGGACGATCAACGGGGTCGCAATCTCAGGCCTCTACACGATCGCCGGTAACCCTTATTACTATCTGACCAGTGGCCCGACCTTCCTCGACGGCAGCGGCGTTCGGTTCAATGCTGGCGCCGCACAGAACATCGCTTTCTTTCATCAGGATAATGTGGCCTCGGATATTTATCGGGTGAATGGCAATGGCACGATCTCTGCTTTCGGCACGGCGTCGTCGAGCGCGGTGACCGCCACCAGTGCCGTCGCGGAGCCGGGGACTTGGATGCTGATGTTGCTTGGCTTCGGCGCCGTCGGCTATGCCGCACGCAGGCGGTCAGGCAGGACTGGAGCAGCGCTGCACGCCTGAGCGTGACGGGTCTTCGAGATGAGGCCTACGCAATCAGGGCCGCCGGTTCATCCCGGCGGCCCTTTGCTGTTCGACTGCTTGAGCCCGGTGCGGTTAGCCGGCGAAGGCAACCCGCACCGTCGTCGGCCGGCGGCGGCGCAGGGCGGTGCCGATGGCGCCGAAGCCAAGCAGCATCAGCGCCCAGGTCGCGGGCTCGGGCACGCCGCCGCTGACCGCGAACGACGCTGCGGTGGCGGTGGTCAGGTGGCAGCCGACGGAGGGGATGCCCGGCGGGCAGGACTGGAAGGAATAAGCGAGGTTGAGCCCCGTCAGAATCCCGTTGTTGTTGTTGATGGTGCCACTGAACAGTCCGCCCGAATAGATCGAGCCGAAGCTGAAGGGATTGTCGCCCTGCATGAGGTTGAGCGCCCCGAGCATAGTGCTGAAGCTGCCGCTATAGGGATCGACATGCTGGCTGTTACCAGGATTGCAGCTTGGCCCGCTGGTGCACAGGATGGTCGTGGTCGTGCCGCTCAGCGAGCCGCCGATGCCGACCAGATAGACCGCCGCATTGACAGGCGCGGCGAACAACGTCAGCGCCGCCGCTGCACCGAGACCCAGACGCATGCTTCTTCCCCCTTGTTGCCGCGACACCCAATTCCAGCCGTAGCCGCGACTCGTGTCGGAAATGTTTACGCCGTTGCTAAGGATGTCAAATTTCCGGCCAAAACGGCCGAAAACGCCTCCACACCGGCCCGAGCTATAATTCAGGCCGCGCGGCCTTGTTCCACCGCCGAACCGTTTGTGGCGGGCAAAGGATGCCCGAACAGGTGGCCCTGGCCAAGGTCGCAGCCGAGCCGCTGCAGGAATTGCTGCTGCTCGAACGTCTCGATCCCTTCCGCCACCACCTGCCGCCCGAGATTGTGGGCGAGGCTGACGATCGCGCGCACGATCTTGGTGCTCTCGGCGTCGCGGTTCATGCCGGCGATGAAGGAGCGGTCGATCTTGAGCACGTCGGCCGGCAGGTCGCGCAGGTGGACCAGCGAGGCGTAGCCCGTCCCGAAATCGTCGAGGCTGACCCCGACGCCGCGCGCGCGCAGCCGCCGGAGACACTCGACCACCGGGCCCCCCGGCCGGCCGAGCACGACATTCTCGGTGACCTCGACCGTTAGCGCGCCCGGCGGCAGGTCCCGCTCGGCGAGCGCGGCGAGGATGTGGTTGGCGCCCGCCTCGCCCTGCAGCTGGCAGGCAAGGAAATTGACGCTGATCGCCCGCGGGCCGGGACCGCCGCGGCGCGCCTCGCGTGCCGTGTCGAGCGCCATCACCAGCACGCTCTCCTGGATCGCGATGCTGACACCGGGGTCGTCGAACGCCTGCATGAAGGCGCCCGGACGAAGCAGTCCCTTGCCCGCGTGGCGCCAGCGTAGCAGCGCTTCATGATATTGGACGGCGCCGGTGCGCAGGTCGACGATCGGCTGGTAGTGAAGCTCGAACTCGTCGCGGTCCAAGCCGCCGCGTGCCTGCGCCACCCACGACCGCCGCGCTTCTAGCTCATCGCAGACGTCGGTGGAATAAGCGCGCCAGCAGCCGCGACCGTCGGCCTTGGCGCGGTACATCGCCAGATCGGCTTCCTTGTAGAGCCGCTCGGGGCTGCCGCTCTCCTGCTCCCAACTCGCCACCCCGCCCGAAAAGCGGAGCGAGACCGGCCGGCCGTCGTGGGTCAGTGGCTCGTCGCCCGAGCGTTCGACCACCCGCAGCAGCGCCGGCAGTAGCTCGCGTTCGCGGTCGACCAGCAGCACCGCCAGCTCGTCGCCGCCGAGGCGGGCGACGAAGCCGCGCTCACCAACCACCGCGCGGAGGCGGCGACCGGCCTCGACGATGGAGGCGTCGCCGGCGAGGTGCCCGGCGGTGTCGTTGACCTCCTTTAGGTCGTCGAGGTCGATGATCAGCAGGTCGGCGTTGCGATGGCGGCCCAGCAAGGCGATCCGCTGCTGGAAGGCGGCGCGATTGGCGAGACCGGTCAGTGCGTCGGTATTGGCGACCCGGCGCAAGATCTCATGCTCGGCATGCGCGGCGTCGCGCTGGCGCAGGAAGCCGCGGAAGCGGTCCGCGATCGCCAGGCTGAGGATGATGCTCTCGAAGGCGATCGCAGCGAAGCTCGCCATATCGAGCAGGTCGGACTGGCCCCACAGGCCGAAATTTCGCCCGACTCGCAGCATGAACACCAGCATCGGCGCAGTCCAGGCGGCGAGGTAGAACCACACGAAACGGCTCTGGCGGCGGATTCCGTAGACGATGCCGGTCCCGACCAGCAGGATCGAGACTACGAAGGCGACATTGAGCAGCAGATCGGTGCTACGCGCCGGGAGCCAGCGATCGCTCGCCGCAAGCCACCCGCACAGCACGATCGACAGAGCCGAAACCCGGCCCGCGCGGATCAGCCAGACGGGCAGTTTGCGACGTTCGATGAAGTCGAAGAAAAAGCCTGTCGCCGAGCCGATCAGCAGGCTCACCAAGAGGATGTTGCCGCGGACCCGCCAAGAGCCGTCAAGCCCTGGCCAGGCGAAGCTGACCAGCCCCGTCCAGCATAAGGTGTAGGCGATCCCGCTGCCGAGCCAGACGACGTACCAGCGCTGGAACTGGCTGCGCACCCACGCCATCAGGAACAGGTTGTAGGCAAGCGCGCATAGCAGCACGCCCGAGATGGCCATCGCCAGCCCGATCCACGTCTGCAGCTGGGCGGTCTGCTGCGTGGTCGACAGCGCATTGACCGAGCGCATCATGGCGAGATCGTCGATGCCCTGATAGCCAAGGCAGATGCGCTGCAGGCGATCGACCGGGACCGGGATCGGAATGGCGAGCCGGTTGCCGAGGGACTGGATGTCGCCGAGGTCGTTCGACGCACGCGACACCAGCAGCGGCGCGGCGCCGCGAGCCTGCAAGGCGACCGCGATCCGCTCGAACCTAATCTGGTCGACCTGCAACAGCCAGCGATCGCCGAGCGCGCGCCCGTGCGGCACCTCGACCTCGACCCAGCGCCAGTCCGAACCTTGTGCGCCCGCCGGTGCGGCGGCGGTGCAGCTCGCGCTTGGTGCAAAGCTCAATATCTCGCCGCGGGCGGACGCGGCGGTGGGCGAAGCGGCCAAGGCCACCCCCACGACTACCTTCAGCAACGCCCACAAACGCTTGAACATCAATCCCCTCGCGCGTCGTTTAACGCGCAAATGCTTCCTGAAGCTTAATATAGGTCAACACAACGGCCCGTCGGCGCGGGGTGGGAAATGGCGACGCGGCGTGACTTTCGGGCCGCGTTGATGCGCCATCGGAAGTGATCGTCAGCCGGCGTCGGCGCGATCGATCGACCCGTCGAGCTGCGCGATACGGCTGAGCAGCTCGGCCGAGCGGAACGGCTTTTCGATCCGCGGCACTTCGGCAGGGACGTCGCTGGTCTCGCTGGCGTAGCCGGTGACCAGCAGCGCGGGGAGGGCAGGGGCGAGCGTGCGCGCCGCGCGGATCAGCGCCGCGCCGGTCATCTGCGGCATCGCATAATCGGTGACAAGCACTTCGTAACCGGGGTCATCGCGCAGCTTTTCAAGTGCCGCCGCACCGCTATGGGCCTGGTCGACCCGGTGGCCGGCGTCGCGCAGCATCTCGGCGGTCGCAGCGCGGACCAGTTCCTCGTCGTCGACCAGCAGAATGCGGCGCGGCCTGGTCTCGCCGATCTCGATCCCGTCGCGGACTGGCTCGTCGACCTGGCCGCTGCCGCGCGGCACCCACAGGCTGACGGTCGTGCCCTCGCCGACCGCGCTGTCGATCGAGAGGCCGCCGCCCGACTGCGCCGCCAGGCCGTGGACCATCGACAGGCCAAGCCCGGTGCCCTTGCCGACTTCCTTGGTCGAATAGAATGGCTCGATCGCCAGCCGCAGCGTCTCGGGGGTCATGCCGTGACCGTCATCGTGGACGTCGATCCGGACGTAGTCGCCGGGCGCCAGGCTAGCCGGGTGCGCGCCAGTAACCTTCTGTTCGCTGACCGCGATGCGCAAGCGGCCGCCGGCTTCCATCGCGTCGCGCGCGTTAACCGCGAGGTTGAGCAGCGCGAGCTCGAGCTGATTGGGATCGATCCGTGCAGTGAGACCCGCCGGCGGCGGTTGCAGCTCAAGCTGGATGGTCGGACCGAGCGACTTGCCGATGAGGTCGGTCATGCCGATCAGGAGCCGCTGCAGCCCAACTTCCTTGTCTTCCAGCCGCTGCTTGCGGGCGAAGCTCAGCAGCCGCGCGATCAAAACCTTGGCGCGGTCTGCGCTGACCAGCGCGCCGTCGAGCAGGCGCCCGTTGCGCGGGGTGTGATCATGCCGGCGGAGCACGTCGAGCGCGCCGATGATCGGTGTCAGCAGATTGTTGAAGTCGTGCGCAATGCCGCCGGTGAGCTGGCCGAGCGCTTCCATCTTCTGGCTCTGGCGGAGCGCTTCCTGCGCCACCTGCAGTTCGGTCTCGCGTGCCTTGGCGTCACTAAGGTCGCGTCCAACCGCGATGAAGTTCTCTCCATCGGCCTCGGGCGCGACGGTCCATTCGATATGCTTCCAGCCACCGTCGGCGGTGGCGATGCGATTCTCGAACCGCGCCGGCTGGCGGTTTTCGCTCATCCGCCCTATTGCCGCCAGCGTCGGCGGCATGTCCTCATCGTGCATAAAGCTGGCGTAGGGCCGCGTCAGCAACTCGTCCTCGCGCCACCCGAGCACCCGGGTCCAGGCCGGGCTGACCGCCGACATCATGCCGGTGTAATCGGCCCGCGCGAGCATGTCCTGCGACAGGTCCCACAGCCGATCGCGCTCGGCCGCGCGTTCCGCCACCTGCGCTTCGAGCGTCTCATTCAGTTCGTGTAGCGCGGCATCGGCCTTTACCCGCTCGGTCGTCTCCGCGAGAATGCAGAATACGCCCGCAGGTACCCTGCTTTCATCGTAGATCGGCGAATAGTCGAGGTTCATCCAGACCTGCTCGGGCACCCCGTGCCGGTACAAGGTCAGTTCCTGGTCCTTGTAGGACAGGGTGTCGCCGGCGAGGCCGACCTTCATCACATGATCGTTGAAGTCGGCGACTTCGGGCCAGCCTTCGCGCACGTTCGAGCCAAGCAGTTCCGGATGCCGCCCTCCCGCGAACAGCGAATAGGGATCGTTGTAGAGCATCACCCCATGCTCGCCCCACAGCATCACGATGGGGACCGGCGAGCAGAGCAGGGTGACCGTCGCGGTGATCAGGCTTTGCGGCCACGCATCGAGCGGTCCGAGCGGAGAGGTCGACCAGTCGCGCCCGGCAATCAGTCGTCCGCACTCGGCGCCTGTCCGGCGGAACAATTCGGCGGCGGCGGCAGGGGCAGCAGGGGTTGACAGGGACATGAGTCGCTCACTCAAACGCAATGTTGATGCCGTGCGAAGCAAACGCGGCACCGTCGCTCCCGTTGCCCGAAACCGGCCGACAGGCAAGCGTCGGCCATTCCGACGAAGCGAATGCAAAAATGCGGGAACCCACCACGGCGAGGATGGTTAACCCTCCTGAAGACGGAGTCCCCCTTCCGCTTCAAGGCCCAATGCAGCCCGGTCGCCCTCCCCCCCGCGACCGGGCTGTTTCTTTGTGTGCAGCAAGCCGGGACAACAGATATGAAAAAGGGCCCGGCGTCGCCGCCGGGCCCTTTGGTTACGCATACTGGAAGGCGATTTTACGCCATCTGGGTCAGCAACTGCTGCGAATTGCGGCGGCGCATCGAGAAGCCGACCGCGCCGAAGCCGAGGAGCATCAGCGCCCAGGTGGCGGGCTCGGGCACCGCGGGGGTGGCGCCGAACGACAGCGTGCCGCTGTACGAGGCGTCGCCGAAGGTGGTGCCGTTGATGGTCAGCACGTTGGTCGCATTGGCGATCAGCGGGATCATCTCACGGCTGGCGCTGTCGAACACGCCGTTGGCGATGTTGAACGAATAGTTCGACACGCTGTTGTTCAGCACGACCGAATTGAAGTTCAGGTTCGTCAGCGGGTTCGACGTGTTGTAGGTCGAATTGAGGATCGACGACACGCTGTTGTAGCCGGTCGGGGTGGTGAACGTCACCGTGTCGGTGAACGACTGGCCCGACGGGCAGCTGTTGACGGTCGGCGTGCACTGCACGGTCGGGTTCGCAAACGAACCGGCATTACCGTCGATCTGCGGAGTGATGACGGCGGCGCTGGCGCCCGTGGCGAGGCCGGTTGAAAGGGCGAGTGCTGCGGCGAAACGCAATACATTGGTCATGGGGAAGTCCCTGTTACGAGAGGAAGTGAGCAATCCAGTAGGGTCTTAACAGCTCATTCACCCGTTCGTTCAACTTCGGCTTATCCGATGTCCCATAACAGGATTAAAAATCGATGTTGGCGGTTAGCGTTGCATCTCGGGCACAACATTTGTTCGTTTCTGTCCCGAAACGCCGCTCGAACAGCGTCTCCTGTTTTAGACGCCAGCAGGGGCATTCGATTTGCGCACGCGGCTGAGCATCTGCCGGCGCAAGGTCTCCTACGATTCGGTTGAAGGAGCCATTGCTGGCGCGCGGACCGGCCCTGCCGAACTCCGGCCCTATCGCTGCGACCGCTGCCGCGCGTTTCACCTCACCAGCCGCCTTAAAGGCAAGCGCCGGCTTCCGCCCGACCCGCGCTGAGCGCACCAATGAAAAAGGCCCCGCGGTCGCCCGCGAGGCCTCTTCATTCGATGGGAAGACGCGGCTTATTCGCCGTCGTTGTTCCCATTGCCGCCGGTTAGGAAGGCCGGCGCGAACTCGGGCGCGGGGCCGTCCTCGCGCTCGCGGCGCGGGCCGCGGTCTCCGCGATCTCCACCCTCGCGCGGGCCGCGATCGCCGCGGTCCCCGCGAGGACCACGGTCACCGCGGTCGCCGCCATCACGGCGCGGGCCGCGATCACGGTCGCCGCCGCCGCGACGGCGGTCGCCGTCACGGCCGCCACGGTCACCGCGCGGACCCCGGTCGCCACCCTCGCGCGGCTCGCGCGGCGGGCGGGTGTCGGGCAGTTCCTCGCCGGTATCCTGGTCGACCACACGCATCGACAGGCGGACCTTGCCGCGGCTGTCGACTTCGAGCAGCTTGACCTTGACCTCCTGGCCTTCGCTCAGGACATCGCGGACATTCTCGACCCGGTCGTTCTTGATCTCCGAGACGTGAACCAGTCCGTCCTTGCCGGGCATGAAGGTCACGAACGCGCCAAAGTCGACGATGCTTGCCACCTTGCCGGTGTAGATGGTGCCGGGCTCGGGCTCCTGGGTGATGCCCTGGATCCACTTGCGGGCCGCCTCGATCTGGTTGACGTCCGACGAGCTGATCTTGATCACGCCCTCGTCGTCGATGTCGACCTTGGCGCCGGTGGTGGCGACGATCTCGCGGATCACCTTGCCGCCGGTGCCGATCACTTCGCGGATCTTGTCCTTCGGGATCGACATGGTTTCGATCCGCGGCGCGTGCGCCGACAGCTCGTTGCGGGTGTGATCGAGCGCCTTGGCCATTTCGCCCAAGATGTGCGCACGGCCGTCCTTGGCCTGCGCCAGCGCGACCTTCATGATCTCCTCGGTGATGCCGGCGACCTTGATGTCCATCTGGAGCGAGGTGATGCCCTGGTCGGTGCCGGCGACCTTGAAGTCCATGTCTCCGAGGTGATCCTCGTCGCCGAGGATGTCGCTGATCACCGCGAAGTCGTTCCCGTCGAGGATCAGGCCCATGGCGATGCCCGCGACCGGACGCTTGAGGGGAACACCTGCGTCCATCATCGACAGCGAGCCGCCGCAGACGGTCGCCATCGACGAGGAGCCGTTGCTCTCGGTGATGTCGCTGAGAACGCGGATGGTGTAGGGGAATTCCTCGTTCGACGGCAGCATCGGGTGCAGCGCGCGCCAAGCGAGCTTGCCGTGGCCGACTTCGCGGCGGCCCGGGGCGCCGAAGCGGCCCACTTCACCGACCGAATAGGGCGGGAAGTTGTAGTGCAGCATGAAGCGCGAGTAGCTCAGGCCGTCGAGGCCATCGATCATCTGCTCGCTGTCCTTGGTGCCCAGCGTAGTGGTGCAGATCGCCTGCGTCTCGCCGCGGGTGAACAGCGCCGAGCCGTGGGTGCGCGGCAGCAGACCGACCATCGCCTCGATCGGGCGGACAGTCTTGGTGTCGCGGCCGTCGATGCGGCGGCCTTCCTTGAGGATCGCACCGCGGACGATGTCGGCCTCGAGGACCTTCACCATCTTCTGCGCGATCAGCTGCTCCTGCGGGTCGGCGTCGGCAAAGACTTCCTTGGCCTTGGCGCGGGCGGCGTTGAGCAGGTCCGAACGCTCGCTCTTGCCGGTGACGCGGTAGGCGGCGTCGATGTCGGCGCCGATCGCGTCCTTGAGCTTGGCCTTGATGGCGCTCTTGTCGAGGCCGGCGGCCAACTCCCACGGATCCTTGGCGGCCTTCTCGGCCAGGTCGATGATCGCGTTGCAGACCTTGCGGCTCGCCTCGTGGGCGAAGACCACAGCGCCGAGCATCTGCTCTTCGCTCAGTTCCTGCGCTTCGGATTCGACCATCATTACCGCGTTCGGGGTCGCGGCGACGACTAGGTCGAGCTGGCTCTCCTTGATCTGCTCAGGCGACGGATTGAGCACATACTCACCGTCGATGAAACCGACGCGCGCGCCGCCGATCGGACCCATGAACGGCACACCCGAGATGGTGAGGGCCGCGGACGCGGCGCACATCGCGACGATGTCGGGCTCGTTCTCGCCGTCGTACGACAGGACCTGCGCGATCACGAGGACTTCGTTGTAGAAGCCTTCCGGGAACAGCGGGCGGATCGGACGGTCGATCAGGCGGCTGGTCAGCGTTTCCTTTTCGGTCGCCCCGCGCTCGCGCTTGAAGAAGCCACCCGGGATACGGCCGGCGGCGGAGAACTTCTCCTGATAGTGGACGGTCAGCGGGAAGAAGTCCTGGCCCGGCTTGACGCTCTTGGCGGCGGTGACCGCACAGAGGACGACGGTCTCGCCCATGGTGGCGAGCACGGCGCCGTCGGCCTGGCGGGCGATGCGCCCGGTCTCGAGCTTCAGGGTCTTGCCGCCCAGATCGACTTCAGCAGTATGGATATTGAACATCTTGTTTCCTTCACCCCGCCGCCAGATGCGTGCGGGGGCAGCTTGAGGCAGACAACCGGTCTGCGAGCGGTGCGGGGCGTTGTTTGAGCCCCTGAACGTCCCGCCGGATTGCGGGACTGTCCGAATAGGCGAAGGGCGCCGCGATGGGCGCCCTTCAGGAAAGTCGGGTTACTTGCGGAGCCCCAGGCGACCGATCAGGTCGGTGTAGCGCTGAGCATCCTCGCGCTTGAGATAATCAAGCAGGCTGCGCCGCTTGTTGACCATCATCAGCAGGCCGCGCCGGCTGTGATTGTCCTTGGCGTGCGTCTTGAAATGCTCAGTCAGCGTGTTGATGCGATCGGTGAGGATCGCGACCTGGACCTCGGGCGAACCCGTGTCATTGGCTTCGCGGGCGTAATCCTTGATGACCTGCGCCTTGCGCTCGGCGGTAATCGACATCGTGTCACTCCTTATATCGTTAGACGTTGAACCCGCGTACGACCCGGAGGCCGTCGTCGCCGCCTTCGACCAGCGCCACCGGACGATCCTCGTCCATGGCCAGGTGGAGGCCTGCAACCGCAGGTGACCGAAGCAGCCGGCGCCCCTGGCGGAGCAAAGCAGCGTCTTCGGGTGAGACGGGGAGGGCCGGGATGTCGTCCAGCCCCGCGATCAGCGGGAGTACCGCCCCATCAAGCCGCCGCGCCTTAGCGACTTCGCCCAGAAAGTCCAGCGATATCGCCTCGGCGAGGGTGAACGGACCCGCCTTGGTCCGGCGCAGCATGGTGACGTGACCTACGGTGCCCAGCTCCAGCGCGATGTCGCGGGCGAGGCTGCGGATGTAGGTGCCCTTGGAGACAGTGGCGGAGAGGGTGATTTCGGCCAACCCGTCATGCTGAACTTGTTTCAGCATCCATTCTTGGGCCTGCGGCTCGGATGGAGAGATGGACCCTGAAACAAGTTCAGGGTGACGGACCGTGAGATCGAAAATCGTCACCGCCCGGCTCTTGAGAGCCACCTCTTCGCCCGCCCGCGCCAGCGCGTAAGCCCGCTGTCCGTCGACCTTCAGCGCCGAATACGCCGGCGGGACCTGCTCGATCGGGCCCGTGAAGCGCGGCAGCACCGCCATGACCTCAGCCAGCGTCGGCCTTACCTCGCTCTTTGCCACCACCTCGCCTTCGAGATCGAGCGTGCTGGTTTGCTCACCAAACCGCATGGTGAAGTCATAGGCCTTGGTCGCGGCGAGCATCCGCCCGGCGAGCTTGGTCGCCTCGCCCAGCGCGATCGGCAGCACCCCGCTCGCCAGCGGGTCGAGCGTCCCCCCGTGCCCGACTTTGGTCTTGGGCTCGCCCGCCTCGCGCAGCGCGCGCTTGACCGCCGACACCGCCTGTGTCGAGCCAAGCCCGACCGGCTTGTCGAGGATGATCCAGCCGTGAAGCATGGTCAGGCGGCCGCGTCGCCGCTTATGCTGCCCGCCTCGCTTGCGCGGAGCCGCTCGAAGAAGTGGCGGCGGCACAGCGCGACGTAGCGGTCGTTGCCCCCAATCTCGGTCTGCGCGCCTGCCGCGACGGCGTGGCCGGTCTCGTCCACCCGCAGGTTCATCGTTGCCTTGCGCCCGCACTCGCACACGGCCTTGAGCTCGATCAGCGCGTCGGCGAGCGCGAGCAGGGCCGCGCTGCCCGGGAAGAGCTGGCCGAGGAAGTCGGTGCGGAGGCCGTAGCAGAGCACGGGGATGTTGAACTCGTCGGCGAGGCCGCACAGCTCGAGCACCTGCTCGTGGGTCAGGAACTGGGCCTCGTCGACCAGCACGCAATGGAGCTGGCGGGCCTTCAACTCGTCGAGGACGGCGTCGCGCAAATTGGTGTCGGGCCGATAGACGTACGCTTCCGCTCCGATCTCGAGCCGCGAGGCGATCCGCCCAGTCCCGGCGCGATCGTCGTGCGCCGCGGTCCACAGCATCGTCTCCATCCCGCGCTCGCGGTAGTTGAAGTCCGCTTGCAGCAGCGTCGTCGATTTTCCTGCGTTCATCGCGGCATAGTAGAAATAGAGCTTGGCCATGGGCCGAGCCGCTTAGCGCGGTTGTCGCGCGGGGGCGACCCGATGGTCCTCGAGGCGCGCGAAAAAGCCCGGCCATTTCTGGCCGGGCTTCTCCCCCGTTATCAATCCGAAGTCTAGGCGACCTGCGCCAGCATCGACGACGAACGGCGGCGGTCACGACGCATAGCCAGACCCATCCCGCCAAAACCCAGCAGCATCAGCGCCCAGGTCGACGGTTCCGGCACCGCCGAGACGCCAAAGCTGATCGTGTCGACGGCAAAGTTGTTGCTTCCGGTGATCCGGGCACTTGCAATCCCCGAGTCAGCGAAGCTGACGTGCCCGACAGCGGCACTATTCCCGAAGCTGCCCAATGTCAGGACCCGGCTGTCGAGAAGCGAGTTGCCCAATCCGAACAGTTGAACGGTATAAGTCGATGCACTCGTCCCGTTGATGAGGTCGAACGCCAGGTTGCTGACCGGGTTCGAGAAATCGAACGAGATGCTGCCGCTTTGCGTGCCGAACAGGTTGGCACCCGACGTCTGAAGACCCGCCCAGCCCTCTCCATTCATCACGAAGCCGCTGTTGTTCGCGTCGTGGATCGTGACCCCTGCATAGGTGAGCGGCCCATGGACGCCGGTGTTGGCATAGCAGCAGGTCACGGGCGGCGACGTCAGTTCGTCGAAATTGACATTCTGGGCACTGGCCCCCGTTGCAGAGCCCAGCAGCGCCGTCGCCGCGGCCGCGAGAATGATGGTCAGCTTCATGTAATGCCCCTCTTGATGACGGACACGAGCGATAAAGCTTACGTTGCATTAGGCTAGGTTTGTTTACTCCAAGTTAAATCAAATTTGTATCGTTGCGGGATTCACACGGTCACACCGGCCACTCCCACGGCAGCACGCTGAACATCACCGTGTCGCGGATGTGGCCGGTCCAGGTGATCGTGTCGGCGCGGCGGATGCCTTCGCGGACGAAGCCGAGCTTCTTGCACGCCGCCTGGCTGCGCAAGTTGCGGCGGTCGACCCGAAACTCGATGCGGCGGAAGCCGGCGGCGAAGGCGCGTCCGATCATCATCGCCTTGACCCGCCGGTTGCGCCCGGTCCCACGGAGGTGCGGGCGGTAATAAGTGAAGCCGATCTCGAGCACCGCGTTGCGCTCGTCGATCCGCAGGAAGCTCGACATGCCGGCGAACTCGTCACCGTCGAACAGGACGAACGTCAGCGCGTCGGGCCGCGCCAGGAGCGCGTCAATCGTGCCGTCGAAATGCTCAGGATCGCAGCTGACCGAATAGATTGACCAGATGTCACCGTCTTCGGCGCAGGCGGCCTTGAGCGCCGCGCGATTCTCCTCAGCAAAGAGGAGGGCGCGACAGCCTTCGCCTGTCATCTCTTCGGCCAGCAATCGGAGGTCGGTCATCGATAGTGTCAGCGGTTCCTGAGGACGGCATCACCTCCTATCCCGCGCACTCCGGCCGCGCTAGCGTGGGGCCGTGGACGAGGGAGGATGAGCGTGGGCGTTCGGATCGGGTTGATCGTGTTGAACATGTTCGCGGCGCTGTGGGCTTACGCCGCCTTGCGCGTGGCGGGCGCTGGCCCTGTCGTGAGCCTGCTGCCCGTGCTCGTCTCGCTGGCGATCGTGGCGCTGGGCTGGCGTCGCGCCACGTTGGCGCCGGTGCGCGGGCCGCGGGTTGGGCGCGTCGTCGGCATCTGGACGGGGATCGAGTTCGCGGCGCTGTTCGTGGTCGCCAACGTCCTCGTCAACATTCATCGGCCCGACCTGATGCTACCACTCGGCGCGATCATCGTCGGGCTCCATTTCATCCCGCTTGGGCACGGGATTCCGGTGCGGCTCTATTACGGCACGGCCGCGGGGCTGCTGGTCGTCGGGCTGATCGGATTGCTGCTGGGGGACCCGCTTCGGTCGCTCGTAGTCGGCTTCGGCGCGGCCTTCGTGCTGTGGGTCACCGCGCTGGCGATCAATCGCGAAA
The DNA here is from genome assembly GCF_009363895.1 of Sphingomonas ginsengisoli An et al. 2013. Lineage (NCBI taxonomy): Bacteria > Pseudomonadati > Pseudomonadota > Alphaproteobacteria > Sphingomonadales > Sphingomonadaceae > Sphingomonas > Sphingomonas ginsengisoli (ex An et al. 2013). The sequence goes on along the minus strand of NZ_CP045434.1, from coordinate 1,266,971 downwards.
CCGCACTGGTCGAAGCCGCGCGGCCTTAAGCGTCGCCGCTCTCGTCGCCCAAATCCTGCGCGACATGGTCGGAGCGCAGCAAGCGGTCAATATGGCTACCCTCGTCGAAGCTCTCATCGGCGAGAAACTTCAGCTTGGCGGCATATTTGGTCCGCACCCGGTGCGCGACCTCGCGCTGGAGGAAGGCGGTGTTGGTCCGCAGCGCCTTGAGCACCGCCGTCTCGTCCTGGCCGAGGAGCGGCTTCACGAACACCGTGGCGTGACGAAGGTCGGGCGACATCCGCACCTCGGTAACGCTGACGAGGTGGCTTTGCAGCGTCTCGTCATGCACGTCGCCGCGCGACAGGATCTCGCTCAGCACGTGACGGACCTGCTCACCCACCCGAAGGAGGCGGACCGAGCGGCCTTCGGCGGTTTCCTGCTTACGCATCGGCGCCGGCGCTTCCGGACAGGCGAGTGAAGAAGGTCAGGCGGTTGGACGACGGATCGGCGATGGTGATCTCGCGCGAGCCCCACGGCATTTCCTGCGGCTCACCCGGCCGGCTGTTGCCATGCGCCTTGGCGCGCAACTCCGCGGCGTAAGCGACCACGTCGTCGACCTCGATCCGAATAGCGGAGCCGGGGGTAGCATCCCCATAATGCTCGGACAGGTGGATGATGCAGTCGCCGTGGCGGACGCCGAGATAGAGCGGCGCCCACTCCTCGAAGCGGTGCTCGAACACAAACTCGAAGCCGAGGAAATCGAGGTAGAAATCCCTCGTCCGCTGCTCGTCGAAGCTGCGCAACACCGGAATGATCGGACCAAGCCGGGCCATCGCCACCCTCTACGTCAGAGCGTACGCGCGCGCTCTTCGACCTCGAACACTTCAAGGTTGTCGCCAGCCTTGATGTCGTTGGTGTCAGCCAGCAGCACGCCGCACTCGAGCCCGGCGACCACCGAGCCGACGTCGTCCTTGAACCGGCGCAGCGAGCTGATCGTGGTCTTGGAGACGATGACGTCGTCGCGGGTGAGGCGCGCGGCGAGACCCTTGCGGATCTGACCCTCGAGCACGAGCAGGCCGGCGGCCTTGTCACGCTTGCCGGCCGGGAACACTTCCTGGACCTTGGCGCGGCCGACCACCGTCTCGATGATCTCGGGTCCGAGCTGGCCGCCCATCGCGTCCTTCACCCAATCGGTCAGGTGATAGATGACGTCGTAGTAACGGAACTCGACCTTGTTGCGCTCGGCCGTCTGGCGCGCATTGGCGTTGGGACGGACGTTGAAGCCGATGATCGGCGCCCCCGTCGAGGCGGCCAGCGTCACGTCGCTCTCGGTGATCGCGCCGACGCCCGATTGCAGGATGCGGACCTTGATCTCGTCGGTCGACAGGCGGTTCAAGGCATTGACGATCGCCTCGGTCGAGCCCTGCACGTCAGCCTTGACGATCAGCGGGAACTCGATCGTGGTCGAGGCGCGGTTGGCGAACATGTTCTCGAGGCTGACCGGCGCGGAGGTGGTCCGCTTGCGGTCGAGCACGCCCTGGCGATAGGCGGCGACCTCACGGGCCCGCGCCTCATTCTCGACCACGGTGAGCTTGTCGCCCGCCGACGGCACGGCGGAAAGGCCGAGCACTTCGACCGGCATCGACGGCCCGGCTTCCTTCACCTGGCGGCCATGATCGTCGATCATCGCGCGGACGCGGCCCGAAGCGGCGCCGACGACGAAGATGTCGCCGACCTTCAAGGTCCCGCGCTCGACCAGCACGGTCGCCAGCGGACCGCGGCCCTTGTCGAGCTTGGCTTCGATCACGGTCGCCTCGGCATCGCGTGCCGGATTGGCCTTGAGCTCGAGGATTTCGGCCTGCAGCGCGATCGCCTCGAGCAGTCCGTCGAGATTGGTCTTCTGGAGCGCCGACACCTCGACGTCCTGGACGTCGCCGCCCAGCTCCTCGACCACCAGCTCATGCTGCAGCAGTTCCTCGCGGACGCGCTGCGGGCGGGCGTCGGGCTTGTCGATCTTGTTGATCGCCACGATCAGCGGCACGCCGGCCGCCTTGGTGTGGTTGATCGCCTCGATCGACTGGGGCTTGAGGCCGTCGTCGGCCGCCACCACCAGCACCACGATGTCGGTGATGTTGGCGCCGCGGGCGCGCATCTCGCTGAACGCCTCGTGACCCGGAGTGTCGAGGAAGGTGATCTTGTCGCCCGAAGGGACCTTTACCTGATAGGCGCCGATGTGCTGGGTGATGCCGCCGGCCTCACCCGACTGGACGTTGGCGCCGCGGATGGCGTCGAGCAGCGAGGTCTTGCCGTGGTCGACGTGTCCCATGATCGTCACCACCGGCGGCCTCGGCTGCAGGCTCTCTTCGGTGTCGACGTCGGCGGCGGTGTCGATGTCGACATCGCTCTCGCTGACGCGCTTGATGTTGTGACCAAACTCGGTGACCAGCAGCTCGGCCGTGTCCTGGTCGATCGCCTGATTGACGGTGACCATCATGCCCATCTTGAACAGCGATTTGACGAGATCGGCCGCCTTTTCGCTCATCCGGTTGGCAAGCTCGCCGACGATGATGCTGTCAGGCACGATCACGTCGCGGACCTGCTTCTCGCGCGGGCCGGAGCCCATGTGCGCGCGCTTTTCCTTCTCGCGGGCACGACGCAGCGCGGCCAGGCTGCGCGCGCGGCTGTCGTCGCCGCCCGAGAGGGCGCGGGTGACGGTGAGCTTGCCGGCATGGCGGCGGTCGTCGGTGCGACCTCGCGAGGCCGGACGCGCCGGCTCGGGGCGGCGAACGGGCGAGGCGGGCTCGGGCCGGCGGACCGGGGTGAACTGCTGGCCGACCGGACGGGCCGGCGTGGCGGCCGCGGGCGCCTCGGCCGGAGCGGGCTCGGCCGGCTGCTCGGCGGCGCGCTTGGCTTCCTCGGCGGCCTTGCGCGCAGCCTCTTCCTCGGCGCGGCGATTGTCTTCCTGGCGGCGACGCTCTTCCTCGGTCTGGCTCTGCTTGGCGGTCTCGTCGCGGCGGCGCGCTTCCTCGAGCGCGGCCATGCGGGCCTCCTCGGCCTCGCGCAGCAGCTTGGCCTGCATTTCCTTGCGGGCAGTGATGTCGTCGACCGGGCGGCGCGGCGCAGCCGGGGCAGGCGCGGCCGGACGGACCGGCGCGGCGGGGGCCGGCGCAGCAGCCGCGGGCGGCGGCGTCTCGACAGCCGGAGCCTCCCCGGGGCGACCGAGGATGCGGCGCTTCTTGACCTCGACCACGACCGTGTTCGAGCGGCCATGGCTGAAGCTCTGCTTGACCTTGCCAGTCTCAACCGTGCGCTTGATGCCCAGCGGCGGCCGGGTGCCCAGCTTCGGCTTGTCGGTCTGGTCGCTCATAAATTCCTTCGTCTCAATCGTCAGCCGAGCCGTCGCCGGCGGCAGTATCGCCGCGGCCTAGCCCAGCCTCTCCTACAATGAAAGCGCGCCACCGGGTGAGCGCGAGCCCCACGCGCCGGGCGGCGGCGGGATCGGTCAAGGCCACATGTACCACATTTTCGCGGCCCAGCGCCATGCTCAAGATGGTGCGCGAGGCCGGAATTACCAGCCCTTCGCGCTGACCCAGTTCCTCGGCCCCGCCGACCCGCCAGGCCTGGTCGAGCTTGCGGTTGCCGTCGGTGCCGGCATCGGCGGCGTGGAGCAGCAGATGGACCTTGCCCGCGCGCGCCGCCTGCTCGACCCGGTCGGAGCCGTTGATGAGCGTGCCCGAGCGCGCCTCCATCCCCAGCCGGTCGAGCGCCGCGCGCTCGAGCTCGCGCTTGATCCGCTCGGGCAGATCGGTGCCGATCGTGAATTCCTGGGTCTTGAACGCCCGCGCCAGCGAGGCCTTCAACTTGCCCTTGGCGAGCGCGGTTTCCAGTTCGGTGCGCGAGACGCCGATCCACGCCCCACGGCCCGGAGCCTTGGCGCGGACATCGGGATGGACCTGGCCGTCGGGGCCGAGCACGAGCCGTACGAGCTCCTCCCGCGGCGCGGTGCGACGCGAGACGATGCAGGTGCGCTCGGGCGTATGCGCCTTTAGGCGATCATTGCTCGTTTTCCGCAACCGCGTCCTCCTGCGGTTGCGGCGCGGGCGCCTCGTCCTCGAACCAATGGGCGCGGGCGGCCATGATGATCTCGTTGCCCTGCTCTTCGTTGAGGCCGTATTCGGCGAGGATCCCGCCCTTGTCCTCGGCCCGCTGCGGCGCATTCTCGGCGCGGCGGCGCGGCTCCTGGCGCTTCTTCTGGATGAGCTCGTCGGTGGCGAGGTCGGCGAGGTCGTCGAGCGTCTTGATGCCCGCCTTGCCGAGCGTCACCAGCATCTGCTCGGTGAGGTGCGGCAGTTCGGCGAGTGAGTCCTCGACGCCGAGGCCCTGGCGCTCGGCACGGGCTGCGGCCTCGCGCCGCTCGAGCGCTTCGCCGGCGCGGCTCTGCAGCTCACCCGCGATCTCATCGTCAAGACCTTCGATCGAAGCAATCTCGTCGCTCTCGACGTAGGCGACTTCCTCGAGGCTGGTGAAGCCTTCGGCGACCAGCAGCTGGGCCAGCGTCTCGTCGACGTCGAGCTCATTCTGGAACATCTCGGAGCGCTCGACGAATTCCTTCTGGCGCTTCTCACTGGCATCGGCCTCGGTGAGGATGTCGATCTGGCTGTTGGTCAGCTGGCTGGCGAGGCGGACGTTCTGGCCGCGACGGCCGATCGCCAGGCTGAGCTGGTCGTCGGGGACGACCACCTCGATCCGGCTTTCTTCCTCGTCGATCAGCACGCGGCTGACCGTCGCCGGCTGAAGCGCGTTGACGACGAAGGTCGCGGTGTCTTCGGACCAGGGGATGATGTCGATCTTCTCGCCCTGCATCTCCTGGACGACGGCCTGGACGCGGCTGCCCTTCATGCCGACGCAGGCGCCGACCGGATCGATCGATCCGTCGTAGCTGATGACGCCGATCTTGGCGCGGCTGCCCGGGTCACGGGCGGCGGCCTTGATCTCGATGATGCCGTCGTAAATCTCGGGCACTTCCTGCGCGAACAGCTTCTTCATGAAGTCGGGGTGCGCGCGGCTGAGGAAGATCTGCGGGCCGCGGGTCTCGCGGGCAACGCGCAGGATCAGCGAGCGGACGCGATCGCCGACGCGGACCATCTCGCGCGGGATCTGCGCGTCGCGGCGGATGACGCCTTCGGCGCGGCCGAGGTCGACGACGACGTGACCAAACTCGACCCGCTTGACGACGCCAGTGATGATCTCGCCGACGCGATCCTTGAACTCGTCGAACTGGCGATCACGCTCGGCGTCGCGGACCTTCTGGAAGATGACCTGCTTGGCGGCCTGCGCGGCGATCCGGCCGAACTCGATCGGGGGCAGGGGATCGACGATGAAGTCGCCGACCGCCGCATCGGCCTGGAGCTTCTGCGCGCCCTTGAGGTCGACCTGCTTGAAATAGTCCTCGACCTCTTCGACCACCTCGACGACGCGCCACAGGCGCAGTTCGCCGGTGGTGGGGTCGAGCTTGGCGCGGATGTCGTTCTCGGCGCCGTAGCGAGCACGGGCGGCGCGCTGAATCGCGTCCTCCATCGCCTCGATGACAATGCCGCGGTCGATCAGCTTCTCGCGCGCGACGCTGTCGGCGATGGCGAGCAGCTCGGCCTTGTTGGCGGTGGGCGCGGCGGGCGCGGCAGTGGCCATGGGTATCAGTCCTCTTGCGTGAAGATTTTGTCGGCGCCCTCGGTCGAGAGCGGCGCGGTGGCGTTGATGAGCTTGTCGGTCAGCAGCAGCTTGGCCGACTGGACGGCGTCGAACGGAATGGCACGGACGCCCTTGGGGCTGGCGATGCGGATCTCGTCGCCCTCGATCCCGTCAATGGTGCCGGAGACCTGCTTGGCGCCGTCGACCTCACGGGCGAGCTTGAGGCGGGCCTCGTGTCCGGCCCAGTCGGCATAGTCCCGGCGGCGGGTCAGCGGCCGGTCGATCCCGGGCGAGCTGACCTCGAGCCGATAGGCGCCGTCGATCGGATCTTCACCGGCTTCCTCGAGAGCGTCGAACTTTTCGGAGATGCGGCGCGAGAGCGCTTCGCAGTCCGCGAGGTTCAACTGGCGGGTATCGGGCCGCTCGGCCATGATCTGCAGCGTCGGGTCGGTGGTCCCGCCGATCATCGCCACGCGCACGAGGTCGAAGCCCAGGCTCTTGGCCTCGGGTTCGATCAGGTCGTGCAATGCGGTCAGGTCCATTCGTCCTCGTCGAAAAGCTCATGCCCCCTCGGGACCGCTCGGGAACCCGGGCGGCCTCGCCAGCATCAACGATGTGAGGAGGAAGCAGCCATATAGGCGAGGGCCGCTGGTCAAGCAACCTGCGAAAGCGCGCGATTCTCGGCCCGGATGCGGATCGTAAGGACCGCCGCGTTGAGCAGGGTGAAGATCAGCCCGACCAGCGGCAGCCCGAACACCAGCGGGAGCACCGCGATCTCGCCGATCACCACCAGGTAATTGGGATGGCTGACGAAGCGGAACGGACCGCCCGCGACCAGCGGCGCGCCCGGCAGGACGATGATCCGCGTGGTCCAGCGCGGCCCGAGCGTCCGCAGCACCCACACCCGCCCCAGCTGTAGAGCCATGAACAGCGCGAACAGCAGCCAGTGGATCGGCCGGCCCGGGCCGAGCCACCACAGCGCCGCCAGCCACAATGTGTGGACCGCGACGATCAGTCGATAATGGCCCGGCGCGAACTCCTTCGCGCCATGCGCGAGCAGACGCGCGGTATTCTGCCGCGCCAGCACCAGCTCGGCCAGACGCTGGAAAGTGACGAACGCCATGATCGCGATACCCGGCCATAGCGGCACCCCGCTCGACCACAGTTCCTGCCATTCGCTCATGCGCGCTCCAGCAGCAGGCCGGCGCAGGTGAAGCCGGGCCCGAAGGCGGTCAGCAGCGTGTTGTCGGGCAGGCCACGTGCAAGCAGCCGCTGAAGCACGAACAGGACCGTCGGCGCGCTCATGTTGCCGTGGTCGCGCAGCACCGCGCGCTCGAGATCCAGGCTTCCGGGCTCGAGCTCCAGCGCCTGCTCGATCGCGTCGACGACCTTGGCCCCGCCCGGGTGCGAGCAGAGCCGCCCGATATCGCTCCACCGGAGGCCGAACCGGTCGACCATGGTGTGAATGGCGGGCGCCAGATTGTCGGTGACGAACGGCGGGATCGCGCGGTCGAACACCACCGCGAGGCCGGGGTCCTCGACCCGCCAGCCCATGATCTTGAGCGTGTCGGGCCACAATTGCTCGGCGCTGTCGCGAATGCTCGCGATGCCCGGGCCGTTGCCGCCAACCACGCAGGCGGCGGCGCCGTCGCCGAACAGGGCGGTCGCAACCAGCGCCGCGGGATCGTCGGTGTCGAGGCGGATCGAGATGGAGCAGGTCTCCACCGTGACGAACAGCCAGCGGCTGCCCGGCTCGGCGCTCGCCAGCCGCGCGGCGGTGGCCAGCCCCGACACCCCTCCGGCGCAGCCCAGGCCGAAGATCGGCACCCGCCGCACGTCGGGGCGCAGCCCGAACGTTGGCCCGACCCGTGCCTCGAGGCTGGGCGTTGCGATCCCGGTGGTCGAGACGGTCACGACCCCGTCGATGTCGCCCGGCGCCAGTCCCGCGTCGGCGATCGCCTTTCGCGCCGACTCGAGGAACAGCGCTTCGGCCGCCTCGAGATAGACGCGGTTGCGTTCCTCCCACCCGTGGTTGCCGGCGTACCAGTCCGGCGGGGCGACCAGGTTGCGCTGAGCGATGCCGGCATTGTCGAACACGCCCTGCAGGCGGTCGTAGAGCGCCTTGCGACCGGCGAACAATTCGCGGCCGAGCGCCTTGGCGGCGTCCTGGCTGATCGAAAAGGGCGGAACCGCGGTGGCGAGGCTCAGGAGGGGAACAGACGGCAAGCGCGGACCTTTCTACCGGACAGTGCCGGCGGGTCGGCAATGACATAGGTGTGCAATGCGAAACTTCTCATTACCAGTGGCAACTCTTGTGGCGCTGATCGGTGCCTGTTCCGGGCCCGCTCCGGCAGATACGGCACAAAGTCGCGGTCAGATGAACGGAAGTGGCGCCGCCCGCCCATTCACGGTGCAGCCGGTCGCCACTTTCTCGGGCCCGTGGGCAATGACCTTCCTGCCTGGTCGCGGAAATCAGGTGCTGGTGACCGAAAAGAAGGGGGCGGTGTGGCTGGTCGACGCCGGCACCGGCGCCAAGCAGGCGGTGGCGGGCGTTCCCAGGGTGGTGGCGCAAGGGCAGGGCGGGCTGCTCGACGTGGTCGCCGCGCCCGACTTTTCGGAGAGCCGCGCGGTCTATCTGACCTATGCCGAACCGTCGGCGAATGGCGGCAGCGGATTGGCGCTCGCCCGGGCGACGCTGGTCACCCAAAGCGGCGACCGGCTCGACGGCCTCAAGGTGGTGTGGCGCGATCCGGCCGGCGGCAAGGGCGGGCAATTCGGGGCACGGATCGCTTTCGCCCCCGACGGCAAGTCGCTCTTCCTCTCCTCGGGCGAGCGGCAGCGCTTCACCCCGGCGCAGGACCCCAGCCAGCCGCTCGGCAAGATCCTCCACCTGACCCTCGACGGCCAGCCCGCCGCAGGAAATCCGCTGGCGGGCAAGGTCGGCGCGGCGACCGTGCGGATCACCGATCCGCCCGAGGACACCGGTGCGGCCGCCAGCGCACCCACGCGCTCGGTCAGCTGGCCGGGCCCGAACCGCACCCCGGCCGAGACCTGGTCGACCGGCCACCGCAATCCGCTCGGGCTCGCCTTCGCTCCCGACGGACGCTTGTGGGAAATCGAAATGGGACCGCGCGGCGGCGACGAGGTCAACCTGATCGTCGCCGGCAAGAACTACGGCTGGCCGCGGGTGTCGAACGGCACCAATTACGATGGCCTCGACATTCCCGATCACCAGCCCGGTGACGGCTTCGAGCCGCCCAAGGTCTTCTGGAATCCCTCGATCTCGCCCGCGGGGCTGATCGTCTATTCGGGTGCGCTATTCCCGCAGTGGCGCGGCGACCTATTGCTCGGCGCGCTGTCGGGTCAGGCACTGATCCACGTCCACCTCAGCGGCGACAAGGCGCAGAAGGCCGATCAGTGGGACATGGGCGCGCGAATCCGCGAGGTCGAGCAGGGCCCGGGCGGTGAAGTCTATCTGCTCGAGGATGGGGCCAATGGCCGCCTGTTGCGGCTGATCCCCATCAAATGAGGCAAGGCGGTCCGGGCATTCCACCCGGACCGCTCGCCGACGTCCTAGTAGGAAGTGGTTGTGGTGCCCGTGCGGGCGCTGCTCGAATCGTGACCGCCGGCCTGACGCAGCAATTGCTGGAGCTGGTCAGCCGAGACGTCCGAGCGGCTGGCGTCGACCGAGACGAAGGTGCCGCCCTGACCGATGCGATCGCCATAATAAGCGGCGTCCTCATTGCTGACGCCGTGACTGGTCAGCAGGTCGGTGATGCCGCCCGCGGCCGCGCCGACCGCCGTGCCGGCAAGCGCCGCGCCGGGGATTGCCGTGGCAGCGATCGCGCCGGCCGCGGCGAGGGGCCCAACGCCCGGGATGGCGAGCGCGGCGACGCCGAGCAGCGCGCCGATGCCCGAACCGGCCGCAGCCTTGGCGATGAAGCTGGTCGGCTCGTCGTCGGTGCGGACGGTATCACCGGTCGCGTCGGTCGTGGTGACGGTGTCGTCGTCATGCTTGCCGACGATCGAAATGGCGCTGTCGTCCACTCCCGCGGAGCGGAGATCGGAAATGGCGCGCTCGGCGTCGCTGCGGCTGTCAAAGACGGCTGAGATGATGTGACCCTGCATCGAGAATACTCCCTCGGCGGCGAAGTTGCCGCGGTGACAGAGCGATGGGCGGGACCGGTTCGTTCCGTGAACTTGCGACCAAATGGTCCGCGCGCAGGTCAGCGACGGCGATAGCGGAGATAATAAGGCCGACGGCCCTCGCGGCGGCTCTTGGCGCCGTAGCGGGTCTGGATCCAGCCGCCGACGGGCTCGAGGAAGTCGTCCGGAGTTTCCGCCAGCCACTCGAACTGCGCGAGGTGCGCCGGCCGTTGCATCACCATCAACGTCCACTCGAGATAGACCGGATGGTCGGTCGCAATCCGGAACTCTCCGCCCGGCTTCACCTTGGCAGCGATGAGGTCGAGTGGCCCGTCGTTGACCATCCTTCGCTTGGCATGGCGCGCCTTGGGCCACGGGTCGGGATGAAGCAGATAGAGCATGGTCAGCGCTCCCTCGGGCACCCGCGCCAGCACCTCTAGCGCGTCGCCCATGTGCAGCCGGACATTGGCGAGCGGACCGTCGCGGACATGGCCGAGCGCGGTGGCGACCCCGTTGAGGAACGGCTCGGCCCCGATGAAGCCGTGGTCGGGCAACAGGTCGGCGCGGTGGGCGAGATGCTCGCCCGAGCCGAAGCCGATCTCGAAATGGAGCGGGCGGTCGTCGCCGAACAGTGCGCGCGCGGTCACCTCACCCTCGGCCGGCACCGCGATCTGCGGCAGCAGCGTCTCGACCAGTGCTTGCTGACCCAGCCGCAGCTTGTGCCCGCTCGAGCGCCCGTAGAGCCGGTTGATGGTGGTCGGATCGCCGGGCTTGAACGCGCTCATGGGAGAGGGCGGCTAGAGCGTCGGGCGGCCGCGGACAAGGCCAAAAGGCGGCCCCCCGGTGAACCCCGGATGACTGCCAAACTACGTCAGATGAACGGCGGAAACGAACCGAATTCGGCGCGTTGCCCTGTCATTACGACGACCACATCGAAGGAGTATCGTCATGCGTACCACCCTTATCGCCCTCAGTGCCGTCGCCGGGATCGCCGGTGTCGCCGCGCCAGCCTCGGCGCAGGCCTGGACTCCGATCCAGCAGCGCCAGGCGAACCTCTACAACCGGATCGAGCAGGGCGTCCGCAACGGTGCGCTCACCCGCGCCGAGGCCAGCCGCTTGCGCAGCGACTTCACGGCGCTCGCCCGGCTCGACGGTCGCTACAGCCGCAACGGCTATTCGCGTGCCGAGGTCGGCGATCTCCAGCGTCGCTATGACGCACTGTCGCGCCGGGTCTATGTGACCAAGCACAACGGCCGCACCCGCTACTAAGCAGGCGCCGTAAAACTAAGAAGGGCGGGGCCTCGCGGCTCCGCCCTTTCTCTTTGTCAGTTAAGCGCCGACTTGAGCTCGTCGGCGAGGTCGGTGCGTTCCCACGGGAAGTGGTCGCCCTCGGCCTTGCGCCCGAAGTGCCCGTAGGCGGCGGTCGGGGCGTAGATTGGCTTGTTGAGGCCGAGGTGGGTACGGATGCCGCGCGGGGTCAGCCCGCCCAGCCGCTCGATCTTGCCGATCGCCGCCTCGAGCTGGTCGTCGCCGACCGTCCCCGTGCCGTGCGTGTCGACATAGAGCGACAGCGGCGCCGAGACGCCGATCGCGTAGGCGAGCTGAATGGTGCAGCGGGTGGCGAGGCCCGCCGCGACGATGTTCTTGGCAAGATAGCGCGCGGCATAGGCCGCCGAGCGGTCGACCTTGGTCGGGTCCTTGCCGCTGAACGCGCCGCCGCCGTGCGGGGCCGCGCCGCCATAGGTGTCGACGATGATCTTGCGCCCGGTCAGCCCAGCGTCGCCGTCCGGGCCGCCGATCTCGAAGCTGCCGGTCGGGTTGATGTGATAGACGGTCTCGTCACTCAGCAGCGCGGCCGGAATCACGTCAGCGACGACGCGCTTCACGTAAGCGTGGAGCTCGGCTTCCTTGTCGCCTTCGTCATAGCCCTTGGCGTGCTGGGTCGAGACCACGATCGCGGTCGCCGCGACCGGCTTGCCCCCCTCGAAGCGCAACGTGACCTGGCTCTTGGCGTCGGGCTCGAGGAACGGCGCCGCGCCCGAATGGCGGTCGGCCGCCATCGCAGCGAGGATCTTGTGGCTGTAATAGAGCGTCGCCGGCATCAGGTCGGGGGTCTCGTCGCAGGCGAAACCGAACATGATGCCCTGGTCGCCCGCGCCCTCGTCCTTGTTGCCGCTGGCGTCGACGCCCTGCGCGATGTGCGCCGACTGGCCGTGTAGGTTGTTCTCGAAGACGAACTCGTTCCAGTGGAAACCGGCCTGCTCGTAGCCGATCCTCTTCACCGTCGCCCGTGCGGTCGCCTCGATCTCTGCGAGCGCTCCGTCGGCCCACTGGTCGTTCTCGTACACGCCCTTGCAGCGGATCTCACCCGCAAGGACGACGCGCTGAGTGGTGGTCAGCGTCTCGCACGCGATACGCGCCTCGGGATCCTTGGACAGGAACAGGTCGACGATGGAGTCGCTGATCTGATCGGCGACCTTGTCGGGATGGCCCTCGGACACGGATTCGGAGGTGAACAGGTAAGACTGGCGCATGGTTCTCCAGGGGCTCTGGCGGAGCGACAACGAGATATAAGGAAAGCTTTATATGACGCGCCTGTAGCGGCGTGATCCGTCGATGCCAACCGCGATCATCAGCAGCAGGAAGGCGAGGCCCAGCGGCAGGATGTTGCCGGTCCGGGAAAAAAGTGTCGGCGGCAGCACCGGGGGCAGGGCCGCGTCGATCCGCCCGGCCGTTCGCCACGGCAAAGAGCGAAGAAGCCGTCCGTCGGCGTCCACCAGCGCACTGATTCCGGTCGGCGTCGAGCGGATGATCGGGATGCCTTCCTCGGCCGCGCGCAAGCGGGCCTGAGCAAGATGCTGCGGCGGTCCCCAGCGGCCGAACCAGGCGTCGTTCGACGGATTGAACAGGAAATCGGGCCGGTTCGCCTCGTCGACAACCTGACCCGAGAAGATGATCTCGTAGCAGACTTGCACGCCCATCCGCCCGAAGCCGGGCAGGTCGAGCGTGCGCGGTCCCGGCCCCGGCTGGGTGTCGCCGATTCCCGGCGCGAGTTGCGACAGGCCGATGGCGCTCAAGAGCGGCCGCATCGGCAGATATTCGCCATAGGGGACCAGATGAGCCTTGTCGTAGCGGCCGAGGATCTGCCCCATCGGGGTGATCGGCATGACGCTATTGGTCTCGCCGACGATTTCGCCGCGAGCATTGGCGACGAGACCCGGCGCGCCGGTCACCAGCAGGTCGCCGGGACGGAGATAGGCCGCCGCCTGCGCCACTGCGGGGAGGGTGATCGGAGGTCTGCCCGAGCCGGGCTCGATCGCCTGGAACGGCACCGGCACCGCGACCTCGGGCCACAGCAGCAGCCGCGGCGGACCCTCGCCGCCCCACGACAGCCGGCCGAGCCTGGCGAATGCCTCCCGGTCGAGGCCCGGCCGCCACTTCTGTTCCTGCCCGATGTTGGGCTGGACGATGCGGATGGGGCGGGTGCCGGCGCCGACGTGGGATTGGCTAAGCCACCCGCCGACACCAATCAGAAGCAGCAGCAGTGCACTCCATGCGGCGGTCCGCTTGGCGCTCCCAATCGCCAGCCCTAAGGTGCCGCCAAGGATAACCGTCAACGCTGACAGCCCGTAGGTGCCAATCACGGCCGCCGCGCCCCGCCACCACGTATCGACCAGCGTTACGCCAACCGGATTCCAGGCAAAGCCGGTGAACATGGTCGCGCGGAGCCATTCGGTGAGCGCCCACGCGCCCGCCAGGGCGAGCACCAGCGCGAGCGGGTTGCGCTGTCCGAACCGCCATGCCAGCCCCGCTGCCAGCGCCGGGTAGACCGCAAGGTATAGGCTCAGCAGCACCACCGCGATCCACCCGTACCAGGCCGGCATCGCCGCCTGAAAGGTGAAGGCGGTCGCGATCCAGTTGAGGCCGATGACGAACTGGCCGACTCCGAACAGCCAACCAGTCAGCAACACCCGCCACAAGCCACCCGTCCGCCGCAGCACTTCGCACAGCCCGGCGAAGGCGAGCGGCATCAGCGGCCACCAGCCGACCGGCTGGAAGGCGAAGGCCGAGCCGAGCCCGAGCAGCAGCGCCGCCAGCGGCAGCAGGCGCGCGGTCCTGGGCGTCATCGTGCTGATCAGGCGTCCGCCGCCGCGGGATCGGGCGCGTGCAACCGCAGTCGGTGCATCTTGCGATCGTCGGCGGCGACGCTTTCGAGCCGCCAGCCGCTTGGATGCGCGACGCTTTCGCCCGGCGCGAGGATCCGGCCGGCGAGCATGAAGGCGAGACCACCGAGCGTGTCGACCTCGTCGTCCTCGGCCACCAGTCTCTTGTCGACCGCTTGCGCGAGTTCATCGAGTTCGCAACGCGCGTCCGCCTCCCACAGCCCGTCGTCGAGCTTGGCCAGCAGCGGCTGGACTTCCTCGTCATGTTCGTCGGCGATGTCCCCGACGATTTCCTCGACCACGTCCTCGATGGTCACAAGGCCCTCGGTCCCGCCGAACTCATCAACGACCAGCGCGAGATGGACCCGCTGCGCGCGCATCCGCGCGAGCAGGTCGATCACCCCCATGCTCTCGGGCACGAACAGGGGCTCGCGGATGATCTCGGCAACGCTCTTGCGCTCGGTCGCGTCGAAGTAGGCGTTGAAGACGTCCTTGATGTGGACCATTCCAACCACTTCATCGAGGCTTTCGCCGGTCAGCGGCAACCGGCTGTGCCCGGCCTCGGCGAAGATCTTGGCGAGTTCGGCCATCGAGCTGCTGCTCGGCGCGGAGATGATCTCGCCGCGGGTAACGCAGATATCGCCCGCGGTGCGGTCGCCGAAGTGGAGGAGGTTGCGCAGCATCTGTCGCTCGAGCGGGGACAGGTCGCTGCTCTCGCCGCCGCGATGCTCCTCGGCCTCGTCGATGACTTCCTCGATCTGGTCGCGCAGCGAATGGTCGGAGTCGCCGCCGAAGAACAGGTGGCGCATCCCGCGCCATAGCCGCGATCCGCTGTCGGGTGACGTCGCCATCAGGCAGCTTCCTCGACAGGATAGGGATTGGCGATGCCGAGGCGCGCCAGCGCCCGCGTCTCGCGCGCTTCCATGTCCTCGGCCTCGCCGTCCTCGTGATGGTCGTAGCCGAGCAGGTGCAGCGTGCCGTGGACCATCAGGTGCGCGGCATGGTGGGCGAGGGGTATCGCCTTGTCGTGCGCCTCGGCGGCGCACACGCCGCGCGCCAGCACGATGTCGCCGAGCAGCAGTTCGGGCCCGTCCGCGCCGACGTCGGTCAGCTCGTCGGCCTCGGCGAGCGGGAAGGAGAGAACGTTGGTCGGCTTATCCTTGCCGCGCCATTCGGCGTTGAGCGCACGGACTTGGTCGTCACCGGTCAATTGGACCGACAACTCCACCGCGCGGTCGAGGTCGGCGAGCGTCGGATAGCGGCTCTCGGCAATGGCGGCGCGGGCCGCGGCCTGGGCCAGTTCGGCCCAGTCCGGACCCTCGCTACTGTCCCACTCCGCGTCGGCTTCGAGGGCAATTTCGAGGCTCATCGCCCAGGCCCCTCGTAAGCTTCGACGATCCGCCCGACCAGCGGGTGGCGGACGACGTCGGCGGCACTGAAGCGGACCATCGAGATCTTGGGAATCCCCTCGAGCTTGCCGACCGCGTCGTTGAGGCCGCTTTCGACCCCGCGCGGCAGGTCTGTCTGGTTGGGATCGCCGCAGATCACCATCCGGCTGCGCATGCCGAAGCGGGTGAGGAACATCTTCATCTGCTGCGGCGTGGTATTCTGCGCCTCGTCGAGGATGATGAAGGCGTCGTTGAGCGTGCGCCCGCGCATGAAGGCGATCGGCGCGATCTCGATCTCGCCGCTGGTCAGCCGCCGCTCGACCTGCTCGTTGGGGAGCATGTCGTAGAGCGCGTCGTACAAGGGGCGGAGATAAGGATCGACCTTCTCCTTCATGTCGCCGGGAAGGAAGCCCAGCCGCTCGCCCGCCTCGACCGCGGGGCGCGACAGGATCAGCCGGTCGACCTGCCCGCCTATCAACATGGCAACGGCCTGCGCCACCGCGAGATAGGTCTTGCCGGTGCCCGCCGGCCCGAGCGCAAAGATCATGTCCTCGCGCGCCAGCGCCTCCATGTAGGCGGTCTGCACCGTCGAGCGTGGAACGATCGTCTTTTTGCGGGTGCGGATCATCGCCCGCGGCGCCGCGGCGACCTCGCTGCGGTCGTCGACGATCCCGTCGAGGCTCGGCTGGCGCGCGGCCATGCCGATCACGCTCTCGACCGCCGCCATGTCGACTTCCTGGCCCTGGTCGAGACGGTTGTAGAGCCCGACCAGGACGTCGCGGGCGCGCGCCGCATCGTCGGGCTCGCCCTCAATCTGCACCTTGGTACCGCGCGCAGCGATGTTGACGTGGAGCCGGTCCTCGATCGCGACTAGGTGGCGGTCATATTCGCCGAACAGGGGACCGAGCAGGTAAGGCTGGTCGAATTCGAGCTCGAGACGCGAACGGTCGGGAATTGCGGCGAGGTCGGGCTTGCGGGCCATCAGGCGGCCTCCGCCACGCGGACCAGCTCGCCGCCGAGGCTGTTCGGCAGCGCATGAGTCAGCCGCGCCTCGACCATCTCGCCGATCCCGGCGCTGGTCTCGAGGAACACCGACTGAAGCCAGGGCGACTTGCCGATCATCTGCCCCGGCTTGCGCCCCACCCGGTCGATCAGCACCGGCACGGTCGCACCGACGCAGGCCTGGTTAAAGTCAGTGCTATGCTCGGCCAGCCGCGCCTGCAGCCGCTGAAGCCGCTCGTCCATGATGCCCTGGGGGATCTGATTCTCCATGGTTGCGGCCGGGGTGCCCGGGCGCGGACTGTATTTGAAACTGAACGCCGCGGCGTAACGCACCTCGTCGACGATCCGCAGCGTTGCTTCGAAATCCTCGTCGGTCTCGCCGGGGAAGCCGACGATGAAGTCGCCCGAGATGGCGATGTCCGGCCGCGCCGCGCGCACCTGCGCGATCGTCGCCAGATAGCTGTCGACCGAATGGCTGCGGTTCATCGCCTTGAGGATGGGATCGCTGCCCGACTGCACCGGCAAATGGAGATAGGGCATCAGCTTGGGCACATCGGCATGCGCCTGGATCAGCGCCTCGCCCATGTTGACCGGATGGCTGGTGGTGTAGCGGATCCGCTCCAGCCCCGCGAAGGTCGCCAGGCGGCGGATCAGGCTCGCCAGGTCATGCCCGTCGCTCGCCCAGGCGTTGACGTTCTGGCCGAGCAAGGTGATTTCGCGCGCGCCGCCGGCGACCAGGTCCTCGGCCTCGGTGACAATGTCGCCGAACGGCCGGCTAATCTCAGCCCCGCGGGTATAGGGCACCACGCAGTAAGTGCAGAATTTGTCGCACCCTTCCTGAACCGAGAGAAACGCCGACGGACCCGAGCGCTTACGGCGCGGCAATGCGTCGAACTTGCTGATCGCGGGCATGTCGGTGTCGACACTGCGGCGGCCCGCGGCGGCCTCGGCGACCATCTCGGGCAGGCGGTGGTAGGCCTGCGGTCCGACCACCAGGTCGATCAGCTTCGAGCGCCGCTGCGCTTCGGCGCCCTCGGCCTGGGCTACGCAGCCGGTCAGCGCGATCAGCGGCTTGCTGCCGTCCTCGCGGACTAGCCGCCCGACGTCGCTATAGGCCTTGTCGGCAGCCTTCTCGCGGATGTGGCAGGTGTTGAGGACGACGAGATCGGCATCCTCGCCTGCAGCGGCGGTCATCCCGCGGTCGCTCAGCAACTCGGCCATGCGCTCGCCGTCATAGACGTTCATTTGGCAGCCGAAGGACTTGATTCGGAAGGTCTTGGGAGAGGTCATTCGAGCCCGCCTATACGGCAGCCGGAGCGATGCCGCTAGGAGCCAGCGTCGCGGCGATCGCATCGTGCGCGGCGCGGGCGAGCTCCTTGCGGTCGGCGCTCGGCGGCAGCGGCGCGAGCAGGTGGAGCGTGACCTCCACCGTCCCTTGCCGGCCGAGCAGGCGGAGGAAGTTGGCCACCCCCGTCTCGCCATCGGGCCAGCCGAACTCGCGCGCGGCGCCGCGATAGTCGATCGCCACCGCCCGCAGCGGGATATGCGCCGGAGGCGGGGCGAAGGCGCTGAGCAGCGCCGGCCGAAAGGGGAGGAGCCGCCCGCCGTCGCCAACCGTGCCTTCGGGAAACAAGGTCAGCGGCCGCCCCTTCTCGAGCGCGCGGCGCATCGTCGCCGCCTGCTCGCGGATGCCGTTGCGATCGCCACGGTCGACGAACACCGTGCCATTCTCCTCGCACAGCCAGCGCATGACGCGATGGTTCTGGAGCTCGTCCTTGGCGACGAAGGCGCAACCGGTCGCACCGGCGAGCATCGGGATATCGAGCCAGCTGACATGGTTGGCGATGAGCAGGCTATGCTCCGCGACCGGCGCGCCTTCGATGCTGACCCGCGCTCCGGCGAGATGGGAGATCCCGCGCAACAATCGCCGTGGCCAAGGCGACGGCCCGAACGAGCGCACGATCAGATGCGCCACCACGCAGACGCCTAGCCAGCCCAGCATCGCCGCCAGCCTCCCCGCGGCCCGAAGCGTCGAGCTTGGTCTAGCGGTCGCGGTCGAGGGGGACGCCGTAGAGCTCCATCCGGTGGTCGACCAGGCGGAAGCCGAGCTTCTCGGCGACCCGGCGCTTGTGAAACTCGAGCTCCTCGTCATGGAATTCGATCACCTTGCCGCTCTCGACGTCGATGAGATGGTCGTGATGTTCCTCGGTCACCGCTTCGTAACGCGCGCGGCCGTCGCGGCCGAACTCGTGCCGCTCGAGGATGCCGGCTTCCTCGAACAAGCGGACCGTACGGTAAACGGTGGCGATGGAGATGTTGGAATCGACCGCCGCGGCCCGGCCGTGGAGCGTCTCGACGTCGGGATGATCCTCGGCTTCCGAGATAACGCGCGCGATCGTCCGGCGCTGCTCGGTGATGCGCAGCCCCTTTTCCGCGCAGAGCGCCTCGATGTCGATCATTCGGTGCATGGGCCGCAAGGTAGGATGCCCGGGCGGCGAGGTCTAGGAGAGATCGTCACCCGGCCCGCGGCCGGGCGACGACCTCGCCGATATTACTTGGCGCGGGCGGTGCGCTTGCGCTTGGTGCCGAGCCCGATCGACTTGGCGAGCGTGCGGCGCTGCTCGGCATAATTAGGCGCAACCATCGGATAGTCGGCAGCCAGGTTCCACTTCTGCCGGTACTGGTCCGGAGTCATGTTATAGTGGGTCATCAGATGCCGCTTGAGCATCTTCAACTTCTTGCCGTCCTCGAGGCAGACTATGAAGTCGGGCTTGACCGAGGAGCGGACCGGAACCTTGGGCTCCTGCTTGACTTCGGGCACCGCGGGCTGGCCACCAAGACCGCTCAAGGCACCGTGAACGTTCTGAATGAGTTGCGGCAGGTCATTGACCGCGACGCTATTGTTGCTGACGTGCGCCGCGACGATGTCGGCAGTCAATGTGATCAGCGTGTCCTGACCGACGTCATTGTCATTCATCTTTTCATATTCCTAACCGAGGTTAAACTCGCGCTTCCGGATACATCCCGTCGTGGGGCGCGACCTAGTTTCTTTTCTTTGGCGTATCAAGTCTTGCAAATGAAGACTTGGCGTCAAGACTAGTTTTCGATCGCCATGGTCAAGGCATCGAACTGCTGGCCGTCAGCACCGCGGTAATATTTGCTGCGGCGCCCAACCAGCCGGAACCCGGCGCGGCGGTACAGTCCCAGCGCACTATTACCGTCGCGCACTTCGAGATGGAGGTGGCGCGCCCCGGCCTTGCCACCGTCCGCGATGAAGTTGTCGACCAGCGCCGTCCCGACGCCGCGGCCGCGCCACTCGGGCAGGACGGCGAGCAACAGCAACTCGGATTCGCCGGCGACCGTCCGCACCAGGCTGAAGCCGACCGGCGTGTCGCCGCTCAACGCCAGTGTCATCGCCACTCCGTGCATCGGCAAGATCCCGGCGCATTGCGCGCGGGTCCAGGCCTCGCCGAAACTGGAGTCGAACGCCGCTTCCATGATCCGCATCACCGCGTCGAGCTCGCCGCCGCCGGCCGGGCGCAGGCTGATCGACGTTGGGATGCGGTCGCTCATGCGGCCTTGGGCCGGGCGTCTGGGGCACGGGCATAGACCGGCCGCGGCGGAAGGTTGGCCAGCGCCGTCGGTAGTAGCAGGGCGTCCGCCGCCGCCGGCAGGCAATCGAGGGCCTCGCCGAACCCGCGCGCCGCGACCAGCGCCGCCGCGCCCGTGCCGACCACCAGCGGCGCATCGATCGCGGCCGCCGCGTCCTCAGCGCGCAAATTGAGGAGCGGCCCCTCGGCCGCCAATGGAGCGCGAGAAAACGACTGCAGGAACAGCTCGCCATGCCCGCCGGCCACCGCCGCTACTACCCGCCCGGCGCCGGGCGCCCCGGCGGCAAGCAGCGCAAGCGAATTGAACCCGCGCAGGTCCGCGTCCCAGCCGATCGCCAGCCCGTGCGCGGCGGCGATCGCGACCCGTAGGCCGGTGAAGCTGCCTGGCCCGCAGCCGACCAGCACCGTTTCCGGTGCGCGACCGCCGAGCATCTCCGCGATCATCGGGACCAGCCGCTCGGCATGACCGCGCCCGATCACCTCGTCGGCGCGCGCCAGCAACGCCCCGTCAGAATCGAACAAGGCGGCGGTGCAGGCAGCGGTGGACGTGTCGAGCGCGAGGATCATCGCCGGCCAGTTTGGCCACTGTTCGTCGTTCGGGGCAACCCCGTCAGACCGCTTCGACCGTCTCCACTTCGGGGACGTAGTGGCGAATGAGGTTCTCGACGCCGCGCTTGAGCGTCACCGCCGACGACGGGCAACCGGCGCAGGCGCCCTGCATCGCGAGGTAGAGCGTGCCCGAGCGATAGCCGCGATAGACGATGTCGCCGCCGTCCTGCGCAACCGCCGGGCGGACGCGCGTCTCGAGCAGGTCGTGGATCTGCGCGACAATGTCGGCATCGGCCGGGTCTTCCTCGACCACCGTCTCGTCGGGCGCGACCTGGATGCCCGCCGCGCTGCCCGCGGCGAACAGCGGCGCGCCACTCGCAAAATGGTCGAGCAGGATCTGCAGCACGTCGAGTTCGAGCCCGGCCCAGTCGACGCCAGGTACCGCTGTCACGGAGACGAAATCGCGGCCGAAGAAGACGCCCTCGACTTCGCCGGTGCGGAACAGCGCCTCGGCCAGCGGCGAGGCGCCGGCGCTGTCGGCGTCGGGGAAATCGCGGCTGCCCGCTTCCATCACCGGCACGCCGGGCAGGAACTTCTTGGTCGCCGGGTTGGGCGTCGGGGCGGTCTCGATCAGCATGCGCGCGATGTGGCGCGCCGGTGAGCACGGATCAAGGCTTGAACGGCGGCGCGCCCATGATGACCCAGGCGGTGAAGGCGGCAGCCAGCAGCAGCGCGATGACGAGCCGGCCGGTCGACGCCGGCACGAACGGCGCGGTGCCCGCGGGAACCGTCGCTTTCCCGCGCACCATCGGCCCGACGAGGTCCTTGGCCCTCACGACGCGATAGAAAGCGATCGCGCCGATATGGAGGACGATGAAGCCCAGCAACACGTTGAACAATTGGTGGTGGATGGTCCGCGCCAACTCGCCGGTCTCGAAGTCGACCAACCGATTGAGCGGCCCGGCAACGAGGCCGTCCTCGTCGGTGGTGATCAACCCGAAATAAAGCTGCGCGGCGATCAGCCCGAGCAGCGCGACCACGCTCAGCGCGCCAAGCGGGGTGTGGCCGATGCGGTCCCAGCGATGCGCCCGGCGCAGATAGTCGATCACGCCGCGCGGACCGCGGACGAAGCCGGCGAACCGCGCCGTCGAACTACCGAAGACGCCCCACAGCAAGCGGAAGCTGACGAGGAACAGCACCCCGTAGCCGCTCCACAAATGCCAGTCGGTGTGATGATACTCCGCCGACCACCAGGAGAAGGCGACCAGCAGTACCAGGTTCCAGTGGACCAGCCGCACGGGGGCGTCCCACACCGGGGCGGCCAAAGTCGCCTCCGCCACCGGCGTGGCGGGGTCAGCCTCAGTCATCCTTGACGCGGAAGCGGTCGTGGCAGGCGCCGCAGGTCTTGCCGAGGTTGGCATGCGCCAGCTTCATCGCATTGACGTCGCTGCCTTGCGCGGCGCGGTTGAAGCCGGCGGCGGCGGTGCGGAAATTGCGCATCGCCGCGGCGAAGTCCTGCGGGTGCGCCCAGATGTCGGGCTTGGCGTGGGTCTTGCCGACGTCGGGTCCGGTGCCGACCGGGAACATTCCCGCGGTTTTGGCCGACAGCGCGTCGATCGTCGCGGCCGCGGTGCGGACCTGCGCGACATTGCCGGCATCGAGGCCTTGCTTGGCAGCCCGCATCGACTTGCCGATCAATCCCATATTCTCATGGCGGTCGTGCATCAGCGCGAGGGCGTTGTCCTTGGACAGCGGGGCGGCGGCGGCCAGCGTGGCGAGGGCAGCAAGGCCGAGCAGCAACTTCATGGAATATCCTCCCAAAGTACGGATCGCTTACCTGCCCGCGTCGGCGGGCGGCGTCCAGCTATCGTCGATCATCTTGATGATCGCACTGAAGTCGAGCCCCGCGCCGCCGCGATCGGCGAAGCGCTGATAGAGTTCCTCCGCCTCGCCGCCCATCGGCGTGTAGGCACCCGCCGCGCGTGCCGCCTCGGCGGCGAGCTTCAAATCCTTGAGCATGAGCGCGGTCGCGAACCCACCCTGATAGTCGCGGTCCGCCGGCGTTTCCGGCCCGACGCCCGGCACCGGACAATAGGACGTCATCGACCAGCTCTGCCCCGACGCCTTGGACGAGATGTCGTAAAAGGTCTGAAGGTCGAGCCCGAGCTTCTTCGCCAGCGCAAAGGTCTCGCAGGTCGCCACCATCGTCGCGCCGAGCAGCATGTTATTGCAGATCTTCGCCGCCTGGCCCGCACCCGCCTGGCCGGCGTGGATCACCGCCTTGCCCATTTGCTCGAGATAGGGCCGCGCCCGCTCGAATCCGTCATCCGACCCGCCCACCATGAAGGTCAGCGTGCCGCCCTCGGCCGCCGCGATGCCACCCGACACCGGCGCGTCGACCATCGTGTAGCCGGCGGCGGTCGCTTCCTCCTCGACGGTACGCGCTGTATCGACGTCGATGGTCGAACAATCGAGCAGGATGGCAGACGTCGGCGCCTTGCCGAACACCGCCGAGCGATAGACTTCGGCCACATGCTTGCCGGCGGGCAACATGGTGATCACCGCCTCGGCATCCTGGACGGCGGCGGACGCATCGGCCGCCCGCGTCGCGCCGCGCTCCTCGGCCTTGGCCAGCGCGGCTTCGCTGAGGTCGAACGCCCGCACTTCATGCCCCGCCTTGGCGAGGTTCGCGGCCATCCCGCCGCCCATGTTGCCCAGACCGATGAATGCTACCTTGGCCATGTTACCGCCGTCTCTTCCGCAAAAATGCTCCGATCGTCACGCCTAGGCCAGCCGGGATGATCGCGAAAGGCAGGAACCCCGGCGCCCAGAACATCCAGACGTAAATTGGCACGAAGACCAGAAACGCCAGCTCACCGAAGAGCGTGCCGACCAGCAGGGCAACCCACCAGCGGCGCAGGATGGCCGCGACCAGTCCCACTACGAGGGCCACCACCATCGCGGAAACGATGAAGGGCCCGGCGCCGTCCACTTACCGTCCCGTCCAATTCCCCGGACGCTTCTCGACGAAGGCAGCCATGCCTTCCTTTTGATCCTGCGTCCCGAACAGCCCGTGGAACAGCCGGCGTTCGAACCGGATCCCCTGGGTCAGCGACTGCTCGAGCGCGCCATTGACCATTTCCTTGACCGCGATCGCGGCGAGCGGGGGCATGGCGGCGATCTCGGCGGCGGTCTTGAGCGCCTCCTCGACCAGGCTCTCCGCCGGCACGACCTTGGCGACCAGCCCGGACCGCTCGGCTTCTTCCGCGCCCATCATCCGCCCGGTCAGGCACATCTCCATCGCCTTGGCCTTGCCGATCGCCAGCGTCAGCCGCTGCGATCCGCCCATGCCCGGGGTGACGCCCAGCTTGATCTCGGGCTGGCCGAAGCGCGCCTTGTCGCCGGCAATGATGAAGTCGGCCATCATCGCCACTTCGCACCCGCCGCCTAGCGCAAAGCCGTTGACCGCCGCGATCCATGGCTTGCGGGTTGCGGTGACCTGCTCCCAGCCAGCGAAGAAGTTCGACGAATACATGTCGGCGAAGGCTTGGGCCTGCATCTCCTTGATGTCGGCGCCCGCCGCGAACGCCTTTTCGCTGCCGGTCAGCACGAGGCAGCGCTGGCTGTCGTCCGCGTCGTAGGCGGCGAAGGCGGCGATCAGGTCCTTGAGCACCTCGCTGTTGAGCGCGTTAAGCGCTTGCGGCCGGTTGAGGGTGATGAGCGTGACGGCGTCGCGCTGCTCGACGAGGATGGTGCTGTACTCGGCCATGGATTCCTCAGGCTGAAGGGAAGGGGGTCCATTCCTCGCCGGTGGGCAAGGGCGCGAACAGCGCGTCGACGGTCGCCTCGCTGACTTGCTCGGGCTCGAGCGGGTCCCATTTGGGCGACTGATCCTTGTCGATCAGCAACGCGCGCACGCCTTCGATGAAGTCGTGGGTGCGGACCACGTGACAGGCGAGCGCATATTCGGCGCGCATCTCTTCGGCGAAATCGGTCCGCCCCGCGCCGGCGGCGAGCAGCTTCAGCGACACCTTGCACGACAGCGGGCTCTTCGTGCCCAGCGTGTTGCGCTCGGTGATCGCCCACTCCGAACCGTCGGCCTCGAGCGCATCGACCACCTCCTCGACCCGGTCGGAAGCGAACAGCCGGGCGATGGCCGGCAGATTCTTCTCGATCCGCGCCTCGGGCGGCGTCGCCGCGAACGCGCCGATGGCGCCCGCCGCGCGGCCGGGCGTCTTGGCCAGCCTCTCGAGCATCTCCGGCACGCTTGCCTGCTCGACATAATGGGTGGCGAGGCCGAGATATTTGCACTCGGCGCCATCCAGCCGCGCGCCGGTCAGCGCCATGAATTGACCGACTCGCCCCGGCAGCCGCGACAAATACCAGCCGCCGCCGACGTCCGGGAACAGGCCAATCCCCGTTTCGGGCATCGCCAGCCGCGTATTTTCGGTCGCGACGCGATATTTGCAGGGCATGGCGATGCCGACGCCGCCGCCCATCGTGATCCCGTCCATGATCGCGATGGTCGGCTTGGGACAAGTGAACAACAGGTGGTTGAGACGATATTCGGCGAAGAAGAAGCCCGCCGCATCGCGTCCGTCCGCGGCGCCGCTGCGCGCCAGCATCACCACGTCGCCGCCGGCACAGAAGCCACGGCCCTCGGCATGGTCGATCACCACCGCCTTGATCGCCGCGTCATCGCGCCACTCGAGCAGCGCGGCGGAGATCGCCTCGCACATCTCGCGGGTCAGCGCGTGGATCGCCTTGGGCCGGTTCAGCCGAATGCGACCGAGCGGCCCTTCGACCTCGATAAGGACGTCGTCGGTCACTGGCGCAGCATTTCGCGCGCGGTAATCACCCGCATGATCTGGTTGGTGCCTTCCAGGATCGAATGGACCCTCAAGTCACGCCAGAAGCGCTCGATCGGATAGTCCTGCAGATAGCCGTAGCCGCCGTGGAGCTGGAGCGCCCGGTCGACCACGCTCGAGCCGGTGTCGGTCGCCAGCCTTTTGGCCATCGCCGCGAACTTGGTCTTGTCGGGCGCATTGGCGCTGACCTTGGCCGCTGCGACATAGAGCAGCCAGCGCGCCGCCTGCAGCTCGGTCTCCATGTCGGCCAGCATGAACTGGGTGTTCTGGAAGTCGGCCAGCGCATTGCCGAACTGCTTGCGCTCCTTGGTGTAATTGACCGCCTCGTCGAGGCAGCGCTGCGCGCCGCCGAGCGAACAGGCGCCGATGTTGAGCCGCCCGCCGTCCAATCCCATCATCGCGATGCGGAAGCCCTCGCCCTCGCCGCCGACGCGGTTGGCGATCGGCACCCGCACTTCGTCGAAATTGACCTGCGCGGTGGGCTGCGAATGCCAGCCCAGCTTCTTCTCGTTGGCGCCGAAGCTGACACCGGCCATGTCCTTCTCGATCACCAGGCACGAAATGCCCTTGGGGCCGTCCTCGCCGGTGCGGACCATGGTGACGTAGATTTCGTTCTCGCCGCCGCCCGAGATGAACGCCTTGGAGCCCGACACGACATAATGGTCGCCGTCGCGCACGGCCCTGGTCTTGAGCGCCGAGGCGTCCGATCCCGACGACGGCTCGGTCAGGCAGTAGCTGCCGATCCGCTCCATCGTTATCATCGACGGGAGATACTTCTCCTTGACCTCCGGCCCGCCGAAGCGGTCGATCATCCACGACGCCATGTTGTGGATCGAGATGAAGGCGCTGGTCGAAGGGCAGCCATAGGCCATCGCCTCCATAATCAGCGCCGCCTCGAGCCGTCCGAGCCCGATCCCGCCGCTCTCCTCGGAGACATAGATCGCTCCGAAACCCAGTTCGGCGGCCTGGCGGATCGTCGCCTTGGGGAAGATGTGCTTCTCGTCCCACTCGGCCGCATGGGGAGTGATCTCGGCGGCCGTGAACTGGCGCGCCATCTCCTGGATCTGCTGCTGATCCTCGGTGAGCTCGAATTGCTGCATGGCGCCGGCCCTAGCCCCCTCATCGGCGAGTTTCCAGAGCGGCCGGGCGAAAGACGGGTCCGCGCTTACGGCACGGTGTCCGTCAGCGAGCCAGCAACGCCTCGGCCTCGATCTCGACCCGCCATTCGTCGCGCAGTAGCGCCGCAACGACGACCATCGTCGCGGCCGGCCGCACGTCGCCGAACAATTCGCCATGCACCGCGCCGACCGCATCGGCGTCGGCCGGATCGGTGATGTACATCCGCGTCCGCACCACGTCGGCGGCGGTCCCGCCGAGTTCCTCGATCGCGGTCAGGATGATGGTGAAGCACCGCCTCGCCTGGGCGGCTGCGTCACCTGGGGTGGATGACCCGTCGGGCTCGACCGGCGCCGTGCCCGAGATGAGGATTGGGTCCCCGACGCGGACGGCGCGGGAGAAGCCGTAGGCGATTTCGTAAGGAGAGGGGCCGGTTGTGCGCGACCGGGCCGTCACGGGACTAAATTCCGTGACGTCGATCCTGTCAGCCTTGGCGGCTGCAGGTCGGCCGGCCGTCGCGGTCGTAGGCAGAACGTCGCTCGCTTCGCTGCGCTCATGTTCTGCTCCGCCGCTCCGGCTCACCCCATCGTCGGAATGATGAACGCATTCGCCGCGTCACCCACGCCGCCGTCGGGCCAGCGCTGGGTGACGACCTTGGTCTTGGTCCAGAAGCGCAAGCCTTCCTGCCCATATTGCCCGATGTCGCCGAAGCCCGAGCGCTTCCACCCGCCGAAGCTGTGATAGCTGACCGGCACCGGGATCGGCACGTTGACGCCCACCATCCCGACATTGACCCGGCTGACGAACTCGCGCGCGGCGTGGCCGTTGCGGGTGAAGATGGCGACGCCGTTGCCATAGTCGTGCTCGCTCGGCAGCCGCACCGCTTCCTCGAAGTCGGCCGCGCGGACCATCTGTAGGACGGGGCCGAAGATCTCCTCCTTGTACGAGCGCATGTCGGTGGTGACATGGTCGAAGAAGGTCGGGCCGACGAAGAAGCCCTTCTCATTGCCCTGAAGCGAGAAGCCACGGCCGTCGACGACCAGCTCGCCGCCCTCGTCGACACACATCTGGATGTAGCTCTCAACCTTTTCCTTGTGTGCCTGGCTGACCACCGGGCCGTAATGCGCCTCGGCATCGGTCGAGACACCGACCCGCAGGGCCTCGATGGCGGGGATCAGCTTCTCGCGCAGGCGGTCGGCGGTCTCTTCGCCGACCGGCACCACCACCGGCAGCGCCATGCAGCGCTCGCCGGCCGAGCCAAAGGCCGCGCCCGTCAGGTCGGTGACCACCTGGTCGAGGTCGGCGTCGGGCATGACGATGCCGTGGTTTTTGGCGCCACCAAATGCCTGCACGCGCTTCCCGTTGGCGGTGCCGCGGCTGTAAATGTACTGCGCGATGTCGGAGGAGCCGACGAAACTGATCCCCGCGATGTCGGGGTGGTCGAGGATGGCGTCGACCATCTCTTTGTCGCCGTGCACGACGTTGAGGATGCCGTCGGGGAGCCCCGCTTCCTGCATCAGCTCGGCCAGCCGCACCGGCACGCTCGGATCGCGCTCGCTGGGCTTGAGGATGAAGGCGTTGCCGCAGGCGATCGCCATGCCGAACATCCACATCGGGATCATCGCGGGGAAGTTGAACGGGGTGATCCCCGCGCCGATGCCGAGCGGCTGGCGCAGCGAATAGACGTCGATCCCCGGACCGGCTCCTTGCGTATATTCGCCCTTCAGCGCCTGCGGGATCCCGCACGTATATTCGATCACTTCCAGCCCGCGCTGGATGTCGCCCTTTGCGTCGGCGACGACCTTGCCATGCTCGCTCGACAAGAGCTCGGCGAGCTCCTGCATGTGCTGCTCGATCAGCTCCTTGTAGCGGAACATCACCCGCGCCCGGCGCTGCGGATTGGTCGCGGCCCACGCCGGCTGCGCCGCCTTGGCGGCATCGACCGCCTTCTGCAGCTCGCTGACGGTGCCGAGCCGGACAGTCGCCTGGACCGCGCCCTCCGACGGGTTGAACACCTCGGCCTGACGCTCGCCGGCCGCGTGGCTGCCGCCGCCGATGAAATGATCGATGCTACGCATGGGGGTCTCCTCTTGGGCTGAGCCCCTAGCCAAGCCGAGCCGCCGATGCCAGTGAGTCGGGCCGAGGAGTTCCTAGCCCATGCGTTCGATTGCGTTGCTGCCGCTCATCCTGCTCGCCGCGCCCGCCGCCGCGCAGACCACCGCTCAGGACCAGCGCCTTCAGGCCACCGTCGACCAGGTCAGTCAGCAGCGAATCTATGACACGGTCGCGCGGCTGGTCGCCTTCGGCACCCGCCACACGCTCTCGTCGCAGACCGATAAGAAGCGCGGCATCGGGGCGGCGGTCCGCTGGGCCGAGTCCGAGCTCAAGAAGGACGGTCTCCAGACTCTCCAGACCTGCGACATCGTCCAGCCGCAGGCCCGCGTGCCGGTCCCGACGAAAGTCTGCAACGCGGTGGGCATCCAGCGCGGGACCGAGCGACCCAACGACGTCGTCATCATCACCGGCCACATCGACAGCCGGGTCACCGACATCATGAACGTCGACGCGGTCGAGCCCGGCGCCAACGACGACGGCTCGGGCACCGCCGCGGTGCTCGAGTCGGCCCGTGTCCTCTCGAGGCAGAAATTTCCCGGCACCATCGTCTACGCCGCGCTTTCGGGCGAGGAGCAGGGGCTGCTCGGCGGCAAGATTTTGGCGGACTATGCCAAGGCGCAGGGTTGGAACGTCATCGCCAATCTCAACAACGACATCATCGGCAACTCGTGTGGTTCGGACGGCGTCTGCAACGACAAGGTCGTCCGGGTTTTTTCCGAGGGCCCGCGCTGGCAGGGGCATGAAGAGCTCGCGAAGGCGATCCGCAGCCTCGGCGGCGAAAACGACTCGCCCAGCCGCAATATCAGCCGCTTCCTCGACCGCCTTGCCGAGCGCCTCCCCGGCATCGGGCTCGACGTCATGCAGGTCTGGCGCAACGACCGTTTCGGCCGGGGCGGCGACCACACCGAATTCCTCAACAACGGCTTTCCCGCCGTCCGCCTCTCGGTCGCGGTCGAGAATTACGACCAGCAGCACCAGGACCTGCGGACCGAAGGCGGCAAGGTCAATGGCGACACCATCGACAAGATGGACTTCCCTTACCTCACCAAAGTCGTGAAGCTGAACACCGCCGCGCTTATGGCCCTGGCCATGGCTCCCCCGCCGCCGGAGGCGAAGGTGGAAGGCGCGGTCAGTACGGACACGCACGTGACCTGGCGCCAAGTGCCCGGCGCCAATTCCTACGTCATTCGCTGGCGGCGAACGGACGCGAATCAGTGGCAGGAGTCCAGCCCAGCGGACAACAGTTGCGCGCCAAAAGAGACCCCGCCGAACTGCACGGGCTACGTCGATTTGCGCCACGTCCGCGTCGACGACTGGGTGTTCGGCGTTTCCTCCGTCAGCGCCGACGGTTGGGAAAGCCCCGTCGCTAGTGCGGTCCCCGGCGGCGCGTTCAAGCCCTACGTCGCCCCGCCGCCCAAGCCCTGACGCACCCGCTTGCGGGTCCGCAGACGCTGACTTAGCTTTCCGCCCCTGACCAGGGAGGGGAAAGCCATGATCGTCACCACCACCGAGAATGTCGCCGGCCACCGCACCGTGGAAGCCTTCGGCCAGGTGTTCGGCGTGGTCGTCCGCAGCCGCAGCCTCGGCGGCAACCTCGCCGCAGCCATCCGCTCGATCGGCGGGGGCGAGATCAAGGAATATACTGCGCTGGTCGAGGAGACCCGCCGCCACGCGATCGACCGCCTCGTCCAGAACGCCACCGCAATGGGCACCAACGCGGTGGTGATGATGCGCTTCGACAGCGGCGAGATCGGTCAGACGATGAGCGAGGTGGTCGCCTACGGCACCGCCGTCCGCGTCGAGCCGCAATGAGCGCTCTCCTCGTGTGGCTGGTGATCGGCCTGGTGGCGGTCGTCACCGTCCTGCTCGAGCGGCGCTACCGCCACCCGGCCGCCGGCGCGCCGCTCGGCCCCGGCTGGACCCGCACCGGCGAGCGCTTCGTCGATCCCGAGACCGGCCTCCTCACCGAAGTCTGGTTCGAGCGCGCGAGCGGGGAGCGCCGCTACGTCGCCGTCGCCGACCAACCCTAGAAGCGCAAGCTCATCCCGACCATTGCGGGCGGCGCGGCGCCGGTTCGCCGGTGATGGGTCAGCAGCAGCCCGCCCGCCTCGCCGATCACCGCGCCGACCACCACGTCGTGGACATAATGCTTGTCGGCCTTGACCCGCGCCAGCCCGGTGAAGGCCGCCAGCAATGTCGCCGGCGCGCCCGCCTTCCAGCCGTAGCGCTGCTGCAGGCTGGCGGCGGCGGCGAAGCTCATCGACGTGTGTCCCGACGGAAAGCTCATCCGATTGCTCCCGTCAGGCCGCGTTTCCGGTATGGCCCATTTGAGCGCCTGGGTGATCGCGCCCGCCGCGCCGATCGACAAGGCGGCTTGCCCGACCCCGTCCCAGTCGCCGTGACCCGCCGGCACCACGAAGCTCATCCCGAAGGTGAGGTTACGCGAGATGTTGCTGGCACTGTTCCAGCCGGCCGGGCTGGCCGCGGCGGGAGTTGCGCCCACCAGCGACGCCGCCGCAAGCGGTATTGCGACGAAGGCAAGCCGCGCTCTTGAGCAAGTCATGCCGGTCAGCCTAGGCTCTCCCGGTCCTTGGAGGAACATAGCCTTGCGTCACCTCATCGCCTGCCTGCTCGCCGGTCTCGCCATCCCTGCCGCCGCGGCGCCGTCGCCGCTCGCGACCCCGAGCAAGCTCGACCCTGCCTGGCAGGCCCGAACACGCGCCTTCCTCCAGCAGACCATCGAAATCCCAAGCGTGGTCCAGCGCGGCCAGGTCCCGGCGATGGCCAATCTCGTCGCCGCCAAGCTCCGCGAAGCCGGCTTCCCCGCCGACTCGATCCGCATCCTGCCCTACGAAGGCCTGCCCGGCGACAAGACCGCCGCGCTGCTGTTCCGCTGGAAGGCCGAGCATCCGACCAAGAAGCCGATGATGGTCATCGGCCACATGGACGTGGTCGAGGCCAAGCGCGAGGATTGGGAGCGCGATCCCTTCAAGTTCGTCGAGGAAGGCGGTTATTTCTACGGCCGCGGCGCGTCGGACATGAAGAACGGCATCGTCGCCACCACCCTCGCGCTCGCCAAGCTCAAGGCCGAAGGGTTCAAGCCCGACCGCGACATCGTGCTCTTCTTCACCGGCGACGAAGAGACGATGCAGAACGGCGCACTCAAAGGCTCGACCGAGTGGAAGAGCCTGCTCGACAGCGAGTTCGCGCTCAACGCCGACGGCGGCGGCGGGGCCTTTGATAAGACCGGCCGACCGCTCGGCTATGCGCTCGACGCTGCAGAAAAGACCTACCAGACCTATTTCTTCACCGTCCACAACCGCGGCGGCCACAGCTCGCGCCCGCGCCCGGACAATGCGATCTACGAGCTCGCCGACGCGCTGAAGAAGCTCCAGGGCTACCGCTTCGCCCCAGCGCTCAACGACGTCACGCGCGCCTACTTCCAGGCGCGCCAGCTCGACGAGAAGGGGCCGCTCGGCGACGCCATGCGCCGCTGGCTCGCCAACCCCAATGACGGCGCCGCCGCCGACGCGATCGAGGCCAATGAGCTCGAGACCGGCAAGACTCGCACCCGCTGCGTCGCGACCATGCTCAGCGGGGGCCATGCCGACAATGCGCTGGCCCAAACCGCCAAGGCCACCGTCAACTGCCGGATCATGCCCGGCGAGGAGCCGCGCGCGGTCCAGGCCGAACTGCAGGCCCTGGTCGGCAAGGGGGTCGAGATCACCCCCGACGGCACCTTCATCGGCAAGCCCACCCCGGTGCCCGCGATCCGTTCCGACGTCCTCGCCGCCTACACCGCCGCGGTTCGCCAGCTGCGCGGCCCGGCGATGCGGGTCATCCCCAGCATGGCGACCGGCACCAGCGACGCCAGCTTCTTCCGCTCCGGCGGAATTCCGACCTACGGGGTCGACGGCAGCTGGGGCATCAGCCCCGACGACGAGCGGGCGCACGGCCTCAACGAACGCATCCCGGTCGCCGCCGCCTACGACGACGTGCTCCACTGGGAGATCATGATCCGCCAGCTCGCCAGCGGGCGCTGAGCCGAACGACAAAGGGGGAGGGGATGGGGGAAGCGTCCGACCTGTTCGATGCGGAGCCGCTCGCCAAGCATCTCGAGCGGCACCATTACGACCGGCTGCTGATGCTGTCCGACGGTGTTTTCGCGATCGCCATCACCCTGCTCGCGCTCGAGCTCAAGATTCCTGAACATTGGGACGGAACTGTCGCCGATCTCCTCCGCCAGTCGGGCCGCTCGATGTTCGGCTATTTGTTCGGCTTTCTCGTCGTCGGCATCTTCTGGATAAACCATCGCCGGATGTTCGCGCGGCTGATCCGCGCCGACATGCCGCTGACGATCATCAACCTCTTGCTGCTGTGCCTGGTCGCGCTCGCGCCGGCGGTCGCCGAGCTGTTCGCCATGCACGGTCCGCACCTCGGCAACCCCTATTATTTCACCCTGTTCGCCGCGATCGGCGTCGTGCAGCTGATGCTGTGGCTCTACGCCGCCTTCATCGGCAAGCTTGGTCACCCTGCGCTCACGCAGCTTCAGCTCAAGCTCGAAGCGGTGGTGCTTGCCATCCCCGGAATGGTCGGGGCGCTGCTCGCCATCTCGATCGCGCTCGGCCTCTACGACCGGTTCGCCGGGCCGCTCATCCTCTTGGTGGTGGTGCCGGCGGCGTGGCTACGCCGCCGGCTCCGTCGTCGGATCGCCGCTGCCTAGCGCAGGACGGACTGGATGATCGACTGGACGATCTGGGTCGTCGGGTCGACGCCGTACAACTGACCGTCATTGTAGTAATAACGGTAGTTGCGGTTCAGATTATACTGGCGGCGGACGCTATACGGGATCGAATTGTACGAATAGGCGCGATAGCCGTAGTCCGGCGCGTAACGCATTCCGCGCGACAGGCGGCGGGCCTGGCCCGGCGGCAGGCAGCCATTGTGCTTCTTGGCGAGACCCGGCGGGCAGCCGCGATCGTTCCAGCCATAATTGCCGCGGTCGCGGTCGTGGCCCCGGCCGTGACCGGGGTCGGCGGCAGCCGGCGCCGCGATCGCGGCGAGCGACGCGCCCGCAATGACCAATGCGATTTTCATGCGATGTTCCTCTTAGGTAACGCGGGAATCCGCGTCTGATGAGGGCGTAACTCGCGAGCCGGGTAGCGGTTGCCCGACGGCTGCCATCGGGCTAGAGGCCCCCTCGCACCGCCGCCGGTCCTCGGTCGGCTCACTCATAGCTGTTTGGAAGAGGCCCGAAGCACTCCATGGCTCGCAAGAAAATCGCGCTGATCGGCGCCGGCAACATCGGCGGAACCCTCGCTCACCTCGCCGCCCAGAAGGAATTAGGCGACATCGTCCTGTTCGACGTGGTCGAGGGCGTGCCCCAGGGCAAGGCGCTCGACCTGTCCCAATGCGGGCCGGTCGAGGGCTTCGATGCCAAGGTCACCGGCTCGAACGACTATGCC
Organism: Sphingomonas ginsengisoli An et al. 2013; assembly: GCF_009363895.1. Lineage (NCBI taxonomy): Bacteria > Pseudomonadati > Pseudomonadota > Alphaproteobacteria > Sphingomonadales > Sphingomonadaceae > Sphingomonas > Sphingomonas ginsengisoli (ex An et al. 2013). The sequence goes on along the minus strand of NZ_CP045434.1, from coordinate 1,232,878 downwards.
GACATCAAGGGCGCCGACGTCATCATCGTCACCGCCGGCGTCGCTCGCAAGCCGGGCATGAGCCGCGACGACCTCCTCGGCATCAATTTGAAGGTGATGAAGGCGGTCGGTGAGGGCATCAAGGCCAACGCGCCCGACGCGTTCGTCATCTGCATCACCAATCCCTTGGACGCGATGGTCTGGGCGCTGCGCGAATTCTCGGGCCTGCCGCACAATAAGGTCGTCGGCATGGCGGGCGTTCTCGACAGCGCGCGCTTCGCCACCTTCCTCGCGCAGGAGTTCGGGGTCTCGGTCCGCGACGTCAACGCCTTCGTGCTCGGCGGTCATGGTGACACGATGGTCCCGGTGACCAGCTACACCACTATCAGCGGCATCCCGGTCGACGACCTCGTCAAGATGGGCAAGTCGTCGAAGGAGAAGATCGACGAGATCGTCAAGCGCACCCGCGGCGGCGGCGGCGAGATCGTCGCGCTTTTGAAGACCGGCTCGGCCTATTATGCCCCGGCGACCAGCGCGATCGCGATGGCCGAGGCGTACCTCGGCGACCAGAAGCGGATCCTGCCCTGCGCCGTCTATGTCGAGGGCAAGTACGGTCTCGACGGCCTCTACGTCGGCGTGCCGGTGGTGATCGGTGCCGGCGGCGCCGAGGAGATTATCGAGATCGCGCTCGACGACGAGCAGAAGCAGAACCTTCAGGTCAGTGTCGATGCGGTCAAGGAGCTGCTCGACGCCTGTAAGCAGATCGACGGCTCGCTGGCGTGATCAGGAGAACTTTGATCGCGACGGTTCTCGCACTAACGGCAGTGCGGGCGGACGCTGCGATGCCGGTCTCACCGCTGGCCGACATTTATCAGAGTTATAATGACTGTATTGCAGTGGCCTCTCCTGTCGGGATCGATCAAGCGAAGCTTGCGTCGCTCGGCTGGGTTCGGGCAACCTCGCAGGCATCCGATGGCAAGCCCATTGCGGGCGCTCCGCTGATTTACGGCAAGGCTGACCGAAAGCCGCTTATCATTCTGTCCGATCCCAGCGGTGAGGGACTTTGCATCGTTATGGCACGGCTCTCCAATCGCGCGGCCTTCGGGGAATTTCTGAAGGCTTGGCACGGCGCGCTACCCGCGGCCGATGGCAACGGCGCGATCAGCTTCCGTGACGAAGGCCACATTGTTCAGATCCGTCAGACTGGCACGGACCGTGAGCCTGGTCTGAGCATGGCCGTAATGACCCCGGAGACGAAATGAGCATTCTCGTAAATCGCAAGACCAAGGTCATCACCCAGGGCATGACCGGGGAGACCGGCACTTTCCACACCCAGCAGGCCCTCGCCTACGGGACGCAGATGGTCGGCGGAGTCACCCCCGGTAAGGGCGGCTCGACCCACATCGGCCTGCCCGTGTTCGATACCGTGGAAGAGGCGGTTGCCCGTACCGGTGCCGATGCCAGCGTCATCTACGTTCCGCCGCCCTTCGCCGCGGACTCGATCCTCGAGGCGATCGACGCCGAGGTGCCGCTGATCGTCTGCATCACCGAGGGCATCCCGGTGCTCGACATGGTCAAGGTCAAGCGCGCGCTCGACGGCTCCAAGTCGCGGCTGATCGGGCCGAACTGCCCGGGCGTCCTCACCCCCGAAGAGTGCAAGATCGGCATCATGCCGGGCAACATCTTCAAGAAGGGCAGTGTCGGCGTCGTCAGCCGCTCGGGCACGCTGACCTACGAAGCGGTGTTCCAGACCTCGAACGAGGGCCTCGGCCAGACCACCGCGGTCGGCATCGGCGGCGATCCGGTGAAGGGCACCGAGTTCATCGACATGCTCGAGATGTTCCTCGCCGACGACGCTACAAGATCGATCATCATGATTGGCGAGATTGGCGGCAGCGCCGAGGAAGACGCCGCCCAGTTCCTCGCCGACGAGGCCAAGCGCGGCCGCTCCAAGCCGACCGTCGGCTTCATCGCCGGCCGCACCGCCCCGCCGGGCCGCCGCATGGGCCACGCCGGCGCGATCGTCTCGGGCGGTAAGGGCGACGCGGAAAGCAAGATCGCGGCGATGGAGGCCGCTGGAATCCGCGTGTCGCCGAGCCCATCTGAGCTCGGCAAGACCTTGAAGGCGCTGTTGAACGGCTAAAAGGGTAGCGGGGCCCCGGTGGCATCCGGGGGACGGAGAGTAGCTGTGACTGACCTATTCGAAGCTGAGCAAGGACCGAGCTGGGAACGGCCCAATTGGCCGGTGACGGCGCTCGACGACCTCAATCTCGGGCTCGATCCGACCGAAGCCACCATCGAGCAGGTCAAGCAGGGCGCCAAGGCCGTTGCCGCCGCGACCGGCGTGATCGACGAGGCCGCGCTCCACAGCGCCGCCGACGACAGCGTCCGCGCGATGATGCTGATCCGCACCTATCGGGTGCGAGGCCATCTCGCCGCCGATCTCGACCCGCTCGGCCTGTCGCACCGCGAGCTGCCCGCCGACCTCACCCCTGAGTATCACGGCTTCACCGCCGCCGACCTCGACCGCCCGGTTTACATCGCTGGCGCGCTCGGCCTCCAGACCGCCACCGTCAACGAAATCGTCGCCACCTTGCGCAAGAATTACTGCGGCAAGATCGGCGTCGAATATATGCACATCAACGATCTTGGCGAGCGCCGCTTCCTCCAGGATCGGATCGAGGGCCGCGACAAGGGCGTCAGCTTCACCCCCGAGGGCAAGCAGGCGATCCTCGAGAAAGTGATCCACGGCGAGCAGTGGGAGCGCTTCCTCGCCAAGAAGTACGTCGGGACCAAGCGCTTCGGCCTCGACGGCGGCGAGAGCATGATCCCCGCGCTCGAGAGCGTGATCAAATATGGCGGCCAGCTTGGGGTCGAGGAAGTCACCTTCGGCATGGCCCACCGCGGCCGCCTGAACGTCCTCGCCAACGTCATGGGCAAGCCCTACCGCGCGATCTTCAACGAATTCGCCGGCGGCAGCGCCAACCCCAAGGACGTCGGCGGTTCGGGCGACGTCAAATATCACCTCGGCACCAGCTCGGATCGCGAGTTCGACGGGGTCAAGGTCCACCTCTCGCTCCAGGCCAACCCGTCGCACCTCGAGGCGGTCAACCCGGTCGTGCTCGGCAAGGCGCGCGCGGTGCAGGTGATCAAGGAGGACGCGCAGGGCGACAAGGTCCTGCCCGTGCTGCTCCACGGCGACGCGGCCTTCGCCGGCCAGGGCATCGTCTGGGAGTGCCTGAGCTTCTCCGGACTGCCCGGTTACGGCACCGGCGGCTGCCTCCACTTCGTGATCAACAACCAGGTCGGCTTCACCACCTCGCCGCAATTCGCGCGCTCGTCGCCTTACCCGTCGGACGTCGCCAAGGGGATCATGGCGCCGATCCTCCACGTCAACGGCGACGATCCCGAGGCGGTCACTTTTTGCTGCAAGCTCGCGATCGAGTTCCGGCAGGAATTCAACCGCGACATCGTCATCGACATGTGGTGCTACCGCCGGTTCGGCCACAATGAGGGCGACGAGCCGAGCTTCACCCAGCCGCTGATGTACGACGCGATCCGCCAGCATCCGCCAATCAGCAAGCTTTACGCCGACCGGTTGATCGCCGAGGGCGTGATCGATCAGGCGTGGGCCGACGCCAAAACGGCCGAGTTCACCCAGTTGCTCGAGGGCGAGTTTGAGGCCGGCGCCACCTACCTCCCCAACAAGGCCGACTGGTTCGAGGGCCGCTGGTCGGGCCTCAAGCGTCCCGCCGAGCCGGTCAGCGGCCGCCGCAACACCGGCACCGCGATCGACGCCGAGGAGATGGAGCGGATCGGCGAGGTGCTGACCACCATCCCCGCCGACTTCGCGATGCACAAGACGCTCCAGCGGATCATCGAGGCCAAGCGCCAGATGTTCGGCAGCGGCGCCAACTTCGACTGGGCGACGGGCGAGGCACTCGCTTTCGGCGCCTTGCTTGCCGAGGGCCACAACGTTCGCCTGTCGGGCCAGGACAGCGGCCGCGGCACCTTCTCGCAGCGCCATGCGGTGTGGACCGACCAGCTCAACGGGTCGAAGTTCGTGCCGCTGACCCGCGTCAACAGCGGCCGGTTCGAGGTTCGCGACAGCCCGCTGTCCGAGTTCGGCGTGCTCGGCTTCGAATATGGCTACAGCCTCGCCGACCCGCGGACGCTGGTGTTGTGGGAGGCGCAGTTCGGCGATTTCGCCAACGGCGCGCAGGTCATCATCGACCAGTTTATCGCCAGCGGCGAGGCCAAGTGGCTGCGCGCCAGCGGGCTCGTCCTGCTCCTCCCGCACGGGTTCGAAGGGCAGGGTCCCGAGCACAGCTCGGCCCGGCTCGAGCGCTATCTGCAACTCTGCGCCGAGGACAATATCCAGGTCGCCTACCCGACGACCCCGGCCAATTACTTCCACCTGCTCCGGCGCCAGTTGCTGCGCGACTTCCGCAAGCCGCTGGTGGTGATGACGCCCAAGTCGTTGCTGCGCCACAAGCTGGCGGTTTCGAGCGCGGCCGACTTCACCGGGGAAAGCCACTTCAAGCGGATCCTCTCCGACCTCAACCCGCCGGCCGAGGGGCAGACCCGCCGCCTCGTCCTCTGCTCGGGCAAGATCGCCTACGAGCTGATCGAGGCCCGCGACGCCGCCGGGGCGACCGACATCGAGATCGTCCGCCTCGAGCAGCTCTATCCCTTCCCCTCGGAGCCGCTGGTCAAGCGGCTGCAGGCGATGCCCGCGCTGGAAGAAGTCGTCTGGTGCCAGGAAGAGCCGCGCAACAACGGCAGCTGGTTCTTCGTCGAAAGCTACATCGAGGAAGCGCTCAAGGCCGCGGGCAAGGACTTCCGTCCGCGCTACGCCGGTCGCGCCGCCTCAGCTTCGCCTGCCACCGGCCTCGCCAAGCGCCATGCGGCCGAGCAGGCCGCGCTGATCGGCGACGCGCTCGGCACCCCGCAATCGACCAATGCCGCGGTGGAGGCTAAACAGCCTGCCGCGGCCACTGCCAACTCCTGAGGAATTCGATGGGCATCGAAGTCAAAGTCCCCACGCTCGGCGAGAGCATCACCGAAGCGACGCTTGGCCAGTGGCTCAAGAAGCCGGGCGAGGCGGTCGCGGTCGACGAGCCGATCGCCAGCCTCGAGACCGACAAGGTCTCGGTCGACGTGCCCTCGCCGGTGGCAGGCACGTTCGGCGAAGCGCTGGTGGGTGAGGGCGATACGGTCAACGTCGGCGCGGTGATCGCGACCATCGCTGAAGGTGCCGCGGCGGCTCCCGCCGCTGCCGCGCCCAAGGCCGAGGCTGCCCCGGCGCCGGCCGCGCCGGCCGCTGCGCCGGCTCAGGGCCATGAAGTCACCGACGAGCAGGCGCAGGCGCTTCGCCTGAGCCCCGCCGTCCGCCGTGCGGTGCAGGAAAGCGGCGTCGACCCGGCCGGCCTCACCGGCACCGGCAAGGACGGTCGCCTGACCAAGGAAGACGTGTCCAAGGCCGCCGGCGCGCCCACCGCCAAGGCGCCCGACGCTCCGGCCGCGGCGCCCGCTGCGCAGGCAGCGGCCCCGGCCACCGGCAGCCGCTCAGAAGAGCGCATCCGCATGACGCGTCTGCGCCAGACGGTCGCCAAGCGCCTCAAGGACGCACAGAACACTGCCGCGTTGCTGACGACCTTCAACGACGTCGACATGACCGAGGTCATCGCGGCCCGCGCCCGCTACAAGGATTTGTTCGAGAAGAAGCACGGCATTCGCCTCGGCTTCATGGGCTTCTTCGTGAAGGCGGTGGCGCTCGCCGCGCGCGACGTTCCCGCGGTCAACGCCCGCATCGAAGGCGACGAGATCGTCTATTCGAACTACCTCGACGTCTCGGTCGCGGTGTCGGCGCCCAAGGGCCTCGTCGTCCCGGTGGTCCGCTCGGCCGACCAGATGAGCTTCGCCGAAATAGAGAAGGCGATCGCCGGCTACGGCAAGAAGGCCAAGGACGGCACGCTCACCGCCGACGACATGAAGGGCGGCACCTTCACCATCTCCAACGGCGGCGTGTTCGGCTCGCTGCTCTCGACCCCGATCATCAACCCACCCCAGTCGGCGGTGCTCGGCATGCACCGGATTGAGGAGCGCCCGGTGGTCAAGGACGGCCAGATCGTCGCCCGCCCGATGATGTATCTCGCGCTCTCCTACGACCACCGGCTGATCGACGGCCGCGAGGCGGTCACCTTCCTCGTCCGCATCAAGGAAGCGATCGAGGACCCGACCCGCCTGCTGATCGATCTCTGACCGTCGTCCCGGCGAAGGCCGGGACCTCAGCGAATGAATGGCGCGACGGGCAAGCTGAGATCCCGGCCTGCGCCGGGATGACGAGGAATTTATGGCTGACGATAATTACGACTTTGACGTTCTGGTGATCGGCGCCGGCCCCGGCGGCTATGTCGCGGCGATCCGCGCCGCGCAGCTCGGGCTCAAGACCGCCTGCGCCGAGAGCCGCGAGACGCTCGGTGGGACCTGCCTCAACGTCGGCTGCATCCCGTCCAAGGCCTTGCTCCACGCCTCCGAACTGTTCGAGGAAGCCACCCACGGCCATTTCGCCGCCTGGGGCATCAGCGGCGACTTCAAATTCGACCTCGACAAGATGCACGGCGGCCGCAGGGACGCGGTCAAGGGGCTGACCCAGGGCATCGAATTCCTGTTCAAGAAGAACAAGGTCGAGTGGCTCAAGGGCCGCGCCGCCTTCACCGGCAAGGACAGCGTCACCGTCGGCGACCGCATCGTGCGCGCCAAGAACATCGTCGTCGCCACCGGCTCGTCGGTCACTCAGCTGCCCGGCGTCACCGTCGACCAGGACCGCATCGTCGACTCTACCGGCGCGCTCGAACTCGCCCAAGTCCCGAGCCACCTCGTCGTGATCGGCGGCGGCGTGATCGGGCTCGAGCTCGGCAGCGTCTGGCGCCGCCTCGGCGCCAAGGTCACCGTGGTCGAATTCCTCGACCAGATCCTCCCCGGCATGGACGAGGAAGTCCGCAAGGAATCGAACAAGATCTTCAAGAAGCAGGGCTTTGAGTTCAAGCTCGGCACCAAGGTTACCGGCGTCATTCGCGAGGGCGATACGCTCAAGGTCGCGGTGGAGCCCGCCAAGGGCGGCGCGACGGAAGTCATCGAGGCGAGCCACGTCCTCGTCGCCATCGGCCGACGCCCGAACACCGACGGACTCAACCTCGAGGCGGCCGGCCTCCAATTGAACGCCAAGGGCCAGATCGAGACCGACCACAGCTTCCGCACCACTGTCCCCGGCATCTGGGCGATCGGCGACGTCATCCCCGGCCCGATGCTCGCCCACAAGGCGGAGGACGAGGGCATCGCGGTGTCCGAGAACATCGCCGGCCTGACCGGCATCGTGAACCACGCGGTCATCCCGTCGGTGGTCTACACCACGCCCGAGATCGCGGGCGTTGGCCTGACCGAGGAACAGGCGCGCGCCGGAGGCGAGGTCAAGGTCGGCAAGTTCCCGATGCTCGCCAACAGCCGTGCCAAGACCAACAAGGAGCCCGACGGCTTCGTCAAGGTCGTCGCCGACGCCAAGACCGACCGCGTGCTCGGCGTGTGGATGATCAACAACCTCGCCGGCACCATGATCGCCCAGGCCGCGCAGGCGATGGAATTCGGCGCGACGTCCGAGGACATCGCCTACACCTGCCACGCCCACCCGACCCACGCCGAAGCCTTCAAGGAAGCGGCGATGGCGGTCCGCGGCAAGCCGATCCACGTCTGAGGAAGCACCGGCCATGGCGAAGCTCCACGACGACTGGACGGTGCTTCCCCATGACCCGCTGCAAGAGGTCGCGCCCGGGCTGCTGACCGTTGTCGGGCAGATCCCGATGCCGCTCGGCAATTTCCCGCGGCGGATGACGGTGGTCGCGCTGAGCGGCGACCACACCGCCATCTTCTCGCCGATTTGCCTACCCGAGGCCGAGATGGCGCGGATCGAGGCGCTCGGGCAGCCGGCCTTCCTGATCGTCCCCAACCCCGCGCACCGCCTCGACCTCAGGCCGTTCCACCGCCGCTATCCCAAGGCCGCGATCGTCGCGCCCGAAGGGGCCCGGGCCAAAGTCGCCGAGGCGGTGCCGGTGACCACCACCACCGCCGACCTCGGCACGGGGCGGACGCTGATCACCGTGCCCGGGCTCGATGCGATCGAGTTCGTCCTGAGGGTCGACGACGCGGGCGAAACCAGCCTCGTCACCAACGACATCATCGGCCACGTCCGCTCGCCACGCGGGGTGGGGGCGTGGATCATGGCCCGGCTGATGGGGTTCGGCCCGGCGTCGCAGGTCCCGCGCGTCGCGCGCCGGATGTTCGTCAAGGACGCGCCCGCGCTCGCCGCTCAGTTCGAGTTGTGGGCCGCGCTCCCCGACCTCAGGCGCATCATCCCCTCGCACGGCGACATCATCGAGCGCCCCGCGCCCGTGCTGCGGACGCTCGCCCGCTCGCTGACCCAGTAGGTGCGCCTCCGCAGGACCCTGCGCCGTTGGCACGTCTGGCTCGGCTGGCTCATTGGCCTGCCATTGCTCTTCTGGACTGTGTCCGGCGTCGTCATGGTGTGGAAGCCGATCGACGAAGTGCGCGGTTCCGACCTGCTAGCGCCCGTCGCGCCCATCCGGCTGACTGGCCCGGCCGTGGCGCCGAACGTCGCCGGATTGCCGCTTGACCGGCTGAGCCTCGAATCGCGCGCCACCGGACCGCGCTGGGTCGTGGCGATGCGCGACGGTCCGACGCGACTGGCCGACCCCAACAGCGGCTTGCTGTTGCCACCGCTCGGGCCTGCCGATGCGGCCAGCGAGGTCATGGCCCGCTATCGCGGCACCGCCACGGTCGTTCGCGTGTCTCGCACCGATGCCGCCCACCCGCCACTCGAATTGCGCCGCCCGGTCGCGGCCTATGAAGTCGATCTCAGCGATGGGACCCATTTCTTCGTCGACGCGGCCTCGGGCGAGGTGATCGCCCGCCGCACCCGGTGGTGGCGCTTCTACGACTGGATGTGGGGTCTCCACATCATGGACCTGGGTGAGCGCGAAAACACGCACAACCCGTGGGTCATCGGCTTCGGACTCGCCGCCTTGGCGGGCACGATGCTTGCGCTGTTGCTGCTGCCGCTGACGGTGCGCCGTCGCCGCGCTAGGACAGCAGCGCCACCAGCCTCGCGAACCAGCCGAGGTCCTCGGCCTTGACCCGCGCCGTCGGCGGGGTCGCCGGGCCGCATTCGAGGCAGCGCACCTGGATGGTCGGCCCGCTCAGCACTTCGCGCGCCTGGGCGAGCCCGCTCATCAGTTCGGCGGTGCCGCGGCCACCCAGCACCGCGAAGCCATCGGCCTCGTTGGCGGTGCTGCTGTCGTCGTCATCGCGGAAGGCCGAATAGAGCGCCGACTTCCAGCTCTTGGGCCGGTCGAGGTAGGTTACCCCGCGCTCGTCACCCAATTTGGCGAGCTCGGCAGCCTTGGCGATCGCCTCGTCCATCCCTCCGAAGCTGTCGACCAGCCCCAGTTGCTTGGCCTGGCCGCCGGCCCATACCCGCCCGCCGGCGATGGCGTTGATCTGCTCGGGCGTCTTGCCGCGCGCCTTGGCGACGATGCCGAGGAAGTTGGCGTAGATCGAGTTGACGCCCATCTGCAGCAATTGCCCGGCCTCAGGCGAGGGGCCGCGCAGCAAGTCGGGCTCGCCCGACTGCGGCGTCGTCTTCACCCCGTCGGCGCCGACCCCCAGCTTCTGCAGCGTGCCCTGGAAGCTTGGCAGCACCGCGAACACGCCGATCGAGCCGGTGATGGTCGACGGCTCGGCGATCACCTGGCTGGCCGCGGTCGACACCCAGTAACCGCCCGACGCGGCGACATTGCCCATCGAGGCGACCACCGGGATGCCCTTGGCCTTGGCCGCGAGCAGCGCCGCGCGGATCCGCTCGGACGCGGTGACCGAGCCGCCGGGCGAATCGATCCGCACGACCAGCGCCTTCAGCTTGCCACTGCGAACGCCCTTTTCGATCACGTTGGCGATGCTGTCCCCACCGGCGGTGCCGAGCGGCGCCTTGCCGTCGACGATCGTGCCCGCGACCGTGACGATCCCGATTGGGCCGTGGTCGTCGTCCTTGACCTTGTCGTTGACGTAGGCGGGGAGGGCGATGTGCTTGTAGCCGCCGCGCTCCTTGTCGGCGGCGCCGCCGAGCTCGGCCAGCCGCGCCTCATATTGTTGGCGCTCGCCGACCTTGTCGATCAGGCCAGAGCGCAGCGCCGCCTGGGCGAAGTCGCCCCCGGCGGCGGTCACCACCCCCGCCATGTTCTGCAGATAGGGGTCGATCGCCGCCTTGGGCCGCGCGGTGTGAACGTCCTCGCGCCACGTTTCTAGCAGATTGGCGGCAAGGCTCTGCGCATTCTCGCGCGCCTCGGGCGACATGTCGTTGCGGATGTAGGGCTCGACCGCGCTCTTGAAGGCGCCGACGCGGTAGACGTTGGCGGTCACGCCCAGCTTGTCGAACAGGCCCTTGTAGTAAAGGTTGGTGCCGCCCGGCCCGGCCAGCGCGACGGTGCCGAGCGGGTTGAGCCACACTTCCGAGGCGTGGGCGGCGAGCTGGTAGCTGTCGTCGGTGTAGGCGGTGGCGTAGGCGACCACCGGCTTGCCCGCGCGGCGGATGCCGTCGAGCGCTTGGCCGACATCGTGTAGCGCCGCCTGGCCACCGCCGCCGAAGCTGTCGAGGTCGAGCGCGACCGCCTTGACCCGGTCGTCGTCCTTGGCGGCGATGAGCGCGGCGCGGAGCTGGCGCAGGCTGTACTGGCGCGGCGCGCTGCCGCCGCCGAACGCCGCCACCGGATCGCTCTCGCTCGGCTGCTCGACGATCGCGCCCTTGAGCGCAAGGTCGAGCACGCCGTCGCCGACGGGGGCCGGGCGGTGCGACAGGATCGCGTAGAGCGTCCCGAAGAACAGCAGCATGAAGAGCAGGACCAGCGCGTCCTTGATCCCGACCAGCAGATGCCAGACCCCACGCACGAACTTCATCGAACCGCTCTCCTGATGCGGCGTGGTGGTTAGCCGAGCCCGCGGGCCCGCGCCATAGGTGACGCGCGTCCTGCCCCACGCTAGGGCAGCGCTCATGCCGCGCGCCCTCGCCGCCGCTCCCGCCGGCTGGCGCGAGGAGTTGAGCGCCAGCCTCGCGCTGGCCTGGCCGCTCGTGCTCTCCAACCTCGCCGCCAATGCGATCACCACCACCGATGTGCTGATGCTCGGCCGGCTGAGCGCCCGCGCGCTCGCCGCCTCGGCGCTCGCGGTCAATTTCTACAGTCTGATCCTCTTCACCGGGGTCGGCCTTAGCTACGCCATCGCGCCGATGATCGCCTCCGCGCTCGGCCGCCGGGTCGAGGCGGTGCGCGAAAGCCGTCGCAGCTTCCGCATGGGGCTGTGGCTAGTCGGCTTCTACAGCCTCGCCGGAATGCTGCTGCTGAGCCTGGTCGAGCCGCTCTGCCACCTGCTCGGGCAAGACCCCTTGCTCTCGGCCGATGCCGGCCGGTTCATGGCCGTGCTGCGCTGGGCGCTGCTGCCCGGCCTGCTGGTCTTCCTCTTCCGCACCGCGCTGACCGCCTTTGGCCGCACCCCGGTCACGCTGGCGGTCGCGCTCGGTGGGGTGGCGCTGAACGTGCTGCTCAACTGGGCGCTGATCTTCGGCCACCTCGGCCTCCCCGCGCTCGGCATGGAAGGCTCGGCGCTCAGCACCGTCATCACCAACACCGCCATGGCCATCGCGCTCGGGCTGGCGGTCGCACGCATGAAGCGGTTGCGGCTGATGCACCTGTTCGGCCGCTGGTGGCGCCCCGACTGGCCGCGCTTCCGTGAGCTCGTCCGGCTCGGCACCCCGATCGCGCTGACCTGGTCGTTCGAGGTCAGCGTCTTCTCCTGCGCGGTCTATCTGATGGGGCTGATCGACACCGTCTCGGTCGCCGCCCACGTCATCGCCCTGCAGATCGCCGCCTTCGCCTTCATGGTGCCGCTGGGGCTCAGTCAGGCGGCAACCGTTCGCGTCGGCTACGCCCACGGCGCGCGCGACCCGCGCTGGATCGGCCTTGCGGGCCGGGTCGCGCTCGGCTGCGCGCTCGGCTTCGCGCTCGTCTCGGCGCTCGTCATGTGCCTGGTTCCGCGCCAGCTTGCCGGGCTGTTCCTTGACCTCAGCGAACCCGGCAGCGCCGCCGTCCTCGCGCTGGCGGTTGAGTTCCTGCTGGTCGCCGCCGTCTTCCAGCTCGCCGACGGCGCGCAGGTGATCGGCGCGGCCGTGCTTCGTGGCCTGCACGACACCCGCGTCCCGATGCTGTTCGCGGCGTTCGGCTATTGGGCGATCGGGCTCGGCTGCGGCGCCGCGCTCGCCTTCCTTACGCCATTGAAGGGGGTCGGGATCTGGATCGGCCTCGCGCTCGGCCTCGGCGCGGTGTCGCTGATGATGTGGTGGCGGTGGAGCCGCCGCGCTGCACTTGGGCTGGTCCCCGCCTCCTGAACTTTTTCACTGCCGCCACCCGTTGACAGGGGCGGGGGCGGCACCCAAATGCGCAGCGTCGCTGGCACTCTCCCAAGGTGAGTGCCAAGGCGAAATGGTTCAACTCTAAGAGCAACAAAGGGGCTCCAGGCATGGCTTTCAGGCCGCTTCACGATCGCGTTCTCGTCCGTCGGATTGAGGCGCAGGAGAAGACCGCGGGCGGGATCATCATTCCCGACACCGCCAAGGAAAAGCCGCAGGAAGGCGAAGTCGTCTCGGTCGGCACCGGTGCGCGCAATGACAGCGGGCAGGTTACGCCGCTCGAGGTCAAGGCCGGTGACCGTATCCTGTTCGGCAAGTGGTCGGGCACCGAAGTCAAGGTCGACGGTGAAGACCTCATCATCATGAAGGAAAGCGACATCCTCGGGATCGTTGGCTGACGCTAACGGGCTCGGGATCGTCCCCGTCCATCTCACTCAATTCATCTATTCTGAAAGGGTAGCCACATGGCAGCCAAGGACGTGAAATTCAGCCGCGACGCGCGTGAGCGCATCCTCCGCGGCGTCGACATCCTCGCCGACGCGGTCAAGGTGACCTTGGGGCCGAAGGGCCGCAACGTCGTCATCGACAAGAGCTTCGGCGCGCCGCGCATCACCAAGGACGGCGTCACCGTCGCCAAGGAGATCGAGCTCAAGGACAAGTTCGAGAACATGGGTGCGCAGATGCTGCGCGAAGTGGCCTCGAAGACCAACGACAATGCCGGTGACGGCACCACCACCGCCACCGTGCTCGCCCAGGCGATCGTCCGCGAGGGCATGAAGTCGGTTGCGGCCGGCATGAACCCGATGGACTTGAAGCGCGGCATTGACCTCGCAGTTGAGAAGGTCGTCGCGGACATCAAGTCGCGCTCGAAGCCGGTCAGTGGCTCGAACGAGATCGCCCAGGTCGGCATCATCTCGGCCAATGGCGACAAGGTCGTCGGCGAGAAGATCGCCGAGGCGATGGATAAGGTCGGCAAGGAAGGCGTCATCACCGTCGAGGAGGCCAAGGGCCTCGAGTTCGAGCTCGACGTCGTCGAAGGCATGCAGTTCGACCGCGGTTACCTGTCGCCCTACTTCATCACCAACCCCGAGAAGATGACGGTCGAGTTGAACGATCCGTACATCCTCATCCACGAGAAGAAGCTCTCCAACCTCCAGGCGATGCTTCCGATCCTCGAGGCGGTCGTGCAGTCGGGTCGTCCGCTGCTGATCATCGCCGAGGACATCGAAGGCGAAGCGCTGGCCACCCTGGTGGTGAACAAGCTGCGCGGCGGCCTCAAGGTCGCGGCCGTCAAGGCGCCGGGCTTCGGCGATCGCCGCAAGGCGATGCTCGAGGACATCGCCATCCTGACCGGCGGTGAGATGATCTCGGAGGATCTCGGCATCAAGCTCGAGAACGTCACCGTGGGCATGCTCGGCACCGCCAAGCGCGTCACCATCGACAAGGACAACACCACCATCGTCGACGGCGCTGGTGAGAAGTCGGGCATCGAGGGCCGCGTCGCCGCGATCCGCCAGCAGATCGAGAACACCACCAGCGACTACGACCGCGAGAAGCTCCAGGAGCGTCTCGCCAAGCTCGCCGGCGGCGTTGCCGTGATCAAGGTCGGCGGTGCGTCCGAGGTCGAGGTCAAGGAGCGCAAGGACCGCGTCGACGACGCGCTCCACGCGACCCGCGCGGCCGTCGAAGAGGGCATCGTTCCCGGCGGCGGTACCGCGTTGCTCTACGCGACCAAGGCGCTCGAGGGCCTGACCGGTCAGAACGACGACCAGACCCGCGGCGTGGACATCGTCCGCAAGTCGCTGACCACGCTGGTGCGCCAGATCGCCACCAACGCCGGCCATGACGGTGCGGTGGTCTCGGGCAAGCTGCTCGAGGGCAACGACCCGACGATGGGCTTCAACGCCCAGACCGACACCTACGAGAACCTGGTCCAGGCCGGCGTGATCGACCCGACCAAGGTCGTCCGCACCGCCCTCCAGAACGCGGCCTCGGTCGCCGGCCTGCTCATCACCACCGAAGCGGCGGTGAGCGAGCTGCCGGAAGACAAGCCCGCGGCCGGCGGCATGCCGGGCGGCATGGGCGGCATGGGCGGCATGGACTTCTAAGCCAAGCCGGCCGGGGCTAGCGACGAGACCGCGAGGTCGAGGAACTGGCCCCGGACTCGGCGAAGGCCGGCCGACAGGTCGCGTCAGCGAACCTGATCGACGTCACGGGGTTTACTCCCGTGACGGCCCCGCCCGAAGTCTAGTGCACATTCCCCGAGGGGCCGGCGTCCCCCGACGTCGGCCCTTCGTCATTCCCGAGCGCGTTCAACTCCGCCTCGGCATTGTCGAGCTGCGCCGCTTCCGCAGCCGTCGGCGCGGCCACCGGCTCCGCCCTCCGGCAGCCGGCAAGCGCCACCGCCATCACCAGCGCCGCGACGCTCATCGCTGCCTTCACCCGACGACTCCCCAAACGAAAAGGGCCGCCCGGTCGCCCGGACGGCCCTTCGTGTAACAACGCTCGTGACGAGCGTCGATTACATCGCGTTGGTGGCGTTGCTGGTCGCGTTCGAGACCGAGTTCGCACCGTTCGAAACCGCATTGCCGGCCGCGTCGAGCGCGTTGTCGGCAGCGACGCCGGCGTTGTCGAGCGACGCGTTGGTGTCGGTGGTGGTCTCGGTGGTCACCGTGTTCTCGGTGGTGACGGTGTTGGTGTCGGTCTTCTTGGTGCAGGCGACGAGGGTCAGGCCGGCAACCGCAACGGCGACAATGGCGATCTTCTTCATGGTGAGTCCATCCCTATCGAAAAACCTCGCTCCACAATGAAGCCGAGGGCCCGGCCCGCCGCATCTTTGCGGTCAAACCAGCGCGCGGATTTAGTGGAGGTGTAACCTTGGTGCAATGCACAATTGCGACGAACCGTGTTTGGCGGTCGGCGCGGTTTCTCCTTGCACCTCATATAAAGACTTCTTTATATCCTTATCCCGTGTCGCTGCCGCTTCCTCTTGCCGACCTGTTCCAGGCGCTCGCCGACCCCACCCGGCTGCGGGTGCTGGCGCTGTTGCGGGAACTCGAATTGTCGGTGGGCGAGCTCGCCCAATTGCTCGGGCAGAGCCAGCCGCGCGTTTCCCGCCATGTGAAGATCCTGGTCGACGCCGGAGTGCTCGAGCGGCGCAAGGAGGGCAGCTGGGTGTTCCTGACGCTCGCCCGGCCCGAAGTCGCCGAGGCGCTGTTCGCCCTTATCGAGGGCGCCGCCGACGAGGCCACCGCCGCCGCTTTCGCCACCGACCGGACCCGGCTCGCCGCCGTCCGCCGCGACCGCGCCGAAGCGGCCGAGCGCTATTTCGCCGCCAATGCGCATGTGTGGGATGAGATCCGCTCGCTCCACGTCGCCGAAAGCGAGGTCGAAGGCGCCATCGTCCGCGCGCTCGGCAGCCAGCCGCTCGGCCGGCTGGTCGACATCGGCACCGGCACCGGGCGCATGATCGAGCTGTTCGGCCGCGACGCTGCCCAGGCGATCGGCATCGACAAGTCGAGCGAGATGCTCCGCTTCGCCCGCGCCAAGCTCGCGGCGGCGGCGGTTCCGGCTTCGCTCCGCCAGGGGGACATGTACGCTCTGCCGCTCCCCGACGGCAGCGCCGACGTCGTTCTCCTCCACCAGGTCCTCCACTACGCCCAGGCCCCCGGCCAGGCGATCGCCGAGGCCGCACGCCTGCTCGGCTCCGACGGCCGCCTGCTGATCGTCGATTTCGCCCCCCACGAGCGCGAGGAGCTGCGCGAGCGCGCCGAGCACGCCCGGCTGGGCTTTGCCGACGAGGCGATCCTCGGCTGGTTCGCCGAGGCCGGGCTGACGGGCCAGGTGGTCGAGCAACTCGCCGGCGGCGAACTCACCGTTACCCTCTGGGCCGGGCGGAAGGCGCCGGTCCGCCAGCCCCGCCGGAGAGCCGCATGACCCGCCCCGCGCTCGTCACCATCCCTTCGTCCGAGCCCGCGCCGCTGTTCGCCGCCGCCAAGGGCGACATCGCCGTCAGCTTCGAATTTTTCCCGCCCAAGAGCGAGAAGATGGCCGAGACCCTGTGGTCCTCGATCGAAACCCTCGCCCCGTTGCGCCCGCAATTCGTCTCGGTGACTTATGGCGCGGGCGGCTCGACCCGTGAGCGCACCCACGCCACCGTCGCCCGCATCGTCCGCGAGACCAATCTCCCCGCCGCGGCGCACCTCACCTGCGTCGATGCCTCGAAAGCCGAGATCGACGACATCGCGCGCCATTATTGGGACGCCGGCGTCCGCCACATCGTCGCACTGCGTGGCGATCCGCCCGAAGCCGGAAAGGCCTATGAGCCGCACCCGGACGGCTACGCCGACGCCGCCGACCTCGTCGCGGGCCTCAAGAAGATCGCGCCGTTCGAGATCAGCGTCGCCTGCTATCCCGAGGTCCATCCCCAGGCGTCATGTCCCGAGGCCGACCTCGACAATCTCAAGCGCAAGGTTGACGCCGGCGCCGACCGCGCGATCAGCCAGTTCTTCTTCTCGCCGGAAGCGTTCCTCCGCTTCCGCGACCGCGCCGCCGCCTGCGGGATCGCGGCCGACATCGTCCCCGGTATCCTGCCGGTCAGCAGCGTCGCCCAGACCCGCAAGTTCGCCGACCAGTGCGGCGCGGCGATTCCCCAGTGGATGGACGAATTGTTCGAAGGCCTCGACGACAAACCCGCCGCGCGCCAGCTGGTCGCCGCGACCATCGCCGCCGAGCTCGCCGGCCAGCTCTACGCCAGCGGCATCCGCCACTTCCACTTCTACACCCTGAACCGCGCCGAGCTGGCCTATGCCATCTGCCACCTGCTCGGGGTGCGCGCCGACCGAAAGGCCCTAACATGACCGACGCCGCCACCGCGCTCCGCGCCGAGGCCTCGAAGCGCCTGCTGATCAAGGACGGCGCCTATGGCACCGCGATCCAGCGCGAAGGCCTCGCCGCCGCCGATTATCGCGGCGACACTGGTCTTTCGAAGGATCAGAAGGGCAATAACGATCTGCTCTGCCTGACCCGTCCCGACCTCATCGCGACCATCTGCCAGGCCTACGTCGACGCCGGCGCCGACGTGCTCGGCACCAACAGCTTCAACGCCAACCGGATCAGCCAGGCCGATTACGGTGCGGAAGACCTCGTCCCCGAGATGAACGTCTGCGCCGCGCGGATCATCCGCGAGGTCGCCGACCGCGCCGCTGAAGCCGATGGCCGCCGCCGCTATGTCGCCGGCGCGCTCGGTCCGACCAACAAGACCCTGTCGCTCTCGCCCGACGTCAACGATCCCGGCTTTCGCGAGGTCGACTTCGACACGGTCAAGGCCGCCTACCGCGAGCAGGCCGAGGCGCTGCTCGAGGGCGGGGCCGATTTCATCCTCATCGAAACCGTGTTCGACACGCTGAACTGCAAGGCGGCGGTGATGGCCGCGCTCGACCTCGCGCCGATCATGATTTCGATGACGCTGACTGACCTGTCCGGCCGCAATCTATCGGGCCACACGGTGGAAGCCTTCTGGGCCAGCGTCCGCCACGCCAAGCCCGTCACCATCGGCCTCAACTGCAGCTTCGGCGCCGCCCAGCTTCGCTCGCACCTCGCTGCGCTGTCGGCACAGGCCGACACGCTGATCATGGCCTATCCCAACGCCGGCCTGCCCAACGACCTCGGCCAGTATGACGAGGCGGCGAGCGAGACCGCGGCCCAGGTGGCGGAGTGGGTCGCCGACGGCCTCGTCAACATCGTCGGCGGCTGCTGCGGCACGACGCCGTCGCACATCGCCGCCATCGCCGAGGCCGTGGCAGGCCAGCCGCCCCGCGCGATCCCGCAGGCGCCTCGCCGCACGGTTCTCGCCGGCCTCGAACCAATGGTCCTCGCCGCCTGACATGACCGACCGTAACGCGTCCGACGCCGCCAGCGCGGCCACCAGCTTCGTCAACATCGGCGAGCGCACCAACGTCACCGGCTCGGCCCGCTTCAAGAAGCTCGTCCTCGCCGGCGACTATGATGCCGCGGTCGAAGTCGCCCGCCAACAGGTCGACAACGGCGCCCAGATCATCGACGTCAACATGGACGAGGCGCTGCTCGACGGCGAACTCGCCATGACGACGTTCCTCAAGCGCATCGCTGCCGAGCCCGACATCGCCCGCGTGCCGGTGATGATCGACAGTTCCAAATGGACGGTGATCGAGGCCGGCCTCAAGTGCGTGTCGGGCAAGCCGATCGTCAATTCGATCAGCCTGAAGGAAGGCGAGGGGCCCTTCCTCGAACAGGCCCGCCTCGTCCGCCGTTACGGCGCCGCGGTGGTCGTGATGGCCTTCGACGAGACTGGCCAGGCCGACACCGCCGCGCGCAAGGTCGAGATCTGCGCCCGCGCCTACGACACGCTGGTCGCCGACGGCACCGAACCGCAGGACATCATTTTCGACCCCAACGTCTTCGCCGTCGCCACCGGGATCGACGAGCACCGCCGCTACGCGCTCGACTTCATCGAGGCGGCGCGCGAGATCCGTGCCCGCTGCCCCGGCGCCCACATTTCGGGCGGCCTCTCGAACCTCAGCTTCTCCTTCCGCGGCAACGAGCCGGTGCGCCGCGCGATGCACTCGGTCTTTCTCTACCACGCCATCCCCGCCGGGCTCGACATGGCGATCGTCAACGCCGGCCAGCTCGACGTCTACGACGCGATCGACCCCGAGCTGCGCGAGGCCTGCGAGGACGTCATCCTCGACCGCCGCGACGATTCCACCGAACGGCTGATCGCGCTGGCCGAGCGCTTCAAGGGCACCGACGAGGTCGCCGAGAAGCAGGCCGCCGAGTGGCGCTCGCTCCCGGTCGCCGAGCGATTGTCCTACGCGCTGGTCAAGGGCATCGACGCCCACATCGTCGACGATACCGAGGAGGCCCGCCAGACGGCCGACCGCCCGATTGCGGTGATCGAGGGACCGCTGATGGACGGGATGAACGTCGTCGGCGACCTGTTCGGCTCGGGCAAGATGTTTCTGCCGCAGGTGGTGAAATCGGCCCGCGTGATGAAGAAGGCGGTCGCCCACCTGCTTCCCTACATCGAGCTCGAAAAGGACGAGGGCGCCAAGGGCAAGGGCCGGATCGTCATGGCCACCGTCAAGGGCGACGTCCACGACATCGGCAAGAACATCGTCGGCGTGGTCCTCCAGTGCAACGGGTACGAAGTCGTCGACCTTGGCGTGATGACCCCGTGGACGAAAATCCTCGAGGCGGCGAACGAGAATGACGCCGACATCATCGGCCTCTCGGGCCTCATCACCCCCTCGCTCGATGAGATGGTGACGGTGGCAACCGAGATGGAGCGGGCGGGAATGAAGCTGCCTTTGCTGATCGGCGGCGCGACCACCTCGAAGGCGCATACCGCGCTGCGGATCGCACCGGCCTATTCGGGTCCGGTCCTTCATGTGCTCGACGCCAGCCGCGCGGTCGGCGTTGCTTCCGCGCTCGTCAGCGACGGCCCCCAGCGCGGCGAGCTGATCGAAGGCACCGCCAGCGAATATGAGGCGCTCCGCGTCGCCCGCGCTAACCGCGGCGGGCAGGATCGCGTCAGCATCGCCGAAGCGCGCGCCAACCGCTTCGTCGCCGATCCCGCCCGCCAGGCGCCGGCGCCCTACCGCCCAGGGAGCCACGTCTTCGCCGACTGGTCGCTCCGCGATCTGCGCGCCCACATCGACTGGACGCCCTTCTTCCGCGCGTGGGAATTGCACGGCACCTTCCCGGCGATCCTCGACGACCCCATCGTCGGTGAAAGCGCGCGCAGCCTGTTCCGCGACGCCGAGGCGATGCTCGACCGGATCATCGCCGAGAAATGGCTCACCGCCCGCGCCTCGGTCGGCCTGTGGCGCTGCTGGCGCGAGGGCGACGACGTCCTCGTCATCGCCGGCAATGAGCCCGTCCGGCTGCCCTTCCTGCGCCAGCAGATGAAGAAGCGCGAGGGCCGCGCCAACATGTGCCTCGCCGACTTCATCCAGGAAGAGGGCGAGGACTGGATCGGCGGGTTCGCGCTCGGCATCCACGGTGCCGAGGCGCACCTCGACCGCTTCAAGTCGGCCAATGACGATTACAGCGATATCCTGCTGAAAGCGCTCGCCGACCGCCTCGCCGAGGCGCTGGCCGAGCGGCTCCATCACCATGTCCGCACCTATCTGTGGGGTTATGCCGAGGAGCATCTCTCCAATCAGGAGCTGATCCGCGAGCGCTACGAGGGCATCCGCCCCGCGCCCGGCTACCCCGCCAGCCCCGATCACAGCCTGAAGCCGGTGCTGTTCGACCTGCTCGGCGGCGACCCTGCCGGCCTGTCCCTGACCGAGAGCTTCGCGATGATGCCGACCGCGGCGGTCAGCGGCTTCTATTTCGGCCACCCCGACAGCGCCTACTTCGGCGTCGCCACCATCGGCCGCGACCAGCTCGAGGATTACGCGCGCCGCCGCGGGGTCGACGTCGACACGGCGGAGCGGTGGCTGCGGCCGAACCTGGACTGACGCCACTAAAGCGTCACCCTGAAATCGTTTCAGGGTCCATGCCTTCACACGGGCCTTGGTCCGGGTTTGAAGATGGATGCTGAAACAAGTTCAGCATGACGCTAGGGGAGAGCGAACCGTGCCCCGCATTCTCCTCTTCCTCCTCGCGCTGCTCACCGCCGTCCCCGCCACGGCGCAGCTTGGGTCGGCCAAGCCGCACATCACCGCGCAGCTGATCGTCGATGGCCCGGTCAAACCCGGCCAAGACACCGACCTCGCCATCCTGATGACCCCCGAGCCCGGCTGGCACGGCTATTGGTCGAACCCCGGCGACGCCGGCCAGCCGATGAAGCTCGACTGGCAATTGCCGCAAGGCGCGTCCGTCGGCGAACTGCGCTACCCGGTGCCCAAGACACTCACCATTGCCGGGCTGATGAATTACGTCTTCACCGGCCCCTACGCGATCCTCACCCGGCTACACGTACCTGCGGACGCCAGCGGCACACTGCCGATCAAGGCCCACGCCTTCTGGCTCGCCTGCACTGACGAGATTTGCGTCCCCGAGCAGGGCACGCTCAGCCTGGACGTGCCGATTGGTGGCGGCACCGACGAGCAGGCCCGCTTCGACGGCTGGCGCCGCGCCCTCCCGCGCCCGCTGGGAAGCGCCGCGCATTTCCAGGCGAGCGGCACCGCTGTCCGCCTCGGCATCCCGCTGCCGGCGAGCGTTGCCGCCGACAACCTCCACTTCTTTCCGGCCGACGGCGTCCCGCTCGACCATGCCGCGCCGCAGCGCTTCTTCCGCAACGGCGACCTGGTGGTCGCCGAGCTGACCTTCAAGCGACCGCCGCAAACCATCAACGGCGTGCTCGGCATGGGCCAAAGCGGAGGCCTCGCGATCGCCGCGACGCCCGGCTCCGTTCCCGCTGGCGGCACACCCATCGGCGAGCCGGCGAAGGGCGAGGGGTGGGGCGCACTCGGCTGGGCCCTGCTCGGCGCGCTCGCCGGCGGGTTGCTCTTGAACCTGATGCCGTGCGTCTTCCCGATCCTCGCGCTCAAGGCCCTCGCACTTGCCCGCGCTGGCGGGGATGAGCGCCACGCCCGCGCCGACGCGCTCGCCTACACCGCGGGCGCGATCGTCGGGACCGGCGCGCTCGGCATCGCGCTGCTCCTGATCCGCGCGGGCGGCACTGCGGCGGGCTGGGCCTTCCAGCTCCAGGACTCGCGCACCATCCTCATCCTGCTGCTGCTCGGCACCGCCATCACGGTGAACCTGCTCGGCATCTTCAAGCTACCCGTGCTCGGCGGCGAAGCATCCCCGCGCGGTGGCTTCGCCACCGGCGCGCTCGCCGCCTTCGTGGCGACCCCCTGCGCCGGGCCATTCATGGGCGCGGCGCTCGGCGCGGCCCTGCTGCTCCCCGCCGCCGGCGCGATCCTCGTCTTCGCCTCGCTCGGCCTCGGAATCGCGTTGCCGTTCCTCCTCGTCGCCTTCGTCCCCGCGCTGCGTCGGCGCCTGCCCAAGCCGGGCGCCTGGATGCTCCGCCTCCAGCGTATCCTCGCCGTGCCGATGGGTCTCAGCGCCGCCGCCGCGCTCTGGCTGCTTTACCGCCAGGGCGGCACCAGCGGCCTGCTGCTCGGCCTCGTCGCCGCCGGCTTGCTCATCCTCGCCCTCATCATCGCCGGCCGCCGGCAAATGCGCGGCGAGCCCGCCCTCGGCGCGCCGGTCGCCATCGCGCTGGCGCTCGCGCTCGTCCCTTTGTTTGGGATCGGCCGCGGCGAACAGGCGGTGATCACCAAGCCGACCAACGCCGAGGTGTGGAGCGAGGCCAAGGTCGCCGCCTATCGCGCGCAGAACCGCGCGGTGTTCGTCTACTTCACCGCCGACTGGTGCCTGACCTGCAAGGTCAACGAAGCCAACGCGATCGACCGCCAGCCGGTGCAGGACGCATTCAAGGCGAAGAATGTCGCGGTGCTCGCCGGCGACTGGACCGACGGCGACCCCGCCATCACCCGCTTCCTCGAAAGCCGCGCCCGCGCCGGCGTGCCGCTCTACCTGTGGTACGCGCCCGACAAGGAACCCGAGGAACTGCCGCAGATCCTCACCCCCGCGATGCTCACCGCGCGGGCTGGTTCCTAGCCCACACCCGCTCGCCCGCGATCCAGGTCTCCTCGACCTGCGTCCGCGCCATGTCGTGCGCGCTGACCTTGTCGACCGGGCGATCGACCAGGATGAAGTCGGCCCATTTGCCCGGCTCGAGGCTGCCGTAGCGCCCTTCGGCGAAGCCGGCCCAGGCCGCCCAACGGGTGAACCCCGCCAGCGCCTGCGCGAAGGTCAGTTTCTCCCACGGCCGCCAACCGCCCGGCGGCTGGTCGTCCAGCCCCTGCCGGCTGACCGCCGCCGCCAGCCCCGGGAAGGGGTTGGGGTCCTCGACCGGAAAGTCCGACCCCAGCGCCAGCCGCGCCCCGCTCTTCGTCAGCGTCTGCCAGGCGTAAGCGCCCGCCAGCCGCTTGGGCCCCAGCCGCGCCTGCGCCATCAGCCGGTCGCTGGTCTCGTGCGTCGGCTGCATCGAGGCGATCACCTTGTCGCGCGCGAATCGCGGCAGGTCGGCAGGATCCAGGATCTGCGCATGCTCGACCCGCCAGCGCCGGTCGCCCCGCGCCGAGCCGAGTTGCTCATAAGCGGTCAGCACCATGTTGTTGGCCGCATCGCCGATCGCATGCACCGCGATCTGCCACCCGCCGGAGGCCGCCACGCCCGCTTCCGCCTTCAACTGGGCCGGGGTCAGCAGCGCCAGCCCGCGCGTCGGCGCGTCGGCGTAAGGCTGCTTCAAATAGGCGCCGCGTGATCCCAACGCGCCGTCTGCATAGAGCTTGATCCCGTTGAGCTTCAGCCGATCCCCGAACGACCAGCCGGTCTGCCCCTCCGCCGCGATCGCCTTGAGATTGTCCGGGCCCATCGCATAGCTCATGATCCGCACCTTGAGCGCGCCCTCGCCATAGGCGCTGCGCATCGCGTGCCAGTCGTCGAGCGGGGTTCCCATGTCGGCCGCCGCCGTCACGCCCTTGCTCAGCAGATCGGCCTGCGCCGCCAAAAGCGCGGCACGCCTCTGCGCCGGGGTCGCGGCCGGCACGGCGCGTTCGACCAAGCCCGTCGCCGCATCGACAAACAGTCCCGTCGGCCGCCCGCTCGCATCCTTGTCGATCCGCCCGCCGCTCGGTGTTGCGGTCGCCGCGGTCACCCCCGCCGCGCGCAGCGCCGCGCTGTTACCGACCGCCGCATGCCCATCGACCCGGCCGAGCCACACCGGCCGGTCGCGCACCACCGCGTCGAGATCGGCGGCAGTCGGGAAGCGCTTGTCCGCCCACAATTCCTGGTTCCACCCTCGCCCGACGATCCACGGCAGCTCGGGATGCGCCGCCGCATAGGCCTTGAGGCGCGCCTGGAGCTCGGCCACCGAGCGCGTCCCCGTCACGTCGAGCTGGAGCCGGCTCGCCCCCAGCTCCATCACATGCCCGTGCGCGTCGATCAGCCCCGGCAACATGGTCCGCCCGCCGCCGTCGATGACCTTGGTGCTCCCCGGCAGCTTCAACAGCTCGCCATGCAGCACGCGCTTCACCCGGCCGTCGTCGCCGACCAGCAATCCGGTGAAATGCTCGATCCCGCCCGCCGGCGTCACCTGCACCCCGTTCACATGGTTCACCAGCGTGTCGGCCAGCGCCGGCGTGGAGCAGAGGAGGGCGGCGAGCAGCAGGGCAGGGCGGGTCATGCGCGCCAGCCTAGCATTGTTCCGCTCCGCCGGAAGGGCTAGCGGAGGCGCCCATGGAGCTTCCCACCCTGTCCGACATCCGCGCCGCCGCGGAGCAGATCGCCGGCGCGGTCCAGCTGACCCCGACCCAGCGCAGCCGCACCCTCTCCGAGATCACCGGCGCCGATGTCTGGCTCAAGTTCGAGAACCTCCAGTTCACCGCGGCCTACAAGGAACGCGGCGCGCTCAACAAATTGCTCTCGCTGACCGAGGAAGAGCGCGCCAAGGGCGTTATCGCCGCCTCGGCTGGCAACCACGCCCAGGCGGTCGCCTATCACGGCCGCCGCCTCGGCATCCCGGTCACCATCGTCATGCCGACCAACACCCCGGCGATGAAGATCAGCCAGACCCGCGAGCATGGCGCCCGAGTGATCCTCCACGGCGAGCGGTTCGACGACGCCTACGCCCATGCGCTTGACGTCGCCGAAGCCGACGGGCTGGTGTTCGTCCACCCCTTCGACGACCCCAAGATCATGGCTGGCGCCGGGACCGTCGGGCTCGAATTGCTCGACCAGGTCCCCGATCTCGACTGCGTGGTTGTCCCGATCGGCGGCGGCGGGCTCATCAGCGGCATCGCCACCGCGATCAAGGCGCTCAAGCCCGAGATTGAAGTCATCGGCGTCGAGGCGACCCTTTACCCCTCGATGAAGAACGTCATCGAGGGAGGGCACGGCGCGATCGGCGGCGACACGCTCGCCGAGGGCATCGCGGTCAAGGAACCCGGTCGCCTCACCCGCCAGGTGATCGCAAAGAACGTCGACCGCATCGAGCTGGTCGAGGAGCGCCACATCGAGCATGCCGTCGCGCTGCTGGTCGGGATCGAGAAGACCGTGGTCGAAGGGGCGGGGGCCGCCGGCCTCGCGCTCATCCTGGCGAAGAAAGAGCAGTTCGCCGGCAAGCGCGTCGCCACCATCCTGTGCGGCGGCAACATCGACACGCATCTGCTCGCCAACGTCCTCATCCGCGAGCTGGTCCGCTGCGGCCGCATCGCTCGCCTGCGCATCTTCGCCCAGGACCGTCCCGGCGCGCTCGCCAATATCACCCGGATCATCTGGGAGCAGGGCGTCAACGTGGTCGAGGTCTACCACAACCGCATCTTCACCGCGCTGCCCGCCAAGGACACCGAGATCGAGGTCGAGGTCGAAGCGCGCGACGCCGGCGACATCGACGCGCTCGAAGCCAAGCTCCAGGAGCAGGGCTTCCAGGTCCATCGCGAGCGGCTCGATTAACGATCTTCCCGGCCCTTTGGGGAGGGAGAAACGAAGGCGGCGACGGGATTGCCGGGGCCGCGCGGCAGGTCCGTTGCCCCACCACGATACAGACTGGCGCCTTAACCACGATAGGGAGGGAGCGACCCCTTCCCATGCGCGTTCAACCGGCACATAAACATTTTCGTAACCTTTTGCCGGAGCCGCCGGACTCGTGAGTGCCCCTTTCCGCTTCCCGAAATTCTTCGTCACGTCGCCGAGCCCGTGCCCCTATCTGCCCGGCAAGACCGAGCGGAAGGTCTTTACCGAGCTGTCGGGCCACCAGGCGAGTGAACTGAACGAGGCGCTCGGCCGGATCGGTTTCCGTCGCTCGCAATCGGTCGCCTACCGGCCGAGCTGCGTCGACTGCCAGGCCTGCGTGTCGGTCCGGGTCGACGCCAACGAATTCACGCCCACCCGCACCCAGCGCAAATTGCTCAAGCGCTACGCCGACCTCGAGGTCACCGCCTGCAAGCCGTGGACCACCGAGGAGCAATATGCGCTGCTTCGCCACTATCTCGCCCAGCGCCACCCCGGCGGCGGTATGGCCGAGATGGACGAGAACGACTTCGCCGACATGGTCGAGCAGACCCCGGTCCGCACCTATGTCGTCGAATATCGCGAGCCCTCGGTCGACGGCCGCCCGGGCCGCCTCGTCGGCGCCTGCCTCAGTGACCAGCAGAACGACGGGCTGTCGATGATCTACAGCTTCTACGATGTCGGTCCCGAGGCGCGCAAAGGACTGGGCACCTTCATCATCCTCGACCACATCATCCGCGCCGCCCGCGCGGGCCTGCCCTTCGTCTACCTCGGCTATTGGGTCGAGGGGTCGGACCGGATGGCCTATAAGGCGCAGTTCCGGCCGATGGAGAAACTCGGGCGCGAGGGCTGGCAGCGGTTCGAGCCGCCGGCCCCGTCGCATGCCCCGCGCCTCGACCGCGTGCTGCGCCAGCGCGGCCTCAAGGTCTGAGCGCAGCCAACCTAACCGGTCTTTCCTCTCTCCGGCATCGGCAAGTCCCGCGGGCGTCGACCGCACATGAACTTTGCCGGCCCCGGCTTCCGACCAGCTTGAACAATAGGGTTTCGCCTGCTTCGCTATTCCCTCGGCGAGGGCGGTTTCGGTCATGACGGCGCAGGATGACGGGGAGGGGAGCGGGAAGCGCCAGGTCGACGTCTCGTCGCCGCACTGGTGGCTGAACCAGGGAAACATGGAAACTTCGCGTGCCGTCCCGGGACAGACGGCCTGGCCCGAGCAGCCTTCGGCGCCGATCCTGACCCCGCACCAGGGAAACTTGGAAACTTCGCGGCTCAGGATGGGACGCTGGACCGGTCGGTGGCCGTGGCCCGTCTGGGTCGCCGCCCTCGCCGGATTGCTGCTGACCGCGCGCGGCTTCTGGCCGGGCGTGATGATCGACGATGCGCGCTGGCAATATCAGCAGTCGGTCGACAACGCTTATGAGGATTGGCACCCGCCGGTGATGGCGTGGCTGTGGCGACAGCTGAGCTTCCTCTGGCCCAGCCCGGCGCCGATGCTCCTGCTGCAACTCCTGCTGGCGTGGGGTGGGCTGGCGCTGATCGGCGCCTGGGCGTGGCGGCGCGGATGGCGCCGCACCGCGCTCGGCCTCGTCGCGGTCGGTTGGCTGCCCGGCGCGCTGATGCTGATGGGGGCGGTGACCAAGGACTGCCTGATGGCCGGCTCGCTGCTTGCGGCGACCGGCTTGGTGCTGTGGTTAGGCGACATGCGAGGAGAGGGTCGGCAGTGGCTGACCCGCCTCGCGATCTTCGCGTTGCTGATGTTCGCCGCGGCGCTGCGCTTCAACGCTTTCCTCGCCTGCCTGCCGCTCGCACTCGCCGCGCTCCCCGCGAACTGGCTCAAGACCTGGCCGCGGCGAATTCTCGCCGCCTTATTGTTCGTCGCCGCCTTCCTCGCCATCGGCCCGGCGATCGCGCGCGCGCTCGAGGCCGAGCAGACCGGCGTCCAGCAGTCGCTCGTCATCTTCGACCTTGGCGGGATCACTCACTTCAGCGGGCAGAACGTCTTTCCCGATCTCGGCGTCGCCGACCCGGTGCGGGTCAACGAGCGCTGCTACGATCCTTTCCAGTGGGACACCTATTCAGACTGGGCCAAGACGCCGTGTCCGCTTGGGTTCGACGCGATCCAGCCGCTGGTCGACGACGACGATCTTGATCCCAAGGCGCTCTGGATCGACGCCATCCGCCACCATCCCGTCGCTTATGCCGAGCATCGGCTCGCGCACTTCAACCAGGCGACCTATTTTCTCATCCGCGCCAGTCCCGACAGCACCGGCTGGATCCAGTCGGCCGACAATCCCTGGCATTTCCAGGTCGCGTCCAACGCCGCGCGGTCGCTCGTCGCGAGCGCCGATACTCTCGTCGTCCATAGTCCGCTCGGCTGGCCGTTCGTCTGGCTGCTGGTCGCGCTCGCCGGGCTGATCGCCGGGCTCGCGCTCGGGGTGCGCGGGCCATTGCTCGCACTTGCCGCGTCGGGCTTCCTCTACGGCAGCGGCTATCTCCTGGTCGGGGTCGCGACCGGGATGCGCTATCAGTTGTGGACCTGGTTCGCCGCTGCGCTCGCCGCATTGCTGCTGTGGGCGCAGATACGAGACAGCCAGCGCAGTCTCCCGCGCTGGCTGGTCATCGCGCTCCCACTCCTGGTCCTGGTGCCCACGGCCCTCGCACTTGGCATGAGGGCCGGGAGCTGATCGGTCAGGCGACCGCCGCTTCGGGCAGTTCGGCCTCGTTGGGATCGCGCAGCACGTAGCCGCGGCCCCACACGGTCTCGATGTAATTGTCGCCGCCGCACGCGAGGCTCAGCTTCTTCCTGAGCTTGCAGATGAAGACGTCGATGATCTTGAGTTCGGGCTCGTCCATCCCGCCGTAGAGATGGTTGAGGAACATCTCCTTGGTGAGCGTGGTGCCCTTGCGGAGCGACAGCAGCTCCAGCATCGCATATTCCTTGCCGGTCAGGTGGACGCGGTTCGAGTCCACTTCGACCGTCTTGGCGTCGAGGTTGACCGCCAGCTTGCCGGTGCGGATGACCGACTGGCTGTGGCCCTTCGAACGGCGGACGATGGCGTGGATGCGGGCGACCAGCTCATCGCGGTGGAACGGCTTGGTGACATAGTCGTCGGCGCCGAAGCCCAGCGCGCGGACCTTGCTGTCCATCTCGCCGATGCCCGACAGGATCAGCACCGGCGTCGCGACCTTGGCGGTGCGCAGCTTCTTCAGTACGTCATAGCCGTGCATGTCGGGCAGGTTCAGGTCGAGCAGGATGATGTCGTAATCATACAGCTTGCCCAGATCGAGGCCCTCTTCGCCCAAATCGGTCGTGTAGACGTTGAAGCCTTCGGTCCCGAGCATCAGCTCGATGCTCTTGGCGGTGGTCGGCTCGTCCTCGATCAGCAGTACGCGCATCGCTAGTTCCCCCGTTCAGAGGCCGGTTACTCACTCGATGCTCATCATAGAGCGTTACGCGAGCTTAACGGCCTTGAAGCGTCCATTAACCATTCGGGATTTCGTCGACAAAGGTTAATATCGCCTAAACGACTGGATTCCGGTGGAATCGTTGCGCTTGTGCATCAGTGACGAGAGGGCGGCCTTGTTGCGGAGCAGGCGGCGGCGTGCCACCGCGCATCCATGTCCCTTTCCGACCGGATCATCTTCATCGACGCCGAAGCTCTGGTGATCGACAAGCCGGCCGGACTGCCGGTCGATCGCCCGCGCGCAGGCGGGCCGAGCGTTGAGAGTCGGATCGACGAGCTCAAGTGCGGCTTCCAGCGGCCGCCGGTCGCGATGCACCGGCTCGACCAGGATACCAGCGGCTGCCTGCTGCTGGCGCGCAACCCCAAGGCGGTGAAGCGCATCCAGGCGAGCT
This sequence comes from Sphingomonas ginsengisoli An et al. 2013, assembly GCF_009363895.1. Classification (NCBI taxonomy): domain Bacteria; kingdom Pseudomonadati; phylum Pseudomonadota; class Alphaproteobacteria; order Sphingomonadales; family Sphingomonadaceae; genus Sphingomonas; species Sphingomonas ginsengisoli (ex An et al. 2013). The sequence continues at coordinate 1,202,942 of NZ_CP045434.1, read as the reverse complement.
TCGAGGCGGGCGAGGTGCGCAAATCCTACCTCGCGGTTGTCGCCGGGGAGTTGGCCGAGACGGAGGGCCTGATCGACCTCCCGCTGGCCAAGGTCTCCAGCGAGCGCGACGGCTGGCGCATGACGGTCGAGGAGGGCGGCAAGCCCTCGCGCACCCGGTGGCGGCGGATCGCGGTCGCCGAGGGCCAGTCGCTGGTCGAGCTTCGCCCCGAGACCGGCCGCACCCACCAGCTGCGCATCCACGCCGCGCGCGGGCTCCACGCGCCGATCGTCGGCGATCCCGTCTACGGCGGGGCGAGCGCGCGTGGCGGAGCGATGGTCGAGCCGGGCGCGGGCATGCTGCTCCACGCCTGGCGGCTCGCCGTGCCGCGCGCGCCACGCGAGGAGATCGACGTCACCGCCGCCGTCCCCGAGCGCTTCGGCCGCTGGCGCGAGCTGCTGCCGTGAGCCCGGGCGAGGTCGTCATTCCCGAGGACGCGCTGTCCGAGCGCTTCCTCGCCGCGACCGGCCCCGGCGGGCAGAACGTCAATAAGGTCGCTACCGCCTGCCAGCTGCGGGTCGACGTCTATCGCCTCGGCTTGCCGCCTCACGCCTATGAGAAATTGAAGTCGCTGGCGGGAAGCAAACTGACCACCGGCGGCGAGCTGATTATCACTGCGCGCAACTATCGCACCCAGGAAGCCAATCGCGAGGATGCGCGCCGCCGGCTGGCCGAGCTGATCGCCGCCGCTTATGTCCGCCAGGCCCGCCGCCGCCCGACCAAGCCAAGCCGCGCCGCCAAGGCGAAACGGGTCGAGACGAAAAAGGGGAGGGGCGCGGTCAAGGCCGGACGGGGACGCGTGACGGATTACTGAGAAGCCCGTCATGCTGAACTTGTTTCAGCATCCACCGTGACACACATGCGGCGGCGACCGAACGACGATGGACCCTGAACCGAGTTCAGGGTGACGGAGCAGGTAATGTACGACTTCAAGATCACCGCGGCCGACAAGCCCACCGCCTACCGCGACCTGCTGCTTGCGCTCGAGGGGCTGACCACCGGCGAACCCGATCCCATCGCCAACATGGCCAATGCCGCGGCGCTGATCTGGGAGAGCCTGCCCGACCTCAACTGGGCGGGCTTCTACCGCAATGTCGGCGGCGAACTGGTGCTCGGACCGTTCCAGGGCCGCCCCGCCTGCATCCGCATCCCGTTTGGCAAGGGCGTCTGCGGCACCGCCGCGGCCGAGCAGCGCGTCCAGCGGATCGACGACGTCAACGCCTTCCCCGGCCACATCGCCTGCGACGCGGCGAGCGAGAGCGAGCTGGTCGTCCCGCTCGTGCGCGAGGGCGAGCTGATCGCCGTGCTCGACCTCGACAGCCCGCAAAAAGCCCGCTTCGACGCGGAGGACGAAGCGGGCTGTGTTGCGCTGTGCGAGCTGCTCGCCCGCGTGCTGTAGAAGCTTAGTTCGACGCGATCTGGATCGCGATCGGCTCCTTGGTCGAAGCCTTCCATTCCGAACCCTGCGCGGCGATCGCGCTGTGGCCGGTCACGAAGGCGCCGAACACGCCGACCGCGACCACCGCGCCGACGGCGGCGCCGGTGTTGCCCTGGCCTTCGACCCGATAGTGACCGGTGACCGGCACGGTGCGGCCGTTGAGGCTGATGCTGTCGATATCGAACTCGAACTTGGCCGACTTGCCGAACGCGCCCTTGCCGGTGCGGTAGGAGACGTGGCCGACACCCGGCGTGCCGCGCGGAATGACGACATACTGGCCGACCATCACGTCGCGCGAGACCTTGAAGCTCAGCGTGTCGCCGACCCGCACCTTCTTGCTGTTGGCTTCATTGTCGAGACTCAGCCAGATGTCGCTGTTGCTCGGCAGCATGCTGCCATTGGCGACCGCAGGGACGGCCTGGACCATCACCGGAACGGCGGGAGCGGCCTGCACCGCCGGGGCGGCTTGCGCCGAAAGCGCCGACGCGGCGCACAGGAAAGCGGCGCCGCCAACGGCGCGCATCGATACGAACATGGAAGATCCCCCTGATCAACTCGCCCCAAATCGGGCAGCCAGAGGTCGTAAATTGTTCTGGGGGCGTTACAAGGTTAACGATTTCGGAACAACCGTTTTATGCAACCTGTGTGTCGAAATCGCCTCAGCTAAGCTGCTCAAGCCGCTCGTCGCTGAGGCCGCCGGGAATGATCATCACCGGGCAGGGGAGCTTGCCCGCGTCGGTGCCGGCGAAGGCGGCGACCATCACGCCGGGGGAGCCGCTGGGGGTGGCGCCGAGGACCAGCGCGGCGATGTCGTCGCGGGTGCCGATGAGCGCGCGGACGACGGTCACCGGATCGCCCGCCTGGACCATGATGTTGGGCGTGATCCCGGCAGCATCGACGATCTCGCCGACCGCGCTCGACACGCTGCCCTCGATCCGCAGCCGTTGTTCTTCCTCGATCGCCGCCTGAACCCCGCCCCATTGGACGAAATCCTGCGGCTCGGTGATCGCCAGCACCTCGATCGCGCCATCGGTCTTGGCGGCGCGGCGCGCGGCGAAGCGCAGCGCCTGACGCGCCTCGGGGCTGTCATCGATCACCACCAGATAGGTGCGCTTGGGGCTGTCCATCGGCCGCCAGTCTAGTCCAGGACGCTTGACGGGCAAAGGGGCTTGGTCTTTGAGCGGGCCACTTATCGACCGCTCTCAAGCAAGGCTCCCCATGGCGACCGAACTCAAGATGCCCGCGCTGTCCCCCACCATGGAGGAGGGCACGCTCGCCAAGTGGCTGGTCAAGGAAGGCGACTCGGTGAAGAGCGGGGACATCCTCGCCGAGATCGAGACCGACAAGGCGACGATGGAGTTCGAGGCGGTCGACGAGGGCACCGTCGCCAAGATCCTCGTTCCCGAGGGCACCGATGGGGTGAAGGTCGGCGCGCCGATCGCCCTGATCGCCGGCGAGGGCGAAG